>NZ_JAODNK010000014.1 GCF_025465275.1 Nocardia sp. | reverse complement strand
GGCCCGGTTCCACCGGCCCACTGCACAGTTCGGCCAGTTCCATTGCATCCCTGGCCTGCCGAAAGGTCAACAACACCTCCGGCCACCAGCTCAACACCCACGCCGGTTCCCCCGGATCGGCGCGCCGGCGCGCCCATTCGGGACTGGTGCTACTGGTGATCGAACGACTGCTCTCATAGATCACGACGGTTCTCCCAAAGAATGAAGCGCCGTCGCCATCGGCTTCCGTTGTGCGGAATGCCTGAAACCGGCTGATCGCATTGCGATGATCAGCCGGTGCTGTCGTTGCCGACGAACGGTGAACGTGGATCGAGCGGCGACGACGGTACGGGTGTGGTGGTTCGCATTTGCCGGCGGACGAATCCGCCTAGCGCACAGCGACTTCGGCGTCCTGCTCCGTATCGGGCTCACCGGCCGCCGCTCTGGTGCCCCGGTGGAATCGTCGAATCAGGAGAATCGCTCCCAACACCGAAACCTCCCAAACCGTCTGGTGGAGGCGTTATTTCGCCTAAACTAGGATGGCATTTGCCGGTAGGTACCGGCAATTGCCGAAGTTACAAGGGAATTGCCGGTTTTCCTGTGCGATAAACCTGCTCATCGGTATCGTTGAGGGCGAATGACAAGAAACCATCCACAGCGTCGCGCCGACTCTCTGGCGGCTACGCAGGACCCCGGCATGGTGGCAGTGCGTGGGATCCTCACCCGGCTGCGCAAGCGATCGGGTTTGAGTCTGGATCGGCTGGCCAGCACCGAAATCGACACCACCACCCTGCTGCAGTTGAGCGTGGTGCGGCGGTACGCACACCTGAGCGGTATGACGACGGCCGCGGCGCTGCCGAAGGTGATCAGCCATGTGGCACGCCGGCTGCCGCCGACGCAGCAATTGATCGTCGATGCCGAATTGCGCCTGGGTCTGCTGCGCGACCTTCCGCCCGCGGGCATCGACCTCGATCGGCTGTATGGACCGGATCTCGGTGAACGCCGCCGCTACCTGACCGAACAGTGGCAACGGCTGCATCACGCGCTGCTCGTTGCCGAGCCGCCGGCCGCGCCGACCGTGCGCACACTCCGCGACAACCCGGAGGTGCGGGCGTTCACGGCGCTGGCCGAATTGCTCAGCTCCGGTTCGGAACTCGATATCGCGGGCATGGCCCGCCTCGATGCCGGTCACGATCCAGCGGCGCGTTCCTGCCCCACGGTGGCGGTCGTCGGCGATGCCGCCACCGACCAGATCAATGTGGTCGAGAGCTTCCCCGTGCCCGGCGCGTCGAGTTGGGGCGATTTCCGCCGTCATCCCGGTGGCAAGGGGCTCAATCGCGCGGTCGCCCTGGCCCGCCTGGGTCTGGATGCCCGGCTGATCGCCGCGATCGGCGCGGATGAGGACGGGCGCGCGATCGAAAGTTATCTGCGGGATCGGCACGTCGATACCAGCCTGCTCAAGGTCATCCTCGGAGCGCACACCCCGGTGGCGACCGTCATCATGCTGCTCACCGGTGAATCCGCCTCCATCGCTTTCAAACAGGACCGGCTGCGACTCTCGGCGGCCGATCTCGACAGCGCCGCGATGCGCCAGGCCCTCACCTGCTCCGACGCCGTGGTCGTGACGTTCGAACAGGCCATCGATGTTGTCGCGGAGGTGCTCGCCATCGTCGACATCGGGCGGCCGCGTCCCTGGTTGATCGTCAATGCCTCGCCGCCGACCGTGCTGCCCGGTCACCTGCACGAGCACCTGGCAGCGGTCGATTATCTGGTCGGCACCGCAGAGGAAGTAGCGGCGACCTGGCCGGGAAGTTCATGTGAGGTATCCACCGAACGGCTGTTGCGGCGCGGCGTCGGTGCGGTCTGCATCGTCGACGGATTCGGTTGCACCATACGATCGTCGACCATCGAACTGCGCGTGCCGCATGTGAGTCTGCGGGACAGTTCCGCCGGAGCGTCCTCGGCATTCTCCGCCGCGCTCGTCTACCGCCTCACGACCACGAAGCGTGCGGCCCAGGAGGCCGACTTCCGCTGGGCCACCGCAGCAATCTCCGCGCGCAGTCCGGGCCGCGACATTCCCGAGTCCATGCCGTCGGTTTCCAGGATCGACAGATTCCTCGACAGCGGTAACCTGAATGAGCACAGCGTGATTGGCGAAAAGCCGGACCGGCCAGGCTGAAGCCGAGGAGTGTGGGTGCGTGGCTCGCCGCCCGCACCCGACCGGGTCGCACCGGTGTAGGGAGCAAGCGATGCCGTGGCTCGACAATACGGCCCATGCCGCTCTGGGCCGCTCGGACCCCCAGCACTATGTCGGTCGCAAAGGCCGCAAACTCAGGTTGCGAGTACTGGCCGTCGGGGACAACGACGAGCATGGACACGTATTGATCTTCGGCGACGAGCTACGCGACAACTGCCTGGTCCGCATTCATTCGCGCTGCCTGTACGGCGAAGTTCTGCGCTCCGACGACTGTGACTGCGGTAGCGAACTGGATATGGCACTGGACTTCATTCAAGACGCGGGCGCCGGCGTGCTGATCTACCTCGAGCAGGAGGGTCGCGGCGCTGGGCTGATCGCGAAGGCGCGCGGTTATCAGCACGGCGAACGCACCGGCGCGGATACCTTCGCCAGCTATTTGGCGCTCGGCTATCCGGCCGACCTGCGCACCTACGACGACGCGGTGGCCATGCTGGTGGCGCTGGGCCTGCGTTCGGTGCGACTGCTCACCAACAATCCGGAGAAGGTTGCGGCGGTACGCGCCGCGGGCCTGCAGGTGGATCTGGTGCCGTTGCACACCTCGCCGCGCAGCGAGCGTGCCCGCCGCTATCTGGAAGCGAAACGAGTACGCGGCCATCAGCTTCCGTCCTACAACCGGCCGCGGCTGCGGCTACGCGAGTGCCGCAGCTGGCTTCGGTCCAGGACGATGAGCGTGGTGATCGTTGCTGTCATGATGGGCGCGATGCGGACGCTGAGCCTGCTCGCCGGTCGCCGCCGCCGAGCACCCAGCAACCCTTGCACGGCCTGAATGTTCTAGTGTGCGCCCGTGATCCCGACAGCGGCTATCGCCGCGCAGGCCAATGCGATGAATCCGCCGAGCATCGGCAATCCGTTCCATGCGACCAGTCCGGCGGCACTGGCGACAACGGCGGTCATGGCCGGGATCAGGGTCCTGGATCTGTAGTGCCGAGGCAGACTGTGTTTGTCGTGCCGCCGTTTGGCGGTCAGATACTTTGCGGCCTTGGTACTTTGCGGGCGCGGGTGCAGCGGAATCGCGTGAACGCGCAGTCCTGCCCGTTGCAGGGCCTGCACCTTGCGTTCGTTGTTCGTCAGCAGCTGCACCGAGGACAATCCCAGCCCGGCAAGGCTGCGCCCCGCGGATTCGTAACAGCGCGAATCGGGTTCGACGCCCAGCAGGCTGTAGGCGGTGAAGGTGTCGACCCCGAGCTGATCGCACAGCCCCAATCCGCGTGCTTTCGTCATCAGGCCCGCGCCGCGCCCCTCCTGTTCGAGGTAGATCAGCACTCCCGCCCCTGCCTGCTGAATGAGGTCCATGGTGCGTTCGAGTTCGGGTCCGCAGTCGCAATCCTGCGAGCCGAGCGCATCACCGTAGAGGCAGCGCGAATGCAGTCGAACGAGGCAGTTGTCGGTGATCGCTCCGAAGATCAGGGCGTGGCCGGTGTCGCCGGGCTCGTCGAGCGGGAGCACCCGGGCCCGCAATTCCTGGCCTTTGCGGGTGAGCAGATGAGCGCTGTCCGGTAGCTGATCCAGCGGCAAGGGGTCGAGTGCGCGCGGGCTCTTGGGCCGCAGTCCGCTGTAGAGACGGTGAACGCGGGTTCCGCCCGGCAACGGCGGCCTCGTGGTGGTGGTCAAGCCCGGTCGATCCTCCGTCATAGGCCGCTCATCGGGTGATGGCACGGGATGTTCGGTATGTGGTGCACGTCACCACTAGGGTCGCGATGACAATAGGTCGCGCTCCGGGTCGGGCGACTGTGGGCCCGGAGTTTCGCGCGCTCGCCGCCGATGTAGCGCGCGACACAGAGGCGACTTTCTGGCTAAGCTGAGTGAGCCGCGCCACAGCAGGGCGTGTGGCCATGTGCGTGGGTCGGTTGGGTGTCTTCTCGGACGTCGAGGTTCTCGCAGGTCGAATGGGTGCATGCGGGTGGCGGGTGAAGTGAGAGGCAATCGGAAAAGGGTTATGACGACAGACATCGGCTATCCGCATAAATCGGGCAAAACGGTCTTCACGATTCCGGCGGCGTTCCAGCAGACGCTGACGCTGCGTCCGGAGCAGATCGCGATCCGGACCGTCGGCGGCACACGGGAAATCACCTGGCGCGAATACGGGGAGCACGTGCGCAGCATTGCGGCGGGGCTGGCCGGGCTCGGCGTCACAGCGGGCGACACCGTGGGGATCATGCTCACCAATCGGCCCGAGTTCAATTTGGTCGACACCGCGGCCCTGCATCTGGGCGCGACCCCGTTCTCGATCTACAACACCAGTTCGGCCGAGCAGATCGCGCATCTGTTCACCAATGCCGAGAACAAGATCGTGATCACCGAGCCGGCCTTCCTGGACGCCGTGCGCGGCGCGGGCGTGGAGCTCGAGCACATCGTGCTGGTCGAAGGATCTGCCGCGGGCACCCTCACGCTCGCCGAGGTGGAGGCCGCTCCCGCAGCCGATTTCGATTTCGACGCCGCCTGGCAGGCGGTGAAGTCCGAGGATATCGCGACCCTCATCTACACCTCCGGCACCACCGGCCCGTCCAAGGGCGTGGAGCTGACCCACCGCAATGTCGTCGCGCAGATCGTCGGGCTCGTCGCGGGCCCGCTGACGGTGGGCCTCGATGACCGGTCGGTGTCCTATCTGCCGGCCGCCCATGTGGCAGACCGCATTTCCGGTCACTGCGCCAACCTGTTCACCGGCGTGCAGATGACCTGCGTCCCGGACCCGCGGGAAATCGCCGCCGCCCTGCCCGATGCCCGCCCCACCGCCTTCTTCGGCGTGCCGCGGGTGTGGCAGAAGATCAAGGCCGGTATCGACGCCAAGCTCGCCACCGAGCCCAGCCCGGTGAAGAAGGCGCTGGCGAACTGGGCCATCGGCGTCGGCATCACCGCCGCGCGCGCCGATCTGTCCGGCAACGGCCGCGGCCTGCTGCTGGATGTGCAGCACAAGCTGGCCGATGCCCTGGTGCTGTCGAAACTGCGGGAGGCCTTGGGCTTCGGCGAACTGAAGGTCGCGGCCTCGGGCGCGGCGGCCATCCCGCCGGACACCCTCGAGTACCTGCTCGGCCTGGGCTTCACCGTGACCGAGGTGTGGGGCATGTCGGAAACTTCCGGCGTCGGCACCTACACCCCGCTGCACAAGCCCAAGCCGGGCACCGTCGGAATTCCGCTGCAGGGCACCGAGATCCGTCTCGACGAGGACGGTGAGCTGCTGATGCGCGGCGATATCGTCACGCACGGTTACCGCAAGATGCCGGAGAAGACCAAGGAGGCCATCGACGGCGACGGCTGGCTGCACACCGGTGATGTGGCGACCATCGACGGTGACGGCTACATCAGCATTGTCGACCGCAAGAAGGAACTCATCATCACCGAGGCGGGAAAGAACCTGTCTCCCACCAATATCGAGAACACCGTGAGTTCGGCGTCCTCACTGGTCGGCCAGGTGGTGGCCATCGGCGAGGCCAAGCCCTACATCGCCGCGCTCATCGTGCTCGATCCCGATACCGCCGCGGTGCGGGCCAAGGCGCTGGGCATTCCGGATGCCGATCTGAAGACGCTCTCGGCGCGCCCGGAGATCATCGCCGAGGTGCAGGCCGCGGTGGCAGCCGCCAATGCGAAACTCGCTCGCGTGGAACAGATCAAGCGTTTTGTGCTCATCGATCAGGGCTGGGAGCCCGGCGGTGAGGAGCTGACCCCGACGCTCAAGCTCAAGCGCAACCCGATCACCAGCAAGTACGCGGCCGAGATCGCCGCGCTCTACACCACCCCCGCCCCGGACAATGTCGTGAACCTGTCCTGATCGGCAATTGACATGACTGTGGCCCTGGACGAATCGTCCAGGGCCACAGTCATATCGAGACGCCCGTCATCCCGGCATGCTTTGGGCCGGGATGCACGGCCGGAAACTCTACTTCTGCTCGTGCGTGCCGATCAGAGTCGCGCGGCCGATGGCATTGAGGAACAGGTTGAAGCCCAGGTAGGCGGGCGAGGCGCTCTCGTCGACGTCGAGCTTGTCCACGCCGACCGCGTGCACGACCACGAAGTAGCGGTGCGGTCCGTGCCCGGCGGGCGGGAACGCGCCGGTGTACTCGTGCAGGCCCGCGTCATTGCGCAGCACGACCGCGCCGGCGGGAAGACTGCCGCCCTTGCTGCCCTGACCGGTTTCCAGACTGGTCGTGGTGGCGGGAATATTGGCCACCACCCAGTGCCAGAAACCGGAGGCGGTCGGTGCGTCCGGATCGAATACCGTGACGGTGAAACTCTTTGTCTCCGGCGGGAATCCGGACCAGCTCAGCTGCGGCGAAACGTCTTTGCCGCCCGCCCCGGAGAGAGCGCTGACCTGATCCAGGTGCAGCGGCTGCCCCTCGGTGATATCGCTCGAGGTGAGCGTGAACTCGGGCAGCTGCGGCAGCGGGGCATAGGGGTTATAGGAGTAGTCGGGCACGCGATGTCCTCTCGAAAGGTCGGCTCGTCAGCAGTTCAGCAGGAAGTGTTCCAGGACGCTCGCCCCGAACTCCAGTGATGCCACCGGAACTCGCTCGTCGACGCCGTGGAACAGGGCGGTGAAGTCCAGTTCCGGGGGCAGCTGCAGCGGTGCGAAGCCGAAGCAGCGAATCCCTATCCGCGCGAAGGCTTTCGCGTCGGTGCCGCCCGACAGCATGTAGGGCACGGTGCGCCCGTCCGGATCGTGCGCCAGGATGGCGTCGTTCATGGCATCGACCAGGTGGCCGTCGAAAGTCGTTTCGTACGAGTCGAGTTTGGTGATCCACTCCCGTTCGACATCGGGGCCGATGAGCGCGTCGACCTCCTTCTCGAATTCGGCTTGGCGCCCCGGCACCACACGGCAGTCGATGACGGCTTCGGCGGTCTGCGGAATCACATTGGCCTTGTATCCGGCCTGCAGCATGGTCGGATTGGCGGTATCGCGCAGGGTGGCGCCGATAATGCGGGAGATGGTGCCCAGCTTCGCGAGCTGCCCTTCGATATCGGGGCTGGCCGGATCGAACTGCAGCCCGGACTCCTCGGTGACGGCGGCCAGGAATTCGGCCACCGAATCGGACACCACGAGCGGGAAGGTGTGCGTGCCCAGACGCGCCACGGCCTGCGCCAGAATGGTGACGGCATTGTCCTCGTGCAGGAACGAACCGTGCCCGGCACGCGCCTTGGCGCGCAACCGCATCCAGCCCAGGCCCTTCTCCGCGGTCTCCACCAGGTACAGCCGCCGCTCGCTACCGTCGGGGCGTGGCACGGTCAGCGAGAAACCGCCGACCTCGCCGACCGCCTCGGTGATTCCGGCGAACAGATCGGGCCGATTGTCGACCAGCCACTGTGAACCCCAGCGGCCGCCGTTCTCCTCGTCGGCGAGGAAGGCGAAGACGATATCGCGGGGCGGCACCGTGCCCTCGATCTTGAACTGCCGGGCCACGGCCAGCATCATGCCGACCATATCTTTCATATCGACCGCGCCGCGGCCCCACACATAGCCGTCGCGGATGGCGCCGGAGAACGGGTGCACACTCCAGTCGCCGGCCTCGGCGGGCACCACATCCAGATGCCCGTGCATCATCAGCGCGCCGCGGCTCGAGTCCGCGCCTTTGAGACGGGCGAACACATTGCCGCGCCCGTCCGCGCCGGACTCCACATACTCGGTGGTGTACCCCGCCTGATGCAGTTGATCGGCCACCCATTGCGCGCATTCGCGCTCACCCTTGGTGGTCTCGAGTTCGCCGGTATTGGAGGTATCGAACCGGATCAGCGTGCTGACCAGGTTCACCACCTCGGAGACGGCGCGGGACGTGCGAGGTTCGCCAGTTTCGGACACGTCCCCTTTCCTACCACCTCGCCGCCCTGCCGCCCCCGGGCCCCGCCCCGCCCCCGTGTCGGCCGCGCAGGTGAGCCCCGCCCGCACGAATTCGAATCATCCTTCGCGCAAGGGTTTCCATCCGCCATTCCATCCGCACCGGCCGCGTTGAACACGCCCGATCGCAGGGTGCCGGCAGGGTCGTGCGAGATGCGGCTTCGCCTGCGGGGCGGTCAGCGCAGAATCCGCATGGTCATGGTGAGGGTCGCGAGCAGGGAATCGAGGCTCTGGTCGGCGATGCGGCGTTCCAGGATTTCCGGGTCCAGGCGGGTGGAGGTGGCCCAGAGCTCGCCGATATGGGCTTGCACATCCACGTCGGTGGCGGCCAGAACCCACAGCAGTGGCGCCCACAGGCGGGCCGCCTGGGCGATGGCGGGCAGCATGATCAAGGTCGAGGGATCCAGCTGGGCGAGGCGGGAGCCGGCGCGGCGGCGTATTTCGGCGGGGGTGCGGGCCAGGGGCTCCAGCACGCCGCGCCACAGGGCCAGTTCGCTGCTGCCGTCGACGGCCGCGACGAGGGTTTCGGCGTTCTCGCCGATCACGGGGTTGAAGGCGAGGCGGGTCAGGGCCGAGGGGCTGAGCCGGCCGATGAAGCGCAGCAGGTCGTCGGTGGCGTCGGCGACGAGGAAGGTGGTCAGCAGGTCGGCGATGGCCGAGGGTGGTGCGACCTCGAAGAGGATGTCACCGACGGCCTCGATGACATCGGGTGCGCACCGGGCGAAGACCGACAGCGCCGCCAGTCGCAGCTCCTTGGACCCGTTCAGGACGGTGCCGAGCAGTTTCGGCACGCGGTGCCCGGGACCCGAAAGCAGTTGCCGCACAATGGCGCTGATGCTCTCACCGGAGTAGGCGTAGGCGGCCGACTGGATCAGGCCCTCGTCATCGGGGACGCCCTCCTCGACCGCGCGCACCAATTCGGGTGTGGCATAGGCGAGGAACGGCCCGGCGGTGATGTAGTCGCGCCGGCGCAGCAGCTCATTGACGATACCGATGACCGGTGCGGTCGGGGCGTCGTCGGCGAGCTGTCCGACGGTGCGCGGATCCAGATAGGGCGCGCAGTCGGCCGCGTAGTTGATGCTCAACCGCAGCAGTGCGTCGACGGCCTTGCGCGGATGCTCCACGCCGACCGCACCCGCCGCGCGCCCGGTCATGGTCGGCGGCACCATGCGCTGCACGATGGGAATGGAGATGCTCAGCGGAATGATCGGCACCAGGGCGCTGATGCGGTCGAAAACCGGTGCGTGCTGATCGAAGAGCTTGCCGGACATGCGTTGCTGCAGTTCGTGGAGCCGGGCCGCGCCGAGTCGTTCCAGGTGCGCGAGCCGTTCGACCGGGACGTGCAGGGTCCTTGCCAGGAGTACCAGCTGTGCGCGGGTCACCAGATCGGTCATAGGCCCGCCCGGGTCGGTGGCATTCCGTCATAGGCGAATTCGACTGTGGCAGACATACTTTCCCCGTCCTCGGAGTCCGTGGCAGGACTCCCCGTATTCGACCGCTCATCATAGGCGGGCAGATGCGGCGAATAAGGCAAAAGGTGCAGACTCTCAGTGCCTCGTTAGGATGCGGCCATGAGTCATCCCCCGGGTTGGTACCCCGAGAGTCCAGGTTCCGTCGTCCTGCGTTGGTGGGACGGCAGCCAATGGACGAATCACACCCAGCCGCAGCAACAACCGGTGAAGCCGCAACAGCAGCACATTCCCCAGCCGCAAGGGCAGCAGTACAGCCAGCAACAACAGAGCCAACAGCAGTACGGTCAGCAGCCGCAGGGTCAGCAGCAATATCAGCAGCGCAGCGACGCACACCCGTGGGAGATCGAGGTCGGCGCGGCGAACAATCCCGCCGATATCCAGCGGCAGGTGCAGCAGCAGGCCGGGCTGGGCGCGGCGCAGACGGGCGGCGGCACCGTGTTCACCGAGGCGATTCTGGTGGTGAACCAGAAGGTCAAGCTCATCGAAATGGCCAATGAGTACAGCGTTTTCGACCAGAACGGCCGCCAGATCGGCGCGGTGGTGGAGGTCGGGCAGAGCGCGCTCAAGAAGGCCGTGCGCTTCATGTCCAGCTACGACCAGTTCATGACGCACAAGCTCGAGATCCGCGACGGGCACGGCCAGACCATGCTGCGGGTCACCCGTCCCGCCAAGATTCTCAAGTCGCGCTTCCTGATCGAGCACGGCAATGGTGCGCCGATCGGTGAGATCGTCCAGGAGAACATGATCGGCAAGATCAACTTCTCCTTTGTGGTGAACGGCCAGCAAATCGGCGGCATTCGCGCCGAGAACTGGCGGGCCTGGAATTTCGCCATCCACGACCACACCGGCGAGGAGGTCGCCCGCATCACCAAGACGTGGGAGGGCCTGCTCAAGAACATGTTCACCACCGCCGACAACTATGTCGTGCAGATCCACCGCCAACTCCCCCAGCCGCTGCTGTCCATGGTCGTGGCCTCGGGCCTGGCCATCGACACCGCGCTGAAACAGGATTCGCGCGGCTGGAACTGAGTACCCTGCCGATCGCTGGGCCGGTCCGTCACCTGACCGGACCCGGCGGCAGGTGGCCGCGCAAGACCGGCGCGGTGGGTGCAAGTGCCGTGCAAGCGGCAGGTAATCGCTGCTCGGCACAGTGGTTCTCATGAACGAGACACACGATGTGGTGGTAGTGGGAGCCGGACCGGTCGGGCTGATGCTGGCCTGCGAACTGCGGTTGGCCGGAGTGGATGTGCTCGTGCTGGAGCGGCTTTCCGCACCCGATCAGACCGTCAAGGCGGGCGCCATCAATGTGCCGACCGCACAGGCGCTCGCCCGCCGCGGCTTCCTGCCCGACCTGCAGGCACAGCAGCAGGCGACGATGGATCGATTCGCGGCGTTCCGCCGCAGCGCCGGGCTGCCGTCTCCGGCGGCCGGAAAGCAGCCTCCGGCCGGGCATTTCGCCGGTCTCATGCTCGAGACGAGCAATATCGACTACGCCGATCCCGCGTTCGCCGAGCTCGGTCCGGCCGCCGACAACTGGTTCATCTCCCAGCAGGGTATCGAGTCCATGCTCGCTCGCCGTGCCGCCGAACTCGGTGTCGAGGTGCGGCGCGGGGTAGAGGTGACGGGCTTCGCCGACGAC
The DNA here is from genome assembly GCF_025465275.1 of Nocardia sp. Classification (GTDB taxonomy): domain Bacteria; phylum Actinomycetota; class Actinomycetes; order Mycobacteriales; family Mycobacteriaceae; genus Nocardia. The sequence continues at coordinate 31,162 of NZ_JAODNK010000014.1, read as the reverse complement.
GGCATCGGCGTCACCGTCGACTGCGGCGTCCGTGTGGTGCGCGCCGGCTGGCTCGTCGGCTGCGACGGCGGGCGCAGCGTGGTCCGCAAGCTCGCCGGGTTCGAGTTCCCCGGCCTCGAGCCGGAGATCACGGGACGACAGGCGATGGTGGAGATGACCGGCGCCGAGCAGATGCAGCCGGGCTGGCACACCACACCCACCGGCATCTACGTCTACGGCCCGATGCCGGGCCGCTTCCTGACCGTCGAGCTCGACGGCCCGCCCGCCGACCGCGTCACCCCGGTCACCGCCGCGGAACTCGAAGGCAGTTTCCGGCGTGTCACCGGCGTGGATGTCCGCATTACCAAAGTGCTGTCGGCGACCCGCTTCACCGACAACACTCGCCAGGTCCCCAACTACCGCAAGGGGCGCGTCCTGCTCGCAGGCGACGCCGCCCACGTGCACTCCCCCTTCGGTGGCCAGGGCCTGAACCTGGGCGTCGGCGATGCGGTCAACCTCGGCTGGAAACTCGCAGGCGTCGTGCGCGGCTGGGCCACCACCGAGCTGCTCGACACCTACACCACCGAGCGGCATCCCATCGGCGCTTGGGTGCTGGATTGGACTCGCGCACAGGTGGCTCTCATGCGCACCGACCCGCGCAGCCGCATGCTGCGCACCGTCACCGCCGAACTGCTCGCCACCCCTGATGCCGCCACCATGATCGCCAAGAAGATCTCCGGCATCCTGCACCGCTACGACCTCGGCGGGTCCCACCCCCTCACCGGCGCGGCGACCCCCGATATCGAACTCGCCGACGGCACCCGCCTGAGCGAGCACTTCGCGGAAGGCACCGGCATCCTCCTCGATCTGACCGACTCCCCCGCCCTGCGCACCCTCGCCGCCCGGTGGCCGGACCGAATCCACGTGGTGACCGCCAAACCGGCTCAGCCCCGCGCACTTTCGGCAGCCCTCATCCGCCCGGACGGCATAGTCGCCTGGGCCGCCGACACCGCTTCCACCGACGGCCTCCCCGAAGCCCTCACCCGCTGGTTCGGTACCCCGCAGTCTGAATAGTCCCGCTCAGCGGGAGGGGCATTTTCGGGAGGGGCGTGGTCTGGGACCGTTCGCAGCAGGACGAACGGAAGGACAGTGCCGTCATGAGCGAATCGGACTCCCGCGGCTGGGATCTCGAAACCGACGTTGTCGTACTGGGTTTCGGGGCGGCGGGATGCTCGGCCGCCATTACCGCACACGATGCCGGCGCGCAGGTGCTGGTGCTGGAGAAGATGGCGGCCGGGCGGGAGGGCGGCAGTACCCGGGTGTCCGGGGCGGTGTGGTTCGACAATCGGGATCCGGAGCGCGCTGCCATGTATCTGCGCAGTCTCAGTGCAGGGCGACCGGTGCCGGAGGCGGTGGTCCAGACGTGGGCGCGGGAGACCGCCCGCAATACCGAGTGGATGGAAAGCCTCGGCATCGCTGTCGGATCGGCGGTCCCGGCGCCGCCCGAATATCCCGAACTCGAGGGCAGCGATGTGATGACCGGCTGGATCGGGGTGGACGGCAAGATGGGCGGCGGCCTGCTCTGGGCCGCTCTCGCCGAGGCCGTGCGCAGCCGGGGTATCGAGGTGCGGTTGCAGACTCCCGCACGGGAATTGGTTGTCCAGGACGGCGTGATCACCGGGGTGCTGGCGACCGCCGCCGACGGGAGCGGACTGCGAATTCGCGCCCGCCGCGGAATCATCCTGGCCACGGGCGGTTTCGAGGCTGATCCCGCCATGGTGCGCGACCACCTCGGCCTCACCGATCCGGTGATCTGGGGAACCCCCGCCGCCACCGGCGACGGGCACCGCATGGCCATTAAGGCCGGGGCCGACCTGTGGCATATGGCGAACATGATGACCCTGCCCGGATTACGCGCCCCCGGTTACGAAGCCGGCTTCTACACGGCATTCCCCCACTCGAAGGGCTACTATCGCGCGATGCCGCGGTAAGTTCCTGGTGATCTTGGTTGCCCTGGCCGCCGCGTTCGTGCAGGTCAGTGCACTGCGGGACCGAATGCCCCGCCAGACGCTGCTGATCGATCACTGTGCACGAAATGCAGTGCCGCGCTCAGTGCGTGATCTGCAGGGTGGCCGTGAGCGCCGACAGTTGTTCTCCCAGGCCCAGATCCGTCACGTGCTGCTCCACCGCGTGCCGCTCGGCATCGGGTAGCCCCGACCACGCGTCGCCGATCCGCGATTGTGCGTCGGGCTCGGCGATCGCGAGCACTCGCAGCAACGGAGGCCACAGGTGGGCGGCGGTCAGCACCTCGGGCAGCCGCGCCAGCACGTCACTCTCGAAGTGCGACACCTTCCCACCCATGCGGCGAGTGATCACCGGATCGGTGCGTTCGGCCAATTCCAGCAGTCCGCGCCACACCGCCGCTTCGACATTGCCGTCGATCGCGGCCGCCACGGCATCGATCGTGTCCGTTTCGGCGAGCACGGGATTGGCGGCGAGCAGATCCAGCGCGGCCGGACTCAATTCACCGATGAACCGCATCGTCTCCGGCACCGCACCGGCGGTGATGAATGCGCGAACGAGCTCCCCGACGTCCTCGGTGGATCCGGTGTCGAACAGGATGTCGCCGATGCCCACGATTACATCGGTCTCGCAGCGCGAGAACACCGACAGCGCGGCCAGTTGCAGCTCGGTGGAGCCGTTCAGAATGGTCTGCACCAGCCGCGGAATCCGCTGCTCGATCCCGTCGAGCAGATGCCGCACCACCATGCTGATGCTCTCGCTGGAGTAGGCGTACGCGGCCGAGCGGATCAATCCCTCGTCGTCGTGGGTGCCCTTCTCCACCGCGCGGATCAATTCCGGTGTGGCATAGGCGAGGAACGGCCCGGCGGTCACATAGTCCCCGCGCCGCAGCATCTCGTTCACGATTTCGACGACCGGCCCCGGCGGCGCCACATCGGCGAGCTGCCCGACGGTGTGCGGATCCATATACGGCGCACCGTCGGCGGCATACGACGGTTTCAGCATGCCGACCGCCTCGGCCGCCTTGCGCGGATGATCGACACCGATCGCACCCGCCGCCCGCCCGGCGATCAGGGGCGGCACAATGCGCTGCACGAGCGGCAGCGAAATGCTCAGCGGAATGATCGGCACCAGCATGCTCAGTCGCGAGAAGGTCGCATTGTGCTGGGCGAAGATCACTTTCGCCATGCGTTCCTGCAGTTCGTGCAGGTTCTTCGCACCCAGCTTCTCGAGGTGCTCGAGCCGTTCGACGGGTACGTGCAGCGTCCGGGACAGCAGCGTGATCTGCGCCCGGGTGACCAGATCGCTCATCCGAGCTTGTTCCCGAACATGATCTTCTTGGCCGCGGTGCTCAGCGGCCACGGCAGCGCACCGACGGTTTTATCGACGGCCGCCACCATATCGGCGGTCTCGGTGCGCTGCGCCTGCCGGAAAACCTGCAGCAGATCGGCGGTTTCGGCTTCCGACAGCAGATCGAGCGCAGCCAGTGGCCCACCCAATTCCCGCTCGAGTTCGGCTCTGGCTTCCACGATGTCCCCTGTTCCCCGAATGACCCGGATCACTCCGGTTTTCGTGTACCAAGGTCTACCAAGATCGCCTGCACCGCGCCAGTCCAGAATTTCCGGCGGAAACCGTTGTCGTTCACCGCAGACCGGCCCCGATCGCATCGGCCGCCCGCAAGGCCATGGCCATAATGGTGACCTGAGGATTGACGCCGAGCGAGGTCAGCACCACCGAATGGAACGGCAGCACTGCGGCCGCGAATCGCGGTGGGATGAAGGGTGGCAAGATCACAGGTCAAGCGGTCGGACCAGTTGCCGGTGCGTGTCCGCATCGGTGGTTCCACTCTTCACCATCATGTTGCTCTGCACCCGGTCCGGCGAACGGCCGATGACGCACCGGATTTCGGCAGGCAGCTTCTTCCGCTGGAGTTCATACGGCGTTGGTTCACCGGGTCCCGCAGGTAACCCGGTGCCCTGCACGATCAGCGAGTGCGCATCGTGCAGCTTGCGAACTTCTACGGTCCGCGCTCCGGGGGGCTGCGCACCGCACTGCATCACCTCGGTGCGGGATACGTCGCCGCCGGACACGAGGTGGTGCTGATCGTCCCCGGCCCGCGCCGTGCCGAGGAGCTGTTGCCCTCGGGTGTTCTGCGAATCACGGTGCCCGCGCCCGCAATTCCGGGGACCGGCGGCTACCGGGCGGCCCATCCGAGGCGGGTGGCCGATGTGCTGGCCGGACTGCGCCCCGACGTACTGGAAGTATCGGATCGATTGACACTGCGCGGTTTCGGCAATTGGGCGCGCCGCCGCGACGTGGCCGGAGTGATGATCTCCCACGAACGTCTCGACCGGCTACTGGGTCAGGTGCTGCCCGGCCCCGCTGCCCGCCGGGCCGCCGACGCCGCCAATCGCCGTACCGCCCAGAACTACGACATCGTCGTCTGCACAACAGAATTCGCGCGTGAGGAGTTCCAGCGCATCGACGTCCCGAACGTGGAGCTGGTACCGCTCGGGGTCGATCTGGACATGTTCACCCCCGACCGCCACGACCACCGCCTGCGCACCGACCTGGGCGCGGACGATCACGCCCTGCTGGTGCACTGCGGCCGCCTCTCGGTGGAGAAACGTGTCGACCGCAGTATCGAAGCCCTGGGCCGACTGCGCCGCGAGGGCGTGCACGCCCGCCTCGTCGTGGCCGGCGAAGGCCCCCGCCGCGAAGCCCTCGAACGCCGCGCCCGCACCATCCCACCCCTGCACGACGGCCTCGCCGCCGTCTACTTCACCGGATTCATCACCGACAGAACCGAATTGGCAACCCTGCTGGCCACCGCCGACGTCTCCCTGGCACCCGGCCCTCACGAAACCTTCGGCCTCGCCGCCCTGGAAGCCCTCGCCGCCGGCACCCCGGTCGTCGCCAGCCGCTCCTCCGCCCTCGCCGACATCGTTACCGCCGACTGCGGCGCAGTAGCCGCCGACCATCCCAACGCCTTCGCCCGAGCAGTCACCGACGTCCTGGCCCGCCCCCTCCAGCAACGCCGCCAGGCAGCCCGCACCCGAGCCGAGCAATTCACCTGGCCCGCAGCAGTTTCCGGCATGCTCGACCTACTCGGCTCCGCATGATCCGCGCGCCGAAGGTGCCGGCGCCACCGTCGTGGAGATACGCGGCAGCCGCGGTTTCCTGCCTACGGGTGGCGCCGGATTTCCGTCAGCAACATCGAGCCGTCGACGCCGGTCGCCCACACGAAGCCTGCTTCACGGGCGCCGAGAATTCCCGGGCAGCGTGGTTCCGTGCGGTTCGTGCAGCAATGTGATCAGCGATGACGGCGGGAGACGTCGTGCCGCGGTGCCCGCGGGGTTCCCTCCGGCCGGGTGGGCGCCGGTGGGTCAGTCCCGGGCTGGGTCGGGGATCCAGGGGATGTAGTCGCGGTCGTCGGATTGGGCGGCGGTGCGAGCCGAGTTGAGTTGGTAGGGGGTGATTCCGCCGGGTTGCCAGGGGCCCACCGAGCCGGAGGTGAGGGCCGAGTCGGACTTGGGGACCAGGCCGATCTCCTTGCGTATCAGGGTGATCGGGCGGTCGGCGAGGGTGAACCAGTCCAGGTCGAGGAAGTCGTGGCTGCCGGTGGTGAGGGCGCCGCGGCGCAGGGCGTCGCCGAGGCGGCCCGCCATACCGGTGGATTGCAGGTGGCCCGCGTCCGCCTCGAACAGGCCCGCCCCGGAACGGAGGTAACCGGTTTCGAACAGCGAGATGACCATGGCGAGGAGGCTGAAGGCGCGCGGGTCGTCATTGGCGCGCGCCATGAAGGCGAACACCTCGATCTCATTTTCGAGGGTGGTGCCGTATCCGGCGAGGACGTGCACCCAGTCGTGCTGGGCGAGCAGCGGCGGCGCGGACCCGGGCAGGCCGGGAGTGACGAAGCCGCGGTCGCGGTAGAAGTCGGCGACACCGCGCCCGAGGGTGCCCATGGGCAGTTCGCGTAGCTGCGCCCAGCGGCCGGCCAGCGCGGGATCGTCGACGACGGCGCTCCAGGAGCTGTCCAGCTCGCTGGTGTGCAGCGCGCTCAGCCGGCTGGTGTCCACACCGCCCAGATATCCGTTGCGGGAGAAGTCGACCGCCGCCAGATCCACCGCACCCTCGGCGTATTTGCGGGCCACCGGGATCATGTCGTCGTCCACGCCCAGCGCGTCCGCGAACTGCTGCAGCTTGTCCGCGACAGTGGGCGGCAGCGGCCGCACCACCAGTGCCGCCAGCAGCATGGTCTGGATGACCCGCTCCCGGAAGATCCTGTTGCGCCGGGTCAAGCCCGCCGCGTAATCCTCCGGGCTGATCGGGTCAAGGTCCGCCAACTCCACCGCATGCCCTGTCAACGACAGAAACAGCGCCGGAATCAGCAACTGCTGCAAGGGAGTCAGCCCCTGCTCGCCCTGCGCGGCGGTCGCCACACCGCGGGCCACCAGTCGCACCTCCGTCGCATCCGGCGGAGTCAGAAGCACATCACTCATCAGTCGAACCCTCCTGGCGTACTGCAAGCCGATCCACGCCATTGTGACCATGAATCACGCATTGCGCGTATCCGGTTCACTCTCGGCGTATGCCCGCGGCGGCCGCTACAGCGTCGAAACATCCACGTGCGTGGCTGATTCCGGCTCCGGTATGCCGATGGGTAGCGCTGCGGCGAGTACGGCATCGAGCAGGCCCGGGAATCTCACCTGAAGCTCCTCGCGGCGCAGCTCGACCAGTTTGGTCCGGCCCTCCCGCCGCTCGCGCGTAATACCGGATTCGCGCAGCACTCGCCAGTGGTGCGTGGCGGTGGGTTTGGTGACGGACAGCGGCAGACTCCCGCAGGTGCGAGCCTGCTCGGCGGCGGCGAGTTCGCGCACGATGAGCATCCGCACGGGGTTGCCCAGCGCGGCCAGGACATTTTCGACCGCGAGCCGATCCAGGTCAGGGTGATAAACGGTCACAGTTAGATTGTATGAGTTCTTTCTAACATTGCAACTGTTGGAGATCTTTCGTACTTTCGAACCGTCAGCAAACTACGGAACGGAAGTACTCATGGATCTGGAACTGCAGGGAACCACCGCCGTCGTGACGGGCGCGAGCCGCGGCATCGGCCTGGCTATCGTGGAAGAACTCGTGGCACAGGGTGTCCGCGTCGCCGCGGGCGCGCGCACCGCGACCGATGAGCTGAAGCGCACCGGCGCGGTGGTGATCACCGCCGATCTCACCACCCCGGAAGGCCCGGCCGACTTCATCGCACAGGCCACCGCCGCCTTGGGCGGGATCGACCTGCTGGTCAACAACCTCGGTGGCGGCGGCGACCACGACCTGCCCGCGACCTTCCTGGAATCCACCGATCAGCAGTGGACCGAGATGTTCGAACTCAACTTCTTCAGCATGGTCCGCACCTCGCGCGCGGCCCTGCCCGCGCTCATCGAACGCGGCGGCGGGCTCATCAATTTCTCCTCGATCACCGCCCGTATCCCGCATACCTCGCCACTCACCTACGCCGCGGCCAAGGGTGCGGTGAGCACCTTCAGCAAAGGCCTCGCCGAGGAGTTCGGCCCGCGCGGCGTCCGGGTCAACACCATCTCCCCCGGCCCGGTTCTCACCGAGCAGTGGACCGGCCCCGACGGCACCGGCGCCAAATTCGCTGCCGCCCGCGGCGTCACCCAGGCCCAGCTGCTGCGCGATATTCCCCGCGAGATGGGCGTCACCACAGGCGAATTCGCGCAACCCCGGCACATTGCCGCCCTGGTCACCTATCTCGCCTCACCACTCGCGGCGGCCATCCACGGCGCGGACTATGTGGTCGACGGCGGTGCGATCAAGACGGTGTGACAAATCCGTGGCGAGCCGTGCGGGGTGAATCTGCGCCGCCGCGTGTTTGTTTCGGTCTCGGCACACAACTGGCAGCACTCGGCGACCGTGCCTAGAATTTATGGTTCGGCCCTCCGGCGTCCCGGCCAGAAGGGGGTAGTCCCATGAATCCCGTCCCGTCACATCCCGCACTCACCGCGGCCCAAGCCCGGCTCGCCGCTTTGGACCAGCAATTTCAGCCCGTCGCCATGATCGAGCACGAGGAAGGCGCCGCCGCAGTGTTGCTGGAGAGCCGCGACTTTCGCGTCATTGTGATCGTCGCGAACCAGGACGGCGAGTGGGTCGCGCCGTCGATTGTTGCCGGCACGCCCCGGCCCACCTCTCGATCACGCCCGGCCCGGACGGCCGAGCACCGGCCGCTGCTGCGCATGAGCAGGTCCCGAGTCCCGCATGCGGATGCGAATGGCGAACGTGCGGACACCAGTTGGTCCGCAGTGCTCGGCACAGCGGCGGCCGATGCGACCACCCTCACCGTCATCTCCACCATCGACAGTTACACCGCGCCGATCGCCTCCAACGGTTTGGCTTTCGCTCTGGTCCGCACACCCACCGGTGAACACCCGCTGATCCACGTCCACACTGCCGACGGCCGCATCCTGCCGGTCCGCTCCTGAATCGGACGGCACTACGGTGGTCACGATGACCACCGATGCCACCCCTACTGCTTCTTCCGGTGTGCTGGTGGTGATTCGCGGCAATTCGGGCTCGGGCAAATCCACCACCGCCGGCACCGTGCAGCACCGCATGGCGCGCAGCACCTGTGTGGTGGTGCCCCAGGATGTGGTGCGCCGCCAAATGACCTGGGAGCCAGAGGCGGAAGGCCGCCTCAACGTGGAATTGATCGAGCACATCGCACTGTTCGCCCTGACACGCGGCCTGGTGGTGATCGTCGAGGGCATTCTGGACACGAAGCGCTACGGCGCCATGCTCGAGCGCTTGGCCGCCGCCGCGGCGCACAGTCTGCTGTACGCCTTCGACCTCACCCTGGAAGAAACCCTCATCCGTCATGCCGGACGACCACTGGCAGCGCAGGTTTCGCCCGACATGCTCGCGGAGTGGTATCACGGCTGGCAGCCCTTGGGATTCGCCGCCGAGACCAGAATCGACTCCGGCTGGTCGCTCGAGGCGATCGCCGACCGGATCCACGGCGACATCACCGCTCGTCTCGGGTCGCCGCGGCACGAACCAACTGCCTGACCGGCCGCACAGCGCGGAGGATGCCGCGGGAGCATACTGAAAGCAGTCGGCCGGGATAGCTTCCGGCGAATCGCGGTGCATAAATCCCAATAGCTACGACACCTCTAGCGGCGGCCGGCCACCGATTCTGGTGAGGAGAAGTCGTGAAAGCCGTCATCGGGGTGGTCGTAGTCCTCGTGATCGTGCTGCTGATCGTGGTAGCAATGTCGATCCGGGTGATTTTCCAGTATCAGCGGGGTGTGCACTTCCGGCTCGGGAAGGTGATCGGCGTCCGGGAACCCGGGCTGAATCTGATCATTCCGATCCTGGACCGGCTGATGAAGGTGTCCATGCGGATCGTCACCATGCCGATCCAGTCGCAGGGCATCATCACCCGCGACAATGTCAGCGTCGATATTTCCGCGGTCGCCTACTTCCGGGTGGTGGACGCGGAGAAATCCGTTGTCGCGATCGAGAATGTGTACTCAGCCATCGATCAGATCGCGCAGACCACCCTGCGCAAGGTGGTCGGCAAGCACAGCCTCGATCAGGCGCTCTCCGATACCGACAGCATCAATGCCGATATCCGTGAGATCCTCGACCTCACCACATTGGACTGGGGTGTGGAGGTCACGCTGGTCGAGCTCAAGGACATTCAGCTGCCCGACAGCATGAAGCGCGCCATGGCCAAGCAGGCCGAAGCGGAGCGCGAGAAGAGAGCGAAAATCATTGCGGCCGAGGGTGAATCGCTGGCAGCAGCGGCGCTCGGCGACGCGTCCGACATCATGATGGCGCATCCCCTCGCCCTGCAACTACGCAATCTGCAGACACTGATCGAGATCGGCGTCGACAAGAACACCACCGTGGTCTTCCCGGCACAGCTGATGAGCACCATGAACGACATCGGGGCCTTCTTCGCCCGGGAAACCACCGCAGCCGCCACCCCGATCGTGTCCGGATCGCCGCCGGTGACCGTACCTGCGGTGCCGGTGCACAACGGAGCAGGAGACACCACGCAATAGCCGTCACTACGGCCGCCCACTCGATCACCGAGCGGTCCGCCTCCGGGACTGGCAGACTCGTCCACCATGACCCGGCCGCGCGACCCGAGTCCGCCCGCCCGCCGGGCGAAGTGGCTGACACCCAATGTCCGAGTGCTGTCCGGGGTGAGTTTGCTCCAGGACACCGCGAGCGAACTGCTGTACCCGATCCTGCCGATCTTCCTCACGGTCACCCTGGGCGCCCCGGTGGCAGTGGTCGGCGTGGTGGAGGGTGTGGCCGAAGGCATTGCCGCGCTGACCAAGATCGTCGCCGGGCGACTCGGCGATCGATATGCCAAGCGCCCGTTGATCGCGGCGGGCTACGGCCTTGCGGCTGTGGGAAAGGTCCTGCTTGCGGTCGCGGGCAGTTGGCCGCTGGTCCTGGCGGGGCGCGCGGTCGACCGTGTCGGGAAGGGAATTCGCGGCGCGCCGCGAGATGCGCTGCTGATGGTCGACGCCGACCCCGCGTACCGGGGCCGGATCTTCGGATTCCACCGCGCGTCGGATACGGCGGGTGCGGTCCTGGGTCCCGCGATCGGCCTCGGACTCTACGAGGCATTCGACCATGCCATCCGCCCGCTGTTGCTGATCGCCGTCGTCCCGGCGGTGCTTTCGGTGGTGCTGGTGGCCGCGATCCGCGAAAACCGCACTCCGGCAAGGGTTTCACCGGCAGCGGTCGCCGGCGCGGCAGCATCGGAACCGTTGCCGTCGCGGCTGCGCCTACTGATCGGCGCGCTGACCGTGTTCTCACTGGTCAACTTCGCGGACGCGCTATTGCTGCTGCGCGCATACGAACTCGGCCTATCGACGGCGGGGGTGATCTGCGCGTACATCTGCTACAACATCGCCTACGCGGGACTCGCCTACCCGGCCGGTGCACTCTCGGATCGCATTCCCCGCCACCTGGTCTTCGCGCTCGGGCTCGTCTGCTTCGCGGTGGGGTACATCGGACTCGGCCTGGTCGATTCACCGGCCTGGGTGTTCCTGGTGCTGCCGATCTACGGTGGATTCGCCGCCGCCACCGATGGCGTCGGCAAAGCCTGGGTGTCCGACCTCGCCCCACCGCTCCGCCAAGCCGCCGCGCAGGGTCTGTATCAGGGCCTCACCGGTGGCGCGGTCCTGATTGCCGGGATCTGGGCCGGTCTGGCATGGCAGGGCACCGGACAACTTCCGCTGCTGATTTCCGGTGTCATCGGCCTGGCGCTGGCCGCCGCCCTCGTGGTCGGCGGCCGCCACTTGGCCCCGGCCGTGCCCGAAACAGCAGTCGCACGCTGATCATTGCGGCACAGGGTGGTCCGCACAGCGGCTGTTCTCACGAACTGGGCTGCGGCAGATCGCAACTGGTCACCTTGGGATTGAGGCCGGTGTAGTTCAGCGGCCCGGCGAGCACGGTCAGGCCGATGGTGCCGAAGTCGGCGCAGTTATCGGAAATATGAGTGAAGTAGTCGCGCTGCCCGGCCGCCACCGCCCCGATGATCAGCCACGCGAACACCAGCAATGAACCGAGCCGCATGTCGAATCTCCCTGTGCTGGGCCACTTCCTCTCACGAGCATGCCAGAACCGGAAGCGGTGCGTTCGTCACCGCCGGTCCGCCCCGAGTGTCCGGCCCCACTGCGGGCCGCCGCACCCCGTTACCGCGGGCTAATTCTCAGTACGCCAGGGTGGGGAACCGGTGCGCCGCTTCGAGTTCGTAGGCGGTCTCGATCAGGGTTCGCTCATCGCCGTAGGCCGCCGAGAGCTGGACGCCGATCGGGACGCCCTCGGCCGCCATGCCCATGGGCAGTGAGATGGCCGGCGTGCCCGCCACATTATTGATCGGTGTGAAGCCGACATAGCTCATCAGCCGGTGCAGCAGCTCATCGAATTCGATTGTCGGGCTGAGGTATCCGAGCTTCGGGGTGATATGGCTGAGCACGGGCGAGAGCACCAGCTCGTGCTTGGCGAACATTCCCGCCACTGTGTCCGCGGTCTTGCGCAGCCGCCACAGTGCACCGGGCGTGTGGTGCAGCGTGGCCCGGTGATGGGCGCGCAGCCCGCGCGTGAGGCCGTCGAGCTTGCTCGAATCGAAGGACCGGTCGAAGGTGAGCTTGCCGGTGCTGGCGGCCAAATCGGCCAGCAGCGACCAGAGTTGGACAAAATCGTGCGCCCACTGGGTGGTGATCGGCAGCTCGATCGGCTCGACCCGATGCCCGGCCTGCTCCAGCAGCGTCGCGGTGTGCAGGACGGCCGCCCGGGTCTGCTCGTCGATGCCTTCGCCGATGATGGTGTCCAGCACCAGGCCGATGCGCAGTCGCCTGCGGGCCGGACCGAGCACCGTGCCGATCGGCGTCAGCGCCGGATTGCGCCGGTAGTCCTCGATGGCCGCGAGATAGGCGGCGGTATCGCGCACCGTGCGGGTGAGCACGCCCTCGGAGACGATATTGATCGGCATGGTCCGCGCCATCTCGCCGTCGATATGCCTGCCCCGGCTCGGCTTGAGTCCGACCAGCCCGGCGCACGCGGCCGGAATCCGAATGGACCCGCCGCCGTCATTGGCGTGCGCGATCGGCACCACCCCCGAAGCCACCAGTGCCGCCGACCCGCCGGAGGACGCGCCGACCGAATACTCGGTGTCCCAGGGATTGTGGACCGGCTCCTCGGTCATGAATTCCGTCGAGGGACTGAACCCGAACTCCGGCAACCGGGACTTGCCCAGCACCGTCACACCGGTACTGAGCAGCTGCTGGGTGAACGCGCCGTCCTTGCGCGCTGGCCGAGCGCGAAACGCCTCACTGCCGTGATCGGTCGGCACGCCCCGCACATCGGTGTTGTCCTTCACGAAGGTCGGCACGCCGAACAGCGCAGCCGCCTTGTCCTCGCCATACCTCGGACTGTCGAAGATGGCGTGGGCAACCGCATGCAGCGTCGGATCGACCTGCTGGGCCCGGGCCACCGCGGCCGCGGCCAATTCCTCGGCCGTGGTCGCGCCGGTGCGAATCGCCTCGGCCAAGGCGACCGCGTCGTGCCGGCCGAGCGCATCATCACCGAAGCTATCTAGACGATTGTCCATCATCTGCCGAGCATAGGTTCTGCACTGCTCGACAGATAGACATCAGCAAGGGTGCGGTCCGAGGTCACGGGCGAGTGGAGTGGTCCGTGGCCGGGCGCAGGCCTTCGAGCGGTTCGATCAGTGTGCGTCCCATAGCATTACGGGCACCCTGTTTGTCCTCGGCACGAGTAATCGCCGGCGCGGCCGCGGCGAGCGCCCCATACATCGCGGTCGCGAGTGCATCGACATCGGCGGTGACGATCGACCGGTCCTCCGCAAGCGCCACTTTGAGCACACCCTCGACATGCTGCCGAACACCTCCATACTGGGCGAACCAGCTACCGGACAACCGGAGAGGAACACTCGGAAATGGCCGTGCGAAAGATCCCGTGGACCGATATCCGCCATCTGCCGCAGCTCGTGCGGCACAGCTGGCGGCGGAACCGCGCCGGTGGTGGCGAACCGGCCGATTTCACGCTCACGCTGGGCTGGCAGCGCGGGCCCGCGGCGCAGGCCGCGGGCCCGTACCTGTTCAGCCTCACCCAATTCACGCCGGCCAAGACCGCCGACGTACTGGCGATCTGGTTCGCCGGGACGAGCCTGGCCGATCAGCTCATTCGAATCGACGGCGCGGTCGGTGTCACGAGCTACATTCGGCCCGCCCGTCACCGTCAGCTCGGCTCGCTGTCGGTATGGACCGGCGACAGCGGGTTGGAGGCCTTCATGTCGCTGCCCGACCACGTCGAGATCATGAACGAATACCGGCCGCGCGGCCTCCCGATTCGATCCGCAACATGGTGGTCCGACAACCTCGACGTCGACTCCGCAGTGATCCGAGGTCTCCACCTTCTGGACACCAACGACACCCAGCGAGTCGCTCTGCCCAGGACATAGCCCGCCCTGGCCTGGCGGTCTTCGACCACTGCGCCGCCAATATCACCGGCCTAACCGGCCACGACAATCTTCCACTGCGGCAGAGCGTTCCAGGACCGGGCAATACTCCCAATGCTCGTCCGAGCTATGCGTTTGCTCCGAGTACGGTGGCCGCGATCCCGGCGATCACCGGGACGGCGTCGAACAGATCGCCTTCCGGTCCGGCCATGGTATCGAACGTCTCGAAGCTGGTGAGGGCCAACAGGATACGCACCCGCTGATCGGTGTCGTCGTCCGGTGAGTTCCCACCCGTGGTGGCGAAGGGGGCTGACAATACCGCCAGGCCTTCGCGGCGTCGCTCGTCGCGGGCGCTGATGACCGCGTGGACTTCGGCGTCGAGTGCGGCCAGGGCGCGCAGTCGCCGCATGGCGGGGCGGTCGGCTTCCCAGAATCGCGCGAAACAGGCAATGAACTCGGCCAGCGCCGCGAGTGGTTCGGGATTGGTGAATGCCTTGACCAGTTCGGACAGGCCGCCGGCTACGCCGAGATCATCGCACACCGCTTCCAGCAGGCCCGTTTTCGACTTGAACTGGTAGTAGACCGTGGCGCGGGCCACGTCCGCGCGCTTGGCTACCGCATCCAGCGTGAATCCGGTGTAGCTATCGGCCTCACCCAGCACTGCCCGGGCGGCATCGAGAACCTGCCGGCGACTCTGCTCGATCTGCGCGGTGCGCTTCCCCAGGTTGTACTGGCGTGGGCTCATGGCCTTGACAGTACCTGGCGAACCTGATTCATTCATACAGACAGTCTAACTAAATTGAATCGTCACGGGATACCCGTACGGCGAAGGGACAGTGGTGTGACTACACCGGAACTTGTAGTGATGGCCGACCATCCAGATCTGGCGGGCAAGACCGCCGTGGTGACCGGCGGTTCCCGCGGAATCGGCGCGGCGACCGCTGCCGCGCTGGCCCGCAACGGTGTCGCGGTGGCCGTGGTGGGCCGCGACCACGCCGCGTTGGACGGCGTCGCGACCGCGATTACCGACGCGGGTGGCCGGGCCCTGCCGGCCGTGGCCGATTGCACGTCCGAACCCGATCTGGAACGGGTACGCGCTCTGGTCCTGGACCGATTCGGTGGGGTCGACATCGTGATCGCCTTCGCCGGTGGTTACGGCCGACCGGTGCCCTCGAGCGAGGAGACCGCCGAACATTGGCGGTACGTGGTGGATTCCGACCTCACGGCGACCTTCCTGACCATCTCGACATTCCTGCCGGAGCTGACCGCTGCCCGCGGCACCGTCGTCACCATGGCGTCATCCTCGGCCCGGCAGGCCACCCCGGCCTCGGCCGCCTACGCGGCAGCCAAGTCGGGCGTGGTCGGGATGAGCCGCCATCTGGCCAAAGAGCTCGCGCCGCAAGGGGTTCGGGTCAACTGCGTGTCGCCCGCCACGATCGAGCACGAGCGCATGCGGCGCTTCATGTCCGACGAACAACGGCAGCACCTGCTGCGCGGCTTCCCGCTCGGACGGCTGGGCACACCCGACGACGTCGCCTCCGCGACGCTGTTCCTCGCCTCCGCCGCGTCGTCATGGATCACCGGCGTCACCCTCGACGTCGCGGGCGGCTCGGTCATGCCGTGAGTACTCGTCCCTGAACATGTAATAGCCCAAATACGCTCCACGAGAACGGTTTCAGATCACCATGAACAACCACAGACCGACCACGACAATCGACTTCTTCGGAATGTATCTGGCCCACGACGCCTGCATGCGCGACCTGATACGCCTCACGGCCGCCGTAGCCGAAGATCGTCTTACCGAGCCGTCCGTGCAGATCGGATGGGAGACGTTCCGACGCCAGCTCGACCGCCATCACAGCACCGAGGACGTCGCGTTGTGGCCGCTGGTGCGCGCCGCGGTCACCGATCCGGCAGACCTGGCGATTCTCGACGATATGGAGTCCGAACACGAGGGCCTCGAGGAATTGCTGGGCAAGGTGGAATTCGGAATGACCGCCGCAGGCAGCGGCCGGGGGTTGCGGTTCGACGTGGACGCACTGGCCGCGGCGCTCGATCTGCACTTCACCCACGAGGAACAGGTGGCATTGCCGCTCATCGACCGCACCGTAGGCGGACGCGGATGGGCGGCCTTCGGTGCGGAAATGCGCAAGCGCAACGGACTTCGCGCCGTGACCGAGTACCTGCCGTGGGCACTCGACGACGCGCCCGCCGAGGCCCAGGCCAAGATGCTCAACTTCCTGCCGACCCCGATTCGCGCCCTTTACAACTACGTGCTGAAACCCCGCTACGCCCGCCCGCGCCGCGGCTGGCTGTAGCCGGGTGATGGTGAGGGACAAGGCAAATGACACAGGCTCCGCCGGTATCGACCGAGTTCGACCCGGCCCTGCGCAAGCTCGTGATCGTGGTGGTCCTCGGCGCGATCATGACGATTCTGGACACCACGATCACCAGCGTGGCCGTGAACACCCTCGGCGCCCAGTTCCATACCTCGCTCACGGCGATCCAATGGGTGCTGACCGGATACACCCTCGCGCTGTCGGCCAGCATCCCGCTGTCGGGGTGGGCGATCGTGCGATTCGGCCCGAAGGCGATGTGGATCGGCTCGCTGCTGGTGTTCATCACCGGATCGGTGCTGTGCGGAATGGCCTGGAACATCACCGCGCTCATCATGTTCCGGCTGCTGCAGGGCTTCGGTGCCGGCATGGTCATGCCGATCGGGCAGACGATGCTGGCCCGCGCCGCCGGACCCGCCCGGATGGGGCGCGTCATGAGCGCGGTCGCGGTGCCCGCGATGCTCGCGCCGATGCTCGGCCCGACGGTCGGTGGTCTGATCCTCGGTCACCTGTCGTGGCGGTGGATGTTCTTCATCAACGTTCCGCTGTGTGCGATCGCGGTCATCGCAGCGATTGCGCTACTGCCGGCCGATCCGGCCCGCGACCACGACACCCGACTGGACATCCTCGGATTGGCGCTGCTGTCACCAGGTTTGGGCGCCCTGGTGTACGGCGCCTCGCAGGCGGGCAGCGGGACGAGTCCGACCGATATCCGTGTCATCGCCGGCGTGCTGACCGGAGTCGTGCTGATCGGCTGCTACGTCCGGCACGCGCACCGCAGGGGTGAGGCAGCGCTGGTCGACGTCCGGTTGCTGCGGGATCGGAACTTCGCCGCGGTCAACGTGATGATGTTCGTCTACATCGGCACCCTGTCCGGTCTGACCGTGCTACTGCCGCTGTATTTTCAGACCGTCCACAACGACAGCCCACTGCGCTCCGGAGCGATGGTCGCACCCCTCGGACTGGGTGCGATCGTGACCACGCTGATCACCGGCAAGCTCAGCGACAGACACTCCCCGCGACCGCTGATCCTCGCCGGACTGCCCGTGGTCCTATCCGGAATCCTCGGTCTCACCCAGATCGGGCCGGATACCAGCGACATCCTGGTCGTGGCAGCAGTGTTCGTGATCGGCCTCGGGCACGGCATGATCATGCCCGCCGCGATGGGCGTCAGCTATCAGACCTTGCGGCACTCTCAAATCCCTTCGGCGACAACCGCTACCAACGTCGGAATTCGCGCAGGCAGCTCGTTCGGTGTCGCGGCGCTGCTGGTGCTGATTCAACGCAATATCGAACATCGGGCCCCCGGGGTCGACGCTTTCACCCGAACGCTCCGAACCGATGAAGTCACCCGGGAATTGACCTACGCGTTCACCCAAACATATTGGTGGGCACTCGCTATCGGGGCTGTCGCGGTCCTACCGGCGTTGCTGCTGCCCCGGCGTGCCGATACATCGCGACGTTAGGCGGTCGACAGGTGGACACGACTATTACGCCCGCGCCTGCTAACAGCAGAAACTACTGGTTGCCGACGATCAGGGGTACGCCGACACAGGAGGTCACCGCTTTGGTCGACTGGACTGCTGGCCCATGCCCCGCCCTATGCCACTAGTTATATAGTACGAGTGGTATAGCTGTCGGAATCGACAGCCACCGTGACCGGCAGTTGTTTCGTCCGGTCGCGCCACGTGAGAGGAGACCGCCCATGAAGGCGATCATGGTGATGTTCGACAGCCTGAACCGGCGGATGCTGCCGCCCTACGGGGGTGATTGGGCACACGCCCCGAACTTCTCCCGTCTGGCGCAGCGAACGGCGACGTTCGACAACGCGTATGCAGGTTCGATGCCGTGCATGCCGGCGCGGCGCGAAATCCACAGTGGCCGTTACAATTTCCTGCACCGCAGTTGGGGTCCGCTGGAGCCGTTCGACGACTCGATGCCCGAACTGCTCGGTCAGCACGGTGTGCACACCCACCTGGCCAGCGACCACCCGCATTACTGGGAGGACGGCGGCGCAACGTATCACGGCCGCTACAGCACGTGGGAGTTCTTCCGCGGGCAGGAGGGCGACCCGTGGAAGGGGCAGGTCGAGGATCCGGAGATCCCGGAGGACTTGAAGCGCATGCGGATGTCGGGCTACCGCCAGGATTGGGTCAATCGGCAACATATGCGGACCGAGGACCGCCATCCGCAGACGCTGACCTTCGACGCCGGGCTGGAATTCGTCCGCACCAACGCGCACTGCGACCGCTGGTTCGCGCAGATCGAGACCTTCGACCCGCATGAGCCGTTCTTCAGTCACCAGCGCTACAAGGACCTCTACCCGCACAACTATGCCGGTCCGCACTTCGACTGGCCCGACTACAAGCGGGTGGTCGAGACCGATGAGCAGGTCCAGCACGCCCGGTACGAATACGCCGCACTGCTGTCCATGTGCGACCGCTCGCTGGGCCGCGTGCTCGACACGATGGACGAGCTCAGACTCTGGGACGACACGATGTTGATCGTCAACACCGACCATGGCCTGCTGCTCGGAGAGAAGGGCTGGTGGGGAAAGTCGGTGCAGCCCTGGTACAACGAACTCGTCCACCTCCCGCTGTTCGTCTGGGATCCCCGAGCGCAGGTTGCCGGGGAACGCCGGCAGGCGCTGGTGCAGACCATCGATCTGGCTCCGACCGTGCTCGAATACTTCGGCGTCGACCGGCCCGCCGACATGCAGGGCTCGCCGCTGCCGATCGCTCAGGACACCGCGATCCGCGAGGCGGGACTGTTCGGCATTCACGGCGGCCACGTGAACGTCACCGATGGCCGGTACGTCTACATGCGGGCGCCGGTCTCCGCCGACAACACACCACTACACGAGCACACCCTGATGCCCACCCACATGCGCGGCCGCTTCCGCCCCGAGGAACTCACGGATGTGGAACTGGCCGAGCCCTTCGGGTTCACCAAGGGCGTACGCACGCTCCGCGTGAACGGGCGCACTCTGATCAATCCGTATCCACACGGCACGCTGCTGTTCGATCTGGCCGTCGATCCGCAGCAGCAGACTCCGATCGTCGATGACGAGGCCGAATTGCGCATGGCCACACTGCTGGTCGGACTCCTGCGCGACACCGAGGCCCCGCCGAGCCAGTACGAACGCCTGGGGCTGCCGGCCGACGGACCGGTCGAGTCCCGTCATCTGCTGGTGCGGGCCCAGCGTGAACAGGCCGAGCGCACCGCAACGCCGCTGCCCGACCCGGATTCCTTCCCGGCCGGCCGGCTCTCGCTGCGAACACCGATCCACCTGCTCCTGTCCGACCCGGCCGCATCCGCGATCCTGCGCCGGCACCTACCGGCGATCACCGATACCGAGATGCTTCAGATGCTCGGCCCGATGCCGCTGATCGACTTCGCCGCCGTGGCCGCCGGACTACTGCCCACCCCGGTCCTGCAGCGGATCGCCGAGGAACTCGCCGCCGTCTGACTATCGCGACGCTCGTTCGGCGACGCCGGAAACGGCTGCCGCCGAGCGAGTCTCGCTAGAACTCGAGCAGGTTGCTCAGGGTTGTTCGGATGAGACCGCTTGCCTGGGTAGAACATTGCGGCGCGCAAGGTTTCCGAGCCAGGCCAGACTGGGTTTGGGGGTCCGGGCGAAGGTGTGCCGGTCGACCGCGATCAGCCCGAAAGTCGGCCGCCATCTGCCCCATTCATAGTTGTCGAGGGCCGACCAGTGCAGGTAGCCGCGCACATCGACACCGTCGGAGATGGCCCGCCCCAGATGTGTCAGCGCCTCGGTCGTGTAGTCGATGCGCCGCGCGTCATCGCCGGTGGCGATGCCGTTCTCGGTGACCAGCACCGGCGTGCCACCGGTGATCTCCCACGCCCGGCGCACGGCGATACCAAGCGCGTCGGGGCGGTAGGCCCACCCGGTGAGCGTGTTGCCGGGTGAATCCGGCTGTGGCAGTGGACCGTTCGGCCCCACCGTGCGCACCGAGTACGCCTGTGTGCCGATGAAGTCGTCGTCGCGGGCTGCCTCCAGGAAGGGGTCCTCCCATATCCGGTTGGCCTCGGCCAACTGCCGTTCACAGCCCTCGGCGGCGACGAACGAGGGTTGTGCGACGGTCCATCCCACAGCGGCATCGGTGTGCGCGCGCAGGACGGCGGTCGCGGCGTGGTGCGCGCGGACCAGCACCTGCCCGGTACGTTCATCCGGGTCAGGCATTATCCGGGAAGTCATGCCCTGCAGGGCTTCCGGATCCTTCAACCGCTGCTGGACGCTCGCCATGACCGCCACCATGCTGGGCTCGTTGATCGTGCACACCCAGGCCACATCGGTCAGGATCGGCGCGACGGTGGCGACGTAATCGGCGAACAGGTCGATCGCCTCGGGGTGGGCCCATCCGCCGAGTTCGGAGAACCAGTGCGGATTGGTGAAGTGGTGCAGCGTGATCACGGGGGTGAGGCCCAGTTCGAGTGCGGCGTCGATCATCCGGCGGTAATGCGCGAGCGCAGCACGGGATACGTGCCCGCGGTCGGGTTCGATCCGCGCCCACTCGACGCCGAATCGGTAGGCATTGAGCCCCGCGCCCGCCAGCAGGGACATGTCTTCCCGGTAGCGGTGGTAGCTGTCGACGGCGTCGCCGCTGCGTTCGCCGATCAGCGGATTGCCACTGTTCTCCAGGGCCCACCAGTCGCTGTTGAGGTTGTTTCCCTCGGTTTGGTGCGGCGAGGTGGAAGCGCCCCAGAGAAATTCGGCTGCTAGTTCGAGGCTCATGGTCGCAACTCCCGTAGCGCTGGGTTGGTCATTAATTGTTATGCGCGGCAGCAGATTCCGTGCCGGAACGCACGCGCCCGCCGCGCAGGTCGTCGCGCAGTCGTTCGAGCCGGTCGATGTGCCGGTCGATGTCCTCGCTGCCCCACTGATGCAGTCGCTCGGCGATCGGGACGGCCAGGCCGAGGTCGAAGGGAAAGCCCGCACTCGGGGTGAACGTGCGGTCGCGGTCGCGAAAGCGGGCGACTTGATCGCGGCGCGCGGTCAATTCGATGTCGATGAGCCGCAGCAGTTGTTCCTCGGTCATGAAGCCCGCGAAGGTAAGTCGTACCAGGAGGTCGGGGTCGGTGTATTTGCTGGGCGGGTTGTACGGGCCGGTGAGCCAGTCCAGGAATACGGTCATTCCTTCCGGGGTCACCCGGTAGGTCTTCGCGTCTTGGGGGCCGGGGCGCGGCGAGACCTCGTAGCCGACCCAGCCTTGCTCTGTCATGGCGCCCAGAGCCCGATACACCTGGCTCATCTGCGTGTTCGAGCGCATGAAGCGTCCGTGGTTGTCGAAGAACTTCTTCAGCTCGTATCCGGTGGCGGGTTGCACCCCGAGGACACCCAGCAGCAGCAGTTCCAGCTTCACGACGATCACCTTTTCCTGAGGGGTAGCCGGTATTCCACTTGTTGAGTACTGTGACTATGTCACTAGTGGCATAACGCGTCAATCGACCCTACCGCCCCGAATCAGCGGCGCGACGTCACACATCCGAAGGAATCCCGCATGAATCCGTTTGCGACCGCGCCGTCGACGCCCGCAGCGCTGCCCGATTCGCCGCCCGCCGACGACTCGGCCCCTGCTCCTCGGTTGCGCCGCCTGTTCGCGACGGTGCCGTTCGCCAGTGCCTGCCCCCAACTTGCCTTCGTCGCCATCGGATACTTCGCGGCGCTACAGGTGCAGTCCTTCGACAGCGTGCACAAGGTCGAGAAGCTGGCGCTCGTACACGCCGCGGTGGCGGCGGCATCCATGATTACGCAGCCCCTGATCGGTGTGCTGTCCGATCGCACTCGCACCCGGTTCGGCGCCCGCACACCGTGGATGTTGCTCGGGGCCCTCGTCGGCTGCCTGGCATTGGTCGCGGCCGGGTCGTCGCGATCGATCGCGTGGCTGCTGGCCGCGGCGGTCGTAGCGCACATCGGCTTCAGCACCTTCAACGGGCCGCTCACCGCGATTCAGCCCGACCGGGTGCCCGCCGACCGGCGCGGCCGGTACTCGGCTCTCGCCGGGGTGGGCACCATCGCCGCGGGCATCCTCGGCCCAGCACTCGGTTCGGTCTTCACCCACCGAATCTCGCTGGGCTACCTGCTCTTCGCCGCCGTGATACTGCTGGCAGCCACGGTATTCCTGGTCGTGAATCCCGATCGCGACAACCGCGGGGCGCCGCGCCCGGGCTTCTCGCCGGCGGTGTTCGCGAAGGCGTTCTGGGTCAACCCGATTCGCTATCCCGACTTCTTCTGGGTTTTCCTCGGCCGCATCCTGCTCTTCGGCGGCTACTTCATGGTGATCAACTATCAGCTGTACATCATCGAGGACTACATCGGGCTCACCTTGGACGAGGCCACCCGGCTGATCCCGGTGATCAGTATCGCGAGCCTGCCCGGATTCCTGCTCGCCATCGGCATTTCGGGACCGTTGTCGGACCGCATCGGCAGACGCAAACCGATGGTTTTCGCCGGCGGCCTGGTCATCGCGGTCTCGGCGCTGATACCGGTCATCTCCGCCACCGTGGGCGGACTCATCTGCTCGATCGTCGTGCTCACCATCGGATTCGGCATCTTCATGGCCGTCGATCAGGCGCTGGTCACCCAGGTGCTGCCCGATGCCGGCACTGCCGCCAAAGACCTGGGCATCATCAATATCGCCGCGACCCTGCCCAATACCATCGGCCCCCTCGCGGCCGCCGGGATCGTCACGGCTTGC
Organism: Nocardia sp.; assembly: GCF_025465275.1. Lineage (GTDB taxonomy): Bacteria > Actinomycetota > Actinomycetes > Mycobacteriales > Mycobacteriaceae > Nocardia. The sequence continues at coordinate 8,087 of NZ_JAODNK010000014.1, read as the reverse complement.
GGGTACACCACCTTGTATCTGGTTGTCGCTTTGATCGCCGGGGTCGGCGCGTTCGCGGTACTGCCGGTCAAAGTGCGATGACTCACGAGCTGAAGGAGCACGAAGTGGCCGAGGATCGAGCACAGCCGAGTTGCTGCGCGCCCGGACGCGGATCGATCGCCCCGGCGACCGGGGCGCTCCCGGCATACAGTGCGACGCGCCGGTCCGTTGCCGCCGGCGACGTCTCCGGGATGATCGCGTTGCCGGGTGGGGAGTTCCTCATGGGCGCCGAGGACGGCAGCGGCTACTCCGACGACGGCGAGGGACCGGTGCGCCCGGTTCGATTGCGCCCCTTCCTGATCGACGCCTGTGCCGTCACCAATAACGAGTTCGAGGTCTTCACCGAGGCGACCGGCTATCGCACCGAAGCCGAGCGGCTGGAATGGTCCTATGTCTTCGCGGGATTCCTGCCGGCCGCACTGCGCCGCTCTGCCCCGCGCCCGGAGCGCACACCCTGGTGGTGTGGTGTGGCCGGAGCCATCTGGCGCCACCCCGAGGGTCCGGGCAGCGAACTGGACGGACGCGGCGATCATCCGGTCGTGCACGTGTCGTGGAATGACGCCCGCGCCTACTGCGATTGGATCGGAAAGCGGCTGCCGACGGAGGCGGAGTGGGAATACGCCGCTCGGGGCGGCCTGGTCCAGGCCCGCTATCCCTGGGGCGACGAACTCGATCCCGGCGGCGAATACCTGTGCAATATCTGGCGCGGCAGCTTTCCGGGTAAAAACACCGCCGCGGACGGATATCGCGGCACCGCACCCGTGAATGCCTTCCCGCCCAACGGATTCGGTCTCTACAATACCTGCGGCAACGTCTGGGAATGGTGCGCCGACCGTTGGGGCACCCACCACGAGGCAGGTACGCCGGTCGATCCGGCCGGGCCACGAACCGGTCCGAACCGGGTGATCCGCGGTGGCTCTCATATGTGCCACGACTCCTACTGCTTCCGCTACCGCGTCGCCGCACGCTCCTCCAACTCCCCGGACAGTTCCGCCGGGCATACGGGCTTCCGATGCGCGCTGACACCTGGAACCTGACACCGCGCACGAGACCGCCGCGGCAGGCCGTCCAATCGAACGCCAGGAGAGCCCATGACCTGTTGCCCCTATTTCGTTTCTTTCCGCCCCGACCAGAAAGCACTCGTATGACACTCTCCGAGATCGACTGTTCGACCGGCAGGCGTTCGGCTGTCGAATCCGCGCTGGCCGCACTGAATCTGGATGACAAGGCCGCACTGTTGTCGGGTCAGGATGTGTGGTCGCTGTGCGCCCTGCCCTCGATCGGACTGCGATCGCTGGTGATGTCCGACGGGCCGGTCGGCGTGCGCGGCGGCGGCTGGAGCGCCGACGATCCCGCACTGACACTGCCGAGCCCGACCGCGCTCGCCGCGACTTGGGATCCGGAGTTGGCGCGCCGGGCCGGGCAGGTCCTGGCCGCGGAGGCGCACCGCAAGGGCGTGCACATGCTCCTCGCACCGACGATCAACCTGCACCGATCCCCGTTGAGCGGCAGGCACTTCGAGGCGTACTCGGAGGATCCGCTGCTCACCGCCGCCATCGGCGCGGCCTACGTCACGGGAGTGCAGGAGTGCGGCGTCGCGGCCACCATCAAGCATTTCGTGGCCAACGACGCGGAAACCCAGCGCTTCACCGTGAACAACGATGTCTCCGAAAGAGCACTGCGCGAACTGTATCTCGCGCCGTTCGAGGAGATCATCACGACCGCGCGGCCGTGGGCGCTCATGTCGGCGTACAACTCGGTCAACGGCGCCACCATGACCGAAAACCGCGACCTGCAGGTGGGCGTGCTACGGGCGGAATGGGGATACGACGGGGTCGTGGTCTCCGACTGGCTCGCCGCCCGTGACACGGTGCGCGCGATCGAGGGCGGCACCGATATCGCCATGCCGGGGCCGCACACAGTGTTCGGCCCCGCACTCGCGCAGGCAGTGCGCGAGTGCCGGGTCGCCGAAACGACCGTCGACGACGCCGTCCGGCGCGTACTGTCGCTGGCCGCACGGCTGGGTCTTCTCGACGGCGCCGAGCCTCTGGTGCCCGCCGCCGCGCGCCCCATCCCGCCCGACGGTATCGAGACCGCCCGGGAACTCGCCTCCCGATCAATGGTGTTGTTGCGCAACGAGAATCAAACTCTGCCACTGTCTCCCGAACAGATCGGCTCGATCGCGCTCACCGGCAGCGCCGCCCGCGACGCGCGGGTGCTCGGCGGCGGGTCGGCGACAGTGTTCCCGGCACGCGTCATCTCGCCACTCGAGGGACTGCGGGCGGCGCTACCCGAGGGTGTGGCGCTCAGCTATACGGTCGGCGCGGACCCCAGCGAGGGACTCGTACTGGTCTCCGAGGGGTTCGACCTGCGCGCGGTGCTCCGCGACGGCAACGGCCGGATTCTCGCCGAGCAGCCGCTCAGCCTCGGCCGGGTGCGCTGGGTCGACAATGCCCTACCCGGCGACGCCGACTACGACACGGTGGCCTCGGTGGAGATCACCGGCACCTTCACTCCGCGCGCAACCGGTCCGCACGAGTTCGGCATCGGCGGGCTCGGCGGGTTCCGGCTCACCGTCGCCGATCAATTGTTGTTCGACGGTGAGCACGAATTGCCCGAGCACGCTGATCCTTTCGAAGCGCTCACCGGCCCGCCCACACCGCACGGCGCCATCGACCTCGCCGTGGGCGAGTCGGTGCCGGTCAGCCTGTTGGACACCACACCGCAGGGTGCGATCGGGCCTATCCGGGGCATCAGCTTCGCGCTGGCGATGCGGGAACCGCGCCTGGACGACGACACCCTGATCGCGGACGCCGTCGCCGCGGCAGCAGCAGCCGAGATCGCCGTCGTCGTGGTGGCGACCACCGCCGCGCAGGAGAGCGAGGGTTTCGACCGCGCCGATCTGCGGCTGCCCGGTCGACAGGACGAACTCGTCGCCCGGGTCGCCGCCGTGAACCCGCGCACCGTGGTGGTGGTGAACAGCGGCTCACCGGTCGAGATGCCGTGGCACGACCAGGTTTCCGCGATCCTGCTGAGCTGGTTCCCAGGCCAGGAGGGCGGCGCCGCCCTGGCGGATGTGCTGCTCGGCCGCACCGAGCCCGGCGGACGGCTGCCCACCACCTGGCCGGTCCGGCTCGCCGACGCACCGGTGTCCGCGGTGAACCCGGTAGACGGCGTATTGCGCTACGACGAAGACATTTTCATCGGATACCGGGCCTGGCAGCGACATGATGTCGTGCCCGCCTATCCATTCGGGCACGGGCTCGGATATACGGATTGGTGCTACGAAGAGATCGAGGCATCCGATCGGGAGGTGCGGATTCTAGTGCGTAACACCGGTACTCGATGGGGACGGGAGATCGTTCAGGTTTATGTGGCGCCCTGCGAAGCCGATGTCCGGCGGCCACGCCATTGGCTCGCGGGATTCGCGGTGGCCACCGCCGAACCGGGAACAGCGGCCGAACTCCGGTTGACGCTGCCACAGCGCGCTTTCCAGATCTGGGATGAGGTCCGCCACGCATGGGAGTTCGTGCCCGGGCGCTATGAGATTCACACCGGCCGCAGTAGTACCGACCTGAGGGCATTCACCATTATCGGCATCGCCTAGGCCAAACAAGTAGCACGAAAGACTTACCCGCCGAACGCATTAGACGTCGGCGGGTGGTCTGCGTTGTGCGCATTTCCGACTCCGAGTTCGATGAGATTTCACTGCGCGAAAAGCTGGCCTACTGATAGTTAAGTAAGCTAGTGTCCTGCATCACGAAGACGGCAGAACGCGCATGACTCACGCGAATCCGTGTCCGCAGCACCGCATCCGCGTTCTCCGCTTCGTAGCCGATTGCCCGCAGTTGCGGGACAAGTCACCGACCGGCGGTCACCCAGTGCTGTCCGCCGATCGGAGTGCGAGATGAGGAAGACACGCATGAACATTCATTCAGCAACCCTGATTGCGGCTGTGATGGCCGCCAGTGTCGTCGGCAGCGCCGCCACCGCCACCGCGTCCCCCGACAGCGCGGCCCCGGCCGTGAGCTACCACGCCGACCTGGCCGGTGACGCCGTAGTCACCACACTGACGAACGGGGCCTTCGCGCTCTCGGGCGATCAGGAATCGGTCACGGTCCACGATGACGCCGGGCAGACGGTCGACACCGTGCCGCTGTCGTTCACCCTCGACGGCCAGCACCTGCCGCTGCGCCAGCAGATCGCTGCCGACGGCCACACGCTCCGGCTGGTCCCCGACCTCACCGGACTGGACCGCGCCGCGTTGAAACCCGTTGCGTCGCCGCTGGAGAACCAGCTCGCCATGAACGATCTCATCAATGCGGTGAGCCTGGGCACCTCGATCGGGAGCCTGATCGGCACCACGATCGGTGCGGTCGCCGGTATCGGAGTCGGCCTCGCCCTGGCCGGGGCGTCCTGCCTGGTGCTCAGTCTCGGTTGTGTGGTCGCGGTACTGCCGATCGTCAGCTTGGTCGCCGCCGCGGGCGGGCTCAGCGGGCTGATCCTGGCGGGCGGGCCCACCGCCGCCGCGGCTGCCTTCGACTACTGGAGCACCCTGCACGCCGCACCCGGCACGAGCAAGTACGCGCCGTACGTCCCGGGCACGACGGACGCTACTTCGCCCGCGCACGCGAACTGACCGCCACGACCAGCAGGGAGACCGGAATGAATTTCCGCACAACGGCTTTCGCGGCACTCACCGCCGCGGGAGCGATGACCATCGCCGCCGTGCCCGCGCATGCCGCGCCGGACGCACAGTACCGCGCCGGCCTGGTCGGCGACTCGGTGGTGACTGTGCTCGACAATGCCACTTTCACCGTCGGGCCCGACTCGCAGTCGGTGTCCGTGCGCGACATCGATGGCCGCGACATCCTCACGCTGCCATTGACTTTCGAGCTCGACGGAGCCCGGCACCCGATCCTCCAGCAGATCAGCGACGACGGGCGGACCCTTGCCTTGACACCCGATACCGGGCTGCGGCCGGTCGCCTCTCCCATGGAGAATCAGCGCGCACTCGATGAATTCGCTGCGAATATGAGCACGGGCACGCTGGTCGGCACAATCGGCGGATTCGTGGTGGGCGCACTCGTCGGCGCCGCGATCGGACTGGGGTCGTGTCTGGTGGTCGGCCCCGGGTGCCTGGCCACCACCCCTGCCGCCATCATGGCGTTCGCGGGCGGCGGCATGCTCGTAGGCACCATGGGCCTGGGTGGGGCAGCCTTGGTCAACGGGTTATGGAAATACCTCACCACCGTGCAGGCCGCGCCCGGCGAGAGTTCCTACGCCGACAAAGACGGCTTGCTCGATCCGAACGGCACCGGCGTCCCCAACGCCAACCTGCGGATACCGCCACTTCCCCTCAAACCGCTGATCACCGGTTCCGCTAGCGGGTCCGGCCACCACTGACCACTCGATAGCGCGTTTGCGCTGCGGCCCCGGCCGTCGCGGCGCAAGCACTACGCTACAGTCGCCTCCAGTGACCGGCCGCGGGCATCGGTGAGAGGAGGCGACGTGGCTCGAACACTTGTGGCGGACCAGGCCGGACGCGCCACCCGAGAACGTATCCTGCGCGCCGCCCTGGAAGCCTTCGCCGAACGCGGTTACGCCGGAACCTCATTGACCGCGGTGGCCAAACGCGCGGGCCTGTCCGGCCCCGGCCTGCTGCACCATTTCCCCGATAAATGCGCGCTGCTGGCCGCCGTTCTCGAAACGCACGGTCAGAAGGATCTCGAAACCGGTGAGCGTGCAGTCGAATTCGCAGATCTCGACCTGGACGCGGCTCTCGAACTGCTGATCCGCATTACCGAGCGCAATCTCGCCCATCGCGATGTCATCCGCCTGGCCCATCTGTGCGCGCTCGCCGCCGACGATGGGACCGAGGTGGCCGTGGATTGGGCCAGGGCCCGGCTGGAACGATTGCGCGCGGACATCCTCGCCTTCGTCGCTCAGGCCCGCGCCCGGGGTGAAATCCCGGACGGCGCCGAGACAGACGCCGCGGCCTCGCTGATCACCGCCACCTTCCTGGGCCTGGAACACCAGTGGCTGGTCGACGAATCTTTCGACATGGTGGGAGGTATGCGTGCCTTCACTCGCCTGCTCGCCGCACAGCTCCGCCCTGTCGCTTCCTGACCGGCCGGATTTCGTTCGAGGCTCGTAGTTCCTGTCGGGGACACGGCCACTACGCCCACGCATTCCACCAGAGGAAACTGCTGGTCATCGGGCAATAGCGGCACCGCGCAGTAGATGTAGCAGGGCCCGACTATTAGTCGCAATAGATGTGGGATCAGGCCTGCGGGCTATTGCTGGAAGACCTCGTCGAGGCTGCCGGCGGTGAGCACCCGGGCGGCCCACAGTCGCAGCTGCGCCGCATCCGCAGCGTGAACGGTGGCAGTGATCCCGGCCGGCAGTCGGCCGAACTTCAGTGCCAATAGTTCGAGTACGGTCTCGGCGCGTCCTCGGGTTTCGCCGCGTGCTTGGCCGCGTGCTTCGCCTTCGGCGCGGAGTCGTTCCGCTGTTGTCACGATGACCTCCTTGGCGTGGGGACCGAGCCGGTCGATGACAGGCCCCAGGTCGTTATCGCTGGTTTCACCGACAGTAAGAATGTACGTCACCACGCACTCGAGGTCATCTGTACCACCGGCGCGGCCAGCAGTGCCCGCAGATCTTCCAGCAGCGGTAGCAGCTCGGTGTCGAGGTGCCGGTTGCCGGTGGCGATCTTCAGTAGCACCAGCATCACCCGCGCGGCGGGCGTCAGCTCACGCGCGCACAGCGCGGGCACCTCGTGCGCAGTGAGATCGTCGAGCAGGAACCGGAAGTGTGGCAGGTACTCACCGAGTGCGTCCCGGGTGGCGGGGTCGATGTCGATCAGCTCGGCCAGCTCGGTCGGGGTGTTCCAGCGCCGGCCCTGCGGGCTCGCGTGTACGACCAGCGGGATGATCGCGGGCAAGATGTGGGTATCCGGGTGCTCGCGCACGTACCGGTTCCAGATGCCGACCATGTATTCCAGCATCCGCATCGCCATCAACGGGTCCGGTCGGCTCTGGTGCTCGATGAGCAGGTAGACGAACGCGTCGTGCCCGTCCAGGCGGGTGCGGAAGAGTAGGTCGCTGTAGCGGGAGCGCAGGTGCTGGGATACGAAGCTGCAAGGCTGCAGCACCAGCGTGTCCCAATCCACCCGTGCCGCCACCGCATTGGGTAGTACCACCCGCAACTCACCGGCGACGTCGGCGGGCCGGGCAAGCACCTGACGGAAGTAGGCGTCGTGCGGATTAGACGGCGAGTCACCCATGACTGGGCAAAATACCTCCAAAATGGCTGCGACACGCAGATTTTCGCTGCTTCGGGGTACAGCGGCGCGAGTGCTGGCCATGCAGGGGCGTTGTTCACCCTGGATGGTTCGGCCCGTTGATTTCTTGGACCTGAGCTGGCTGGAGTCAGTCGGCAGCGATAGATGACCTGGTGCCGTAGTGATCGAAGTCGTCGTCCCACGAATCCTCGACGGTCGTCGGTGAAGTCGTTGGCGCGGTGCTGGTTTGCGCCAACGCGTTCCGGGCGGCATCAGTGGCGGCGCGACGTCAGCGTACGAACTGCTCGATCTGCCTGAATCCTGGCGCCCGGTCAGGGATTGACGCTTCGTGCGTTCGGTGTGGGCAGCCCAGGCTCAAGTGTGGCTGGTGCCGGGCGGGTTGCCGGCAGACCCCGCAGAGTATGTCCCGGAACGGCTTCGACTCAAAGGACCCAAACCGCAATGCCGAGGCTCGCACACGAGCATCGCCGACGGATGGTCGCACTGGCAGGACCGGTCGAACTCTAGGCACTTCGCCGAGTTACGACCGATTCGCGAACCCTTGTAGGGGTCGATACGGCTTCGAAAACCAAAGACCCCAATCCCTTTGCAATGCAAAGGGATTGGGGTCTTGCCGTGTCGAGAGGGGGACTTGAACCCCCACGTCCCTAAGGACACTAGCACCTCAAGCTAGCGCGTCTGCCATTCCGCCACCCCGACCGGTGAACCTCGACAAGATTAGCCGAGCGCTCGCCGAAACCGG
>NZ_JAODNK010000225.1 GCF_025465275.1 Nocardia sp. | reverse complement strand
GTTTTCAGCCGCGCTGGACCACAGTGCAGGCATTCGACGACTTCATAGGGGGCGCAGCGTTGCGGCCCGTGATCGATCCTCGCTGGATCGACGCCGCAGAGAACAAACTTCTCGGCCTGCTCGGGGCTGGGACGGGAGCACACCGATGAATGATGTAGCGAAGGTGATTCGTCTTCACGACGTGGATATCGAGGCGCGACATCGGCCGTCGCGGGTCTGGCCGGGTGAACCGGCCCTGAAGCCGGTGACCTCACTGACCGATAGGCTCGCCGAAGTCGAATCCCGGCAGCCGAAGTCGCTGAGCGAAATGATTCGGGGTGCGGTGGTCGAGGGGGTCGGCCGCACCGCGGATTTCGCGCGGCGCCGTCTGACCGGTGATTACCAGGTCGACGAATTCGGTTTGGACGAACACCTGCTGGAATCGGTGATCCTGCCGATGCTGCGCCCGCTGTCGGACCTGTGGTTCCGGGTGGAGGTCAGCGGTATCGAGAACATTCCGGAGGTGGGTGGCGCGCTGCTCGTCGCCAACCACGCGGGCACGGTGCCCATCGATGGGCTGATGCTGCAGCTGGCCGTGCACGATCGCCATCCCAAACAGCGGATGCTGCGACTGCTGGCCGCGGATCTCATTTTCGAGACGCCGGTGGTGGGCGGTCTCGCACGTAAGGCCGGGCATACCCTGGCCTGCCCTGCCGATGCCGAAAGGCTTTTGCGCGCAGGGGAAGTCGCGGGTGTGTTCCCCGAGGGCTACAAGGGCATCGGCAAGCCGTTCGGTGACCGCTACAAGCTGCAGCGTTTCGGCCGTGGCGGTTTCGTGGCGGCGGCGGTGCGCACCGGGGTGCCGATCATTCCGGTCTCGATCGTCGGTTCCGAGGAGATCTACCCGAAGATCGCCGACCTCAAGCCGCTCGCGCGCCTGCTGGGCATGCCGTATTTCCCGGTGACTCCGACGTTCCCGCATCTGGGCCCGCTGGGCGCGATTCCGTTCCCGTCGAAGTGGTACATCGAATTCGGTGAGCCGATTCCGACGGGCGAATACGAGCCCGAGGCCGCCGACGATCCGATGACAATGTTCGAGATCACCGACCAGGTCCGCGAAACCATTCAGGGCACGCTCTACAAGCTGCTGACAAAGCGCCGGAATCCGTTCACCGGCTAGGCGTTCGGCGGGGCGACAACTGATTTCGTGCCGATCGGGGTAACTCGTCGGGTACGAGCCAACTCGCCCCCACCCCACCGCCGGCGGCCGACGCAACCGTTGCCCCACCTGAGTTGGGCTTGAATTCTCGGAGAGGCGGGACAGCTAGCTTGCCTTGGCTTCGCGTTTGCGGCTGAGCACCGCGGCCGCCGCGCCGCCGGCCGCGCCGAGCGCAAGTGCCGTCGGCACACCGACTTTCGCGGCCTTGCGGCCGGTGCGGAAGTCCCGGATCTCCCAGCCGCGATTCTTGGCGACCTCGCGGAGGTCGGCATCGGGATTGATGGCCACCGCGGTGCCGACCAGCGAGAGCATGGGCACGTCATTGTGGCTGTCGGAGTAGGCGGTACAGCGTTTGAGGTTCAGCCCCTCACGAATGGCGAGGGCGCGCACCGCATGCGCCTTGCCCAGCCCGTGCAGGATATCGCCGACCAGGCGTCCGGTGAACAGCCCGTCGCGACTCTCGGCGACGGTGCCCAGCGCGCCGGTGAGGCCCAGCCGTTTGGCGATGACCTGGGCCAGCTCCACGGGTGTCGCGGTGACCAGCCAAACCTGTTGTCCGGCATCGAGATGCATCTGCGCGAGCGCCCGCGTACCCGGCCAGATCTTGTCGGCGATGATCTCGTCGTAGATCTCCTCGCCGAGCGCCGCCAATTCGGCGGTGGGGCGGCCGGCGATGAACTCCAGGGCGCGCTCCTTACCGCTGCTCATATCGGCGCTGTTCTCTTTGCCGGTGACCCGGAATTTCACCTGTTTCCAGGCGATATCGACCAGATCCGAGGTCTTGAAGTATTTGCGTGCGGCCAGCCCGCGCGCGAAATGCACGATGGACGCACCCTGCACCATGGTGTTGTCCACATCGAAGAACGCGGCGGCGGTGAGATCACGCGGGATCGCGGGTCTCGGCTCGTCGTAGAGTGCGAGTTCGGCGTCGTGCAGGGCGAGCGCGGCATCGGCGCTGGCCTCGCCCGCCAGATTGGCGCGCACCTCTTCTTCGCTGGGACCGAACGGGCTTCGCGTGATTCGGGTGAACTGGTCCTGCAGACCCTGTCCCCAGCGGGGCGCGAATTCACCGAATCTGCCCGCGATCAAGCCCGACCGCGAGTCCTTCGAACCCTGTCCGGCCTCTTTCGATCGTTCCGGCACCAGTACCTCCGCCTGTTAGCGCGAACAAGTCCACAGTAACGCCCAGCGGTGACCGGGACGTAGACGCTGACTGACATGACGGGTGTTGAATAGTTTTCATGAGCGATTCCACCCCGTCTGTGACCCTGCTGACCCGCAATGGCTGCGGCCTCTGCGCGGTCGCGCTGGAGCAATTGCGCCCGATCTGCGCCGATTTCGGCATCGAGGTCGCGACCGTGGATGTGGACGAGGCCGCGGCCACCGATCCGGCGCTGCGCGCCGAATACGGTGATCGGCTGCCGGTGGTGCTGCTCAACGGACGTGAACACAGTTATTTCGATGTGGATGAGCCGCGCTTACGCGCCGACCTCGGCCGCTGAAACAGCGGGTCGTCCGGTTCGGTCCCCCCACCAGCCCGACGCCACCCCGTAACCGGGTGTTCGAGTGTTCGATGTCCGGCGCGTTGCGTAGCGGGTTCCACCTGAGCAGGGTTGAATGATCCCGGGGCAGGAGGCCCCCCGCAAAGTGACTGAATTCACCGACTTTGTGCAGGGCTTCACAAGCGGTTACGGTGGTGGCACGCAACCCGCTCTTCAGCGGAAGCGACCCCGAACCCCCGACTCGACCTCGTCTATAGGACCGCCCCGCGACGGTCACCGGTGTCGGGTCGACAAAAGCACCCGGACACTCACCCCCGGCCGGACGAGGAGCGCAAGCGACGTGACAGAGCAGCATGAGACGCCGAACAGTGGTGTCTCCGGCAAGGCTCTGCAGAAGGACATCCCGCAGGCCACAGTGGCGCGTCTGGCCACTTATCTGCGCGTGCTCGCCGTGCTCGCCGACGATGCTGTTGCCATCGTATCGAGTGAGGAACTGGCTGTCGCGGCGGGTGTCGGTTCCGCCAAGTTGCGCAAGGATCTTTCCTTCCTCGGACCCAACGGTGTTCGCGGTGTCGGATATGACGTGATCAAGCTTCGCGACCGCATCGAGGATGTGCTCGGACTCTCCGAGGGACATCGGGTGGTGCTGGTGGGCGCGGGCAATCTGGGCCGGGCCCTGGTCGGGTACGGCGGCTTCCGCCGCCGCGGTTTCGCCATGGTCGGCCTCTTCGACAATGATCCGGCGCTGATCGGTACGCCGGTGTGCGGTCTACCGGTGCGTGATGTGGCCGAATTGACCGGTGCGGTGGCCGAACTGGCGCCGACCATCGCGGTCATCACCACGCCGGACGCACATGCCCAGGCCGTCTGCGATCTGCTGGTCGCCGCCGGGGTGCTGTGCATTCTGAGCTTTTCGCCCGTCGCGCTGGACGCGCCGCCGCACGTAGAGGTGCGGCGCGTGGATCTCGCGGTGGAGATGCAGTTGCTGTCCTTCGAGCTGGCCCGCAATGCGGAGGCCGCCGGGGAGACGGTGAGCGTGGCCGCTGCGGGCGATCCGGTGGGCGTGCGCACGGCGCCCCGGAATGCGGCGGCGATGAACTGCACGCCGATAACGACTTCACATGCGGCAGCGCGGCCGTCGGGCGGCACTGAGACAGCCAGCAAGGGAGCGGTGGTCCAGCCATGAGTGTGCTTCTCGTCGGGATCTCGCATCGCAGCGCTCCAGTTGCGGTGCTGGAGAAGATCGCGATCACCGAGCACGATCGCCCCAAGCTGACCGAGAAGATGCTGGCCTCCAGCCATGTCTCCGAAGCGATGATCGTCTCCACCTGCAATCGCGTCGAGATCTACGCCGTGGTCGACGCCTTCCACCCCGCGCTGGGGGAGATCAGCGAGCTGCTGACCAAGCATTCGGGGCTGCCACTGCCCGAGCTCACCAAGTACGCCTACGTGCGCTACGCCGAGGCCGCCGCCGAGCATCTGTTCGCCGTGGCCTCCGGCCTGGATTCGATGGTGATCGGTGAGCAGCAGGTGCTCAGCCAGATTCGCGCCGCCTATGCGGCCTCCGATTCGCAGCAGGCATCCGGGCGCACCCTGCACGAGCTCGCGCAGCATTCGCTGCGGGTCGGCAAGCGGGTGCACTCCGAGACCGGGATCGACCGGGCGGGCGCCTCCGTGGTGTCGGTGGCGCTGGATCGGGCGCGGCTGGTGCTGGGTCCGCTGACCGGGCGCACGGCGCTGGTGCTGGGCGCGGGCGCCATGGGCGGACTCGCGGTGGCACAGCTCTCGCGGGCGGGGGTCGGGCGCATCATTGTAGTGAACCGGACGCTGGAACGTGCACAGCGCCTTGCCAATACGGCCACCACCATGCACGGTGTCGCCGCCGAGGCGCGGGATATCGAGCAGCTGGTCGAGGCCATGGCCGTGGCCGAAGTGGTGGTGACCTGTACCGGCGCGGTGGGCACCGTGGTGAGCATCGCCGATGTGCACAATGCGCTCTCCGCCGCCGATTCGACCGCACAGCTGGTCATCTGTGATCTGGGCCTGCCGCGCGATGTGGATCACGCGGTGGCCGGACTGCCCGGTGTGACGGTCATCGATATGGAGACGCTGCAGCGGGATCCGTCGGCAGGCGCGGCCGCCGACGACACCGCCGCGGCGCGCACCATCGTCGCCGAGGAACTCACCAAATACCTTGCCGGACAGCGCATGGCCGAGGTCACCCCGACCGTCGCCGCGCTGCGGCAGATGGCCGCCGATGTGGTCGAGGGCGAGCTGCTGCGCCTGGACTCCCGACTACCCGGGCTGGACGCCGCGCACCGCGAAGAGGTCGCTCGCACCGTGCGCCGCGTGGTGGACAAGCTGCTGCACGCGCCGACGGTGCGGGTCAAGCAGTTGGCGTCCACGCCCGGTGGTGACAGCTATGCCGAGGCCTTGCGGGAGCTGTTCGAACTGAAACCCGGTGCGGCGCAGGCGGTTGCGGCGCCGATGGAGATCTCCGCGCCGGCCGGTCAGTTGGCCGACGATTTCACCGCCGCCCATTCGGGGGACGAACAGGGGCTGACCGCATGACCGGAGCGATGGTGCAGGACACACAGACAGGGCGGGAAGCCGTGCCCGAAACAGGTACCGATGCAGTGCACCGTGCAGCGCACGAAACGGTGCACAGCACAGCACGTGGAACAGTCGATGCCCCGTGGCGGATCGGTACCCGCGGCAGTCTGCTGGCTCTGACCCAGGCCGGGCATGTGCGCGATGCGCTGGTCGGCGCCGGGCAGCAGGCCGAACTGGTGATCGTGAAGACCGCCGGTGACAAGTCCTCCGCACCGGTGCAGACCATCGGCGTCGGTGTCTTCACCGCCGCCCTGCGCGACGAATTGGCCGCGGGCACAGTCGATATCGCGGTGCACTCGTACAAGGATCTGCCCACCGCGCAGGATCCGCGCTTCGATATCGCGGCCATTCCGCCGCGTGCGGATCCGCGCGACGCGCTGGTGGCCCGCGACGGCCTGGTGCTGGGCGAGTTGCCCGCGGGTTCCCGCATCGGAACCTCCGCGCCGCGTCGCGCCTCACAGCTGCTGGCCCTGGGCCTCGGTGTCGAAATCGTGCCGCTGCGCGGCAATCTCGACACCCGCATTGCCAAAGTTGCCAATGGTGAACTCGATGCCGTGGTGGTGGCGCGGGCCGGGCTGGCCCGCATCGGCCGCCTGGACGCCGTCACCGAATCGCTGGAGCCGGTGCAGATGCTGCCCGCTCCGGCGCAGGGTGCGCTGGCGGTCGAATGCCGCAGCGAGGACACCGAACTCGTCACCATCCTGTCCGCTCTCGACGATGTCGGCACCCGTGCCGCGATCACCGCGGAGCGGTCGCTGCTGGCCGAACTGGAGGCGGGTTGCACCGCCCCGATCGGCGCGCTGGCCGAGGTCGTCGAATCTCTCGACGATGACGGCAGAGTGATAGACGAACTGTCGCTGCGCGGTTGCGTGGCGGCGATCGACGGCTCGGACACCATCCGGGCTTCTGTGGTCGGCTCGCTCGCGGATGCCGCGGAACTGGGCCGGGCACTGGCGCGTGAGCTCTTGGAGCTGGGGGCGCGCGACCTGCTCAGTGACCCCGGAGATGCGAACCCGGGGGCCGAGCCATCCGACGACAGCAGCAATCCCAGCCCAATGGAGAATATTCGATGAGCGAGCGCAGCGAACGAATCATAGGCACAGCGCCTTCGGGCACGGCTGCGCTGAGCGTCAGCGAGGTGCAGCTGTGAGCCGAGCGACGAAGAAGCACCCCGGCCGGATCCTTTTCGTTGGGTCAGGTCCGGGCGATCCGGCGCTGTTGACGGTGCGTGCGCGTGAAGTGATCGCGCGTGCCGAGCTGGCGTTCACAGATCCCGATGTCGACAAGGGCGTGCTCGCCCTCATCGGCAGCGCCGCCGAGCCGGGCCCCGACGGGGAGCTTCCCGTCGATGTGCGTCCCGCGCTGGGCGACCCGGCCGAGGTGGCCAAGACGCTGATCGCGGAGGCCCGTAACGGCTTCGACGTGGTGCGCCTGGTCTCCGGTGACCCGCTGACCACCGATTCGGTGATCCAGGAGGTCAATGCGGTCACCCGCTCGCACCTGATGTTCGAGGTGCTACCGGGTCTGTCGGCCGGCACCACGGTGCCCGCCTACGCCGGTATCGAGCTGGGCTCCAGCCACACCGAGGTCGATGTGCGCGGTGAGGTGGACTGGGCGGCCGTCGCGGCCGCGCCCGGCCCGCTGGTACTGCACGCCACCTCGGGCCACCTGGCCGAGACCGCCAGCGCGCTGGTGGAACACGGTATGGCGCCGCAGACTCCGGTCGCGGTGACGGTGCGTGGCACCACGCGTCAGCAGCGCACCATCGACGCCACCCTGGCGACGCTGAACAATGCGGCTTCCGAAATGGTCGGCCCGCTGGTGGTCACCGTCGGCAAAGAGGTCGAGAAGCGTGCCAAGACTTCCTGGTGGGAGTCGCGTGCCCTGTACGGCTGGACCGTACTGGTGCCGCGGACCAAGGAGCAGGCCGGCGAGATGAGCGAGAAGCTCGTCATGCACGGCGCCATTCCCATGGAGGTCCCGACCATTGCCGTCGAGCCGCCGCGCAGCCCCGCGCAGATGGAGCGTGCGGTCAAGGGTCTGGTCGACGGCCGCTACCAGTGGGTGGTGTTCACCTCCACCAATGCGGTGCGCGCCGTCTGGGAGAAGTTCGGCGAATTCGGTTTGGACGCACGGGCTTTCTCCGGTGTGAAGATCGCCTGTGTGGGCGAGGCCACCGCGGAGAAGGTGCGCTCGTTCGGCATCAATCCGGAGCTGATCCCCAGCGGTGAGCAGTCCTCCGAGGGCCTGCTGGCCGACTTCCCGCCCTACGACGACGTTTTCGATCCGGTGAACCGGGTGCTGCTGCCGCGCGCCGATATCGCCACCGAAACTCTGGCCGAGGGTCTGCGCGACCGTGGCTGGGAGATCGACGATGTCACCGCGTACCGCACCGTGCGGGCTTCCCCGCCTCCGGCGGAGACCCGCGAAATGATCAAGACCGGCGGTTTCGACGCGGTGCTGTTCACCTCGTCCTCCACCGTCCGGAACCTGGTCGGCATCGCCGGTAAGCCGCACGCGCGCACCATCGTTGCCTGCATCGGCCCCAAGACCGCCGAAACGGCAATCGAATTCGGCCTGCGTGTGGACGTGCAGCCCGAAATCGCCCAGGTCGGCCCGCTCGTCGAATCCCTCGCCGAGCACGCCGCCCACCTGCGCGCCGAGGGCCTGCTGCCCCCGCCCCGCAAGAAGAGCCGCCGCAGCCGCTGAGGCTGTCGCATTCGACCCGAACGGGCCCCGCATCCAACGATGCGGGGCCCGTTCGCTGTTCGAACCGTGCCCGTGCCCCGTCGCGCCGCATCACCACTGCGCGGTCGGCATTCATGCGCGCACTGCCGAGCTGCATCGTGTGGTGCGCGCCCGGCCGGGCTGCATCGTGTGGTGCTTGGCCGGATTGTGTGATGCCGAGCCGCTTCGTGTGGTGCCTGGCCGCCTCGTGTGGTGCCTGGCCGCTTCGTGTGGTGCCTGGCCGGGCCGTTTGTGTGGTGCCTGGCCGGGCCGTTCGTGTGGTGCCTGGCCTGGCCGGGTGACCGCTGCCCATGGAAATGCGGTCGTTTCATATTGCTTGCCGGGCAATAGAGTTCCCCCGGTATTCGATCTTCGAAAGGTGAACGCCCATGAAGCGCACGGCAGCTGGCTTGCTCGCGATGACCGGAATCTCCCTCGCCGTGGTGCTGTCGCCGGCGGCCTCGGCATCCCCCGCAGGGCTGTCCCTGGACCAGGCCCCGGTCGCGGTGCAGGTGTCGCCGATCGTCACCGGCACCGACTCGGGCAGTGCGGCCGGGCAGGGGCTTGCGTTCCTGCTGAAGTGCCTGACCACCGGTTCGGGTACGCCGGGCACCACCGGTAACGGCTGCCTGCAGTAGCGGCGCAATACCGCGCCGAGCGGCGGAGGTCCTCCCGCACCCTCCGGACGGGAGGACCTCGGCTGTTCAGCGCGTGGCCTGCCTGCGGTAACCGTCCTTGATCAAGCTCACGGAATGGCGTTCGACATGAACCAAACAATTGTGAAATCCGCTGTCGCGGTGGTGTTTTCGACCGGGTTGCTGATCGGCGGGATCAGCCCCGCGTTCGCTGCTGCGAACGATACTGCGGCACCCGTCGCGGACACCGGATCCAGCTCGGCGTCCTCGGCGGCGGGTCTGCTGCTCGCTCCGCTGCTGTGCAGGCTGAGCGGTGGTACGTACACCGGCTCCGGCGAGACGACCACGGCCACCTGCACCCACTGACACTCCGAGCGCGATCAGGCCCCCTCGTACAGGCGAGGGGGCCTTCGTCATCCCTGCTTCAGGCAGGTCAGCGCTGGGCCTGCATCATGCGGCGGACCATGCGGCACGTCGCATCCGAGGGCCAGTGCAGGCCGACGGTTTCCGCTGTGTCCCTGATTCTTTCGTTCGTGGCCTCATCGGGGCTGAACGAGCCGGAATCGAGCAGTGCGATGGCCAGGCGCATGGCCTTGAGCCGCCGATTGTGCGAGATGTACCACGAGCGCGGCCGCCCCGCGGGTAGTGGCTGCTTGGCCAAAGGCGTCCAAGCGTGATCGATGACGTCCCCCCGCCTGGGCACTCCCGCCTTATCGGACATGGATTTCTTGCTGGACATATTTGATACGGCTGCGAGCACGGCCAATCCTCCCGTCGCGATCAAGGGTCCCGGCGAACGAATCTCGCCGCGAACTCTTCGAACACATCTTCGATTCTACTCGGGGGCACCGACATATACAGGCCCCCGCGAGCCCGCCGCGGCGCGGGCATATCATGCGACTATGACCGGAATGGACCGCCCACGGCGGTTGCGCCGTACCCCTGCGCTACGCCGTCTGGTGGCCGAAACCACCCTGCAGCCACGGCAATTGATCCTCCCCATGTTCGTCGCCGACGGGCTCGATGAACCGCGCGAAATCTCCTCTATGCCAGGCGTTTTCCAGCATTCGATGGATTCGCTGCGCAAGGCGGCCGTCGAAGCCGTCACCGCCGGCGTCGGCGGTCTCATGCTGTTCGGCGTGCCGCGCAGTGAAGACAAGGACGCGACCGGCAGTCAGGCCAGCGATCCGGACGGCATTCTCAATCGCGGTCTGCGGGCGCTCGTACACGAGGTCGGCGGCTCGACGGTGGTCATGGCCGACACCTGCCTCGACGAATTCACCGACCACGGGCACTGCGGCGTCCTCGACGACCACGGCGCCGTCGACAATGACGCGACGCTGCGCCGCTACGTCGAGATGGCGCTCGCGCAGGCCGAAACCGGCGCCGACCTGCTCGGCACCAGCGGCATGATGGACGGCCAGGTCGGCGCCATCCGGGCCGGGCTGGATGCCGCCGGGCAGACCGACACCGGCATCCTCGCCTACGCCGCCAAGTACGCCTCCGCCTTCTACGGCCCGTTCCGGGAGGCGGTGGGTTCCTCGCTGGAGGGCGATCGCCGTACCTACCAGCAGGATCCGGCCAATCGGCGCGAGGCCATCCGCGAACTGGAACTGGATCTGGCCGAGGGCGCGGACATCGTCATGGTGAAACCCGCCATGTCGTATCTCGATATCCTGCGCGATGTGGCGGACCGCTCGACCGTTCCGGTCGCGGCCTATCAGATCTCCGGCGAGTACGCGATGATCACCGCGGCCGCGCAGAACGGGTGGATCGACCGCCGCGGCGCCATTCTGGAATCCCTGCTGGGCATCCGGCGGGCGGGCGCCGATATGGTGCTCACCTACTGGGCTACCGAAGCGTCGCACTGGCTTGCGTGACCAACTGCTTGCCGTGAATCCGATGCCGCCCCCGGTGATTCCGCGCCCGGTCCCCGAAGATGTGCGCACCGCGGGCCTGCTCTGGTACCTCGCCCTGGCGGTCGGTGCCGTGCAGGCGATCGCGTCGCTGATCGCCTCGATCGGGCAGCGGCGGGAGCTGGCGCAGCAGATGTTCGACCAGGTGCAGGGGCAGCAGCCGGTCACCCTGGCCGAGGTGCAGGTGTGGATCATGGTGCTGCTAGTGCTCGTCGCGGTGTTCTGGCTGGTGCTGACCGGGGCCGCGGTCGCGTTCGTGTATCAGCTGCCGCGCGGAAAGAGCTGGGCGCGAAGCGTACTCACCGGATTCGCGGTATTCCTGCTGCTCGGGGCGGCGGGCACGCTCATCGGATCGGGCGCCAAACCCGGTGTGGCGGCGGTGGTCGCCGGGTGTGCCGGAATCGTGCAGGCGGTGCTCGCCGGCGGAGCCGTATTCCTGTGCTACCGAAAGGAATCCGAGCTCTTCTTCCGGCCGGGGCCGCGGTGAGGACCGTGAAGTTTGTTACAGGCGTACTACCGGGTATGGTGAGGGCTGTCACAGAGAGTTCGGGAACCGGAAGTCGCTCCTTATGCGTTCGGCTCCGGAGAGGCGGAGGCAACGATGCGAGTGGTGATCCAGCAGCCGCACAGCCTTCGGCGCGATGTGCTGGGGTTGAGTCTGCTCTTCCTGTTCGGATTGCTCACCCTCGCAGTGCTGTTGATTCCGGGTCTCTTCGGCTGAGCGCGGTCCCGCTAGATTCTCACTATGAGTGAGTCCGCTGCGAACGTTCTGTTCTCCGAGCCGGGTGCGCGCTATCGCACCATTGCCTACGGTCCCGTGCTGTGTGGACTGATCCTGGTGGTCGAGGTTATTCGCGGCGGCGCGGTGCACTGGTTCGGACTCGTCTTCTGCGGGCTGCTGCTGGCCGGTTTCGTCTGGCTGCAGGTGATTGCCGGAAAGCGGCACATCAGTATCGAACTGACCCCCGACACGCTGCGCGAAGGCGCCGAAACACTGCCGCTGAGCAGCATCGCCGCGGTGTTGCCGGAAACTGACGACGAGTCCTGGGATTATGAGGACTGGGAGTCGGCGCGGGCGCTCGGTGAGCTCAGCGGAGTACCGCGGCGGCGCAAGGGTATCGGACTGAAATTGCGGGACGGCGGCCTGGTGCAAGCCTGGGCGCGTGACCACTACACACTGCGGACCGAACTGACCGCGGCCGTGGAACAGCTCAACGGCGCTGCCGCGAAGCCGGCCGAGGCCGAGCAGGCCGAGAGCGACGAGGAGAAGGAGGCGCGATGATGCGATGGCTCGCTGTACTCGCCGAATTCGTGCTCACGCCGCTGCTCGTGGTGGCCGCGGTGTGGTGCTGGCGCAATGGAATTCACACCGGATGGTTCGCGGCGTCGGGGGATGCGCCCGGATATTCGGCCTCGCGATATTCGGGGCCGTGGCTGGCCGGGGCAGCGGTCGTGATGACCGTGGCCGGGCTGGTATTGCTCGATCTGGTGGCACGCGTTTTCCGGCTTGCCCGCTGAAAGTGCTCCGCCGCGCGGACAATGGACGCCATGACGCCCACTTCCTGGCAGGACCTGCTTCCGGCGCCCCTGGATTGCCTGATCTCCACCGGCTGGGCCGCCTTCTGTTTGGGAGTGCCGCTGTCCTAGTGGCACTCCCGTCGGTCAGCCCCAGTTCTGGTAAATATCCAGCACGCGCCCGCCGTGTGTGCCGGGGGCGTTGAAGTACATGACGACTGAGCCGTCGGGGTGATCGGCGGCCTCCGCCACCACCTGCCGCAGGGAAGCGTGCACACCGCCGTTTTCGTCCTTGCGGATCGAGGTGTCCGGCTGCAATCCCGCGCCCATTCGACTCAGCGGCACGAACATGCTCACGACTGCGGGCATCGGCCCGTCCGCTACCGCGGCCGTTTCGTCATGCGACAACGTCACACCGATCCGCCCCTGGTCGAACTGGGCGAAAGGCGCTCCCGCGGACGCCTGCCCGGCCCCGGCGACCAACGCCACCCCGACTCCCGAAACCGCAACCAATCCCGCACCGAACCGCGCAATCCGCATACCGTCCCGCTCTCTCTCGACGACGCCCCTACCTCGAAAGATTACGCACCAGCAACTATCTAGCAATCGAAGTTGCACTCAAACGACTCCTGCGTGTTGCCGCTCGGTCTCCGGGGGCGTGGCCAGCGGATGCGGGAGTAGGCGCGGGGTGCGAGGATTGCGGGTTCGGCGTGGGGTGGCGCACATCCACTACACCCTGTCGTCGATGGTGTTGCGCGGGCTGAGAGACTGGGTGCCGTGAGTTCTTCTCCGCGTGTGAGCCAGGCGTCGGTGCCGGTCTCAGCCCAGCTTTTCGAACGCGCCGCGGCGGTCATTCCCGGTGGCGTGAATTCGCCGGTGCGGGCCTTCAATTCGGTGGGCGGGACGCCGCGGTTCATGGCTTCCGCGCGCGGCTGCACGCTGACCGATGCCGATGGCAACGAATACGTGGACCTGGTGTGTTCATGGGGCCCGATGATTCTCGGGCACGCGCATCCGGAGGTTGTCGAGGCGGTGCAGCGGGCTGCGACCGGTGGCCTGTCCTTCGGCGCGCCGACCGAGGCCGAGATCCTGCTCGCGGAGGCCATTGCGGCGCGGGTCGAACCCGTCCAGCGAGTGCGACTGGTGAACTCGGGCACCGAGGCCACCATGAGCGCGGTCCGGCTGGCCCGCGGATTCACCGGTCGATCCAAGATCGTCAAATTCAGTGGCTGCTATCACGGGCATGTGGATGCGCTGCTCGCCGATGCCGGTTCCGGCCTCGCGACGCTGGGCCTGCCCACCTCGCCCGGTGTCACCGGTGCGCAGGCGGCCGACACCATCGTGCTGCCCTACAACGATCTCGAGGCCGTGGCCGCCGCCTTCGCCGCTCATCCCGGTGAGATCGCGTGCGTGATCACCGAGGCCGCGGCGGGCAATATGGGCGCGGTCGCGCCGCTGCCCGGATTCAATGCGGGTCTGCGCAAGCTCACCGAAGACAATGGCGCGCTGCTCATCATGGACGAGGTGATGACCGGATTCCGGGTCAGCGCGTCCGGGTGGTACGGCCTCGAAGGTGTGGCCGGCGACCTCTATACCTTCGGCAAGGTGATGAGCGGTGGCCTGCCCGCCGCAGCCTTCGGCGGTCGCGCCGACATCATGAATCGGCTGGCCCCGCTGGGCCCGGTGTATCAGGCGGGCACGCTCTCCGGGAATCCGGTCGCGGTCGCGGCGGGCTTGGCCACGCTGCGCGCCGCCGATGATCAGGTCTACGCGGCCCTGGACCGGAACTCGAAGCGGCTCGGCGCGCTGCTCACCGACGCTCTCGCGGCCGAAGGTGTCCGGCATCAGGTGCAATTCGCGGGCAATATGGTGAGCGTGTTCTTCGCTGACGCCCCGGTCACCGACTATGCCGCCGCCAAGGCCGCCGAGACCTGGCGTTTCCCCGCCTTCTTCCACGCCCTGCTCGAGGCCGGCGTGTACGCGCCGCCGAGCGCTTTCGAGGCCTGGTTCGTTTCCGCGGCACTCGACGAGGACGCATTCGATCGCATCGCCGCCGCCCTCCCCGCCGCCGCGCGCGCCGCGGCCGCCGCCACCCCCGAAGGATCCGCCGCGTGAGCTCAAATCCCGAGACCGGCCTACCCGCCCCCGCGCCCCACCCGCTCTCGCCCGCCGAGGCCGCCCGCCTCCTCGACTCCATCCGCCAGGCGGAAGAGGAACTGGCCGAAACCGGCGAAAACATCGCCGTCTCGCTCCCGGCCGAAACCCCTGCCCCCGCAGCAACTCCCGCCGCACCGAAGGCGCGCAAACGCCGCCCCGCGCCCGCCGCCGCTGAAACCGGCTCCGCCGCAAAGAAGTCCGCGTCGGCCAAGGCCGCCGCCCCGGCATCGCCGCGCCCAGCAGTCGTCTTGGAGCAGCCCGCCCCCGAGGCGACCGGAAAGCAGGCTGTAGCGGTCGCCGAGTCTGTCAGCGCGGAGGCTGCCAATCCGCAGTCCGGGCCGGCTGCCGCTGAAGCCGTGGATGCGCAGGCCGAGCCGGGCGCCGCCGTGGAGACCGAGTCGTCGGCTGCTGACCTGGCCGCCGCCGTCGCCGGGTGGGCAGCCGCTTCGACCGAATCCGCGCCGGTTGCAGAAGACGCTGTGCAGCCCGAGTCGGTCGCTGTTGCAGCCGAGACCGCACCGGGTGCAGAAAACGTCGTCCAGCCTGAGCCGGTTGTCGTTGCTGCCGAATCCGCTGCGGATACGGATGAGTTTGCTGCTGTTGCCGCAGAATCCGAGGGGATCGGGTCGGGCGAGTCCGAGGCCGCCTCGTCGGATGTGAGCGCGACCGCGCCCGATGCGGCGGACAGCGGTAGATCGCCGCTGGCGAGCGGGGTGCTGTTGCCCGGTGATGTGGCTTCCGATGTCGAGACGATTGTGCATGTCATGCGGCATGGTGAGGTGCACAATCCGAAGGGGATCCTGTATGGGCGGTTGCCCGGGTTCCAGTTGTCGGTGACGGGGCGGGCGCAGGCGCAGGCCGTGGCTCGGTCGCTGGCCGATCATGATGTCGCGCTGGTGGTGGCTTCGCCGCTGCAGCGGGCGCAGGAGACCGCGGAACCCATTGCGGCACACCATGGGCTGATCATTCGGACCGATGACAATCTCATCGAGGCGGGGAACACCTTCGAGGGCCTGCGGGTGTCCATGAGTGACGGCGCGCTGTTCAAGCCGCGGCACTGGTGGAAGATGCGGGATCCGTTCACGCCGTCCTGGGGTGAGCCGTACCTGCAGATTGCGCACCGGATGCTGGCTGCCGTGAACAAGGCGCGGGTCGAGGCCGCCGGTCGCGAGGCCGTGCTGGTGTCGCATCAGCTGCCGGTGTGGACTCTGCGGCGCTTCCTGCAGGGGCAGCGCCTCTGGCACGATCCGCGCAATCGGCAGTGCTCGCTCGCCTCCATCACTTCCCTTGTGTACCAGGGCGATACGTTGATCGACATCGTGTACAGCGAACCCGCGGGGGCCTCGGATCCCAAGGTGACGGGAGCATGAGCCGGTCCGCGTCCCTGCCCGGATCGCTCCGGCGCACAGCGTCGATCCTGCTGGCGAGTCTGTCCCTGGTGGCGGTGCTCGCCGGTTGCTCGACCGCAGGTAAGGACGCGGTAGCGCAGGGCGGCACCTTCGAGTTCATCTCGCCCGGCGGTAAGACCGACATCACCTACGATCCGCCGTCTTCGCGCGGCACCATCGGCAAGTTGTCGGGCCCGGATCTCATGACCGCCGGCAAGACCACCTCGGTGGACGATTTCCCCGGCAAGGTCGTCGTCATCAATATCTGGGGTCAGTGGTGTGGCCCGTGCCGCGCGGAAGCGCCTGCGCTGGAACAGGTTTACGCGGCGACCCGGGACAAGGGCGTCGCCTTCCTCGGCATTGATGTCCGCGACAATCAGCAGGACAAGGCCCAGGATTTCGTCACCGACAACAAGATCGGCTACCCGTCGATCTACGACCCGTCGATGCGCAGCCTGCTCGCCCTCGGCGGCAAATTCCCGACCAGCGTCATCCCCACCACCATCGTGCTCGACCGCAACCATCGGGTCGCCGCCGTCTTCCTGCGCTCACTCCTGGCCGATGACCTCCAGC
Source organism: Nocardia sp. (assembly GCF_025465275.1). Classification (GTDB taxonomy): domain Bacteria; phylum Actinomycetota; class Actinomycetes; order Mycobacteriales; family Mycobacteriaceae; genus Nocardia. The sequence continues at coordinate 14,694 of NZ_JAODNK010000225.1, read as the reverse complement.
CCACCGTGACCCGCCTCGCCGCGGAGGCAGCACAGTGAATGTCCCCTCCTCCGCCGAACAGCCTGTATCCCAACGGAACAGCTCTCACCGGGGCTGTTCGGTGCGGTCAAGCGCTGTGCGCTGCGCCGGGTTGGAGGTCTGGCGATGAGTAACGTGACTGTGCTTGCGAGCGTGGGGGATTCGTTCCAGCAGACTGCTGCTACCGGGCCGCTGCTGCTCGCGCTCGGGGCGTGCGTGCTGGCGGGTCTGGTGTCGTTCGCCTCGCCGTGTGTAGTGCCGCTGGTGCCGGGGTATCTGTCCTATCTGGCCGGAGTTGTCGGTGCGGAAGCACCGCCGGTGACGGTCGAATCAGCGCAGCGCACCGTGGTCGAGGAACGCCATCGCGGTCGTATGCGGGTCGCGGGGGCGGCGGGCCTGTTCGTGCTCGGTTTCACCGTGGTGTTCGTGCTCGCCTCCGCCACGGTGTTCGGCACGATCCAAGCCTTGAACGTGAATCGTGAACTGCTGCAACGCATCGGCGGTGGTGTCACCATCCTGATGGGCCTGGCGTTCATCGGACTCATTCCGGCGCTACAGCGTGATACCCGTATGGAGCCGCGCCGTCTCAGTGGTCTGATCGGCGCACCCCTGCTGGGCGCGGTCTTCGCGCTCGGCTGGACGCCGTGCCTGGGCCCCACCCTGTCCGGTGTGATGGCCGTATCCGCGGGCACCGAGGGCACCACCGCCATCCGCGGTGTCGCCCTCATCGTGGCCTACTGCCTGGGTCTCGGCCTGCCCTTCGTAATCCTGGCGTTCGGCTCGGCGACCGCATTGCGCGGCGTCGGCTGGTTGCGCCGCAATTCCCGCACCATTCAGGTGATCGGCGGCATCCTGCTGGTTGCCGTCGGCATCGCCCTGGTGACCGGAGCGTGGGACCAGTTCATCTCCTGGGTCCGCGACGCCTTCGTCTCGAATGTGACCCTGCCGATCTGATGACCACAACCATCGAAACCCCCGCCGCCCCCGCCCGTCCGCCGCGTCAGTCGCTGCCGGGCCGCGCGTTCGCACTGCTGCGCAATACCTGGCGCGGGCTCACCAGTATGCGCACCGCGCTCATGCTGCTGTTCCTGCTCGCCTTGGCTGCCATCCCCGGTGCGCTACTGCCGCAACGCAGTCTGAACAAGCAGAAGGTCGACACCTACATCGAGAACCGGCCGACGCTGGGCCACTGGATGGACCGGGTGCAGCTGTTCGACGTGTTCTCCAGTTTCTGGTTCACGGCGATCTATGTGCTGCTGTTCGTTTCGCTGGTGGGCTGCATCATGCCGCGCGTGCTCGATCACTATCGGGCGCTGCGCACTCCGCCGGTGAAGGCGCCGCGCAATCTCGCGCGACTGCCGCACCATTTCAGCGGGAGCGATGCGGGCACGCCGGACGAAGTCATCGCACGCGCTCGGAAAGAGCTGCGCGGCTGGCGAACCGTGGTGCTGCCGGGCACCCGCGAGGGCGAGATCACGCTGTCGGCGGAGAAGGGGTACATCCGCGAAGCGGGCAATCTGGTCTTCCATTTGGCGCTGGTCTGCCTGCTGGCGGCGATCGCCATCGGCAAGCTGTTCGGCTACGAGGGCAATGTGGTTGTCATCGCGAACGACGGCCCGGGTTTCTGCACCACCTCGCCCGCGGTGTTCGACTCCTTCCGCGCCGGCAATGTGAACGACGGCACCGGATTGGCGCCGATGTGTGTGCGGGTCAAGGACTTCAAGGCCGATTATCTGCCCACCGGTCAGGCCGCCATGTTCACCTCGAACATCCAGTATCAGACCGGTAAGGATCTGGACTCCGGCACCTGGCGCGACACCACCATTCAGGTGAATCATCCGCTGCGGGTCGCCGGGGACCGGGTTTACCTGCAGGGCCACGGTTTTGCACCGACCTTCACGGTGACCTTCCCGAACGGGCAGACGCGCACCGAGACGATCCAGTGGAAGCCCGACGACGCGACCACCTTCCTGTCCTCGGGTGTGCTGCGCATCGATCCGCCGGGCGGCATGTATCCGAACGAGGAGGAACGGCGCAAGCATCAGGTCGCCATTCAGGGCCTGTTCGCGCCGACCGCGCTGCTGCACGGTTCGCTGCTCACCTCCATGTATCCGGGCATGCGGGATCCGATGGTCGCCGTGGATATCTACAAGGGTGATACCGGACTGGATACCGGACGCGCACAGTCGTTGTTCTCGCTGGATCCGGAGATGATCAAGCAGGGCCGGCTGACCAAGGAGCAGCGGGTGAATCTCAAGCCCGGTGAAACCTCGAACCTGTCCGACGGCACCAAGGTGACCTTCGACGGTGCGCAGGAATTCGTGAATCTGCAGGTCTCGCATGATCCGGCACAGCAGTGGGTGCTGGTGAGCGCGGTGACCATGATGGCGGGTCTGCTGGTGTCGCTGCTGGTGAAGCGGCGGCGCATCTGGCTCCGGGTTTACCCGGGCACCGAGAACGATGCAAAACGACGTACCGTAGTAGAAATGGGCGGATTGGCCCGCACCGACCAGGCTGGTTGGGGCGGCGAATTCGACCGATTACGTGAGCGGCTGCTGACCGAGAACACGGGAGAGAAGTAATGCCGATCAACGAGACCATCGCCTCCTATAGCGATCTCGCGTTCAAATCGGCCATCGTGATCTATGCGCTGGTCTTCATCATGCTGGTGTGGCAGTTCGCCGTCACCCGCACGGTGCCCACCACCGCCCGGGAGCTGGTGACCGTCGGCGGCGGCGCAGCGGATCCGGTGCCCGCGGCGTCGGTGCAGGTTCCCGGCAAGGTCGTCCCGGCGGACGGCCCGCAGCGTTCGTTCCCGGAACGCTTGGGCAATATGGCTTTTGCCGTGCTGTTCGTCGGCTTCGGCGCGCACGTGGTGTCGATCATCTTGCGCGGCTTCGCGACTCACCGTTTCCCGCTCGGCAATATGTTCGAGTTCATCACCATGGCGTGCGCCGCCGCCCTGCTGGTCGGCCTGGTGCTGCTGCGTGATCAACGCTACCGCGCCATGTGGTCGTTCCTGCTGCTGCCGGTGCTCATCCTGCTGTTCCTGGCCGGCACCAAACTGCATGTCGACGCCGCGCCGGTGGTGCCCGCGCTGAAGTCGTACTGGCTGCCCATCCATGTGACCGTCGTATCCATCGGCAGCGGTGTCTTCCTGGTCTCGGGTGTAGCGAGTCTGCTGTTCCTGTACCGCATCTGGCAGCCCGCCGGCCTCGAGTCCGACAATATCTTCGGCCAGTTCGCCAGCCGCCTCCCCGACGCCGAAATGCTGGACCGCCTCGCCTACCGCACCACCATCATCGGCTTCCCCATCTTCGGCACCGGCGTCATCCTCGGCGCCATCTGGGCCGAAGCCGCCTGGGGCCGCTTCTGGGGCTGGGACCCCAAGGAAACCTGCTCCTTCATAGCCTGGGTCCTCTACGCCGCCTACCTGCACGCCCGAGCCACCTCCGGCTGGCGCGACACCAAAGCCGCCTGGATCAATATCGCCGGCTTCACCGCAATGCTCTTCAATCTCTTCATCATCAACATCGTGGTGAGCGGCTTGCACTCGTACGCGGGCCTCAACTGACACGGCGAAAACCGGTTGCCAGACCATGGCGACCACTGCTACTTTGCCGGTGGCCGTGTGAGAGAACGAGGAGGTGGTACCTGTGAACGCACTATCGACATGGGTGCTCCCCTCTCGGGTCATGGTCGGGCGATAGGTCGTCCGGGAGCGCCGTTCAAGAGCACTCCCGAAAGGCACGACCATGCAATTCACTTCTGAAAAGCGCCTCGACGACGGCGTCATCGAGCGCGAATTCACTCTCGGCGAGATCCCCGGCATCCTGTGGACGCCCGGATCCGCATCCGCACCGACACCGTTGATTCTGCTCGGCCACCCCGGCGGACTGCGCAAGATGTACCCCCGACTGGCGGCCCGGGCCCGGCACGTCGTGGCGGAGGGATACGCCGCGGCCACCATCGAGCTGCCCTGGGCCGGTGACCGGCCCGGTTCCGCCGCCGCCGACCAGGTTCGCGCCGACCTGCGCCGGGTGCTGGCGGCCGGCGAGCCGGTCACCGACGATATCGTCGACCGGCTCATCCTCCCGCTGGTTGAAACGGCGGTCCCGGAATGGCGGGCCACCCTGGACGCCCTGCTCGAGCTGCCCGAGATCGGGGGCCCGGTCGGGTTCGCGGGCGGGGTGATCTCCATCGGTGTCCGGCTGGCGGTGGTCGAGCCGCGCATCTCGGCGGCCGTACTGTTCGCGGGGAGTTTTGTGCCCCGCATCATGTTCGAGGAGGCTCGGCAGGTCACCATTCCGCTGTATGTGCTGCTGCAGTGGGACGACGAAGGGAACGACCGGCAGATGGCCTTGGACCTGTTCGACGCGTTCGGCTCCAAGGAGAAGACGCTGCTGGCCAATATGGGCGGGCACACCGGCGTCCCGCAGCACGCGGGGGAGGAAGGGAACCGGTTCTTCGCCCGGCACCTGAGGTGAGGCAAGCCCGTCAGACCGGCAACCGACGCTAGGAGCTGTCGGCCAGAATGCCGCTCATCGAGACAGGTCCCGGCCTTTCTCGATGAGCGGTGACCAGCAGATGCGCAACCGCCCCGATCGCGGCGGTACCGGCTATCGGCGCAACCGCCTCGATCGGGGCGGTGTGATGGATGCGCAGGTCAGGGGATCAGCACGAGCTTGCCGGGCGCGTGTCCGGCAATGCCGACCTCGTGGGCCTTCGCGGCCTCGGTGAGCGGGAAGGTGGCATCGACGATGACGCGCAGCGCGCCGGACCCGGCCCGCTCGACGAGTTCACCGCGGGCGGCCGCGCGGATTTCGGTGCCCGCGTCCTGCCCCGGCCCGTAGCCGAGCAGCTTGATGCCGGTCGTGGCGCGTCGTGGCGACCCGGCGATCGAGGCGATCCGGGCGCGGTCGGCCACCAGCTCCAGCGAGACGTCGAGCGCCTCGTCGCTGCCGGCGAAGTCTACTGCGGCGGTAATACCCTGCGGTGCAACAGATTTCACCCGGTCGACGAGCCCCGGGCCGTAGGCGACGGGGATGGCGCCGAGCTCGCGCAACAGTGCGTGGTTGCGCTCGGCGGCGGTGGCGATCACCGTCGCACCCTGCGCGGTGGCCAACTGCACGCCCATGAGGCCGACCCCGCCGGCCCCGCCGTGGACGAGCACCGTGTCGCCGGCGCCCACACCGGCGGCGTGCAGCGCGTGGACGGCGGTGGTGCCGGTCAGCATGAGCGACCCTGCCTCGGCCCACCCGATCCCCGCGGGCTTGGGGAAGATCGACGTCGCCGGGGCCGTCACGTAGTCGGCGTAGGCGGCCGTCACGGGGTACACGATGACCTCGTCCCCGACCTGCACACCGGTGACATCCGCACCGACCTCGGTGACGACGCCCGCGCACTCCAGACCGATCGAGGGCATCGAGGCGGCGACCCCGGCAGCGTCCTTGTGGTTTTCATCCACGGCATGGAAAGCCCCGCTGTAGATCTTCCAGTCGATCGGGTTTACTCCCGCGGCCCGGACCTCGACGACCACGCCGCCGGCGGCCGCCCGCGGAGTCGGCACCTCGGTCACGGCGAGCACATCGGGTGTGCCGTAGGCGGTCGGACGCACGATTCTTGACATAACTGGCTTCCTGTCCTGGTGGGACGGCAGTCGGCACTGCCCGGCGAGGGGCGGCGCAACCGATCGTCTGTCTCGTCGACTGCGGCACATCCGCTGTCGAGAACTCCTGAGAATCAGTATTGGCCGACCAAGTCATGACATGCAGCGCAACATAGATAAGGGATACTTGCGTCAAACGCAATAGGTTGGCATGGGGATTCCGGCGGAGAATCTGGTCATCATCAACATTGTGGTGAGCGGGCCGCGTAGCTATGAGGGCCTCGCGCGGCCGCGTGACCCGCGAATGCCGTGCTGCCGGAATTACTTGCAGCGCAGTCGATTACGCGCCTGCGACTGAGGCGCCGTGCTCGCCTACCTTTCGGACTCGGGTGGTTGTCGCGGTGACGAGTTCGCCCTCGGGGTTTTCGGGGCGTAGCTGGGCGATGGGGTTGCCGGCGTGGTCGATGAGTGTCGAGTGGGGTTCGTTATCGGCGAAGGTGTGGCGTTCTCCCCATTGGCGTAGTGCCACGACGACGGTGAAGAGGTCTTGTCCCTCTGCGGTGAGTTCGTAGCTGTGCCGCTTGCCGCCGGGGAGGGTGCTCGTGGTGAGGATGCCCTGGTCGACGAGTTTGCGGAGGCGATCGGTGAGGATGTTCCGGGCTATTCCGAGCCGCTGCTGGAAGTCGGTGAAGGTTGACGCGCCGTCCATGGCGTCGCGCACGATCAGCAGACTCCATCGGTCGCCCACAAGGTCGACAGTGCGCGCGACCGGGCAGGAGGGGTCGGTCCACTCGCGGCCGGAACTGAGCGTCATGGTCGTACACCTCTCCCGATCAGTTGCAATTCAAGACCATTATGCCCCGTTGTTCAGGGAGTGGGCTGCGGCGGGGGCGGGGTGGGTGGTGCGCGCGTAGAACCTGCTGAGCCCTAACGGAAGTAGGGAACCGGCTGCATCCAGTGGAAGCCGCGGGCGACGGCCGGGAAGCGCTCGAGGTCGATTCGGGTCAGCTGCATTCGCACCGGGCGTCCGCCGAGCTGGCCGGCGAGAATGAGTTGATTCGGTTGCGGCTGTTGGTATTCCAGCGTTGCGATCTTCAGCTGGTGGCCCAGGTCTTTCGACAGGGTGAGGGTGTGCCGGTCGGTGTCGATCTGCGCCGGGAGGGAGAACAGCGAATCGTCCATCCGCTGTGCGGTGACCCCGATCGGTATATCGAAGATGATTCGGCGCAATCGAACTGTGGCGCTGAGCATTTGATTATCGTTCGGTGATTCGCTGTAGTCGACCAGTGGCGGCATCTCCTGTCCGGCCACGGTGTAGTCGGTGATATCCCAGATGCCGTAGAGCGGGGAGTGCGGCCGGGCATTGCCGTAGCTGTGCCAGGCGTCGGAGCCCTCGGTGATCGCGGTGAACAGCAGCCACGCTCCGAATACCGCCTGGGCGACCAGCAGGATCCGGTTGCCGCGCGGTGTTGTGCGCAGTGACTCCGGGCTCCGGAACGGCACGGCACCCCCGACCAGTGCCGTGACGATCCGGAAAATGTGGGGTGCGGCCAGCACTACCGCGTACGCGAGCAGTTGCAGGGAGAAGATCTTCACCGGCACATCGAAGGTGAGATTCAGCAGGAAGATCTGCAGTGTCACGATGACGGCGAGCACCGCGCCCAGACCGGCGGTCCTGGGCAGCACGAGCAGTAGCGCCGCGGTGATTTCGGCTGCGCCCAAAGCGATTTCGTACGGCTGCGACAGTGACGTCTGCGACCACAGCACCGCCATCGGGCTCATATCGCCGAACGGTTCCACCAGTCGGTCCAGGCTGAACGACATCTGCGAGGGCAGCAGTTTCACCATCCCGTACAGCAGCAGTGCGCTCACCAGTGCGGCCCGCAGCAGCAATCGGAACCACTCGTACAACCGCGAGTAATTCGGCCGGCGGCGATCCAGCACCGACCACACGACGGTGGCCGCTACCGAGACCAGCAGCAGTGTGAAAATCGAAACCCATTGCGCCGCAGTATCTCCACTGCCGGTCGGCGTGTAATCGATTCGCGTGCCGAAGACATGGTAGCCCACCGAGTCGCTGAGCGGATGCAGCGCCGTCCACTCCGCCACCTCGGTCACCATCCGCTGGGGCAATCCGAACGAGCGCAACAGCGCATACGCCAGCCATGCTCCCGCCATTCCGATCCCCAGGAAGACGGCGCCGAACCGGAACACCGCACGTACCAGCGGATGCCACCGCTCGACCGCCGGCTGCCCCTCGTCCCCGCCGATCACCTCGGCCGCCAACTGTGTCACCACACCGATCCCTCTCGCAGCCAAGTGCCTTGCGGGCCAGAACGTTATGGCAGCGAGCGGGACAGTCGTATCCGGCAAAACCGTTGCCCCGAGCGTCCGTGCCCCCGGTGTTCGTGCCACCGATCTTCATGCAGGGCACGTCCGCACGGCTGACGACTTCGCGTTTGTTATTGCGCCGCAGCGGTTACCGCCGCGATGAGCGCAGCGCCGGTATATGCGCGGCCGCCGAGGCCCCAACCGCCGTCGGGGGCGTTGAGGATATTGACCCACGTGTCGGAGCGCTGGTGGGCGGGAATGGTCAAGGTGTCGACTATGTCGGTGGCAACGGCGATGAAAGCCGCTCGGCCGGCCGGATCGGGCAGTCCGATATTGGGGAGTTTCAATTCGACCATGATCAGCGGCCGGTTGACCCCGCCGCCGTAAATACTGGCGGCGGGAAGCAGATGCACTGTGCCGCCGATGATTTCGGTGAAGAAAGGGTTACCGGCCCCACCGCTGATCTCCAGGAGAGCTGCGGTCAGGCGTGGCAGGATTTCACGTTCACCGGCTTCGGTGAGTACTCCGGCGGGTGCGGTGACGGTGATCGGCATGGGAGCCTCCGGTATCGATAGCACTAGTACGTACGTACTAGCGATTCGAGTGTGGCCTAGGATGGGCGTACTAGTCAATACTTCGGAGGAGGCGCGATGGCGACCACGCGCGATCGCATGATCGATGCGACCGTCGATGCGCTGCGGCAGAAGGGCGTCGCCGGCATGTCGTTCACCGCCGTCCTGGATGCCAGCGGGGCGGCGCGCGGCGCGATCTACCACCACTTCCCGGGCGGAAAGGCCGAACTCGTGGCCGAGGCCGCCGCCCGCAACGGCAATGAGGTGCGCACACATCTCGGCGCGCTGCCGACTGCCGATCCGGCGAGCTTGGTCGCCGCATTCCTGGCGGCAGTACGCCCGGTGGTGGAGGCATCCGCGGACGGCGCCGGTTGTGCGGTCGCGGCGATCACCGTAGATCCGGACAGTGATTCGCTCCGCGCCGTGGCGGCCACCGCATTCGATTCGTGGACAACAACTCTGGCGGCACGACTGACGGATGCCGGAGTCGGCGTGCAGGCGGCCACCGATTTCGCGACCACGCTGATCACCCTGCTGCAGGGCGCCCACGTACTCTGCCGCGCGGACGGAACCATCGCACCGTTCGACCGAATGGCGCGCACCGCAATGGATCTCGTCACGCACCGCTTCCCGCCTGCGGCGTGAGAGCGAACGAGAGATCCCCGCGGCCCGGATGGGTGCGGGGATCTCTCGGTCTCAGGTGGGTTCGGGTCCGATGGAGTCGGCGTTGGCGAGCTTGACGGCTTCGCCGGTGGCTTCCTTGGCTCGGGCGCGGTCCCATTTGGGATTATCGGTGTGATTGCTCTCGGCTACCCGGGCCTGCATGGGTTCGATCAGCGGATCGGGGGGTGGGCCGGTGCCGGAGGCCAGGCGGGCCGCATCTGTTTCGCGGCGTTGGTCGCGGCGTTCGGCGGAGTGCGTATCTCCCTGCTTGCGGCGTGCATCCTGTGAGAGGTTCTCGTCCTTTTCCATCGGGCACCTTCCGGTCGCATACGGATGTCAACCAGTATGCGCTCGGAGCAGTGCCCGTCAGGAGCGGTCTCGCTGGAAAATAACCAGGGCGGTCGGTTTGCTAGGGAATCGCCGACCTGGGAGAAGGGCTCAGTGATCGGGGGAGCCGGGTTCGCCGTCTCGGTGCTGGCGAGAGAGCCGCCAAAGGAAATCCGCGTCATCATCGGGCCCGATAACGCGCTTACGTGATGCCGATGCTGCACCGGTGCGGGCCGGTCGCTGGGGGCCGAAAGCTTTCCAGCACAACATCGCGACGGCCACTACCGCGATGAGTGCCAACAGGTACGTCACGTCGCTCACCTCCTGCCATCGAGGGTAATGCGTGGCCGTACCCGCAGCATCGCGGAACGGTAAATAGGGGTTAGACGCGGGTCGCCTCGGTGGTGAGAGACCGGAGAAGCGTCAATACTTCGCTTTCGCGGAACCGGCGGTGACCGCCCGGAGTCCGCAGTGAGCCGAGCCGTCCCGCATGAGCCCATCGCGTCACGGTCTTCGGATCGACATGGAACAGGGCTGCCACCTGGCCTGGGGTAAGCAGGGTGTCCTGGCCGTTGACGGAACCCATTACGCGGCTCGCCGCGGTGAACGCAGTCATTCGCAAACCTTTCCGTTTCGTCAGATCCCTCATCAGTAGCGACATCGTTGCACTGCACCCCCTGTGTGTTCGAACAGTCTCGATTTGGTAAAGGGGAAGTAATAGACAAAACGGATATCCGTACTGTGTTCGCGGTCACCGATTCGGCCGCTGTAGCGAATATCCAGCGACATTCGGTCAGAGGGCACCGCGTCTGCCCGATTTGCCGTCACCTAGGCTGTTCGGCGTGAGTGACGCAACCCCGCCCCAGAGTGCGGGCCGCCGAATGGGCAAGACGCTGGCCATCTACACGCTGGCCCGACTCGCCCTGGTCGCCGTCCTCGCCGCCATCATCCTGGGCGTCGCCGCGATCGTGAAGGTCGACATCCCCGCCATTGTGGCGCTGCTGTTCGCGCTGCTCATCGCCCTGCCGCTCTCGCTGCTGGTGTTCAAAAAGCTTCGGACACAGCTCAATAGGGACATCGCCGCCTTCGATGAGAAGCGGCGTTCGGACAAGGAGCAGTTGATGTCGCGACTTCGAGGCGAAGAGAAATGAAACGCTGCGATCATTCCGCGCCGCGCGACTGGGTCGACAATGCGGTGCGATTGATCGACGCGGATGCGCAACGCAGTGCGGACACGCATCTGCTGCGCTATCCACTGCCCGCCGAATGGAACGTGCAGCTGTACCTGAAAGACGAATCCACCCACATCACAGGCAGTCTCAAGCACCGCCTGGCGCGATCGCTGTTCCTCTACGCGATCTGCAACGGCTGGGTCACCGAGGGCACCACCGTGGTGGAGGCCTCGTCGGGTTCTACCGCCATCAGCGAGGCCTACTTCGCCAAACTGCTCGGCCTGGATTTCGTGGCAGTCATGCCCGCTACCACCTCACCGGAGAAGATCGCGCTCATCGAGGCGCAGGGCGGGCGTTCGCACCTGGTCGCCAAATCGCCGGATATCTATACCGAGGCAGCGCGACTGGCAGCTGAATGCAACGGCCACTACATGGACCAGTTCACCCACGCCGAGCGCGCCACCGACTGGCGGGGCAATAACAATATTGCCGAATCGATCTTTCACCAGCTGACTTTGGAGTCGCACCCGATCCCGGAGTGGATCGTCGTCGGCGCCGGCACCGGCGGTACCAGCGCCACCATCGGCCGTTATATCCGCTACCGCCGCCATGCCACCCGGCTGGCCGTGGTGGATCCGGAGAATTCGGCCTTCTACGGCGGATACGAGCTTTCGGACGCCGGATATCAGACCGGAATGTCGTCGCGCATCGAGGGCATCGGGCGGCCGCGGGTGGAGCCCTCGTTTGTCGGCCAGGTTGTCGACACCATGATCGAAGTGCCCGATGCCGGTTCCATTGCGGCCGCCCGGCATGCGAGCGCAGTACTGGGCCGTCGGGTCGGCGGGTCCACCGGCACTAATCTGTGGGGCGCATTTGCCCTGATTGCCGACATGATCGCCGCAGATCGTACCGGCAGTGTGGTGACCCTGCTGTGTGACGGTGGAGACCGTTATGCCGGAACCTATTTCAATGACGACTGGGTTGCCGGTCAGGGGCTGAGCCTGGTGGAACCCACCGCGATCATCGATCGATTCATCGCTACCGGTCATTGGTCCGGCTAGTTTTCCCACGGCACGGCGGTCGGGTGAGAAGGGTTGATCACCCATCCAATTGATTGCCACTTGTTTGCTGTAGCGGCTGCGTTGGTGTCGGTTCGCGTAGCGAAGCTTCCTTCTGTGAGCGTCGGCCCGGGGATTCGGCTGCCTCGGGGGCGTTAATGGGCCTTGACGCGCGGGGCCTTTCGCGAAGCACTGGACGAGTGACCGCCAACGGATGATCGATGCCGCTGCCGAGCACGAGCATCCAGGACTGCAGGCTCGATTGCGTACGCCAGATGTTGATCCGCAACTCGGTAATGGCCAGCGTCTGCGGGTTCCGCACCAGCTTCGTGCGGTCGGGTCGCTCGTTGGATACCGAGTCGGTGCGCCAGACGGTGGCGAACTCCGGACTTTCCAGGCAGCGGTCGATGATCCGCTGGGTGTGCTCGTCCGGGCCGCGCCGCGCCAGCAGCAACCGGAACAGGCTGGCGGCCTGCCGCATCTCGCCCGGCCAGTCGACCAGCACGGTGCGCGCCACCGGGTTGAGCATCATCCACTCGACGTAATTGCAGCCCGGGTCCAGCTCCGGAAACGCTTCCGCGTGTGCGGAATTGACGGCCAGGATGTCCATGGTTCCCGAGATGTACGCCGCTATCTTGGGATTGAGCAGCTCGAGGTACTCCATATCGACGCTGCCGGGGTGGTCCGCCGCAATGCGCGGGAACGGCCCTTCGGCCAGGACCAGGGCGTATTCGAACTCGGCGGCCTGCAATTCCAGTGCGGTGCCGATGGATTCGATGACCCGGCGGGAGGGGTTGGCGCCGCCCTCGATCTTGGTCAGGTAGGGGACCGAGAGGTTGGCAAGCCAGGCGAGCTGCGGGCGGGTGAGGTTGGCGGCCGTTCGGCGCTGGCGAATGTACTCGCCGAACGTGGGTACTCCATTCATTACTTAGGGTGACCTTACTTGTATTGCCGTCTGGTACACACGCGGTCGTCCGGTGATACACGCACGGGATGGTCTGCGAGGGGTGTGCGGTGTCCGGTTCTGCTCCAATAGTTTGAAACAACAACAAATCAGGAGTCGAGTTGGGGCAGCATCCGCGAGCGGTGGCCGGTGACAATGTCACGGAGGGGCCCTGGGTGTTCACCTCGGGGCAAACTGCGGTCGCCTGCCAGCAGCAAGTGCGAATCGTCGAGACGGGATTCGGTGAGTTCGTGAACGCCTGGGAACCCGCGGCCTTCGGGCTCTACGAGGACCGCGACGGTGATATCTGGGAGAAGGAAGTCCGGGGCTGGCGCCTGCGGTTCCAGGGCGGCGTCGCGGTCGAGCCCGATGTGGTGTGGGGCTGGGTGGACGGGCATGTGCGCGACTACGCGCCGTTCGTCCCATGGAACTGAGCGCCGTCCGTCGGTGGTACCGACCGTTCTTCGCTGACGGCGAGAACAAATCCGGTTGTGTCAATTTTCGTTGACACGCTCGCGATGTCAACGTAAATTGACAGTCATGAGTGAAGCAACGACTCTGGCGGCCGCCGCCGGCAGTCCCGACCCACAGGTCGGACTCCGCGCGGTGTTGGCACTACGCCGGCTACTCGAGCGACTCGAGGCCATCCAGGTGACCAATGCCCGCAGGCAGGGCTGGTCCTGGCAGGCCGTCGCTGACGCGCTCGAGGTCAGCAGGCAGGCGGTCCACCAGAAGTACAACCGGAAGGGCGGTATCCGCTGATGTTCGAACGATTCGACAAGGCAGCCAAATACGCGATCGTGGTCGCGCAGGAGGAAGCGCGCGAACTGCGTGCGCCGTCCATCGATATGGAGCATGTGCTGCTCGGGCTGCTCGTCTCCCCGGACACGGGACTGCAGCGGGTGTTCGCGGAGCACGGATACACCGCAGCAGGTGTGCGGGAAGCGCTGGCGGACAAGCGAACCGGCGAACCGCTCGGCGAAGAGGATGCGGAGGCCCTGCGCTCCATCGGTATCGACCTCGACGCCGTACGCGAAAGCCTGGAGGCCACCTTTGGCGAGGACGCACTGGAACGCGCTGTGCCCATGGATGATTCGCGGCGCGGGCGCTTCCGTGGCGGCAAAGGCATGAGCTTCGGGCACATTCCGTTCGACCGGGATGCCAAGAAGGTGCTCGAGCTGTCCCTGCGGGAGGCGCATATGCGGCGTGACGATCACATCGAGGCGGGGCACATTCTGCTTGGTATCCTGCGTGCGCCCAATGCCGCCACGCGTCGACTGCTCGGCGACGATGCCGCGGTTCAGACGTTGCGCACAGCGGTTTCCGAATATCTGGACCGCGCTGCGTGATCGTGCGTGCCGGAGGCGCGGGAGCGTGTGATGGCCGACCCCGGCGGCCTTCGCCCCCTACGATCGGGGCATGACGCTCCTGCTACGTCTGATCATCAACGGTGTCGCGATCTGGCTCGCCTCGATCTGGGTGACCGGTATCGAGATCAAGAGTCCCGACGACACCACCGCGAAGAAGCTGCTCGTGATCGCGGCCATCACCGTGGTGTTCGCGATTGTGAACGCCCTGATCAAGCCGATCGTGAAGCTGCTGTCACTGCCCCTGGTGGTGCTGTCGCTCGGCCTGTTCCTGCTCATCATCAACGGTCTGATGCTGTGGCTGACCGCCAAGATCACCGAGACCACCCAGTACGGCCTGCGGGTCGACGGATTCTGGGCGGCCGTGTGGGGAGCCATCATCATCACCCTGGTGAACTGGGTGCTCGGGATCCTCGTCCCCGACGAGGACTGACCTCAGCCGAGGCCGAGCGCGAGGCCCGTGGCGATCGACCAGATCAACAGTGCGAGTCCGGTACCGGCCAGGGCGGGAATCAAACCCGGCCCGTTCTTGCCGGTGCGGACCGGCTCATTGGCCTTGAGGGCCAGAGGCAGCGCGACCAGACCGACCAGCGCCCACGGGGTGCGGGCCGCCAGCGCCAGCGTGGCCAGGAACG
>NZ_JAODNK010000219.1 GCF_025465275.1 Nocardia sp. | reverse complement strand
CCCGCGCGCCTGCAGCCGGGCAGCTTCTATGCGCTGCCGCAGAGCCCGCAGCTGTTCAAGCAGCTGCTGATGGTCGGCGGCATCGAGCGCTACTCCCAGATCGCGCGCTGCTACCGCGACGAGGACTTCCGCGCCGACCGTCAGCCCGAGTTCACCCAGCTCGACCTGGAGATGAGCTTCGTGCGCCAGGACGACGTGATCCTGCTGGCCGAGGAGATCCTCGCCGCGCTGTGGAAGCTGATCGGCCACGAGATCCCGACGCCGATCCCGCACATGACCTACGCGGAAGCCATGCGCCGCTACGGTTCCGACAAGCCCGACCTGCGCTTCGGCATCGAGATCACCGAGATGGCCGAGTACTTCAAGGACACCCCGTTCCGGGTGTTCCAGGCGCCGTACGTCGGTGCGGTCGTCATGCCCGGTGGTGCGTCGCAGCCGCGGCGTCAGCTCGATGCCTGGCAGGAATGGGCCAAGCAGCGCGGCGCCAAGGGTCTGGCCTACATCCTCATTCAGGAGGACGGCACCCTCGGTGGTCCGGTCGCCAAGAACCTGACCGATGCCGAGCGTGAGGGTCTGGCCAAGTATGTCGGCGCCAACCCCGGCGACTGTGTGTTCTTCGGTGCGGGTGACGCCAAGTCCAGCCGCGCCCTGCTCGGTGCGGCGCGCGGTGAGATCGCCCGCAAGTGCGAGCTCATCGACGAGAACGAGTGGGCCTTCGTCTGGATCGTCGACGCCCCCATGTTCGAGCCCGCCGCCGACGCCACCGCGAGTGGCGATGTGGCGCTCGGCCATTCGGCCTGGACCGCGGTGCACCACGCGTTCACCTCGCCCAAGCCGGATTCGCTCGCCACCTTCGACACCGATCCGGGCTCGGCGCTGGCCTACGCCTACGACATCGTCTGCAATGGCAATGAGATCGGCGGCGGTTCCATCCGTATCCACCGCCGCGATGTGCAGCAGCGCGTGTTCAAGGTGATGGGCATCAGCGAAGAGGAGGCGCAGGACAAGTTCGGCTTCCTGCTCGACGCCTTCTCCTACGGCGCGCCCCCGCACGGCGGCATCGCCTTCGGCTGGGACCGCATCACCGCGCTGCTGGCCGGTGTGGATTCCATCCGCGATGTCATCGCGTTCCCGAAGTCGGGCGGCGGCGTGGATCCGCTCACCGACGCGCCCACTCCGATCACCCCCGTGCAGCGACGCGACGCGGGACTGGACGTGAAGCTGGACGCCGACGGTAACCCGGTGAAGGACAAGTAGTCTCGGTCCGAAGACGAAGCACCGGCCGGTATCAATGGATACCGGCCGGTGCTTTTCTGTATAGATCGCTAGTGCTGTACGACCAGGCGGCCGGTGAGCGTGCGGTAGGCGTAGGTGATCGCGATCGCGGTGACCGGACCGGCGACCAGCAGACCCAGGCCGCAGAGCAGTGCGCCGACGAAGGTGATCACCAGCACGGCCAGGGCCAGCAGGATGACCTGCAGGGCATTCCGAATCACCAGCTGGGCACTGGATTTGATGGCGGTCAGCGGACCCTGTTCCTGATCGATCACGAAATGCAGTGCGAACATGCACAGCACGCCGACGATCACGACCGGGAAAACGCACAGCATCGAGGCGATCAGACAGGCCACGAAGACGATCAGCGCGGTGATCAGCACACTGCCGGCATTCACGAATCCGAAGAAGGCCGGGAAATCCGGTGGGGTGCCATCGGTTTCGTAGAGCGCACCGCGGATCATGGCCGCCTGCAGCAGCCACATCACCAGCGCGGCCACGATGAACAACAGCAGCACGCCGGCGAGTGATTGCACGTCAACGATATTCACCAGCAGGGTGACCACCAGCCAGGTGATCAATCCGACCAGCACCATGCCGATCCACGGAACTGGATTGGCGCGGAAGCGATCCCAGCCGTAGGAGATGGCGCGGCCCACATTGAGACTGATCGGGGGATGCTCGTAGGTGGACGACTGCGGCTCCGAAGGCTGCTGTCCCCCGGGCGGCATAGCGCCGCCCGGCTGCTCGTAGCCGCCGGGCGGCTGTCCGTAACCACCTTGCTGCGCACCCTGTTGCGGCGCGAAACCGCCCTGCTGAGGTGCGTATCCGCCCTGCTGGGGTGCGTAACCACCCTGTTGAGGTGCACCTTGTTGCGGCGCGTAACCGCCCTGCTGGGGTGCTCCCTGTTGCGGCGCGTAGCCGCCGGGCTGAGGTGCGTAACCGCCTTGCTGCGGAAAGCCGCCCTGCTGCGGCGCACCGCCGGACGGCATCTGGCCGGGCTGGCCGTAGCCGGGCTGCGGCACCGGCGCGCCCGACTGCGGGGGCAGCGGTGGCGGAGGTTCCACGGCCTCGCTGCCGTACTGCGCGGCGCCCGGCCCGCTGAATTGCGGATAGCCGGCGAGCCCCGGCAACTCGTGGCGACCGTGTCCGGGAGCCTGCTCGGGCTCACCGGAATGCGGTGGTGGCTCGGGGTTTTGATGGGCTCCGGGCCGGGCCGTGTACTGCCCGGAGCCCTCCTCGCCCGGATTATCGCCGGAGGGTGCGTTCGGTGCGGAGGGCGGCGTGCCGGTCATGGTCGCGAGCCTTTCACATTTCCCGGTTTACGGTGTGACACACAGCAGTTGAACATGAGAAAACTCGACGGTCCTGGTTGTGTCAAGCAACCAGCGCCGTGTGGGCAAACCCGGCACCGAGACACGCCGGACGACGCGCGAAAGGTTGCGCAACCGCTCGCTGAAAGTGACCTGGTGCGAGTAACTTGGGAACCGATGACCGCACTATTGGCCGAACGCGCCGCCGAAGTCGTGTACGCGGCACAACAGTTGCTCACAAAGCGAATGGGTGCTGCGGTAAAGCTGA
>NZ_JAODNK010000165.1 GCF_025465275.1 Nocardia sp. | reverse complement strand
GGGGGCAGTACATGCGGGTTGGTCTGCGGTTGCTCCGAGATTGGTGGCGTGAGGACGTCGACTACGGGTGGGTGGTCGACGCGATCGCGTCCCGGTCGGCGCTCGGGGTGCTGAAGGTTGCTATCGGGTTGTGCGGCTTGGCGGCGCCGACGATATGTGTCCTGATGCTGCTGTCGCCGGAGGCGCCGGCAGCATTGTCGCCCGCTTCGGCGGTGAGGAGTTCGCGGTCATCGTGCGCCTGCCCGGCGCGCCGGCCGTCGACGCGGCCGAGCGGCTACGCGGCGCCGTCGCCAAGTCGATCGGTTCGATATCGGTCACCGCCAGCATCGGACTCGCCATTGTCGATAGGGCGGCGATCGGTGATCGGAGTCGTAATCAGGACTCGCTGCGGGAGATCCTCCGATCTGCGGACCGGGCCATGTACCAGGCGAAACAGCAGGGTGGTGATGCCGTCCTGATCGCCGGTCGCACTCCGCCTCGGAGCATCGGCGACCCCTCGCCGATGCGACAACGTCAGCGCTAGCGGAGTTTTCGGTCCGATATCGGCGGCGCGTCATTCATGCAGTGCGCAAGCGAGTTCCGCGAGTTGGCCGAGGGTGCGATCGAGCTGCTCGTAGCCGTGCTTCTCCAGTGCCTTCGTCACCGCCTCGGTGATCAGTAGTCCGGTGAAGGTAATGCCGGCGGTGACGGTGGTGCCGGTATCGGTCGCTTGCAGCCAATAGGTGAAATCACATTGGACGCCGGTTTGCCCGATACCGCGCAGCACCACGCGATTGGGCTCGTCGAGCCGCCTGGCGGTCCACTCGACCTCCTCGGCCATCCCGTGAATCAGCACCTCGGAGACCACGGTGGATCCTTGGGCCAGTCGCTCCGGCGGCTTGCCCACGAACTCGCGGTGGATCCCGAACCAATGTTCCCAGGTTGTCGGAGAGATGATGGTGTTGAACAGTGCCTCGGGTGTTCCGGGCAGTTCTCGGCTGAGAAGTATCGCTCCCAATGCGGCTCCCTGAATGGTATTGGCAGCGCCCTGTTCTCGATTACCAGTTACTGTGTGCCACAGATACTTTCGTGGCGAACGACAATCCATTCGGGTGAATGTGTTTGAAGCCAAGGGGAAGTAACCCTCCACGAATAAAGTGGTGGTCGAGAGTGGTTGCGCTGGTGCGGATCGCCGACTACCTCCGAATTACTTCCCCCCGAGCCGACGCGGTTGATCTTGGCACACGGAAAACGGCAGCACAACAGGGATGTAAACCCAGATTAACGGTGATTTTGCAAATGAAATCACATTCAGCGCAGACCGGGACGGGCTCGGCGGCAGGCCTGGCGCGCCGTGCGGCCTAGGCGCAGTTCACTTCTGATGTTCCTGTGACACAGGAGGTTTCGTGTACGTCGGTCAGCGAGTTTGGCGGCGCAGGGTGGCCGCGCCGCCCAGAAGGGTGGCCACGGCGAACAGGGCGAGGGCCAGCAGGTCGAGCCAGAGCCGGGTGGTGGGGAGCGGAAAGGTGCCTACTTCGCTCATGGCTTCCGCCGCGTATCGCAGCGGCATGGCATCGCTGGCCCATTGCAGGGCGGTCGACATTTCCTCGCGAGGCCAGATGAGCCCGCACAGCAGGATCTGCGGGAACACGATGGCGGGCATGAATTGCAGGGCTTGGAATTCGGTGCGGGCGAAGGCGCTGGTCAGTAGTCCGGTGCAGCAGCCGAGGATGGCTGTGCTGACAGCGATGAGCAGGACCGTCGCGATATTGCCCTGAGTGCGCAGGCCGAGCAGGCCGTAGGCGACGGTGCAGGCGACACAGGCTTGGACGGCAGCCAGGGCGGCGAAGGCGATGGCATAGCCGAAGAGCAGATCCAGTTTGTGCAGGGGAGTGCTCAGTAGGCGTTCGAGGGTGCCGCTGACGCGCTCGCGCAGCATGGCGACGCTGGTGATGAGAAACATCGAGGTGAAGGGAAAGATGCCCAGCAGCATCAGCCCGATCTGATCGAAGATGTCGAGACGGTCGACGAAGATGAACCGCAGCAGGGCCAGCAGCAGACTCGGAACGGTGATGACCAGTGCGATGGTGCGCCGATCGTGCCGGACCTGGGTGAGCACTCGCGCCGTGGTGGCGAGGGTGAGCGAAACAGACATCAGGCGAGCACCTTTCGGTCGCCGGGGGTGCCGGCCTGTTGCAGAATCAGGCGCAGGAACGCCTCTTCGAGGTTCGGTGCACCGGTGGCGGCGCGCAGATCGTCCGGTGTCTCATCGGCGAGCAGTCTGCCGTCCCGCAGCAGGAGCAGCCGCTCGCAGCGATCGGCTTCGTCCATCACATGACTCGAGACCAGCAGCGTGGTGCCCGCATCGGCGAGTGTGTGGAACTGTGCCCAGATATCGCGGCGCAGCACAGGATCGAGGCCGACGGTCGGTTCGTCCAGGACCAGCACGGCGGGGTGTGCGAGCAGTGCGCAGGCCAGGGATACCCGGGCACGCTGGCCGCCCGAGAGCGCGTCGACCATACGATCGGCGATATCGGCGAGGCCCACATCGCGGATCGCGGCATCGGCGGAGGCCGCGCCGGTGCCCTGGATCTTGGCGAAATAGCGGGCGTTCTGGCGGATCGTCAGATCGCCGTAGACCGAAGGCTGCTGTGTCAAATAGCCGACCTGCCTGCGCAACTCCGCGGTGCCCGCGGGACAGCCCAGGACGGTGACACTGCCGGACCGGATGCGCTGCACGCCGACAATGGCGCGCAGCAGTGTGGTCTTGCCCGATCCGCTGGGTCCGAGCAGGCCGGTCACACTGCCCGGCGGCAGGGAAAAACTGATCTCGCGCAGGACTTCCTGCTTACCGCGGCTGACACTCAGATTCACCACATCGATGGCGCTGTCCGTCATTTCGGGATCCTTCATGATTGCCGGCCCGGCACGGAGGCCGACTGTGATTTGGACACCGCGACATTCAGCTGAGCGTCCGGGTGCTCCGGAAAACCGAGAGTGGTCCGCAGCGGGAGATGGGCTCCCCGCACACGGACCCATATCGTGAGCGTCGCGTCCTTGCTCGTACCCGGCAGGATCGAGGCGAGCGACGCGGCCGGAACCACCGCCTCTATCTTGAACGCGTCTATGCCGGTGAACTGTTCGCGCCCTACGGTTTCGGGATCTCGCAGCGTGCGCAGCAGGAGCGCCAGCCCGCCGTTGTGTCCGATCAGCCCGTTCGGGCTGAGGAATCCGGACGGCATCGGGATCAGAGTTCCATTGTCGGACTTGCTGAATACCTTGCCCCGCGTGGCGACGAAGCGGGTCACCGATCCGGTGGGCAGCGTCGCCACGCCCGTCGCGCTACCGCCGTCGCGCGTGGACACATCGGCCTCCAGCGCACGCAGTGGGAAGCCGGGCACCGTCCCCTCGGCCTGGAGGACCAGATGTGCGGAATCTATTGCGCCGGCCGAGATTGCGGCATCGCGCATCATCAGTCCGGCATCGGGTAGTCCCCCCGATCCGTCGGCGCAGCCGGTCGATACGCCGGCCGTGGTGAGCGCGATGACCGCGCACGCAATCCTGTAGCGCACCGGGACCTCCTATGGGTAGGGACGCTACCCATAGGCTAGGGCACTTTCGCCTTGAAGGGTAGGCTTGCTACCCATGAGTGCAGAAGTGCTGAAAGGGCACCTGGACGGCATGATCCTGGCCGTGCTCGCCGCTGGCCCGCGCCACGGCTACGGCGTCATCGATGCCCTTCGCACTCGCACCGGCGGCCGCTTCGACCTGCCCAAGGGCACCATCTATCCCGCGCTGCATCGGCTCGAACAAGCCGGGCTGATCGACGGCACGTGGTCCAGGGAGGGCGGCCGGCAGCGGCGCACCTATACGCTCAGCGCCGCCGGACATCGGCAGCTCGGGGTGGAGCGGGCGTCCTGGCGGGACTTCGTCGCCGCGGTCGGAGCTCTGATGGAGGGGAACGTTGTCATGGGGGAAAAGCCTTGGCCCGCAATTTGATCGACGACTATCTCGACGACCTGGATACCCGTTTGACCGGCACCTGGTGGGAGCGCCAGGCGATCCTCGCCGAGATCGGCGACGGATTGCACGACGACGTGGAACATTATCGTGCGCAGGGGCTTTCGCTCGCTCGCGCGAGCGCGGCCGCTATCGAGGAATTCGGCGGACCGACGATCATCGCCGCGGAATTCGTACCTGTGCTGTCCTCCAAGCGGATTCACCGTTACGGCTGCACGTTCACCGCGATCGGCCCGGTCATCGGCGTGCTGTGGGGGACCGCCGCGCTGCTCGGCTCGTTCAGCGCGGTACCCCGATCTCTGACCATCGCCGGTCTCGTGATCATGGCCTTTGCGGTCGTCGTCGGTGCGCCGTTCACCGTCCTCGCCATCGCCTCCACCGGCCGGGCGAGCCGCCTGGTGCGAATCCCGACGCGCCTGGCCGCCAAGGCTTTGCTCGTCACGGCGACCGTAGCGGTGCTGATCGACGCGATCCTGCTGATCACCCTGCTGACCCTGCTCGCCGAAGCCCCCCGCGATCTCGTGATCCTCCCGGTGACACTCGGTGCGCTGGTGAGCATTACGCGCATCATCATCGCGGTGACAAGCGTCCCTCGCCTCGGCCCCGCCCGCTGTGCGCCGACCCTGTGGCCCGCTCCGCCGGCGTAGATTTGCCGCCCGCTGACCTCCGTGGCCAGATTGCCGCTGGACATTTCGCTGTTCAAGGGGTATTTGAATGGGTACTGCTACCGATGTGATCGGTGCCAGTGGTGCCGTGGAGGGAGGTGGTCCAGGTGCCGGAGGGTGCTTCAGCTATGGCGCGGGCATGGCAGGTTCGACCGTGGAACCCCAATCCGCTCATGCGTGTTTCCGATCGGTTCGAGACCCTGATGCGGGTGCTGGCGGCGCTGGCCGTGGTGGTGGCAGTGCCGATATCCGGCGCCATCGGGACCGTGAGTTACACCGGCGCCCAGGCACGGATCGTCGCGCAGGACGCGGGCAAGACGCGGGTGACCGCCACGCTCACCGCGGATGCGCAGCGGCTGGCGACGGCGGATCGCTACGGCGCCCAGCCGGACCGGTATCAGGTTCCCGTGCAATGGATGTTCGACGCGCACGCCAGGACCGGCACCATCGAGATCCCGGGACCGCAGGCGGTCGGGACGACCACCTCGATGTGGATCGGGCCCGACGGAAACCCCGCGATCGCACCGGCGCGGCCGGGTTCGGCCGCGGCCGAGGGCGTCGGTACGGGGCTGGCGATTCTGGTCGAAAGCTGGTGCGCCACTGCCGCATCGGTGTGGATCACCGCCGCCGTGCTCGATTCCCGGCGCAATGCCCGCTGGGAGCGGGAGTGGCGCATGCTGAATCGGCCGATCGGCAAAGACTCGTTATAGCCGCCGGCGAGATCGTCCAGGGGAGATCAGTATTCGCCGTGCACAAGATTGTCCGGCGCCTCCCCGGCGAGATAGCGGCCGATCTGACGGCTCGCAATGGCCCACCCGCGCTCCTGGGCGCCCCGGCTACTGCCGCCCACATGCGGGGTGAGCAACAGCCCGGGCGCATCCCACAGCGGATGGCCGGCGGGCAGCGGCTCCGGATCGGTGACATCGAGAACGGCACGCAGACGGCCACTTTGCAGCTCGGCCAGCAGCGCATCGGTGTGGACCACCGGGCCGCGGGCGGCATTCACCAGAATCGCGCCATCGGCCATGCGGGCCAGGAAAGCCGCATCCACCATGCCGATGGTCTTACTGGTCACCGGCACCATGAGCACAACGGCATCGAAATCACCGAGCAGTCGAGGCAGTTCGTCCACACTGTGCACTTCCTCGCGGGCATGCGTACCGACCAGGACGCTCGTGGCGTCGAACGGTGCGAGTTTGCGCTGTAGCTCAGCGGCCAGGTCACCGGCGCCCACAATCAGAATCCGCTTGCCGGACAACGTATCCGTCTGATGCTGCGTCCACCGATGCTCGCGCTGCGCCGTCGCGAACTCGATGAATTCCCGGTACACGGTGAGCAATCCGGTGATCGCCCATTCGGCGGTGCTCGCCCCGTGCGCGCCGCGGGCAATGGAGACCTGCACGCTTGCAGGCACCTTCCCGACCCAGGCCTCCGCACCGGCGGTCAGCAACTGCACCAGCCGCAGTTTCGGTAGCGCCCAGGTCATCTGCACCGCTTCGGGGCCGACCAGGAAACCGGGTACCAGGACCTCGGCCTCGTCGGCTCCCGCCGGCAGCGGCTCCCCGAGCCGGAAGCGCAACGCCCGCGCGCCCTCCAGGCGTGAAACCGCCGCGAGGCCGTAGTCATCCGGAACCAGCACCGTCACCGTCATAGGTTTCAAGCTAGTGGATGGGCCTCGCGGCGGCCGCGAGCGTTACCCCGGGGTGGTCGGTAATACCAGCGCCGCGCCTGCCCTATTTCGATTTCGAGAGCGAAGTAGCCGGCTTCGCGGGCGTGGAGCGGTTCATGAACCGGTTGAAGGACCAGGTCGGCTGCGACGGCGCTGTTGCGGCCGCCGTTTTCGGATCCGCCGGCACGGCAGATCGTTTGGGCGGCTGCGGTTCCGGGACGGGCTTGGTGGTGAGTTGGCGCCGGGCCGCAGCCATTTCGCGACGCGAGTGTTTGAGATCGCGACGTGCGGCGAGACCTCGCCGGGACGTGGCCCACGTCCCGGCCAGCAGCATGATCAGCCCGAAGGTGCCGATCGCCCCGATCAGGATGCCGTAAGCGAACAGCAGACCGGACGAGCCGGCATAGGTGTGCTCGAAGACGGTGAAACCGCCTGGAACCAGATGATTTTCGCCACTGTTGGCCGCAATGCCGGCAACCCCGACGACCACGGCGCCGATAAGGACGATGAGCCCGATGATGATGAACATAGGGCGGCAATGCCCGTTCCGGAACGCATCTAACCTGCAGGACGTGTATTTGTCCTGGTCTATCCGCCGCCCAAATCCCGTTCAAATCCCGTCTGCCGACCGGAAGCCGACCTCGGCGGGGTGCTACCCCTGGGGGGTTACCCAGTTCTGTGAGCGAAGATCCCGTCGATTGCGTCGAGCGTGTGGGTGTCGTTGTCAGGCCAAAGGTGTGTGTAGACCCGCAGGGTGATGTCCGGGGTGGCATGCCCCAGTCGGGCCTGGACTGTCCTGACCGACGCCCCCTTCTCGATCAGCGCGGACGCGTAGAAGTGGCGGAGGGAGTGCCACGAGAAGTGGGCCGGCACATCGGCTTTCTTGGCTGCATAGCGAAAGACGTCTGCCATCGAGCCCACACACCAGATGTTGCCGAACTTGGTGCGGAACAGGACATCGTCTCGCTCTCGTGTGACCCTGGTGAGGAAGCTGCTCAGCGCATCGTGGGTCTCGCGAGGAAGCGGAATCGTCCGCTTGCTCGTTCGGGTCTTGAGGCGCGATGTGGGCGGCTTGTTTAGGTCATGGTTGGCCTGCTGCACAACATGGATCCTCCTGTGCAGGAAATCGACATCGCATACACGGAGTCCCGCTACTTCGCTCGGCCGTAGTCCAGTTTGCGCGGTCAGGAGCAGCATGCAGCCTGTCTGTCGATTTGTGTTCTCGATCAGTGACCACACCTGGTCGATCGTCAACAGTTGACTAGAGGCCTTGGCGGTGTCAGGGCGTGGCGGGGCCTTCACCTTTTTGCACGGGTTGGAGACCAGTATGCTGTCGTCGACCGCAATCTTGAGAACTGTTGTCAGAAACTGAAATTGGAGTGCGACGGTGTTCTCGCCGAGTGCGCGGTCGCCGTGCCACGATCTGCCACGCGTCAGATGGTCGAGCCAGTCGCGGATGTCGGATGGGCGGATTTCGCCGATCGGAGTGGCAGCCAAGAGTCCGAGATTCTTTGCGAAGTTGCGGCGCGCATCGCGTGTGCCTTGCGTGTGCGCTCGCTCGACCCACTTGTCGACCTCGACCTTGAGTGGGACCCTCGCAAGGTCCGGATCAACGTAGATGCCCTGGGCGATCTTCGTTTGAAGCTGGTGTTTGTAGTGTTCCGCAGTTCCGGGGATGTCGTATCTTCCTCGCTTGGAGAATGATTCCGACCGTTCCACGCCTGCTGGATCGGTCCAGCGGACGACGTAGGCGACGGTCTTACCGGTGGTTCGCTTCTGAATGTGTGCCATGCATTAACTCCGATCGTGGCCAGCTCATGCTTGAGTAGGTGACTTCGTAGGATTGCGCAGCAAACGTTGGTCGATGACGGCTGAGTGTTCAAGCCATGCAGCATTAGCCAATTGATAGCTATCGTCGCTTTTTGTCTGACTCTGAGTCGGATCTGCTGTCAAGTTGCTGCTGCTCCCAGGCGATCACGTCGCACAGTCGGTAGCGTCGATAACGGCCGATTCGTGCAAACCGGGGGCCGCGCCTGGCCGAGGCCCAAACGGCGAGAGTCTTCGGTGGAACTCGTAATCGCTGGGCTACTTCGTTGGTGCTGAGCCAGATGGGGTGCTGTCCTGTGCCCGGCCTCATTGATTCGCGCGAGGCGGGGTCGATTTGATCGGTCATTGTGTCACCGCTTTCTTCTTGGGTAGAAATGCCCTGCCGGCGTGTAAAGGAGTCGGGCATGGCATCAGGCGAGTCGAGCTCGCTGTCATGGATTCATGGAAGCGGTTTGGCGACTCGCTGCGCCAGCGGTATGCCGAAATGTGTTGTAGAGAAGTGCTCTTCGGTCAGGCCTAGCCGCAAATCGCGGCTCTAATTTCGATCTGGCTGAGGTTCCTACGGTCTTCCGGGCACCACCAGTGAGGCGGGATACTCGCTTCACGGAAGGAGTCCGCAATGCCTCCAGCACGTCCCCGGAATTCCGTCAGCGCGCGATCGAACTCGCCCGAGCCGGTGTCCCGGTCGCGATCTCGTGCCGGGTACTGGGTGTGTCGACCTCGGGGAAACTACGAATGGCGCAGCCGAGGACACCGAACTGAGGGCGCAGGCGATGTGTTTACGGGCATAGCGCGATCGCCTTCCAATGGAGTTGGGAAACTGTCAGTCTGAGCCCTCACACCGACACCTGCGCTGCACCGAGACGGGCTCCGCATGACTGCAGGGTCGCGTGGCCGTCGCGTCCGACTTGTCGTGCCATCTCTGATACGGAGGATTGACAAGATCGATGTAGAGGGCCTCGTCCCCGGCTTCGACGAGCATGACCGCGCGGCGGAGACACCATGCCGCCCTCCCGCTTACGTCCGACCAGGTCGGAGTGCCAATAACCGCCGTCAGCCGCTCATTCAGCTCAGCAAGTATCACGCGCCCCGATCCAACGGTCAGAGGACCGATGTCGGTGAATCTGAAGTCGAGGTTCAACACCGACTCTTTGGTGCCGCCATGCTGCTGAGGAAAGCTACGGTCCGTCGCCACGAACGCGACCGGCTTGTCGATCTGGAGGTTCATCACGAGTGTCGCGCCGCGCGTCCGCTGGTCTTGGATGTGCTATCCCGCTGCGTCACAAAAGCGCGAGACGTCCTCGTCCTTCCAAGTCCAGTGGAAGGCCTCGGCGACCTCGACCGCTCGGACGGCTCCCTCGATACCGGCTTGCATTCTCGGAGACTACTTCCCGTGGCCTGAGAGCCGTTGGTTCACACTGTCTCCGAGGTGGCCACACACAGGGACCCTCACACCGAACCGCTCATGAGCGACATTCGGCTAGATTTCAGTGCATCTCGGGGCCGGTCCGCCCAGCTCCGATAGCAGGGAATTCCCTTGCCGCAAGGAATTTCAGCCCTTGCGCTGACGGGCGGTCGCGAAGTAGCTCAGCTGGTAGAGCACCCTTCGCTCAGTCGCGGAGGCGCGGGTTCAATTCCCGCCTTCGCGACCAATCATTCCCCATGTATCGACCTGAACTCGGCCGTAGCGGATGTCACTGCGCCGCAGCGCTTCCTGCGGCGAGCGGTTCCGTGCTGGCCGGTTCGATCAGCGCGCTATGCGGTGCGGGTTCAGGCGGTCATCGCAACACTTCGTCGAGTGCTACTGATGGTGTGCGGAATTCGAGAGTCTGTCGAGGGCGTCCGTAACCCAGTGTTGCGCAGACCCATTGAGACCGCAGGCATAGAAGGACGCTCTGTGCGTCGGTGTCTGGATATGTGGAACGTCCTCCTGATTATGGGATGTCCGGACTGCCGTCGTCATGATCGGCCCGCACGGCACATCTGGAACACGTTCCCAGGAGAACAATCTATTGCCGGTGGGCCTACGGCTGGCAACATGGTGGTCCCTCCACACTGGCAAGCGACATCATCGCCATCGGGCCTGGTCTCCGCCGCTCGGTCACGCGCTTTGGCGTGTCGGCTTGCATGGTGTAGAGAAAGCTACGAACTCGTGATGGCCGCCGCCCTGCAGCAGGCCGGACGCACACTTCTCAAACCGGTGCGCTACGACCACACCGCGCTGACCTTGCCAGACTTCGTCCTCACCGACACCGCCGAGCCCACAGTGGTCGAAGTGTCGGGCCTCGACAGCGAAGAGTACTTGCGGCGCAAGGAAACCAAGATCGGCGAATACCAGAGCACCGGTACCCACCTCATCGGGTGGCGGCCGCCGGAGCCGCTGCCGGACGTGAGCGCGGGGCAGGTGATGAAGGTAGTAATCGCCGAAAGAACAACGGATATGGCGTAGTTCGCTGGTAAAGGCTGATTTTGGTGTTCGGTCGGCGCGATTTCTATGCCGGATCTGTGTGCGCGGTTGCCGCCAGGTTCATGTTTGGGCCGGGCGCGGTCCGCGGAGTGCTTCGGTTGGCTGAACAGCTGAAGTTCGGGCGACAGAGCTTCGCTCGTACGGCAAGCGAGCCAAACCACGACCGAGCATGTGCGGCCGCCAGCTCAGTATCTGAGCCGGCGGCCGGCGAGGACGACAGAGCTGAAGGACCTCGATGAGGTCCTGTTGGTGCGGGCGATGGAGCACTGTTCGCCGACTTGTTGTTCGGGCCGCCGACGCGCGTCCTCGCGGACGCGTGATTGTGCGTGTTCTACTGCGAGAGTGTGGGATTCACGCCTTGTGGGCGGCTATCTCGGTGAGCTGGGCGCGGGCGGCGGCGATCAGGTCCTCGTTGGTGTTGGCGTGCCCCGAGAGTCCCCAGCCGCCGGGAACGGCCTCGGTGAGCTGCACCCAGGTCCGTTCGGTCAGGGACGGGTCCCCGGCGGCCTTGGCGACGAGGTCGGTCAATTGGCGGACCACGGCGAGTTGTTTGTCGCGGTCCAGTGCGCCGGCGTTGGTCAGGA
>NZ_JAODNK010000128.1 GCF_025465275.1 Nocardia sp. | reverse complement strand
CCAGGACAGCACGCGCTCACTCGCCGCCACCATCGTGGTGGCGTCGACACCCATCAACTCGGAGGCAACCTGGGTTACCAGTGAGTCGAGCGTCTGCCGAGGCACCTTGTCTCCGATCCCATCAGCGGTCTTCCGCACCCGGAGTCGGAAGCCGCCGGCTCCGGACCGTGACCTCCGCCGCATAGCTCAGGCGAAGTACCAACGCCACGGTCTCGTGCTCGGGCACTCCCAACAAGTCCAGGAAACGGCCTTGAAGTGACGTTAGTGTATCGGCGAACTCGGTGGAAACCGTGCTCAGATCCGCAGCCTGTCGGACGTACAGGAACACGGGAGAGACCGGCTGCACCGCCAAGCCCTGCCGCTGCGCCTCGATCCACACCCGCTGCAGGGTCTCCCCGGCATGGGCGTAGGCGGTCAATTCTTCGGGGTCGTGCAGCACCGGGGCCGGGAAGGTGACCACGCAGAGCGCCGATGCGGACAGCACCCTGTCGCGGGTGTACTCACCCAGTGCGATGCCACCGTTCCAGTCCCGAATCCGGTCCATCACATCGGCGCGCCCGGCGATATCGAGCTTGGCCAGCTCGTCGGGCGCCAATTCCATGGTCCGCAGATCCAGGCCGGTGCGCAGATCGCCACTGGGCCACCGCAGTTCGGAGAACATCTCGGCATGCAGGCGCGGGGTCAGGTAGCGGGCTTGATCGGACGCGGCGAGCAGGGTCGCGGCGGTCGCCAGATCGGCGGCGTCGGTGACCCAGCGCAGGCCGCCGCCCGCCTTGGCCGCGGTGGTGCCGAGCGTGTCGAGCACGGCCGGGTCCAGCGGTTCGCCATTGCCCAGCTTGCGATTGGTGACGCGGGTGAGCAGATCCGGGTAGTCGCGGGCCAGCTCGGGCTCACTCCAGTCGCTCAGGTGCAGGACAGCCGTGAGGGGTGCGATGCGGCTGTGCCGTCCGGTGCCGCCGGTGAACAGGTCGGCCTCGCCGAGCACACCGCGCGCGGCCGCCGCGGCACGGGCGTTGTACAGCGCCGCGCCGACGGCCACCGCACTGCCGCGGTAGCCGATGTCCATGCCCGAGGAACGCTGCACATCCAGTTCTATGACGATCGCCGAATTCTCGTGGCGCAGTGACCAGGGCTGCACATTGCCGCCCGAGGGGGCGAGCTGAGCGGCAGCCAGCACGGCTTCCACCGCACTGCCGGGCTGGGCCGCGAGCGCGGGCTCCGCGGGCCACTCCAGCTCGGCGACGGACGCGGGCTCGGCGATCGCGTCCAGGCCGGCGGTCAGATCGATACGAGTACGGCCGGACGGCAGCTCACCGCCGAGTCCGATGCGGCGCACCGCAGCGGCCACGGTGGCGCCGCCGAGTTGCACATCACTGGCCAGCTGCGGCCAGCTGTCGAGGGTCTGATCGATTTCCACCAGGCTGGCGGCAAAGCGGTCGGAAAGGCCGTGCGCGTCCAAGATTCGCACCACGAATGGCGCTTTTTCCCGGGTGGTGAGGCCACGGAGATCGGCGCGGGTCGCACCGCCGAGTAGTCCGTGGAAAGGCTCGCGTTCGGGTTCCAGGTCGTAGCGCTCGATATCGAGCAGCCCGCGATCACTGGTCTCCATGAGCAACGGGATCCGATAGCGGCGAGCGGCTTCCCGAACGGCCAGCTTGATATCGAGGGAGTCGCACTCCTCCACCACCACGGTGAGGCCCGCGAAGAAGTCGTCGACGTTCTCGTCGGTGAGTCCGGCCTCGAAGATCTCCACCGGCAGGTACGGATCGATCTCAGCTATCCGGCGGGCGGTGACCACCGCCTTGTTGACGCCGATATCGAAGAGCGAGCCCGGAATTCGGTTCAGGTTGGCCAGTTCGATGGTGTCGAAATCCGCCAGCTTTATCCGCCCGCAGCTGCCCTCCATGGCCAGCGTGTGCGCGATGGCGTGACCGACGCTCTGCCCGACCACGCCGATCGTCTGCTGTGCGAGCTTTTCCTGCTCCGAGCGGGTCAGCTTGTTGCGATTGCGGTCCAGCCGGACGGTCCGCAGCAATTCCGGGCCGGGCAGAGCTACCGCCGCATGCCGCCACGGATAATAAATCCAGCGATCCACTTCCGGACCTTCCGACAATTTCGGCGGCGCTACCAGATCCTCGAATTCGGTGCGCAGCAAATCCCGCAAATCGGTGAATTCGATACCCGGTTCGGCGCGCAATTCATTTATCCGGCGCGCATCCTCCGGATCGGATTCATCGAGAAACAGCGGTCGATATTCCGCGGCCGCTTTATTGTCGGGATTCATTGTCAGGCAAGCCCTCCGGTGGCGGTGAGGTCCGCCGGCAACTCGGTATCGCCGGCCGCGAGCGCAAGCTGTTCTGCTTCGATCAAGGTCAGCTGCGATTCGGCGGCTATCGAGCGATAGGTCCGCATATCCCACCACAGCGGCACAGTTCGATAGCGATCGTCGGGAAAGGGTACTGCGGGAATCCACCAGTCGGAACGAGCGCCGCTGGTCCGATAACCCTCGGCGGCGTGCTCACCGGCGGTGACAAAACCGTAGCGGGCGCGCAGTAATGAGGTGACGTGCACAACACAGCGGTCGAGGGCGGCGCCGAGTGCGCGGCGCTGACCGCGATCCAGGCCACGGTCCGCCCAGACGGCTTTCACCTCCACGACACCCTCCGGTATCCGGTCGGCAACCCGCTTGCGCAGGGCCGATTCGCCCGCCCGGCCGGCCCAGGCGGCGAGGGCGTTGACCTCGTCCACATGGGTGTACGGACCCTGAACTCGCATGCCCGCTACCACGTCTCCGAATGGATCGATGGCGGCCACGAAAAGCGCACTGGAACGTCCGTCAGCCGTTTTGTCGTATTCGAGTACTGCATCAACTCCATAGCGCCGGTAAGCACGCAATGCGCCCGTGATGTTGCGGCGCCACAGGCCCGGGTGCGCTTGCGGTGTACCCACCCAGAAGGTGCACCCCGACGACGCATCCTGGAATCGCAGCAAGTCCTCATCAGCTGAATCCGACGGGACGACTGCGACTACTTCCACAGCCATACAGTTCCTACTCCGTTGCTGCGCGGGCTCCCGCGCGACTACCGAGCCCCCGCCCGATACGGTCATGTATCAACCGTGCCCGGTACAGGCACCCAAGGGAGTATCCGCCAGCCGGAGAAAATTGTCCAGGCGTCCGGCAAATCTTCCGAAACCCGAATGGACGTCTAGAAATCCCCCCTGGTCAAACCATTGCTATCAGGTATGAAACACAACCACAAGACTGGTTGGTTTCCATTAAGCTAACAATTGGCTATCAGATCAAGATCGAGATGAAAAGCTCCAGTTCGGACGGCCCCGACCAGATCTCGATCTCCTCCCGGTAGGCCCGGGAGATCTCCGCCGAGGCGGTCGCATCGTCCACCTGCGCCCACACGTCCTCGGCCGGATCGTGATAATCACCATTCGGCTGGAAGCGGGCGTAGACACCCTTGGGGACCCGGATCAGCACATCCCCGATCGGGGCCTGCTCCGGCGTCGGGTACTGGTAGGAGACCAGCACGTTGTAGTTCCCGGCCGGATCCGGCACATACACGGTGGCCAGGGGAAGTCCGTCGCCGTCGCGGTCCCGCAGCCGGTCGCGCAGGAACTCGATGAGCTCACTGTTGCTGACCTTGAAGCTGGGCCGCACCCGCGGCACCACGAGACCGCCGTACACACCGCCGGGCCGCACCACGATCGAATAGGTCATGAGGACTCGACCGCCAGGTACAGCTCGATCTTGTAGGCGTGCGGATAGCACTCGAAGTCGCCGCTGTGCGTGCGCTTGATGTAGTTGTGCTCCTCGGCGTACGCGATCTGGGTCCAGAGATCGGTCATCACCTGCGGGAAACTACCGACCGAAGAGAATCGGGCATAGGTACCGCGCGGGAGCCGCGCCACCACGTGACCGCGGGTGACCTCGTCGAAGGACTCGCACTGATATCCGACGATCTGGGTGTTGTAGGTGCCGAGTTCGGCCGCGTAGTCGGTATAGGCCGAGGCGAGCGGGCCGCCGAGTTCCTGATGCAGGACTGCGGCCCAAGCCACTTCCAGATCGTGGTCACGCAGTTCACCGAGAGCACGTTTGGGGCTGCGCACCGGCAGTCCGGCGACCCACGTCTCGTCCCGCTCGACGATCTCAAACTGCATTGGTAGGAACTCTCTCTGGGTGTGATGCACAGCCCGCTGGCCAACCTTCGCCATGCTATCAACCATGTTCGGGGTGCCCCGGCAACACGACTGGGGCGCTATCACTCCGCGCCCCGGAGGTCAGGCCGGATCGCGCCTGCGGTGCGGGCGGGCCAGTGGCGCACGCCAGTGCCGCCAGAGCGCGAGGAAGCGGAGCGCCACCGCGCCGGCGCCCGCCAAACCGCCCGTCCAGTAGGTGTATTGGCCGTGATGCAGCAGCACGGCGGTCGCGGCCGAGCCGAGCAGTGCGGGCACCGCGTAGAACTCACCGTCACTCAGCACACTGGGTGTGATTCCGGCCAGCACGTCCCGGACCACGCCGCCGCCGACCGCGGTGACCACACCCAGCGCCGCCGACGAAGTGGCCGGAAGTCCGTGCTGAAAAGCACTGACAGTGCCGGTCACACAGAAGATCCCGAGGCCGACCCCATCAGCCAGCAGCAGCGGGGTGCGAGTGACTCGATGCGGCGGATGCCAGAAGAAGATGAGCGCCGCCGCCAGTAATGCCGTGCCCGCATAACTCAGGTGCACGAAGGCCGTCGGCGGTGTCACGCCGATAATGAGGTCGCGCAGGATGCCGCCACCCGTCGCGGTGCAGACGGCCAGGACCGCAATGCCGACCACATCGAAATTCCGGCGCACCGCGAGCAGCGCACCCGACACGCCGAATGCGAACACGCCCACCATATTTCCGACTTTCTGGGCCGTCCCGACGGCATTGCCGAGCTCGACGAGATCACTCACGGCACCGGTTCCTTTCCCTGTCGCAAACAGTCGGCTACCGGGGCACAGTATGCCTCGCCGCCGCGCCGCGCCGACATCTCCCGCTCGACCGGGCGATGTGGTTGAGTCACCCTCGTGTGCCGGACAATTGCGGAGCTCGAAGCGCAGCTCACAGCCTGTCGCGCCTGCCCGCGACTGGTCGAGTGGCGGGAACAGGTCGCGCACGAGAAGCGAGCCGCATTTCGTGACGAAAATTACTGGGGGAAACCGGTTCCCGGACTCGGTCCGGACGACGCCCGAGTGCTCATCGTCGGACTCGCCCCAGCCGCCCACGGCGGCAATAGAACTGGGCGCATGTTCACCGGAGACCGCAGCGGCGACGTGTTATTCGCGGCCATGCACGCCGCCGGCCTGAGCAACCAGGCCCAGAGCACCCACCTCGGCGACGGCCTGCAACTGCAGGGAACCCGCGTCACCGCCCCCGTGCACTGCGCACCCCCCGACAACAAGCCGACCCCCGCCGAACGCGACACCTGCCGCCACTGGCTGGTCACCGAACTCGGCCTGATGGCAGGGACCGTGCGCTCGATCGTGGTCCTCGGCGGCTGGGGATGGCAAGCGCTGCTACCCGCGCTGTCCGAATCCGGCTGGGAAATCCCGAAACCCAAGCCGCGCTTCGGACATGGCGTGCACTACGAACTCGCCCCCGCGCACACTGATCGCCACCCCCTGCACCTTTTCGGGAGTTATCACGTGAGTCAGCAGAACACCTTCACCGGACGACTCACGCCGGCAATGCTTGAAACCGTACTAGTCGAAGCCAAAACCGCCGCCGGCTTGGGTAGCGACTGAAGCGCAGGCCAACCGGCGCCAAGTCGCTGACCACGAACTCGCAACCGGCGAAACCGCAACGCACGAGGTATAGTGATTACTATACTCACTCGGATGGCCGATCAGGACTGGGACATCTAGGTAGTCGATGAGGTTCGGGAATGGATCGAGCAATTGGGGGGATCCGATTTCAACCGGGTGGTTCAAGCCATCGACGTATTAGCCGAGTTCGGTCCCGGCCTCGGGCGGCCGCTCGCAGACACCATCACCGGTTCGAAGATTCCACACCTGAAGGAGCTACGCCCAGGCACCGTCCGCATCCTGTTCGTGTTCGATCCCTGGCGATCGACCGTTCTCTTGGTTGCCGGCGATAAGTACAAAAGGTGGGATTCGTGGTACCGCACAGCGATTCCGCTAGCCGAACAACGTTACGAGACATACTTGAAGGAACGACGAGAGGAACTGGAGGGGCCGCTGTGAGTGGACACTCGCGCTGGCAAGACATCCGCGCCGAACTCGTCGAACGCGCGGGCGGCGAGGATGCTGTTGCTGTCGGCAGGGAGGAACTGCTGGCCGAGATGATCGGCCATCGTCTCGCCGAGATCCGCCTGTCTCGCGGGCTGACCCAACTGCAGATCGCCGAACGCATGGGAGTCACCAAAGGGCGGATCTCACAGATCGAGCGCGGACATATCGCCGGCTACGAACTGCTGGCTCGCTACGCGACTGCACTCGGCGGCCGACTGCAACAGTCGATTCACTTCGACGACGGAGAGACAGCGGCCATCGCTTGATCCCGGACGCGCACCGGAAGACCTTCGGCCCGGCCTGAATGGTCAGAAATCGGCCGACACATGCAATTTTTGCCGCCCTGAGGCGATTTGTGTCCGATCAGGCCGGAAACCCCGGGGACCCGGTGTGGCCTCGCACCCGCTGGCGGCTCGCACCGCACCCGATACGATGCGCTCGTGAGCAGGGCCGATAACTCCCCCACCGGCGATGTGGTCGGCCCCCGAGTGGGCACCACCGAGACCGCCGCGTCAGCGAACCGCAGTGAACCGAGTTCCGGCAGCCAAGCGCCGGTGAAGCGCAGGCGGTCGCAGACTCGGCAGCGATTACTGGATGCGGCATTCGATGCCTTCGCCGAGGACGGGCTGGGCCGATGCACGGTCGAGCAGATCTGCGAGCGGGCCGGCTTCACGCGCGGCGCGTTCTATTCGAACTTCACCTCATTGGAGGAGCTGTTCCTCGCCATGTGGGAGCAGCGCTCTGCCGCAATGCTCGAGCGAGTAACGGCCGTGCTGGATACCGACCTGGTAGTCCGCGACCCGCGCCAGGTGGTGGAGCACGTCCTGGACGCAGTCCCGGTGGACGACAAGTGGTTTCGCATCACCTCCGAATTCACCGCACACGCCCTCCGCAACCCACCCCTGCGCCGCGTGATGGTCGCCCGCGAGGAAGCAATCAGCGCCGCCCTCACCCCCGTCCTCACCCGCCTCCTGAAGCGCGCCGGCCGCCAAGTCCCCGACCCCGCAGCCCTCAGCCGAGCCCTGATAGCCGTCCACGACGGCACCATGGCCCAATGCCTCCTCGAACCCGACAGCCCCGCCCTCCGCGAATACCGCCTCGACCTCTTCCTCCGAGTCCTGGACTCCTACACCACCCCCCTCGATCCCCAATGAGAAACAGCCCCCAACCAGCCGATTCGGCGACACCCCCGTCCACCTGCTAAAGTTTTCCACCGCAGGCCGGTAACGGTCAGCGGCTGGGGCTATAGCGCAGTTGGTAGCGCGTCTCGTTCGCATCGAGAAGGTCAGGGGTTCGATTCCCCTTAGCTCCACAATCAAGGGTCGATCCTCACAGAGGATCGACCCTTTGTCGTTCCGACCTTCCCACACTCGTCCGCCGCAACGATGACCCAGATGGTCGAGGTCGCGTGGGGATGCGGCACCGGCGCTTCGGCCGCGAGTGAAGTGAAGAGCCGCTGCACATTTCGATCGAAGGACTCCCAGTCGGTGAACTTCCGAACCCGACCGCGTCAACTCCCTGACCCGAACAACGTTCGGCTACAAGCTGATCAACAGTGCTGTCTCCGCCGATCCGTGTGTCGATCCGCGCCGCGGGCGTCGGCGCGCAGCAAAATAGGGCATCCGCCCGATAGCCTTCGGGCGCCTCGATTCCTAGTGTTTGGTTGGTCCGATCTCGATACGCACGACTCGAACTGAGGGGTTTCATGAGAAGGTCATTGAGTATCTCCGCACGGATTGCGGCTGTGGGCATTTCGGGATTGGGTTTCGCGGCGGTTGTCGGCACGGGTAGCGCACAGGCCGCGCCGCAGGACTGCAACGTGACCAGAGGGGCGTTCGACGCGTCCGCGGTCTGCGGACCCGATGGCGGATCCAACTACGTGCTCCACCTCGACTGCGTCGGCCTCTACGCCAGTGGTCCGTTCCCGCTGTACGCGATCGGACCGTACAAGGTGCTCAGCTACCCCTTCACGCCGTCGGGCCAGACCATTTCCGCGGGCTGCACCGGAATGGGCCCGGGTATCTTCGCCGTGGCCACCAACGCCTACGTCGAAATCTACAACCCTTAGCCGGCAGTCCCGGTTCGAACAACTCACCGAGCTGATCGAAGCGCCGGGCCACCCGACATCGGAGTCGACCCGAACGATGGGCCACTTGCGCACCGTCCGCCATCTCAGGAACTGGTAGCGCAGCCTCCGTCCTGAAGAGCCTGTCGGGCTGAATCCCCCAGCCCTACAACAGCGAGACCCGAAGCGAGGGTGGCATTCTCCGATACGGGCCACCCTCACTTTCATTGCAGAGCAACGTGCGGCATCAGGCTCGGCGGTGGGGGGTGTTGTACGGGTGGGTGGCGGTTATGGTGCGGCCGTCGAGGCTGAAATCTAGGTGGATGCGCCAGAGTTGGCGGATTCGGTGGTCGGACCAGAGGCCTCGGATGGGGTCTATGCGGTAGAAGACCTGTTGGCCTTGGTCGGGGAGTTTTACATTGTTGTAGAGGGATGTGTCTGCTAGCCAAGGGAATTGCTCGAAGCTGAGTTGGACTGCGCGTTGGATTTCGGCGGAGTCGGTGACCAGGGTGGCGCGGCCTTGGATTTGGAGGGAGCGGATGTCGGCGCGGCCGGTGTAGCCGTCGGGCGGGAAGTAGCTGGCCACGTAGCTGACATTCGAATTCTGTTGCATCTGAGTGTGTTTGCGGTTGCTTTGGAAGGTGTGCATGTAAGCGATCAGGCCGTCCGCAGTTATGTGCATGGCGGAGGCGGAGGGGCGGCCTTCGGCATCGACTGTGGCCAAGGTGGCCAGTTGTTCGGTGCGTAGCAGGTCGGTGATCGCTTCTTGGATTTCCGGGAGGGTTGGTTCTGGGGTGGGCATGGGGTCCTCCGTCGCGAACGACTCAGGCGGGGGCGGGGAAGCTCAGGCCGAGATCCGCCAGGACGGCGAAGGCGGCGGCGCGGGCCCCGCCGGTGACGCCCTGGCCGGGGTGGGTGGAGGGTCCGACGAGGTAGAAGCCGTCGGCGGGGAGGCGGTAGCCCATGTTCGGGAGCGGGCGGAACCCCATGAATTGGAAGAGTTGGCAACCGAAGTGGCCGGCGTCGCCGTCCACCCAGGCCTCGTTGTAGCGGGCCATGTCGAGGGGGCTGTGGACTACGCGGGAAAGGACTTGGGCGGCAGTGATATTCGTGGTCATTTCGCTGAAGGTGGCGAAGACCCGGTCGAAGATCTCTTCCTTGCGGGTATCCCAATCACCCTCGGCGAGCTCCATGGGGGCGTAGCCGAGGAGATAGAGGGTGTGGTGGCCGTCGGGCGCGCGGCTGGAATCCCAGCGGGTGGCGGTGGAGACCGTGGGGATGGTGTGCACCGGCTCGCCGTATTTCAGCTGGTCGAAGGTGCGCAGCAGCTCGGGCAGCGGGAGGGTGATCTCCTGGAAGCCGGCCTCGGTCACCTCCGGTCCGGCGCGGAACTCGGGCGGTTCGCTCAGCACGATATGGCCGGCCACCAGCCGGAAGCTGGCCGGTTTGATGCGATTGACCTGGCGTTCCCATTCGGGGCCGAAGCGGTGGTCGACCATGGCGGGAATCTGTTTGATATTCAGGTCGGCCAATACCGCACGGCGGGCGGTGAATTCGGTGCCGTCGGCGCAGCGCACGCCGACCACGCGTTCACCGTCGAAGCGGAATTGCTCGACTTTCATTCCGGTGCGAATGCTGCCGCCGCGCGCGGCGAGCGCTGCCGCGAGCGCATCGGAGAGCGATTGCGATCCGCCGACGGCCAGTCCCATGCCGTAGCGGTGAATGAACGGCACCATCAGCAGCAGGAAGGCGCCGGTGCCGCCCTCGTCCGGCGCGATCAGCAGCTCCGATACCCAGCGCACCAGGGCGGCTTTGACTTTCGGATGCTCGAACCATTCGTTGCAGACATCGAGATAGCTCATCATGAGCACTCGCATGGTCTCCCTGCCGATTTCGGACTGCTCCAGCTGCGCGAACAGAGCGCCCAGCGGTGCGGGCGGAACGAACAGCGAGGGCAGCAGCTGATCCAGCAGCGGACTGGCGAATTCGTAGAAGCGTAAATAGTTTTCGGCGTCCGCCGGGGAGATTCGTGCAATGGTCTCGGCCGTCTTGTGCACATCCGAGTAGAAGGCGATGAAGTCGCCGTCCGGGAAGACCACCGACATGCTCGGGTCGGGGTACACATAGCTGAGACCGTGCTCCGACAGCAGGCCGAGCTCGTCCTCGCGAATCATGGGATTGCCCTGGATGAAGATGTGCGCGGCGGCGTGCAGGTCGTGATGGTGACCGGGCATGGTCACCTCCTCGCTGACCACGCCGCCGCCGATCTCCGATTTCGATTCCAGCACAAGCACATCCAGCCCGGCTGTGGCCAGATATGCCGCAGCAGTGAGCCCGTTGTGTCCCGCACCCACCACGATCACATCATGCTCAGCCATGCTGTCCTCCGAGTCCGTAACCACCGTCGATATCCCAGACCGAGCCGGTGACGAATCCGCCGATGCCGGAGTCCAGCAGGGTGAGCACCGGGCCGGCTACCTCATCGGCAGTCGCGATGCGTTTGATCAGATTGGTGGCGAGAACACCTTCTTCGAGCCCGGGTATGGCTGCGGCTCCCGCCCGAAAGCCGGGGGTCTCGGTAATTCCGGCACACACCCCATTGACCCGAATACCCATGGGCCCCAGCTCACTTGCCCAGGTCGGCACCAGATAGTGCAGTGCGGCCTTGGTCGCACCGTAGACGCCGGTGCCCGGCCCGGGCTTACGGCCGATGGATGAGGAGATCACCACGATGGCCGAGGACGGCTGCTTCGCCAGTGCGGGTGCAGCCGCAGCGACGGTGGCGATGGTGCCGCGCAGATTCACATCGATAATGCGATCCACCTCGGCCATGGGCTGCGCGAAAACCACTCCGGGGATGAGGATTCCGGCATTGCACACCACCAGGTCCAGGCTGTCGCCGGTCTGCAGTGCGTGATCGACGGCACGGCGCGCCGTCTCGGGATCGGAGATATCACCGCTGACCCAGGACGCGGCGTCACCGAGCCGCTCGGCGGCGGCGGTGAGTGCCGCTTCCCGCCGTGCGGTCAGGACCACGCGGGCTCCTTCGGCAACCAGCGCGGCGGCGATGGCATAGCCGATTCCTTCGCTCGATCCGGTGATCAGAGCGGTCTTACCGTCGAATCGCATGACGCTCCCGTACAGCTGCGGTATTCATTGTTCCTTCTTCGAGTGGAGATCGATGGGCAAAGCCCCCGCAGCACCGGTCTTGCGCCACTGCACAATTCGGCCGTTGTCAGGGGAGGTGCGAATGGTCAGGAGATCGTCGGCCAGCTCCGCCACCCGAATCTGTTCGACGCCCACCCAGTCGGGACGGGAGCAGACCAGAATCATGTGGTGCAGGACACCGTCGTCGAGGCGCCAGCGGCCGCCGTACCCCATGTAGTCGACCGGACCCGCACCTGGCGCGGTGCGCATCATGCCGACCGCGAGATGGCCGCAGGCGGTATAGAGCAGGAACCCGTCCGGATCCGCGCCGAGCGGGCCGGTGATCGGCCCACCCGCCGCATCGGTGTCGTGGAAGGATTCCAGCCGCCACGCACCCACCAGCTCATCGGGACGTGGCATGCGCTACCGCCAGCCGCGTGGATTGCGGAACACGTTGTACGCCTGTGTATCTGGAATCCGCCGGACGGACGGCCCGGAATCCGGCTCATCGCCGGACAGCAGCACCAGCGCGATTGCCGCGATGAGTTCGTCGCTCAACTCGGCATGTAGATCGAAAATAGCTGCGGGATCGGACATCTGGACTCCTCGACTACTGGGGTGGGTTGCCGTGTTTGCGTGCGGGCAGATCAGCATGCTTGGCCCGCAGCATGGTCAGCGATCGGATCAGCACCGAACGGGTGTCGGCCGGATCGATCACGTCGTCGATCAGCCCGCGTTCGGCGGCGTAGTAGGGATGCATGAGCTCGCGTGCGTACCGCCCTACCAGCTCGGCCCGCATGGCCGCCGGGTCCTCCGCGGCGGCGATCTGCCTGCGGAACACCACATTCGCGGCACCCTCCGCGCCCATGACCGCGATCTCATTGGTCGGCCAGGCCAGCGCCAGATCCGCGCCGACACTGCGCGAATCCATCACGATGTACGCCCCGCCGTAGGCCTTGCGCAGCACGATCGAGATACGGGGCACGGTGGCATTGCAGTAGGCGTACAGCAGTTTCGCGCCGTGCCGGATGATCCCGCCGTGTTCCTGGCCGACGCCGGGCAGAAATCCCGGCACATCCAGCAGCGTGATCAGCGGAATGTTCATGGAATCGCACATCTGCACGAAGCGCGCCGCCTTCTCACTGGCGCTGATATCGAGCGTGCCCGCCAGGCAGTTCGGCTGGTTGGCCACGAAACCCACGGTGTGCCCGTTCATTCGGGCCAGGGCGACGAGAATATTGCCCGCCCAGCGCTCGTGAACTTCCAAATACGCGCCGTCATCCGCGATTTCGGCAATGACCTCGCGCATGTCGTAGGGCACGGTGCCGACCTCCGGCACCAGATCGGTGAGTGCAGGGCAGCGCCGATCTGCCGGGTCGTCGGTCGGCACCACCGGTGGCAGCTCCCGATTGTGCTGCGGCAGAAAAGAAAGCAGATAGCGCACATCGGCAAGACAGGACGCCTCGTCGTCATGTACGAAGTGCGCGACCCCGGACCGCTCAGCGTGAATATCCGCGCCGCCCAGCCCTTCCAGGCACACCGACTCTCCGGTGACGGCGGTGACCACCTCGGGCCCGGTAATGAACATCTGTGAGATGCCGCGCACCATGAGCACGAAGTCGGTCAGCGCGGGTGCGTAGGCCGCGCCGCCCGCGCACGGCCCCAGCATGACGCTGATCTGCGGAATCACTCCGGACGCAGCGGTATTGCGCCGGAAGATGCCGCCGTAGCCGGCCAGCGCCGTCACGCCCTCCTGGATCCGGGCCCCGGCGCCGTCGTTCAGCGAGACCAGCGGCGCACCGGCCGACAGCGCCAGATCCATGAGCTTGTGGATCTTTTCGGCATGCGCCTCACCCAGCGCACCGCCGTAGATGCGGAAGTCGTGTGCGTAGACGAATACGGTCCGCCCGTCCACGGTCCCCCATCCGGTGACGACCCCATCGGTGTACGGC
>NZ_JAODNK010000110.1 GCF_025465275.1 Nocardia sp. | reverse complement strand
ATGGGCGAGGTCAAGGGCGATTCCATCGCCTGCCCGTTCCACGACTGGCGCTGGGGCGGCGACGGCAAGTGCACCGGTATTCCGTATGCCCGGCGCGTGCCGCCGCTGGCTCGCACCCGTGCGTGGAGCACGCTGGAACGTAATGGTCAGCTGTTCGTGTGGCATGACCACGAGGGCAGCAAGCCCACCGACGAGGTAACCATTCCGTACATCGACGGTGCGTACCGCGACGCTCACGGAAATCCGCTCGAGCAACTGTCCGATGGGTGGACCCCGTGGACCTGGAACTCTGTGCTGATCGAGGGCGCGAACTGCCGCGAGATCATCGACAACGTCGTGGATATGGCGCACTTCTTCTACATCCACTACGCGTTCCCGACCTTCTTCAAGAATGTGTTCGAGGGACACATCGCCACCCAGTACCTGGATTCGGTGGGCCGCCGGGATATCGGCATGGCCACCGAGATCGACGGCGACTCGCTGCTCAAATCGGAGGCGTCGTACTTCGGTCCCTCGTACATGATCAACCCGTTGCTGAACAGCTACAACGGCTTCGAGATCAAGAGCGTCCTCATCAACAGCCACTATCCGGTCTCACAGGACTCGTTCGTGCTGAACTACGGTGTCTCGCTGGAGAAGCCCACGGGTCTGGCGGACGATGCGGCGCATGGGCTGGCCGTGAAGATGGCCGAGGGTATCGAAGCAGGCTTTCTGCAGGACGTGGAGATCTGGAAGCACAAGTCCAAGATCGACAACCCGCTGCTCACCGAGGAAGACGGCCCGGTCTACCAGCTGCGCCGCTGGTACGACCAGTTCTACGCGGACGTCGCCGACATCGACCCCAAGTCCACGCAGCGCTTCGAATTCGAGGTCGACACCACCAAGGCGAACGAGGCCTGGACCCGCGAGGTCGAAGAGAACCTGCGCAAGGCTCGCGAGGACTCCGCTGCACTGCAAGAGCTCTCGTAATGTGAAGCGTCATCGACCAGGAACTGACGGCGGCCACTTCTCGACATTTGCCGCCACCAGTTCCTGGTCGTGGTCTTCCATTCAGCTCACTTCGCTGGAACGTCGCTCGTGGTGGGGTGGGTGCGTGCCGGTTGTGCTGATACGCCGTGCCAGGTCGACTGGGCACCGGTCTCTCCGATTCGGTACACCTGCACCGTCGCCGCGACGCTGGTGGCGAGCGTGAGGGCCGCGACGATGCCGACGAGCATTCGTGACAGCGCCCGGCCGCGGGACTCACGCACGTGAACAACCCCTACGAGAGCCGCCACGATCAACAGCCCGAGGGCGAAATAGATGAACGTATCGCCGAGGTGAGTGTGCGTGCGCAAGTCGGGGTTTCGCCCGACGCGCTTCTCCAGCCACTCCCCCGCATCGGTGGTGATCGGGGTCAGGATCACGACGATCACGGCCAGCGCGAGGCTCAGCCAGACCAGACGGCGGCGTGCAGCGGGCCATACCGCCGACATGGTCAGCAGCACCGCAGTCAACGGCGCCAGCACCACGACGAAGTGAACGAACAGGATGTGGGCGGGAAGCCCGTTGAAGGTCGACATCGAAAACTTTCTCGCGGGCGGACCGTGCGTGCCCACAAGCTGTCACAAATTCGCTGAGAGGACGCTGAGCCTCGCGCTCGGCCGCACATTCCCGCAGCATCCAAGCTGAAACTTGGGGAGTGCCAAGCTCTTCCGAGAATTGACCGCCCCGTCCGGTGTCGTTGATGATCGTGACGGGGCCAATGGCGACACTGGATCGGAGTGGATATGCCCAGCTATGAAATCGACGGAGTCATACCGGTCGTAGCCGCCGGCGCGTTCGTGCACCCGTCAGCGGTGCTGATCGGAGATGTCGTGATCGAAAGTGACTGCTACATAGGCCCGACGGCCAGCATCCGAGGCGACTTCGGCGCGATCGTCATCGGCCGGGGGTCCAACGTTCAGGACGGCTGCGTGCTGCACTCGTTCCCCGGACGAGAGTTGTTGCTGGAGGCGGAATCCCACATCGGACACGGTGCGGTATTACACGGCTGCGTAATCGAGTCGGGAGCGATGGTCGGCATGAACGCCGTCGTGATGGACGGCGCCCGAATCGGGGCACGGGCGCTCGTCGGCGCCGGCAGCGTGGTCCGGGCCGAGACGACGATCCCCGCCGAGCACCTCGCGGTCGGCAACCCCGTCACGGAGACCCGGCCGTTGGATGAGCAGACACTACGGTGGAAGGCCAACGGCGTGAAGGTCTACCAGGAATTGGCCAAGAGATCGCTGACCTCCA
Source organism: Nocardia sp. (assembly GCF_025465275.1). GTDB lineage: Bacteria > Actinomycetota > Actinomycetes > Mycobacteriales > Mycobacteriaceae > Nocardia. The sequence goes on along the minus strand of NZ_JAODNK010000110.1, from coordinate 33,457 downwards.
TGCGGGAGACCGCCCCGCTCACCGAGATCCCGATCAATCGCCCCCAACTCAGCACCGGCCGCGACGTATCGACTCCCCTGCACGAACTGCGCCGCAGCGACAGCCCCCACGAGTCGCGATAATCCGCACGACCGTTACTCGGCACTGCCACGTGGTGAGAGGGCGGCACGCAGGTGGGAGCGACGGGTTATGGCTCTAGTTTCAGGATTGAGATGTGGTCGGTCTGCGCAATGGCAAGTCGTGTGCCGTCGGGGTGCGCGATGGCGACCGGTGTAGGTATATGGGTGACCCCGTAGCTACGGTCCTTGGTTCCGGCGTCCACGTCGGGCCATTCGAGGAGCGTTCGACCCGAGATCGGGTCGATCAATCTGGGGTGGCCGTATAGCGACACGATGCGCTCGCCGCAGGCAATCATTGTGCCGGCCGGGTGCGCAAGAGTGGAGCGGTGAAGCCAGCGGGCTGCGCGCACGGACCAGATGCCGAGCTGCCCAGGCGCGAGCTTGTCGGAATTCTCCTGATCGTCCTCGAATGGATCTTCATTCGACGCTGCGATCGCCACGCGGTCATTGTCGAGCCAGCACGCGGATTCGATCTCGGCGTCGGACGTTTCGGCAGGCAGAATGCCCCGGCCGTCGAGCACCGCCGGGTCCTTCACCGCTGCGGCCAGATCGAAGACCATCGCGATACCGTGCGGGTGCCAAACCCAGCCCGCGGCAAGGAGATGCCGGCCATCGGGGCTGATCGAGAGTCGTGAGTGGAACACATCCTGTGGCGTCCGGGATCCTTCGGTGATGCGCTGTCCGGTCTCGGCATCGTCGATCTGCAAAATGTTGTATTTGTCCGGGCAATGCACGACGACGTCACGCCCATCGGTCAATACGCCCAGAGCGACCGGGTAGTCGAAATCCTCTGCGTGGTAATAGCTTCGATCGAGTTCACGGAGCAGCTTCCCGTCACGCAGCAGCAACGCCTTCGTGCCGCGTTCTCCGTACAGGACTTCGAATCGACCCGATGGCGAGACCAAGGCATGATCGAACGACCCGGAGAACACGCGGAAAATCTGTGGCGAGTCGGCGGCGGTACCGTCGGACGACCAGCGGGTGGGGCCATGCGAGAAGTCGACCAGATCATCGCCATCCCACGACAGAGCTGATACCTGCCGCGCTGTGGAAATACGTTGTGCCCGCATAGATCTCCCCCGATATACAACTCGGGCCGTCACATTACCCGGAGGCATCTCGATGTTGAGGTGGGGCCCGTGGGGCTGGATCCTCCGGTCAGTTGATGGTGAACAACGTGATGCTGTTCCGGAAGCGAAAGACGCCGAGATCGCAGCTCGCGTGCGCATTCGGATTCGCAGGCAGGCGTTGATCACCCGCTCAGCGCGACCCGGTCCGCATCCTGCCGTTCCCGGCAGGGATGCCGACCGGCGAGCAGACCGGTTTGCGCCGGTCGACTGGGATGTGTTCGCGGCTGCTGTGCGATCGGGGACGTTCGATAGTTGACTTGGAGTGCGCTCCAGGTCGTAGGTTCGAGGGTGAGCGCGGCTCATCTGACATCGAGTGCGACATAGGAGGATTCCAGCATGATCGCTACCAGGAAACTCGGCGAGCTGACCGTTGGCGCGGAGGGGCTCGGCTGTATGGGCATGAGTTCCGCGTACGGGGTGCACACCGATGACGACGAGTCGATTGCCACCATTCGTCGGGCGCTGGAACTCGGTGTCACACTGATCGATACCTCGAACGTGTATGGGCCGGAAACCAATGAGCGTCTGGTCGGGCGCGCTATTGCCGATCGTCGCGACCAGGTGGTGCTGGCCACCAAGTTCGGGATCGTCTGGGGCGAAGGCGGCTCGATGGGAGCGCGTGGTGATGCCGCGTTTGTGAAGCAGAGCTGCGATGAGTCCCTGGCCCGGCTCGGCGTCGACCATATCGACCTGTACTACCAGCACCGGGTGGATCCGAATACGCCGATCGAGGAGACCTGGGGCGCACTCTCGGAGCTGGTGACCGCGGGCAAGGTCCGGTATCTCGGCATTTCGGAGGCCTCGGCGGAAACCATTCGCGGTGCGCACGCTGTGCATCCGGTGACCGCGCTACAGAGTGAATGGTCGCTGTGGACTCGCGATCTCGAAGCCGAAATCGTGCCCACCTGCCGGGAATTGGGCATCGGCATCGTGCCGTTCTCACCGCTCGGTCGCGGGTTCCTCACCGGCGCAATCACTTCCACCGCCGATCTGCCCGCCGACGATATGCGCCGCAATCTCCCGCGTTTCGCCGAAGGCAATCTCGACAGCAATCTCGCCATCGTTGCCGCCCTCCGTAAGCTGGCCGACGAAAAGGGCGTCACCGCAGGGCAATTGGCGCTCGCCTGGGTGCTGAGCCGCGGCGACGATGTCGTCCCGATCCCCGGCACCAAACGCCGCACCTACCTCGAACAAAACGCAGCCGCCACCGACATCACCCTCACCCCAGAGGATCTGGCCGCCATAGAAGCCGCCGCCCCCGCCGAATCCATCGCCGGCGCCCGCTACCCGGAACACCTGGCCCGCGCAGCCGGGAAATAGGCACCTGGTCACCACCGAATTCTGACAATTCGGAGCGAATCACCAAATCCAGCAACACATATCGCTCGGGCTACATACCGTCACTCCATGCCATCTGCACTGCATGAGGTGTTGCTGGAGCTCTTCACGAATCAACCCGGCCTCGCGGCCAGCCTGCTGTCCGCGCTCGGCTGGGACCTACCCGAGTACGAGGAGGCGAATACCGCCTGCACCGACCTCACCGATAAAGCACCGACCGAATACCGCGCCGACACGGTGGTCGTGTTCTCGAATTCGAAGGAACCGGTGCTGGCAGTGGTCGTCGAGGTCCAGTTGCGCCCGGACAAGGACAAACGCTGGACTTGGCCGGTGTATGTGGCCACGCTCCGGGCGCGGCTGCGCTGCCCGACGGTGCTCTTGGTGCTGACCCCGGACAGTCGAACAACGACGTGGGCAGCCAAGCCGATCGATCTGGGATTTGGAGTCGCCACCGTGCGGCCCGTCGTCCTGGGACCGGAACAGGTCCCGGTGGTCACAGACCCTGAAAGTGCAGTCCGCCTGCCCGAACTTTCCGTGCTGTCCGCCATCGCTCACCAGGAACACAGCGACCGCGCCAAGGTGTTCAGTGCGACGCTCGCCGCACTCGACAAGCTCGCCGCCGAACCCGGAAGTCGCGGGACCGAGCGGGCTACCATGTACTACGACCTCGTGACGTCAACCCTGAACCGTGCAGCCCGATCATGCTTGGAGGCGATGATGACTACCGCAGCCCGTCGTGAATATCTGAGCGACACGTTCCGCAATCTCGTGAAAGAGGGCCTACAGCAGGGCCGCGAGCAAGGCTTGGAACAAGGGCTGGAACAAGGGCTGGAAGAAGGGTTGGAACGAGGTCGGCTCGATGGAGAGGTCCGCATTCTGGAAGCCATCCTCGACGCGCGGGGATTCGCAGTTTCCGCTGAGGTTCGCGCTCGGATCGAAAGCTGTACGGATGTCGATCAACTCGAGGTGTGGGCTCGGCGGGCAGTGACCGCAGCCGATGTAGCGGAAATCTTCGAGTAGGCACAAACGCTGTATGAGGATTTCGGTAGCCGCGGACGAGGACACCGGTGTCGCGGGTGCGGTCGTGGAGGAGTTGCGGCGGCGCGGGCACGAGGTGACGGTGCATGGGGCACTGGATCCGGATGAGCGGGATGATTGGGCTTGGGCCAGCGCCGCGGCGGCGCGAGATGTTGCGGAGCGGCGGGCTGAGCAGGCGGTGGTGTGCTGCTGGACCGGTACGGGGGCGTCGATCGCGGCGAACAAGGTGCAGGGGGTGCGGGCTGCGCTGTGCGTGGACGGGTACACGGCCGCCGGCGCTCGGCGGTGGAACGATGCGAATGTGCTGGCGCTGAGTTTGCGGTTGACTTCGCGGGCGCTGCTCACCGAGATCCTGGACGCGTGGTTCGCCGGGGTCGCGAGTGCGGACCCGGGCGATATCGCGAACTTCAAGTATGTGGACCGGATCGCCGACACATGATCGCGCCTTTGGGCCGCGATTCGGTGCCGGAGGTGTACATGAGCTGCACCGGATCGTCATCACCGATGAGCACCGCGGGTTCGGAAGCGTCGGCATGTTCTTCCCACGCCGCGACATCCTCCCAACCCGCGGCCACCGGCAGCCCACTCAGTCCGATCCAGCCGAACAATCGAATATCGTTGTCCCCCAACTGCTTCACCGCCGCCTCGGCTTCTCCGGCAAGCGCATCCTCGGCAATCAACCCGACAGCCCCGGAATGCCCCAGAATGTAGGCGACCTCATCAGCAGTCAGCATGAAATTGATCGGCACCGAAACCGCCCCGAGCCGCGCCAGCGCAAAATACAACAGCACGAACTCACGGCAATTACGCGAGAACACCGCAATCCGATCCCCCTGCACCACACCACGATCAGCCAAACTGTGCGCCACCCGATTGACGGCCTCGTCGAGCCCGCCGAAACTCCCCCGCCGCCCCCGCCACACCAGCGCCGTCTTCCCCGGAACCCGGGCAGCACTGCGCCGCAACAGATCCCCTATCGCCTGACTACGCGCCGCCGCGACAATGCCCGCTGTCTCCGTGCCAACCCGTTCTACCTCATGAATGTGTCCGGCGTCACGCAGTCCCGGTCAGGATCAGCACAGAAAGCCAGCACACCCGCCACAAATCGCTCCGGATCCTCGATCGGCGGGAAGTGACCCACGCCCCTTACCAACTCCACCCGGAAATCGGTTGCCCACCTGTCGAATCCGGTCATCTGACTCGGAGGCAGCAGCGGATCACGATCCCCCGACAACACCAGCACCGGAACAGTGAGCCGCGACCACCGATACTGACCGGACAGCAGCAGCGGCAGTTCACGCCGCAGCAGGTTCCGGTAGTACGAGACAGTGGCGCGCACCCGAGCCGGATCCTGGAACTGCGCCAGAAAGATCCGGGTGTCCTCGGAAGTCAGAGCGGCCGAGCGATATGTCCAGCGTCGCAATGCCCACCTCGGCACCACCGACCCGGCCATTCGGCGCCCGATCAACGGCGCGGCATTGAGCGGAATGTGCCATACCCGAATCCCATTGAGCAGCACCCGCGGCGTGGGCCGCAGAAACGGGCTCGCCGTATTGACCGCGATGTAGTGCAAGACCCGGTCGGGGCTGCGCAGCGCGAGCTGATAGCCGACCAGACCACCCCAATCGTGGCCGATCAGGCGAAACCTGCGCACACCCATGCGGTCGAGCAAGCCGGCGATATCGTCGGCCATCACCTCGGGCCGATAGCCATCCGGAGGTGCGGCAGTCCAACCGAGCCCGCGCAGATCCGGGCAGATCACGCGATAGTGCTCGGCGAGCGGTCCGATGACCCGGTGCCACTCCCACCAGCGAGCTCCGACGATCCGGCCGCCGCCCGGGTCGAATCCGAGGCGGCGGTGCTCGCGATCCTGGACGGGTTGCGAACCTAGCGACCCTGCACCGGGTTTCGCTGCCGGAACGCACGGTGTTGCTCCTGACCGCACAGCCTCTGCGGCAGCGGCACAGCCCCCGCTACCGGTTGTGCCGTTCAGGCACGGGCTGTGCGGTCGCGGGGCGCAACAGGTCTCGTCGCCACGTCGAGCAGCGGGTGATGTAGTCGGCGAGGTGTTCGGCCGCAAAACGCTGCGCCGACCACTCCCCCGGTGGCACCGCATCGGTCCAGATGTAGGTCCACGCGTAGGTGTCCTGATCCCCCGCGTGCACGGGGATGGGTCGCAATTCGTATTCGTCGTCTTCGAAGGCATCCAGCACCTGCCACTCGTCGGCGGTGAGCCCGCTGAGCAGGAAACCCTGCGTCACACTGTCATTCGCGGACGTCAGCCCCGGATATACCCGATCGGGCAGGACTGCCGCCCGCTGGCCCAGCACCTGCGCGGGATCCAATTGCGGTGCGCGGCCGATCAATTCGATCAGAACCTCGGGGAATTGCAAGGTCCCGTAGACGAACAGCGGGGCATCGCCTGAGGGTAGGCGGCGCGTCCAGGGCCGATCACTCACCGCGCGGTCATCCGATGGAAGAGCGCGGCCTCGTGGGAATTGATGACGCTGATCTGATGGCCGTGCAGGCGCTTGAGTTCGCGCAGTCGGCGTTGATTCTCCCGGTAGGCGTCCCGGACTATTGCACCCTGTTCGTACATACGCAGCCACAAGGGAGTATTCGGACTCTCGGGGTCGATGGAGCTTTCCAACATGAAGGAATCTCCGGCGTGCAGCAGCCAGCCATTGCCGCTGTCGACCGCCACGCCGGCATGCCCGCGGGTGTGGCCGACCAGCGGCACCACCAGGATCTCCGGTGGTAGGCCGGGTAGGTCACGCACCGCGGTGAAGCCGAACCAGTCCTCGCCGCCCTCCACCTCGTTGACCATCCACTTGGGTCCGTGCGCCCACTGCGCGGCGCGATACCGCAGGCGCTCCGAGAGGGTGGGTGTCGCAGTGGCGGCCCGGAATTCAGGACCGTGCACATGCACCGTCGCCTCCGGGAAGTCGGCCAGGCCACCGGAGTGATCGAGATCGAGATGGGTGAGGATGACGTGCCGTACGTCACGAGGGTCGTAGCCCAGCGCCTGAATCTGCCATATCGCCGTCTCCGTCTCGGTGAGCTTGGGGCCCATGACGAATCGGCTCGCGCCCAGCATCTTTCCCGGCTCTCGCACGCAACCGAGCCCGTATCCGGTGTCGACCAGCACGAGTTCGGTCCGGGTCTCGATGAGCAGGCAGTGGTCGACCAGGCCGAAGGCCATGGTGCCGCAGTTCAGATGGTGAATCCGCATGGCCCCGAGCGTCCCAGACGCACACGAACCGGTCAATTGGAGGTGCGATAGGCCTCAATCCGGGGTGCCGTCAGTGTGGCCGAATACTTCGGATGATCTCCGCCAGACGCTCGTAATCCTCGCCGCGCGCGGTCGAGGTGCGGTAGGCCAGGCCGAGCCTGCGGCCCGGCGCGGGCGCGGCGAAACGCGCGATATCCAGAGTGCCGCGCGAGGTTTCGGACTCGACAGCCATCTCCGGAATCAAGGTGACACCCAGATCGCCTGCCACACACTGCACCACGGTGGCCAGCGAGGCCGCACGGGTATCGCCTACCGCACCCGGATGCGCATCGTGCGTCCGGCACAGATCCAGCGTCTGATCACGCAGGCAGTGCCCTTCGTCGAGCAGCAGCAGCGGCAGCGCGTCCAGATCGGAGGGCTTCAGATCGGTGCGCCCGGCGAACTGATGCCCACGCGGGATCACCAGGACGAATTCCTCCGTATAGAGCGGAAGCTCAACCAGTCCGGTGGCATCGGCCGGCAGTGCCAGCAACGCGACATCCAGGACGCCGGAGCGCAGCCCATCCACCAGCCGTGCCGTCTGATCCTCGATCACATGCGGCACCAGCGTGGGCAGCTGCTTGTGCAGTTCCGGCAGCAGCCTCGGCAGTACATAGGGGGCGACGGTCGGAATAATGCCCAGTCGCATGGTTCCGCCGAGCCCGGATCCGGCCGCGGAAGCGACGAAACGGTCAGCAGCTTCCAGGGTTGCCATGGCTTGCGCCAGTAGCCTTTTGCCCGCGGGTGTGACGAGCACCCGGCGCGTGCTGCGCTCGATCAATTGCAGACCCAGTCCGTTTTCCAGTGATGCTAGGGCCTGCGATAACGTGGGTTGGCTCACGCTCAGCCGGGCCGCCGCGGTGCCGAAGTGGCGATATTCCGCGATCGCCACGAACGCACGCAGCTGCGACAGGGTCGGCTGATAAGTTTGATCAGTCACGCCTATCAGTCTAGTGCGACCCATCACCTTTGCCTTTAAGCGAGGTTCGGGCAAGATCGTTAACAGCAGTCACGACACGATCGATTCGACTACACAGAGGAGCAAGCATGGCACTGCTGACCATCGGCGACCAGTTCCCCGCCTACAACCTGACGGCAGTCATCGGCGGTGATCTCTCGAAGGTGAACGCTCAGCAGCCCGACGACTACTTCACCCAGATCTCGAGCGACGACCACGCCGGCAAGTGGCGCATCGTCTTCTTCTGGCCGAAGGACTTCACCTTCGTCTGCCCGACCGAGATCGCCGCCTTCGGCAAGCTGAACGAGGAGTTCGCCGATCGTGACGCACAGGTGCTCGGCGCGTCCGTCGACAACGAGTTCGTGCACTTCCAGTGGCGTGCCCAGCACGAGGAGCTCAGGACCCTCCCGTTCCCCATGCTGAGCGACCTCAAGCGCGAATTGGCCGCCGCCACCGGTGTTCTCAATGCCGACGGCGTCGCCGACCGCGCCACCTTCATCGTCGATCCGAACAATGAGATCCAGTTCGTCTCGGTGACCGCCGGTTCCGTGGGTCGCAATGTCGACGAGGTGCTGCGGGTGCTCGACGCCCTGCAGTCCGACGAGCTCTGCGCCTGCAACTGGAAGAAGGGCGACCCGACCATCAAGGCCGGCGAGCTCATGACCGCCTCGGTCTAAATTCTTCCAATTCGGCTCTGATACAAAGGCCGTATCTAATTTAAGGACCGCGCACTGTGACCATTGAGAACCTGAAGAACTCGCTACCCGAGTACGCCAAGGACCTCAAGCTCAACCTGTCCTCGATCGCTCGCACCACCGTGCTGAACGAGCAGCAGTTGTGGGGCACACTGCTGGCATCGGCCGCCGCCACCCGGTCGGCCACCACGCTGCGCGAGATCGCCGAGGAGGCCGCCGACGTACTGTCGGCCGAGGCGTACAACGCCGCGCTGGGCGCCGCCTCGATCATGGGCATGAACAATGTGTTCTACCGCGGTAAGGCGTTCCTGGACGGCAAGTACGACGACCTGCGGGCCGGCCTGCGCATGCAGATCATCGGCACCCCGGGCGTGGACAAGGCCGATTTCGAGCTGTGGTCGTTCGCGGTCTCCTCGATCAACGGCTGCCAGCACTGCCTGGAGGCGCACGAGAACACGCTGCGCGAGGCGGGCGTTTCCCGTGAGGCGATCTTCGAATCGCTGCGCGCCGCCGCGATCGTGGCCGGCGTCGGCCAGGCCGTGGCCTCGACCGAGGCATTGGCCGGCGCCGCGGTCTGAGCTCCTGCTTTTCGATCTGAAGCACTGCTGACAGGGTCGGTGCACCGATTCGGTGCACCGACCCTGTTTCTATTTGCTATCAGTTAGCCTGTATCAGGTCACCGGTCGGCAACGTTGCCCGATTCATCCGGTTTCCGCCCCTAGACTCCCCCGCATGCCCAAGCGTTCCCGGACCACTGCCCGGCGCCGCCGGCGCAGATTCCTCGCCACCTCCGTCGTCCTCATCGCGGTGGCAGCGGCCGGGCTCACGCTCTGGAGCAATCGGCAGGAACCGGCGCCGAAGGACACGGCGGCGGCCGGCCCGACCAGCACGCCGCTCCCCGACCTGCAGCACGCGCAGGCAGATCTGGACCGGCTCACCATCGCCTGGAATCGGAACTGGGAATCCTACGAGCGCAATGCCTTCGGGCCCGGCTGGTCCGGCCGCGGCGGGGAGCCGGTACTTTCCGGCGGATGCACTGCGCGCGAGGATGTGATGAAGCGAGATCTGACGGAAGTCAAACTGGCAGAAAGCAATTCGTGCACCGTGCTGTCCGGCGTACTGAATGACCCCTACGCGGGCGAGCGGCTGCCCTACGACCGATTCAAGGCCTCCGAGATCGAAATCGATCATGTGGTCGCACTGGGCGATGCCTGGCGGTCGGGGGCTTCGGACTGGGATGCGGACCGCCGTCAGCAATTCGCCAATGACGCGGGCAATCTACTGGCCGTGCAGAAGCAGGCCAATCAGGACAAAGGCTCGAAATCCCCGGACCAGTGGCGCCCGCGCGCCGGGTTCTGGTGTGAGTACGCACGCCGCTGGGTGGCGGTGAAATCCCGCTGGGGACTCACCGTGCAGGCCACCGAGAAGAGCGCCCTGACCGACATGCTGGGAGCTTGCTCACCTCCCCCCGCTCGGTAACCAGCGGTAAGCTCGGCGACCATGAGCACTCCGGAAAGCGATGGCGCACAGATCGAAGTGGTTCGCGTGTTCACCGATGCGACGGGCCGCTTCGGCAATCCGCTCGGTATCGCGCGCGCCGCCGATGTGGCCGGCGCCGACCATCAGGCCCTGGCCGCTCGCGCGGGATACAGCGAGACGGTTGTCTTCGAGGAGCCGGAGAACGGCCGGGTTCGCATGCGGATTTACACACCCTCGATCGAATTGCCGTTCGCTGGTCACCCGACCGTCGGCACCGGGTGGTGGCTGTACCTGAAGGGCAGCCCGGTCTCGGTCATCGATGTGCCCGCCGGACCCGTGGACGTTTCGGTCACGGACGGCATGGCGTGGGTGCGCGCCCGCTCGGAATGGGCCCCCGCCTTCACCTTTCATGAATTCGAGAGCGCCGAACTGCTGGCGACGCTGGACCCGGCCGACTTCCCCGAAGGCTCGCACTACGTGTGGGCTTGGCACGACGAAGCCCGCGGTCAGGTACGCACCCGAATGTTCGCCCCCGCCATGGGAATTGCCGAAGACGAGGCAACCGGCGCGGCGGCAATCGCCCTGACGGCGAAACTGCAGCGCGGGCTGTACATCACCCAGGGCGCGGGATCGCAGCTGTTCACCGAGTGGGACTCCGACGGCTGGGTGCGGCTGGGCGGACGGGTCGTCGAGGATCACCCGGTCGTCATCTGACCGCTTCGGCCCCCATTCGCCGTGCGGGAAAATATTCTTCGGAGTAGATGTCCGAATCCGGTGCAGTGGCTTCGACGTCTCAGGTGAAGACGCCACCGGGGCGCCGACAACGGAGGTGAGACCGATGAAATACATGATTCTGTCCTACGGTTCACAAAGGGACTACGACGGTTTGACCGGCAATGCGACGGGCGATTACGCCTGGACACCCGCTGATTTCACGGCCATGGTCGAGTTCATGCAGACGTTCACCGCGAAACTCGAGGCATCGGGTGAGCTGGTGGACACCCGCGGCCTCGTCGCGCCCGTTCATACCCGCAGGGTCAGCGGCAGCACTCGGGCGGGCACGCCCGTGCTGGTCACCGACGGGCCGTACGCGGAGACGCAGGAAGTGCTGGCCGGGTACTGGATCGTCGAGTGCGACAGCTTCGACCGAGCCACCGAGATCGCAGCGGGACTAGCCGAATGCCCCGGCCCGACGGCTGTGGCCGCGCGCGCGTACGCGGATGTGCGGCCGGTCGCGGAGGGTCCGGAGGGTCCGGAGATGTGATGGTCGACGCACACACCGAGGGCCTGCTGCGTGAACTCGCGCCGCAGGTCCTCGGTGCGCTGGTGCGGCGGTACGGGCATTTCGATACCGCGGAGGACGCGGTACAGGAGGCATTGCTGGCGGCTGCCACACAATGGCCGGACGCGGATGTGCCGCAGGATCCGAAGGCCTGGCTGATTACCGTCGCATCGCGGCGGCTGACCGATCTGCTGCGCGCCGAACAAGCACGGCGGCAGCGCGAAGATGCTGTGGTACAGGCTCTTCCGACCGAACAATGGGCTGCCCCCGTGGTTGAGGATCGCGTAGGCGATGCCGATGACACGCTGATTCTGCTGTTCCTCTGCTGCCATCCGGCCTTGACGCCCGCCGCACAGATCGCACTGACGCTGCGGGCGGTCGGTGGTTTGACGACCACCGAGATCGCGCGCGCTTTCCTGGTGCCGGCGGACACCATGACCCGCCGCATCAGCCGGGCCAAGCGCGCAATCAAGTCGGCAGGGACACCGTTCCGGATGCCGCTGCCTCAGGAGCGGGACGCACGGATCGCCGCCGTGCGGCACGTGCTGTACCTGATCTTCACCGAGGGGTATGCCGCCACGGTGGGACCGGAGCTGTACCGGGCAGACCTGTCTGTCGAGGCAATTCGATTGGCGCGCATCATGTATCGGCTACTCGAGGAGGATGACGAAGTCGCCGGTCTGCTGGCGCTCATGCTCCTGACCGATGCCCGCCGACCCGCTCGAGCCGGCGCACAGGGTGAGCTGATTCCGATGGCCGAACAGGATCGATCGCGTTGGGACCGCGACCTCATCACCGAGGGCATCAACCTGATCACCATGGCGCTGCCACGCGGTGGCCCGCCGGGACCGTATCAACTACAGGCCGCTATCGCGGCCGTACACGACGAAGCAACCGCCGCCGCGGACACCGACTGGCCGCAGATCGCCGCATTGTACGCGGCGCTGGCCGCGCTCACCGACAATCCCGTTGTCGCATTGAATCACGCAGTCGCGGTGGGGATGTCGGACGGCGCCGAGGCCGGTCTGGCCATGCTCGCGGACTTGGAGCGCGACGGCCGACTCTGCGCCAACCATCGGTTTTACGCCGTGCGCGCTCATCTTCGGGAGCTGAACGGAGGTGTCGCGGACGCGATAGCCGATTACCGGCGTGCTGCGGAACTGACAGGGACTGTGCCGCAACAGCGCTACCTCCTTTCCCGTGCCGATCGCCTGGCCGCGGAGTAGGCCTGCGGCCGCTTGCGGTAAACGGCCCTCCCGAGTGGCCGGACCGCAGGGTTCAGCTCGTCGCCTGAGCGCGCATCCGCTCATCGATGGCGCGCACTCGCGGACCTGTCGTGGGGTGCGTGGCGACGATCCGGGCGAGTAGATCCCACCGGAACCGCACCTCGGGGATGTAGCACCGCAGGTACTCCCGCAGCTCGGCCCCGTATCCGAGATCGACCGCTATGCGATCGGCGACAAACTCGCAGTGCCGCTGCACGATCGGAATGAACACCGTTCGAATGTTCAGCACCACAAGGACAACCGCTGCGGGAACAGGCCCGATCAGGAACGCCAGCACACGGAACACCCCCACTTCCGCAACCACTGTGGCAAACATCCGAACCGCCGTCGCGGGATGCGACCACGGCTCATCTCGAAAGCCGCGACCTGCGAGCCATCGGGCCAGCTGTATCGGGAGTTCGTCCACCAAGCCCGCAGGCACGGCATACCACTCGAGTAACTGCCCCCACGGGGGCGGGCGCGCACCCAGACAATGTGCGAGCTCATGAGCGAGAAGCGCTTCCAGGCCGCGAGCCGGCAACTCTTCGATGGCCTTGCGAGAGACGATGATCGAGATCCCCCCCGACCTACCCGAAGGGCGGGCTTCAGGGGCGGCGTCGGAGAACGGCGCCCGCACGAAGTAGCCGTAATCCCGCACTCCGGCCGCCGCCGCGACCCGCCGCCATGCCGTGGCCAATCGGATATCCTGCTTCTCGATCGCGTAGGCGTCCGGGTGCCTCGGACTGGCTTTGAACGCCAGATTGAAAGCTGCCATCGAGGCGGCGAACAATGCCCCGGGCAGCAGCCACACGCTGAGGACGAGACCCACGAGCAGATACCCGTGTGGTGCGCAGACCCGCACAATGAGAACCCCGATAAGCACGACGTCCGGCAGCGAGACGATCAGGACGATGATCCTAAGCAGGATGCGATGCAGCCACGACAACCTGGGACCGGCTGCGGGGCGCGGGGTTTCGGGAAGATCGGGTCGAGCGGTCATCAGCAGTATCCAGGCGCGGGAGAATCCTCAACCACCAAGATACGCAAGGGCAACCATCGCCTCGCGCCCCGAAATCTATGGTCTCACCCGCTGCGCAACCTGCCCGCCGGAGCGATCTCCGGCGGGCAGGAACACACTGGTCACGCGCCTGAATCAGCCCAGCGCGCGGGCGAAGCCGGCCGCCAATTCGGCAACCTGCTCCTCGGTGATGACGAACGACGGCGAGATCTGCAGGGCGCCCTGACCGGCGGCGCGGCCCGAGATGCCATGGGCGCGCAGAGTTTTCACGAATGGCATGGCCTCGGCGGGATCGGCGAGCTGAACGGCGGCGACCGCGCCCAGACCACTGCGCACCTCGGCCACGCGCGGGTGCTCGGCCAGCGGCGAAAGGTGCTTGTGCAGCAGCGATTCCAGGTTCTTGCTGGCCTCGAGGAGGTTTTCGCGCTCCATGATGTCGAGGGTGGCCATGGCGGCGGCCGCGGCGGCGGCATGGCCACCGTAGGTGTAGCCGTGGCGGAACCAGGTGCCGCCCGCGAAGAACGGCTCGGCGATCCGCGGTGCGATGAACACTGCGCCCATCGGCACATAGCCTGAGGTCAGGCCCTTGGCGGTGGTCATGATGTCCGGCTGCAGATCGAAACGCGAAGAGGCGAACCAGGATCCGCCGATGCGGCCGAAGCCGGTGACGACCTCGTCGGCCACGAACAGGATGTCGTTCTCGCGGCAGATGCGGCGCACCTCGGCGAGGTAGCCCTCCGGCGGCAGGTATACGCCGCCCGCGCCGATGATCGGCTCGGCGAAGAAGGCGGCAATGCGCTCGGCGCCGACCTCCTCGATGAGTGCGAGCAGCGCCTTGGGGTCGTCCCAGCTGATGGTGCGGGCGTCGGGCATGAACTCCCCGTAGCCCTCGTGGTTCACCGGGATGCCCGCGAGCGAGGTACCTGCTACGTGCATGCCGTGATAGGCCTTCTCGCGGCCGACGATGATGGTCTTGCCCGGCTTGCCCATGACGTTCCAGTAGCGGCGCGCCAGCTTGGCCGCGGTATCGATACCGTCGGATCCGCCGGAGGTGAAGAAGATCTTGCTGCCGGGCACCGGCGCGATGGCGGCGAGCCGCTCGGCCAGATCGCGCAGCACGGGGGAGGCCAGATCGCCGAAGTTCGAATAGTGCGCGAGATTGCTCAGCTGGGACGCCACCGCATCCGCGATCTCGCGGCGGCCGTGCCCGACATTGGTGAACCACAGTCCGGCGGTGGCATCCAGATACCGGGTGCCGCCCTCATCCCAGATATAGGCGCCGTCCCCCCGCGCCACCACGAACGCACCGCCGTTCTCCACCGCACCCATATCGGCGAAGCCATGCCACAGCGAACCCATCCCGCACCTCCGTCACACCGACACCGACTGCCACTTTTCGGGCATGCCGAACAACCACACCATCACACCATCACCGCCCGGAGCAGCGCGAACGGCCCCCGGGACTCGACGTCAGCCCGCCGCGGCGACCACGAGCATGTACGCGGTGCCCAGATCCATCACCAGATGCGGAAACACTGCTTTGGAACCGGTGCCCACCGCATGCGGAAACATATGCCACAGCGCGCGCCGCGACGCCGGAACCGCCATGACCACCGCATCCACGGTGAAAAGTGCGGCCAGCACGAGCATCGGCACCGGGGCGGGTCCACCCGCCATATGCATCCGCATCCCGCGCTCGGCATGCCCGCTCATCGCGTACAACATCGCCCCCGCCGCCACCAGGTGATAGGCGAACGTCGCGACACTCACACTGCGCCACCGGAGAATTCGACCCATCAGGACTGCGGCGTAGACCACAATCATCGCGGTCAGCACACCGCGCAGCGCCCTCGGATCCGCCGTCGCCGGAAACACCAGCATGGCCAGCATCACCAGGCACATGAGCAGATGCGCCGCATCCGACTCCTGATCCACCCGAAACCCATTCCCCGCCAGCACCTCTCCCCCACCCACCGGCCGCACCGCGGCCAGCCGCCCCACCACGATCACCGCCGCCGCCACGAATCCGGCCACCACCAGCCACCGCAGCATCCCGCTGTCCTGCACGAATCCCGCCACGCCCCACCACCTCTCAGCGCGGAGTCCTGCCTCCCTCCATAGTGGCACCCCCACCGACCACCGGCACCGCCCTTACCCTGCCGAACCAAGGTCATCCCGCCGCCACTCACAGCAAACCAGCAACCAACAGCCACGCAGCAGCGGTCGTCAGCGGCAACCCGCACGTTTCGATAGATCCCTGCGCGGGCTCGCACCGGGACAGCGCGAGCGGACGAGATCGGAAGGCGCGAGAAATCGGCAAGGCGACTGCGACGGCCCGCCGGCGCACACGCCTCCCGTCATCCCGGATTGCGAACCTCGTCATCCCGGCATGCTTTTGGCCGGGATCCACACCCGCAGCGTGCCAACGGTTTCCGTGGATCCCGGCCAAAAGCGCGCCGGGATGACGAGGGCGACGCACCCGCACGACGTGGGGCGACTCACCGAGACAACGCGAGTCACCTCACCCGTGGACCGAATTCGACGGGTGACGCGACTCGGCTGCGGGTGATGGCGTCTCGCGAAGCCTCCGAGGACCTCGGTCAGCTGCCGACGTACGCCGCCAGGTGTTCGCCGGTGAGGGTGGCGGGGTCGCCTACCAGGTCGGCGGGGGTGCCTTCGAAGACGATGAGGCCGCCGTCGTGCCCGGCGCCGGGGCCGAGGTCGATGATCCAGTCGGCGTGGGCCATGACGGCCTGGTGGTGCTCGATGACGATGACCGACTTGCCGGATTCGACGAGGCGGTCCAGTAGGCCGAGCAACTGTTCTACGTCGGCGAGGTGCAGGCCGGTGGTGGGCTCGTCGAGGACGTAGATGCCGCCCTTGTCGGCCATGTGGGTGGCCAGCTTCAGGCGCTGGCGCTCGCCGCCGGACAAGGTGGTGAGGGGCTGGCCGATGGTGAGGTAGCCGAGACCGACATCGGCGAGCCGCTCGAGGATGGCGTGCGCGGCCGGGATCTTCGATTCGCCGGCGGCGAAGAATTCCAGGGCCTCGCTCACCGACATGGCGAGCACCTCGCTGATATCGCGGCCGCCGAGGTGGTAGTCCAGCACCGCCGCCTGGAACCGCTTGCCCTCGCACACCTCACACATGGTGGCGACGCCGGCCATGATCGCCAGATCGCTGTAGATGACACCCGCGCCATTGCAATTGGGGCACGCGCCTTCGGAATTCGCGCTGAACAGCGCCGGCTTCACGCCATTGACCTTCGCGAAGGTCTTGCGGATCGGCTCGAGCAGTCCGGTGTACGTCGCCGGATTGCTGCGCCGCGAGCCCTTGATCGCACCTTGATCGACCGACACCACATTCTCACCGGCGGGAATCGATCCGTGCACGAGCGAACTCTTTCCGGACCCCGCGACACCGGTGATGGCCACAAGCACCCCGAGCGGAACGTCGACATTCACACCGCGCAGGTTGTGCGTCTTCGCGCCACGAATCTTCAAGGCCCCGGTGGACTTTCGCACCGTCGTCTTGAGCGCGGCCCGATCGTCGAAATGCTTGCCGGTAATGGTGCCGCTGCCCCGCAGCCCGTCCACAGAACCCTCGAAACAGATGGTGCCGCCACCCGCACCCGCACCCGGTCCGAGATCGACAATGTGATCGGCGATCGCGATGGTCTCCGGCTTGTGCTCGACGACGAGCACCGTATTGCCCTTGTCCCGCAACCGCAGCAGCAGATCGTTCATGCGCTGAATATCGTGCGGATGCAGCCCCGCGGTGGGCTCGTCGAAAACATAGGTGACATCGGTGAGCGCGGACCCGAGATGCCGAATCATCTTGACGCGCTGCGCTTCACCGCCCGACAGCGTGCCGGACGTGCGCTCCAGGCTGAGGTAGCCGAGCCCGATCTCGACAAACGAGTCGAGCGTCCGCTGCAGCGTCTCCAGCAACGGCCCGACCGACGGTTCGTCCAGCCCCTTCACCCATTCGGCGAGATCGCTGATCTGCATCGCGCAGGCATCGGCAATGCTGAGCTTCTTGATCTTCGACGACCGCGCTCCCTCGCTGAGCCGGGTGCCGTGGCATTCGGGGCAGATGCTGAAGGTGACCGCCCGCTCCACGAACGCGCGAATGTGCGGCTGCAGCGCATCGACGTCCTTCGACAGCATGGACTTCTGAATGCGCGGGATCAGACCCTCGTACGTCAGATTGATGCCCTCGACCTTGATCTTGGTCGGCTCCTTGTAGAGCAGGTCGGCGAGCTCACGCTTATTGAACTTCTTGATCGGCTTATCCGGATCGAAGTAGCCGCACCCGGTGAAGATCCGGCCGAACCAGCCGTCCATGGAGTAGCCGGGAATGGTCAGCGCGCCCTCGTTGAGCGATTTGGTCTCGTCGTACAGCTGGGTCAGATCGATGTCGTTGACCGAGCCCCGGCCCTCGCAGCGCGGGCACATCCCACCGGTAATGCTGAAGCTGCGCCGCTCCTTCACGGTCTTGCCGCCACGCTCGATCGCCACCGCACCCGCACCGCTGATCGAGGCGACATTGAAGGAGAACGCCTGCGGGGAACCGATATGCGGCTTCCCTAGGCGGCTGAAAAGGATGCGCAGCATGGCATTCGCGTCCGTGGCGGTACCGACCGTGGAGCGCGGGTCGGAACCCATCCGCTGCTGGTCGACCAGGATCGCGGTGGTGAGCCCCTCGAGAACGTCGACCTCGGGACGCGCCTGCGTCGGCATGAAACCCTGCACGAACGAGCTGTAGGTCTCATTGATCAGCCGCTGCGATTCCGCGGCGATCGTACCGAACACCAGCGAACTCTTGCCGGACCCGGAGACGCCGGTGAACACCGTCAACCGGCGCTTCGGGATCTCGATGCTGACGTCTTTGAGATTGTTGACCCGCGCGCCGACCACGCGAATCAGCTCATGACTATCGGCAGCGTGTGATGCGGGCGCCTGCGGGCTCGTCCTCTTGGCCATGCTTATCGTGTCTCCATCTTTCGGCAGCGCAGCGGCAGTGCCATCGGGAATCAGGGGCGGCGGGGCAATGCCGGAATGCTCAGCCCAGTTGCTGGATGCGGACCATATTGCCTGCGGGATCGCGGAAAGCGCAGTCGCGAACGCCATAAGGCTGATCGGTCGGTTCTTGGACGACTTCCGCGTCGCTGGCCTGCACTCGCTCGAAAATGCCGTCCAGGTCTTTAGTAGCCAAAAGGATGCTCGAATAAGTCCCCTTGGCCATCATCTCGGTAATGGCGCGACGCTCGTCCTCGGTGAGGCCGGGATCGACGGCCGGCGGATGCAAAACGATC
This sequence comes from Nocardia sp., assembly GCF_025465275.1. Taxonomy (GTDB): domain Bacteria; phylum Actinomycetota; class Actinomycetes; order Mycobacteriales; family Mycobacteriaceae; genus Nocardia. The sequence goes on along the minus strand of NZ_JAODNK010000110.1, from coordinate 14,547 downwards.
GAGGTATCCGGCTGCCCGGGCGGGCCGACGGTCAGCCAGCGCAAGCCGTTGTATCCGACGTCATTCCGGAGCTCGAAACCCAGGGTGTCGCGATAGAAGGCCAGGGCGGCATCCGGATCGTCCTGCGGGAGAAAACTCGCGTGAATGGTGATGTCCATGAAGATCAGGCTAGTTGCGACTAGGTAGCCGCCGCTTCTCTATTCCTGATCGGTCTGGTTACTTGTTTTTCCACGCACGACGGGATGCCCGAGGTCGCGGTCGCCTCGCGCCGGTAGACGCTGGGCGGCACCCCGACCAATTCGGTAAAACGCGTGCTGAAGGTGCCCAGCGACGAGCAGCCGACCGCGAACCAGACCTCGGTGACGCTGAGATCGCCGCGCCGCAGCAATGCCATCGCCCGCTCGATGCGGCGTGTCATCAGATAGGAGTAGACCGATTCGCCGTAGGCGAGCTTGAACTGGCGGCTGAGATGCCCCGCCGAAATGTGCGCGTCGCGGGCCAGCGCTTCGACATCGAGCGGTTGCGCGTACTCCCGGTCGATACGGTCACGCACTCGGCGCAGCCGCGCGAGATCGCGCAGACGCTCTGCCCCGGATGGACTGCTGGTCACCTCAAAGATCGTGCCACGTTGCGCCCGACTTGCCTAGTTTCACCGACATCCGGCGCCGGAGGTTCGCACTCAGCGCATTCGGAAGACCGGGCCTCGGGGACGGAAGGGCAGCGAGGCGCCGGCAGGAACAAGGAAGGCGTGTTCGTGCCGGATGCGCACAACATCGCACATGCCATCGGTGATGACGAGAATCGGCCCGTCAGCGGGGAAATCGGTGGCGCGCTCCAGAAGTCGAATGCCCGGCTGCAACTCGGTGCCACCGCGGCCCCGGACCCGGACCTTCGAGGCGATCTCGTCGACGGGCAGATAACCGGCATCGTGGGCGGCCGCATCGCAGAACACCACGCGGGCGCGCGGGACATCGCGGGCACGGGCGTACGCGGCAATCGCGCCGAGGCCCTTGCCCATGAGCTCGGTGGACATGGATCCGGAGGTGTCCAGGACGACGCCGAAGGTGGGCAGCCGGACAGATTCTTCCGGGCGGACCCAGGCCGGACGCGGGATGTCGGGCGTGGAGGACTGGCGACGGGACGCGCGGGCATAGCTGCGGCGCTTCTCGACAGCGGGCACGTGTTCGTCGAACCACTGCGCCAATTGCGCGTCCCACGGCAGCGGGGGCTGATCGAGGGCACGGATCTCCTGCTCCAGACCGGCAGGCAACAGCCCACGGCCGCTGGATTGGTGGTAGGCCAGACCGGTGGCGAGCGCGCCGCGATAGTAGTGGTCCAGATCGATATAGCCGCCGGTAGTTCCATTGTGCGGCAATGGATCTCCGAAGATATCGCCGCGCCCGCGCCCACGCAGGGTGGCCAGCTTGCGGACGCGGCGCAGGTCACCGGCAATACGATCGTAGATCTGTTCCGCGGAAAGACCTTTGAGCTCCGGGTCGTAGAGCAGACCTTCGGGAAGCTCGCCGACGCCCATTTCCACGAGCCAGCCGTTCACCACGTAATCGCAGGCCACATTGAACAGGTAGTGGTCGCGCCAGCCCGCCCGATCGCCGTGTCGCAATGCGGCGTGCAGCATTTCGTGCGCGAGGACAAAACGCCATTCCTCATCACTGAGCCCCGCGAACGGGTTGATGTAGATCTCGGCGGCTTCGGCATTGACCGCGGCAATCGAAATGTCCCAACCGCGAGCAACATCCACCTCCGCCACGATCTTCATCCCGGCGGCCAGCGCGCCGAGCAGCGGGTAGGACGACACGAACCAATTGAGCGCGCGATCCCATGAGCGCATGACCTTGCGCCGACCGGCGGTGACATCGTGCCCCGCATCGGCGAGCGCATCACGGGCGGCCTCGCCGATGCCGATCGCGAATTGCGTGCGGTGGTCGTAGTTCTTGGCGGTGTCGGCATCGCCGACGAAGAAGTCCGGGTATTCGGGCTGCTGGTACTGCTCGGGTATGCCGGTGTGCCACCAGCGTTCGGTCAGCGCCTGCTCATCGGAGCCGCCGGGAGTCGGCGGCAGCGCCTCCGGCGGGCGGCCGATCTTCAAGGTGAGCAGGTACTGGTCGACCACCGCGCAGCACGCAGCCCGATACGCCGGATGCGGCTGCTGCGGGTTATTGAGCCAGGTGGACGCGAAGAGGTTCTCCTCGAGCATCTGCTGCGGTACGCCCCGCGGATCGAGATGCCCGAACCCGGCGTGCAGCAGCAAATGCGCGAAGGCCCAGGCCCATTCGTCGGCCGCGGCCCGGCGCTTCGATGCGAAGTGGATGGTGCCGTGGCCGGAGATGACCGCCCACGCATCCGAGGGCAGTCGGTCGCCGGCGTCGACCAGACCGCGACGGGCCCAGCGGAACATCGGATTCTCCTGTACCTGCGCCCACCCGGCCAGCATATTGTCGTACCAGGGGTCGGCGGCCTTGCGACGTTTGCGCGTCGAACGTCCCGACATGGTTACCTCCGCGCCGCCAGCCGCGGCAGATCCCGGGTGACCTCCACCAGGAACCAGGACGGCAGCACCGGCAGCCCATTCTCATCGGCGGCGATGACCAGTTGCGCGCACTCCACCGAGATCTCCGCCAGTTCGGTGAGCATCGTCTTCGCCCGCAGCACAAAGCGTTTCAGCCCCGGCGAGGCGTGCTCGCGGGAGGCGGGCAGCTCCTTGACCAGCCGGGCACGGAAGGTTTCGGACAGGAAGTACAGCAGGTCACGGTCGGCCGGATCGCGCGGCCACGCCGCCTCACCCTTGATGACCGCCTCCAGATCGAAGGCATGGCGCACCGTCTTCACAAACGCGCGGAAGGCGGAAGCATGTGCGGCGGTGAGCGTTCCGGAGGCCAGCACCCAGAGCGAGGTGTCGTCGATCCCGGTTCCGTAGGAGTGCAACGCATCCGAGAGCATGTGCCAGCCACGCGGAGTCGAGAACGCCTGCTCCGACTTCGGCGGGGCGGCCCACAGATGATCGGGGCGCTGCATGAGGTACTCGACGACCCACGGGTGAATGTCATTGTGCGCGGCCCACTTCAGCCAATCGTCCACATCGGCGCGCAGGTGCACGTGCACCATGCGGTTCACCAATGCGGAGGCCATCGGCCGGGCGAGGGCATTGTCGGTGGCCCGATTACCGGCCCCGATCACCACCGATCCGGCGGGCAGTTCGTAATTGCCCACGCGGCGATCGAGGATCAGCGAGTAGAAGGACTTCTGCACCTCGGAGGGCGCTGCGTTGAGCTCATCCAGGAACAGGCAGTACGGTTCCGCCCGCGCGATCATCTCCGGCGGTGCGAATCGGCTGCGATCGTTCACGATCTGCGGAACACCGATGAGGTCTTCCGGCGCGAGCTGCGTGCCGAGCAGGGTCACGCACTCCAGTCCGAGGGAGTCCGCGAATGCCCGCACCAGCGAGCTCTTTCCGATACCGGGCGCACCCCAGAGGAACACCGGGCGAACCACCGCGACGTGCAGTAGCAACTCCGGCAACTGATCCGGGGTCACCGTCACTGTCGCTTCCAAGGCGTCCTTTCCCATTGAAACAAGCTCGTCCCAGGCTAGGTTCGGCACGGCGCGAATGCCATTGATTTTCCAGCGCTCACCATCGATCTTCCGGCTCCGACCGGCCGGGGACAGGGACACACCTACCACCTGGACAACCGACCGACCGGCATCGATAGCCTGAGGGTATGCGCATTGTGGTGGACGATCTGTCCGGTGCCGAGGTGATCGAACTGCTGCAGACCCATGTGGCCGAAATGCTGGACAACTCTCCTGAGGACAGCATGCACGCGCTGGACGTGGACGCGCTGCGCAAGCCCGAGATGACCCTCTGGTCGGTATGGGAGGGCGAGGACATCGCCGGCTGCGGCGCGGTGAAGGAGCTCGATCCGACACACGGCGAGATCAAGTCCATGCGCATGGTCGAGGTATGGCGCGGCCGAGGCGTGGCGACACTGCTGCTCGAGCACATTCTCGAAGTGGCACGTCAGCGCGGATATACGCGGCTGAGCCTGGAGACCGGGTCCTCGGAGTTCTATCGCCCCGCGGTCCGGCTGTACGAGCGGCACGGGTTCGCACTGTGCGGACCGTTCGCCGAGTACATCGACGATCCGCACAGCGTGTTCATGACTCGGACGCTCTGAGCCCGATCAGGCCACGTGCGTACGGCTTTCACGCCAGAAGCGCGCGAGGAAACCGTTCACCGCGACCACGGCGGCGGCCAGTATCGCGAAGAACACCACCATCAGCGCCAGCTTGCCGGACATCTCGAGATACCCCTGCGCGCGCGGATCGATGAACGGGTAGGGATACCAGTCCACGATCGGACCGCGCACCAGCGAGTACACCCCGTAGAGCACCGGGTAGATCAGCCAGGCGCCGAGCAGGCGCACGCTCAGCTTGATCGCGGCGGGGACGAGCAGCCAATCCGCCAGCATGACGATGGGCATGACCCGGTGCAGTGCGGTATTGGTCCACTGGCCGTCCATCTGGACATCGATATTCGACAGCAGTACCGCGTAGATGATGCCCGTGATCACCAGGTAGAGCGTGCCCGCGCCGCGGAACTGCTGCCAGCGCCGGGTGATCGGATCGCGCAGCCCGCCGACCAGCAGCACCACCACGCCGATGATGTTGGACTGGATGGTGAAGTAGCTGAAGAAATTCGCTTCGGAGTAGCCCTCCACGCCGAAGTTCTTTGTCGGTATCCACATCAGCGCAACAATGCCGAACACACCGAAGGCGATGCGCAGCGCTCGAATCAACGCGGGCGTTCCGGCAACAGTGGTCATCAGATTTTTGGCGCGGATACCTCCTCGTTCACGAGGGGGGAGCGCCTTCCTCTCTTTCTTATGTGTCAGTGGTCTCGGTTAGGGTTTCAGGTGTGGATGAGGTGGTGCGGTACAGCTTTCGCTTGCGGCCGGGCCGCGTCGCGGAATCTGTTCTGCTGGCCGAGTGGCATCGCTGCCGGTTCCTGTGGAACGAGGCCGTGCACCAGCGCAAGTCTGGGAACACACCGACCTTTGGCACGCTCAGCAAACTGCTGACCGAGGCCCGTTCCCGCAATGTGTGGTTGCGGGAGGGTTCTCAGGTCGTCCAACAGCAGACGCTGCGAACCTATGCTCAGGCGCACGCTCAATCGTTCACGGTGCAGGGTCGGGGGCGTCCGAAGTTCAAGCCACGCAAGAGAACCCCGGTGTCGTTGGAGTACACACGCCGCGGATTCAGCATCAAAGAGGGTCGTCTGGTGCTGGCGAAGGGTGTCAGTATCCCCGTGGTGTGGTCGCGGGAATTGCCGTCCGAACCGACAAGTGTGCGGGTGACCCAGGATTCGCTCGGGAACTGGTATGTCTCGTTCGTGGTCCGCCGCGCCGTCGAGCCCGCCCCGGTGGCTGAGGGTGGTATCGGTATCGACTGGGGAGTAAGTACCACTGCCACCACGACCGATCCCGTGTTCGATCTGCCGTATCTCGGGCATCGCAAACGCTGCGCGGCCGAACTTGCCCGGACCCAACGGACGATGGCCCGGAGGCGGCGCGGCACGCGCGGCCCACAATCTGGCGGGTATCAGCGGGCCGCGCGTCAGGCGGCGAAGCTGCACAAGAAGGCAGCCCGGCAAACCGAGCACGATGCGCGGGTGTGGGCGATAGGTGTTGTCGAGAGCCATGAGTTGATCGCGGTGGAGGATTTCAAGCCCAGGTTTCTGGCGAAGTCCTCGATGGCACGTAAGGCCGCGGATGCGGCGATCGGTGCGAATAAGCGGGAGTTGATCTTGCGTGGCGAGCGGGCCGGCCGGAGGGTGGTGTTGGTGCGGCCCGCCTATACGAGTATGACGTGTTCGAGGTGTTTCGCGAGAGCCAAGCAGCAACTCGAACTCGGAGAACGAACCTTCCGATGCTATCGGTGCGGGTTTACCGCCGACCGGGATTGGAACGCTGCCAGAGTGATTCTGGCTGTGGCAGAGCGCGGCCACACACGTGTCGAGGACGTCAGTCAAATCGGATCACCTCCCTCGGGTGGTTGGTTCGGGTGCGGTCTGAGCGTGAAATCCCCGGCCTTCAGGTCGGGGAAGCGTTAAGGCCTGATATTCGCACGGGTGCGGGCCGAAACGCGGACGATACGCCGATACAGCACACTTCGGGCAACCTGCCCGCGGGCGACTTGCACCACCGCCTCGACCGGCCGGGTGATGACTTCGCTACGCTTGACGGTGCAATGACCAGGACCGCCGCCACCGTTCGCGAGCTTCGTTCCCGCCTGGCCGACCTCTCGATCCGCGACGAATATCGTTTACGTCGGCGTCTCGACCAGGTCCGCGGCGGCGACCTCAGCGCACTCGAAGCCGAAATCGACGCCGCCCAGCGGCGAGTCGAGACCCGTCGCGCCGCCGTGCCCACCATCAGATATCCGGAGCAACTACCGGTCTCCGCGCGCCGCGAGGACATCTCGAAGGCCATCGCCGAGAACCAGGTCGTGATCGTGGCCGGTGAGACCGGCTCCGGTAAGACCACCCAGCTACCAAAGATCTGCCTGGAGCTGGGGCGCGGGATTCGCGGCACCATCGGCCACACCCAACCGCGCCGAATTGCCGCGCGCACCGTGGCCGAGCGCATTGCCGAGGAGCTCGGCGGCGAACTGGGCGATGTGGTCGGCTATACCGTCCGATTCACCGATCAGGCCTCGGATCGGACCCTGGTCAAGCTCATGACCGACGGCATTCTGCTCGCCGAGATCCAGCGGGACCGGCTACTGCGCCGCTACGACACGATCATCATCGACGAGGCGCACGAGCGCAGCCTCAATATCGACTTTCTGATGGGCTATCTCAAGCAGTTGCTGCCCAAGCGGCCGGATCTGAAGCTCATCATTACCTCGGCCACCATCGACCCGGAGCTGTTCGCCCGGCACTTCAGCGACGAAAAGGGCGCTCCGGCGCCGATTGTCGAAGTCTCGGGGCGCTCGTTCCCGGTAGAGATCCGGTATCAGCCACTGGCGCTGGAGGTTCCGCTCACCTCCGATGATCCCGATGACGAGGACACCCAGGTCGTCGACCGCGATCCCACCGACGCCATCGGCGATGCGGTGCGCGAACTGCTCGACGAGGGCGACGGCGACATCCTGGTCTTCCTGTCCGGCGAGCGCGAAATCCGCGATACCGCGGACACGCTGCGGGATATGAAGCTGCCGCGCACCGAGATCCTGCCGCTGTACGCGCGGCTCTCGGCGGCCGAGCAGCACAAGGTGTTCAGCAACCACGCCGGCCGCCGGGTGGTGCTGGCCACCAATGTCGCCGAGACCTCGCTGACGGTGCCCGGCATTCGGTATGTGGTGGATCCCGGCACCGCGCGCATCTCTCGGTACTCCCTGCGCACCAAGGTGCAGCGGCTGCCCATCGAACCTATCTCGCAGGCGTCGGCGCGACAGCGCTCCGGGCGCTGTGGCCGGGTGGCCGACGGTATCGCCATCCGGCTGTACTCCGAGGACGACTTCGAATCACGGCCGCAATTCACCGAACCCGAGATTCTGCGCACCAATCTCGCCGCCGTCATTCTGCAGATGACCGCGCTGGGGCTGGGCGATATCGAGAGCTTCCCGTTTGTGGAGGCCCCGGACAATCGCGCCATTCGCGACGGCATCTCACTGCTGGAGGAGCTCGGCGCGCTGGCGCGGCGCGGCGATGAGGCCGACCGCTCCGAAATCCCCGATGCCGGACTGACTCTCACGGCCATCGGCCGGGAAATGTCGCAGCTGCCGGTGGATCCGCGCATGGCGCGCATGCTGGTGGAGGCGAACCGCACCGGCTGCCTGGCCGAGGTGCTGATCATTGTTGCGGCACTGTCGATTCAGGATGTGCGCGAGCGGCCGGTGGAATTCCAGCAGGCCGCCGATACCAAACATGCCCGCTTCCACCTCGACGGCTCCGACTTCCTCGCCTACCTCAAACTCTGGGACTATCTGGGCGAGCAGCGGCAAGCGCTGTCCTCCAACCAGTTCCGGCGCATGTGCCGCGACGAGTTCCTGCACTACCTGCGCATCCGGGAATGGCAGGACCTGCACGGCCAGCTCCGCACGATCACCCGCAGTCTCGGCTGGTCGACCGACTCCGGATCGTCCGAAAACGACACCGCCGAAACCGATTCCGACGCCGGTCGCTCCGACAACGACGGCCGCAGCAATTCGCGCGGACGCGGTAGAAACCGACGCGGCGGCGAAAGAGCCGACAGCTCAACGTCATCCGGCCCGAGCGCCGGAACAGAGACCTCGAGCCGAGTCGCCACCGGTCGCACCGCTGCCGACTCCGGAAGCAGCATTAGCGGAAACGTCGCCGCCTCAGGCAAGGACAGCGGCGGAAATGCCAGCGCCGCCGGTAGAAATGCCGCGGGGAGTTCCGGTGACTCCGGTAGGGGCGCTGCGGCTTCCGTCACGGGCTCGAAATCCACGTCGGGCAGCACTGCGGCGTCCGGCACCACTGCCGCGTTCGGCGGCAACGCGACGTCCGGCAGAGACTCGGCTGCGCGCAGCACCTCCGCAATCGGCAGCACCTCCGCAGCGGGCAAGGCCGCACGAGGCGGGCGGGGGCTGGGCAGCGGGAGTGAGTCCGGCGCGGCCGATTCCGCCGCACGGCTTGCTGCGCTGGCGGCTACGGCCGATGAGGCGTTGCCGTGGGATTCGCTGTCGATTCATCAGGCGTTGCTGGCGGGGATGCTGTCGCATATCGGTGTGCGGGAGGCCGAGAGCCGCGAATTCCTGGGCGCGCGCAATGCCAAGTTCATGATCTTCCCGGGGTCGTCGCTGGCCAAGAAGGCGCCGCGCTGGGTGATGGCCGCCGAGCTGGTGGAGACCTCGCGACTGTGGGGCCGGACGGCCGCGCGCATCGAACCGGAGTGGGCCGAGCGGCTCGCCGGGGATCTGGTGAAACGCACCTACTCCGAACCGCATTGGTCGTCCAAGCGCGGTGCGGCCCTGGCGTACGAGCGGGTCACGCTGTACGGGATTCCGCTGGTCACCCAGCGACGCGTGGACTTCGGGCGCATCGATCCCGAGCTGTCGCGTGAGCTGTTCATCCGGCATGCGCTCGTGCAGGGCGAATGGCAGACCCGGCACGAGTTCTTCGAGCGCAATCGCGAACTGCTCGACGATGTGGCCGATCTGGAGCATCGGGTGCGCCGGCGCGACATCCTCGTCGACGATCAGGTGCTGTTCGACTTCTACGACGGCCGTATTCCCGCCGACGTGGTGTCGGTGCGGCATTTCGACAGCTGGTGGCGCAAGGCGCAGCGGCAGGATCCGGCGCTGCTGAACTTCACGGCCTCCACCGTCGTGAACGAGGATGCGGCACTGCTGGATCCGACCGCGTTCCCGGACAGCTGGCGGCAGGGTGAGCTGATCTTCCCGCTCACCTATCAATTCGAGCCCGGCAATGCCGATGACGGTGTCACCGTGCACATTCCGATCGCACAGCTGGCGCATGTGCGGGCCGTCGGCTTCGACTGGCTGGTGCCCGGTATGCGCGAGGAGCTGGCCACCGCGCTCATCAAGACGCTGCCTAAGCAGCTGCGCCGCGCCGTTGTTCCGGCGCCCGATTTCGCGAAAGCCGCGCTGGCACAACTGACTCCGCGCGCCGAACCGCTGCGCACCGCACTGGTGCGGGAGCTATCGCGCATGGGTTCGGTGACCATCGCACCCGCCGATATCGACCCGGTAGCACTGCCCGATCACCTGCGCATGACCTTCGCCGCGACGGATGCCGCCGGGACGCTGATCGACCGCAGTAAGAACCTCGCCGAGCTGAAAACCCGTCTCGCGACCCAGGTGTCGAAGACGGTGGCACGCGCCACCGCCGCCGCCGAACGCGCACCGGCCGCGGTGTGGACCTCGGAATCGCTCGGCACGCTGGAGCCGACGGTACGCAGGCAGGTCGGCGGGCAGACCATTACCGGTTATCCCGCACTGGTTCCCGAGGGCGACGGTGTGGCGGTCCGAGTGCTGAGCTCACCGGCCCAGCAGGCCGCGGCCATGCGCACCGGTACCCGCACGCTGCTGCTCAATGCGCTGCCGAGTTCGGCGCGGGCGGTCACCGCCGGGCTGCCGCCTGCCGATCGACTTGCGCTGAGCCAGAATCCCTACGGCTCGCTCGACGCGCTGATCGAAGATTGCCGGGCCTGCGCCGCCGATCAGCTCATTGCGAGTTCGGGTGGGCCGGTGCGCAGTCCGGAGCAGTTCAAGGCGCTCGTGGAGAAGGTGCGGCCCAACTTCACCTCCGCCGTCGTCCAGATCGTGCGACTGGTGGTGCCCGTGCTCGCCGAAGCGCACCGGGTACGTGCCGCCCTCACCGATTCCCGTGATCGTGAAGCCGCACAGGACGTCACGCACCAGCTCGACGATCTCGTATTTCGCGGCTTCGTCTCCGAGTGGGGCAGTGTGCGATTGCGCGAATTGCCGCGCTATCTCGAAGCCGCGAAACTGCGCCTGGAAGCCTTGCCCGCATCCGCCAATCGCGACCGCGCGGGCATGGCCGAACTCGACCGTGTGCACGCCGCCTACGACCGCCTCCTCGAGTTGCTGCCCGAGGGCCGCCGCACTGGCCGCGACATCACCGAAATCTGGTGGATGATCGAGGAACTCCGCGTCAGCCTCTTCGCCCAGCAACTCGGCACCCCCTACGCCGTCTCCACCAAGCGCATCGAAAAGGCCATCGACGCAGCCAAACGCCCGCCCGCCAAGCGCTGACACCACCACCCATGCGCTGATCAGCGGTCAGCGCGGGCGGTCGCCGAGCACCAATCCGCAAGCGCTCCGCCTCATTCCGGCGTGGCCTCTCGTCATTCCGGCGCGCTTTTGGCCGGAATCCTTCCGGGCGGTGTGGATCCCGTCCAAAAGCATGCCGGGATGACAAGAGGTCGCCGGACGAGAGTTTCCCGGATTGGAAGTTCTCGAGCGGCTATTCCGTGCCCGCGATTAGTCGGCGGCGGTTGCGCCTACGGCGTGTTCGGCGCGGTGTTTGCGGAGGGAGGCGATCTCCTGCTCGAAATCTTCGGCGGAGCTGAAGGATCGATAGACGGAGGCGAAGCGGAGGTAGGCGACCTCGTCGAGGTCGCGCAGGGGGCCGAGGATGGCCAAGCCCACTTCGTGGCTGGGGACCTCGGGGGCGCCCTTGGCGCGGACCGCGTCCTCGACCTGCTGGGCGAGGAGGTTGAGGGCGTCGTCGTCGACCTCGCGGCCCTGGCAGGCGCGGCGGACGCCGCGGATCACCTTTTCGCGGCTGAACGGCTCGCTCACGCCGGAGCGTTTGACCACGGATAGGATCGCGGTTTCGACGGTGCTGAACCGACGCCCACACTCCGGGCAGGCACGTCGCCTTCTGATGGCGCTGCCTTCTTCGGCCTCACGCGAGTCGACGACCCGCGAATCAGGGTGGCGACAGTACGGGCAATGCATCCGGGATCCTTCGTCGGGGCCTGGGCTCCACAGCAACCTCGAGGATACCCGGACGGACGTGGTCGGCGTGCGTCCGCCCGGGTGAGCGGCCCGGATCAGGCGGTCAGTTGCCATTCCGCGGACAGGTCGCCCAGCAGATCCGGCAGCCGGCGCAGCAGGCGCCCGCTGGCCAGTTTATCCGAGAAGGGTTCCGCCAGAACGGGTCTCGCGACAGCCTGATTCGCCGAGAGCTCCAGGTAGCGGGGCAGCAGATCATTGGTGATGTAGTTCCACCGCGTGTCGCGGTCCGCCCAATTGAAGTTCGGCAGTGGCGTGCGCAATGCCGCGGACCCCGCACTGATGGTGGTGGGCGCGAACACGCCCGGTGCGCGCACGCCCGGCACGGCGGCCTTGCCGGCGACGGTGCTGACGTAGGTCATGACCCGGCCCATGGCCCCGCGCCCGGACGAGGTGACATCCCACTGATCGGCGATGATCTGGTTCTGCTCGCGATCGGTCATGCGCAGGGCGGCATCGGCCAGTCCGGCCGGGGTGCCGCCGCTGATCTCCCGCCAGGCGGTGACGGCGTTCTCATCGAGCACGCCGGCCCGGTACATCTCCTCGACCCCGGCCAGCCCGTCGGCGGCATACGCCTCATGCATGGGCACCTGGTCGATGAAGATGTGCTTCTGCATGATCAGGAGCCGGGTTTGGTACCAAATCAGGTCGTCGGTGGTGAGCCGTTCACCCTCGGTGCCGAGCAGCCGGATGTCCTCGGGCAGCAGATTCAGCAGATCGGCGGGCGTGCCGCGCAGCAGATCGGCCACCGCATCACCCAACTGGTGGATACCGGGGACGGTCACGATGTTCGCGACGTCGCCCATATCGAAGAAGCCGGAGGCGAAGGAGCCGCCCGCCAGCCCGGCCAGCCCGACCCAGTAGTAATCCGGGTGCTGATTGTTGAGCCGCAGATAGGTCACGAACACCTGGATGAAGGTGCGCGAGTTCGCCGGGACCCCGCGCGCGGGATCCCAAGCGGCCAAGTCGATATCGGCATTCTGGGTGGCGACCGTGAGCCAATACTGGTGCAGCAGAGTCGCATAGCGCGCCGGCGCGATACCCGCCGCCCGGGCCTGGTCGAGCGCGGTGCGCAGCTCGGCCGGATCGAGCGGAAGCGCGGGATTCAATCCGCCGCCGCCGGAGCCGTCACCATTGACCAACGGGAGATCCAGGTATGCGGCGTAAGCGGATTCGGCCTGCGCCGCCGGTACCGAGACGAGCCCGAACGCCAGGCAGCTCAGCACCACGGCCGTCCGGATCAGACCCGCCACCCCGCCTGGTCTGTGCCCGCCTGCCCGCGTGCGGCCGGTGCCCTGCGCCATGTGTGTCCCCTTGTGCGATACGCACCGGTCCACTCGGGGCCGGCGCGACTGTAGCCTCTGTCACATCTCGGGCACCGTAGCAACGCGTTTCAGTTTTCAATCTGCATTTTCGGCCACACCCGCTGGCCGACCATCCCTACCTATTACTCCGCTATCGCGTGGTGAACACACCGGCTACCGCGTGGCGACTGCACGACCATCCCCTGTGGTGCACGCCGATACCAATGCCGCAGTGGCGCACCGGATCAGTGCGCGGGCGCGGGCACCACGTCGACGACCGACGCGGTCTGCGAACCGAACTCACCGGCGCGCAGCTGGGCGAGCGCGACGAGCCCGGCGACCGCCAGCGCTGTCATCAGTGCGGTAAGCGCGAGTGCGGCGAAACCGATCTGGGCGCGCTGCACGCGATTGAGCGGATGCGCGCCGCGTGCGCGACCCACGGCCCGGCGCGCCACGACATGCGGGCGGCCGACGCGCGCACGATCGCGGGAAACGGGCTGTAGCCGCGCCCGGCACGGACGCCGGTCGGCCAGCAGCCGCGACGCCCCCTCGATGGCACCCGCCGGGGCACGATCGGCGCGCAGCTCCCAGGGGATGCTGTCGAAGCCGAAATCGCTTCCGAGGGTGTCGAATTCGCTGGTCAGAGTACGCATCGAAGAAACCTCCCGATTGGACTTGCCGGATGACTCTGGACGATTGACTCGCTCATGTGTTCGAAGAACTGATGTTCGAATTTCTACCACGGGCGACCGACAATGTCAGGTATTTGCGCGACATGCGTCGAACAGATGTTTGATCAGTCGGGACTCTCGGTCTACAGTCGAGGCACGAGATCTCCAGACGTGCGGCGCGAGTCGCCACGGAGACGAATTCCAGTGACACACAGCGGTGAACGGAGGACTGCGGCGGTGAGCGAACACGGCGCTGTGGAGGGTGACAACGGTCCGACCGATCAGATCGGAGAAGGCACCGCAACATCCAGCACCGGGACGGATCTCACCGTCCGCCAGCGCAAAGTGCTGGAGGTCATCCGGACCTCGGTGAGCGACCGCGGCTATCCCCCCAGCATCCGGGAGATCGGTGACGCCGTCGGCCTCACCTCCACCTCTTCGGTGGCGCATCAGCTACGCGCCCTGGAACGTAAGGGCTATCTGCGCCGCGATCCGAATCGGCCGCGCGCGGTCGATGTGCGCGGGCTGGATGAGACGACGATGCGAGCGAGTGCCGGTGCGCCGCAACTACGTGCGGTCAGCGCGGAGTCCGAAAACTCGAGCCAGCACCCGGTGCCCACCTATGTTCCGGTGCTGGGCCGAATCGCGGCAGGTGGCCCGATACTGGCCGAGCAGGCGGTGGAGGACATCTTCCCGCTGCCGCGCGAACTGGTCGGCGAGGGTTCACTGTTCCTGCTGAAGGTCGTCGGTCAGTCCATGATCGAGGCCGCCATCTGCGACGGCGACTGGGTGGTCGTCCGGCAGCAGAATGTGGCCGACAACGGCGATATCGTCGCCGCCATGATCGATGGCGAGGCCACGGTGAAGACGTTCAAGCGCACCGGTTCCCAGGTGCTGCTGATGCCGCACAACCCCCTGTTCGAGCCGATTCCGGGCAATGACGCCCAGATCCTCGGCAAGGTCGTCACGGTCATTCGCAAGATCTGACCGTGCCGGATTGCCGTGACCCGGTGCCCGCCCGCAGACCG
>NZ_JAODNK010000073.1 GCF_025465275.1 Nocardia sp. | reverse complement strand
GCATTACCGGGCAGGCGCCGGTGGCGAAGCTGCACAAGGAGGACTTCCAGGCAGTCGATATCGCCTCCATCGCCGCGCCGGTGAGCAAGTGGGCGGTCACCGTGCTGGAGCCCGCGCAGGTGCCGGGGACCTTCCAGAAGGCGTTCCACCTCATGCGCGAGGGCCGACCGGGACCGGTGCTGATCGACCTGCCGATCGATGTGCAACTCGCCGAAATCGAGTTCGATATCGAGACTTACGAGCCGCTGCAGGTGCATCGTCCGGCCGCGACCCGAGCCCAGGCCGAGAAGGCCCTTGTCATGCTGAACACGGCCGAGCGCCCGCTGATCGTGGCGGGCGGCGGCATTGTGAATGCCGGTGCGGCGGACCTGCTCGTCGAATTCGCCGAGCTGACCGGGATTCCGGTGGTGCCGACCCTGATGGGCTGGGGCACGATTCCCGATGATCACCTGCTGCATGCGGGCATGGTCGGGTTGCAGACTTCGCACCGCTACGGCAATGCGACGCTGCTGGAGTCGGATTTCGTGTTGGGTATCGGCAATCGTTGGGCCAACCGGCACACCGGCGGCATCGAAACCTATACGCGGGACCGCACTTTCGTGCACGTCGATATCGAGCCGACGCAGATCGGCCGGGTGTTCGCCCCGGACTTCGGCATCACCTCCGATGCGGGTGCGGCGCTGCAGGTGTTCATCGAGGTCGCCCAGGAGATGGCGGCGCTGGGCACGCTGACCGACAGGACCGACTGGGCCGGTCAGGTCCGGGCCCGAAAGCAGGTGGGGCAGCGCAAGACTCACTTCGACGCGGTGCCGCTGAAACCGCAACGGGTCTGGGAGGAGATGAACAAGGCATTCGATCGCGATACCCGCTACGTCAGCACCATCGGCCTGTCGCAGATCCAGGCGGCGCAGCTGCTGCACGTCTACAAGCCGCGGCACTGGATCAATGCGGGCCAGGCCGGGCCGCTGGGCTGGACCCTGCCCGCCGCCCTCGGCGTCGCCACGGCCGATCCCGATGCCACCGTGGTGGCCATCTCCGGTGACTACGACTTCCAGTTCCTCATCGAGGAATTGGCCGTCGGCGCCCAGTTCGGCATCCCGTATATCCATGTGCTGGTGAACAACTCGTACCTGGGTCTGATCCGTCAGGCGCAGCGGGCGTTCAGCATGGACTACTACGTCCAGCTCGACTTCGACAATATCAACAGCCCGGAGGTCGGCGGCTACGGCGTCGACCACGTCAAGGTGGTGGAGGGTCTGGGCTGCAAGGCAATTCGGGTCTTCCAGCCGGACGGGATCGGGCCCGCACTGGAGCAGGCGAAGAAGCTGATCGCCGAATACGGCGTGCCCGTGGTGGTGGAGTGCATCCTGGAGCGGGTCACGAATGTGTCCATGGGCCTCGAAATCGACAATATCGTCGAATTCGAGGAGCTGGCCGAAACCGCCGCGGACGCGCCCACCGCAATCGCACTGCTGGACTGAGGGATTCGATGGCCCGCGTATTGATCGCGTCCGACAAGTTCAAGGGGTCGATGACCGCCGCGGAGGTCGGCGCGGCCGTCGCGGCCGGTATTCGGCACGTGCTGCCGAACGCGGACGTGTCGGTCGTGCCCGTCGCCGACGGCGGTGACGGGACCGTCGCGGCGGCGGTGGCAGCCGGGTTCGTCGCGATTCCGGTGCGCGCCACCGGGCCTACCGGCGAGCCGGTCGAGACCAGCTATGCGCGGCGCGGCGAGATCGCCGTCGTGGAGCTGGCGGATGTCTCCGGGCTGGTCCGGTTGCCCGGCGGGGAGTTCGCACCCATGACGGCCACCAGCCGGGGGACCGGAGAGGTGATCGACGCGGCGATCACCGCCGGCTGTCGCCGGGTTGTGCTCGGCATCGGCGGCAGCGCGAGTACCGATGGCGGCGCGGGACTGCTGCGGGCGCTCGGTGCCCGCCTGCTCGACGCCGAAGGAGCCGACATCGGCGACGGCGGTGCGGCATTGGATCGGCTGGACACGATCGACCTTGCGGCCCTGCGCGAACGGCTGGCTGGGGTCGAGATCACCGTCGCCTGTGATGTGGACAATCCGCTGACCGGTCCACACGGCGCGGCCGCCGTCTACGGTCCCCAGAAGGGCGCGGACGGTGCGCAAGTGGCGGCCCTGGATGCGGCGCTCACCCACTGGGCGGACGTTATCGCCGAGGCTACCGGCAATGATCTGCGGGACCGTGCGGGGGCCGGTGCTGCAGGCGGGGTCGGGTTCGCGGCGGTCGCCGTGCTCGGCGCAACGCTGCGCCCCGGCATCGAATTGGTGCTGGAGCTGGTCGATTTCGGTGCACAGCTCGCCGGTGCGGATCTGGTCGTGACCGGAGAGGGCATGCTCGACGAGCAGACGCTGTACGGCAAGGCCCCCGCCGGTGTCGCTGCAGCGGCCGGGGAGGCGGATGTGCCGGTCGTTGCCGTCTGCGGGCGGAATACGCTGACCGCCAAACGGTTACGCACGGCGGGATTCACGGCCGTCTATTCGCTGACGGAGATCGAACCGGACGTGCGGCGGTGCTTCACCGACGGTGCGGTATTGCTGCGACGACTCGGCGCGAGGCTCGCCGCCGAGCACCTGCCACCCGAATTCGCCGCTGCACCGAGTGAATTGGACTCTCAGCCCGGCTAACCGAGTCGCGCACCCAGACTGCTCGCCGCCTCCCGTACCGCCTCGCCGAACAGGATCTCCGATTCCGGTGTGAGGCGGCCGATCGGGATATTCACGCTGATGCTCGCGATCGGTTTCTCGTGGCCGCCCATGACGACGGCGGCCACCGCGCCGACGTCATTGCGCCATTCCCCGCGATTGACGGCGAAGCCGTGAGCCCGAATGGCGGCCAGTTCGGCGCGCAATTCGTCCGGTTCGGTGATCGTCGTATCGGTGTAGCGCGGTAGTTCGCCCACGAGCAGTTGCCTGATGACCTCGGAACTGCTGTTGGCAAGTACCGCTTTGCCATTGGCGGAGGCGTGCAGGGGCAGGGAGTGCCCGAGCGCCATGCTGGTGCGCACCGGTTTGTCGGTCTCCAGCCGCTCGATGAGCACCATTCTGCCGTCCTCCGGCACCGTCAGGTGGATGGTCTCCTCGGTGTGCCGGCGCAGGTTCTCCATGATCGGCAGGGCCGCCCCGCGCAGGCCGAGATCTCCGCCGGCGCGACTGCCGACCGCCAGCGCTTTCGTCGTCAGCACCCACCGGGTCACCTCACCCGAACCGGGACGAATCCACCCGGCCTCGTCGAGCGTGAGCAGCGCCCGCTGCACCGTGCTCTTGGGCATATCGAGCGCCCGGGCCAATTCGCCCACGCCGATGGGCTGCCGAGCGGCGACTTCCTCCAGTACGCGGAGCGTATTCAGCACGTTTCGCAAGGCCTTGACTCCTCGATCTGCGATACCTACCCTTACTGCACTTTTTCACGGCACAGTGTGCCATATCACGGCACAGATTGGAAATTGTGTGATGAGCGCTCGGAGTGGACGGCATTTCCTGCAGATCCCCGGACCGACGAATGTCCCGGACCGGGTACTGCGCGCCATCGCGCAACCGACCATCGACCACCGCGGACCCGATTTCGCGGAACTGACCCTGGACCTGCTGGTCAGGACCAAACCGGTATTCGGCACCAGCGGGCCGGTGATCATCTATCCCTCATCCGGCACCGGAGCGTGGGAGGCGGCGCTGGTCAATACCCTCTCGCCCGGTGATCGTGTGCTGGCATTCGAAACAGGTCACTTCGCAAGCCTGTGGCGGGATATGGCCGAACGTCTCGGCCTGATCGTCGAGTTCGTGCCCGGGGATTGGCGGCGCGGCGCCGAGCCGGCGGCCCTCGCCGAACGGCTGGCCGCCGACACCGCACACGGCATCGCCGCGGTGATGGTCGTGCACAACGAGACCTCGACCGGAGTCGCCAGCCGCATACCGGAGATCCGGGCGGCCATCGACGAGGCGGATCATCCCGCGCTGCTGCTGGTCGACACCATCTCCTCGCTGGGATCCATCGACTACCGGCACGACGACTGGGGTGTCGATGTGACCGTCGGCTGCTCGCAGAAGGGCCTCATGCTGCCACCGGGCTTGAGCTTCAACGCAATCAGCGAGAAGGCGCTCGCGGCCGCGGCGACGGCACGGCTGCCGAAGTCCTATTGGGACTGGACTGCCATCCTCGACACCAACGAGCACGGCTTCTACCCCTACACGCCGGCCACCAACCTGCTCTACGGACTTCGAGAAGCCTTGCTGCTCCTCGAAGAAGAGGGACTGCCCAACGTTTTCGCGCGGCACAACCGGCATGCCGCGGCAACCAGGGCTGCCGTCCGCGGCTGGGGCCTCGAGGTGCTGTGCGTGAACGAGCGCGAGTACTCCAGTTCTCTGACCGCAGTGCTGCTCGGCGAGCAGCACGATGCCGACAAGGTTCGCCGAATCATCCTGGACCGCTTCGACATGTCCCTGGGCACCGGCCTGGGCAAGCTCGCCGGGCGCGTATTCCGGATCGGCCACCTCGGCGACTTCAACGATCTGATGCTTGCCGGAACACTCTCCGGCGTCCAGATGGGGCTCGAGCTGGCCGGCGTCGATATCGACCCCGCCGGCACCCAGGCCGCCCTCGAGGTGCTGCGCACCGCCTGATACCCGCTGTGGCCCAGCGCTTTCCGCCGACAGCGGAGAGCGATCGGCCGCACGGGCAGTTTCTCCATGCTCTGCCACGAGCTGAGCGCCGATCCCAGCCTGCGCCGACCCGCGCGGGCCACCTACGAGGAGGTAGGTCGTTGATCGAGCGAACGTCCCCTGTCCGGCGACTGTCCGATAACAAGCGGTGGATCTACATTCTGCCGATCGTCGTCTTCATCTATGTCATCTGCTATATCGACCGAACCAATATCAGTTTCGCGCTTCCGCACTTGAAGACCGATATGAATCTCACCGGGGCCCAACAGGGTCTGGCGAGCGGCATCTTCTTCTGGGGTTACCTACTGCTCCAGATTCCCGGCGGCTATATGGCCGAAAGATGGAGCGCGAGAAGGTGGATCGCGATCCTGATGGTGTTGTGGAGCCTGGCCGCGATGGCGCAGGGCTTCACCCACTCCATCGGTCAGTTGCTGCTGGCCCGCTTCCTGCTCGGCGTCGCGGAGGGCGGCGTGCAGCCCGCGCTGATGGCCACCATCCGGGCCTGGTTCCCGTTTGCCGAAAGAAGCCGGGCCTTCGCGATATTCAAGCTCTACACCCCGATCGCGGCGATTGTCGCCGCACCGTTCTCCGGCGTCATTCTCACCTATTTCGACTGGCGGTGGATGTTCATCATCCAGGGCGGCGCGCCACTGGTCGTCGGGCTCGCGGCGTGGCTGGCGGTGGTCCGCGATACGCCGGCCAAAGCCGGGTGGCTATCGCAGACCGAGCGTGACCACATCGAGCGATCCCGGCTCGAAGAAGGTGAGCCGCTCGTCCATCACGGCACGTTCAAGGCGGCCTTCACCAGTCGGATCGTCTGGCGGTTCGCCCTCATCTACACCATGACCCAGATGGGTCTGCTCGGACTGACCCTGTGGTTGCCGAGCGTGCTCAAAAAGGCCTTCCACACCGATTTGAAGGTGGGGCTGGTGGCGGTGCTGCCCCAGATCGCCGCGGGAATCGCCATCATTCTGATCGGACGGTCGGCGGACCGGCGCGGCAGGCACGTCGCGCACATGGCGCTGGTGCTCGGCGCCGCGGCCATGATTCTCGTCGGCGCGAGTTTCATTTCGGCGGACCAGAAATGGCTCGTGCTCACGGCGATGATCCTCGGCACGGCGGCATCGATCGCCTGGTACGGGCCGTTCTGGGCGACGGTCACCAAGCTCACCCCCGTGGCGGCCGCGGGTGCGGGACTGGGGCTCATCAATGGCGTCGGCAATCTGGGCAGCTTCTTCGGGCCCTATATAGGCGGATGGCTCAGCGATATCAGCGGTGGGGGATACGCGCTCACGCAGGCGTTCTTCGGTGCGGTTTTCGCCATCGCGGCACTGCTGGTGCTGACCTTGCGAAAACCGCTGCGCGATGCGACGAAGGTCGAGATGTCCGAGCCCGCCGCCCCACCGCTATTGCCGATGGTCATGGATAAGAAGGACTTTCAATGACACTCTTCGAAACCGGCGTCGCCGTGCACAACCCATCGGACGTCGCCCTGCGGTTGGAACGTGCGCTGCGGGCGACCATGGACGGCGAGGTCGCCTTCGACGACTACAGCCGCCACCTATTCTCCCGCGACGCCAGCATGTACGCGATAACCCCACTGGGCGTTGCCTTTCCGCGGCACGCGGACGATGTCGCGGCAGCGGTGCGGGCCGCCGGCGAGCTCGGCGTGCCCATCGTGTCCCGGGGCGCGGGTACCAGCCTGGCCGGACAGACCGTGGGCCCCGGCCTGGTCCTGGACATGTCCCGGCACATGAACCGGATCCTGGAGATCGATCCGGTGGCTCGGACCGCGCTGGTGGAGGTCGGGGTGGTGCAGGATCAGCTCAATCGGGCCGTCGCCGCCCACGGGCTGATGTTCGGACCGGATACCTCGACCAGCAATCGGGCCACGATCGGCGGGATGATCGGAAACAATTCCGCGGGCAGCGGTTCCCTCACCTACGGCATGACGATCGATCATGTGCGGGCGCTGGAGGTGGTGCTCTCCAACGGTTCTCGCGCACGATTGGAATCGGTCGACGAGGCCGAGCGGAAGCGGCGGGCGGCCGCGGGGACGCTGGAAGGGCTGATCTACCAAGCACTTCCGGAGTTGGTCCTGGCCGGCGAGCAGGTCATTCGGGCGGGGATGCCCGTATTCTGGCGCCGCGCAGGCGGTTACCGGCTCGACCGGCTGGTGGGCTTCGGGGACGGGCAGCCCTTCGATCTGGCCAAGTTCGTGGTCGGTGCCGAGGGCACGCTGGTGGTCGTCACGCACGCGCTGGTGGATCTGGTGCCCAAGCCCGCACACACGGTGTACGCCGTCGGTCACTTCACCGATACCCCCAGCGCCATTGCGGCCACCACGGACGCATTGAGCTGCGAACCCCATCAGGTCGAGCTGATGGACCGCACGATTCTCGAATTGTCCCGGCAGAAGCTCGAATACGCCGGGCTCGGGAACATTCTTGTCGGTGATCCGGGGGCGCTGCTGTTCGTCTCGTTCAGCGGCGACGACGAGGCGGCACTGATCGCCGGCCTGGATCGGCTCGACGAGCTATGGCGGCGAAACGGCCACGGCTACCACACCATTCGCGCCATCACCCCGGCCGATCAAACCGCATTGCTGAAGGTCCGCAAGTCCAGCCTGGGTCTGTTGATGGCAGCGGGCGAGGGCACCCGCCGCCCGCTCGCCTTCGTGGAGGACACCGCCGTCGATCCGGTGCACCTGGTCGCCTACACCAAGCGGTTCAAGGAGATTCTCGACGAGCACGATATGCAGGCCGGGTTCTACGGCCACTGTTCGGTGGGCTGCCTGCACATTCGCCCGTTCGTCGATCTGACCGATCCCGGCGAGGTGGCCAAGATGCGCAAGGTCGCCGAGGCGGTCAAGGAACTTGTCGCCGAATACGGCGGGGTGAACTCCAGCGAACACGGTGACGGTCTCGCCCGCAGTGAGTTCAATCGCGAGATCTTCGGTGACGAGCTCTACGAGATGATGCGAAAGGTCAAGCAGCTCTTCGATCCGGACAACATCATGAACCCGGGCAAGATCGTCGACGCGCCTTCGATGACCGACAATCTGCGCGACCGTGATGCACTGCCGCCCGCACCGCCGATTACGACGGCGCTGAATTTCGAGGTGGTCGGCGGCATGCGTGGTGCGGCGGATCGATGCATGAATATCGGCCTGTGCCGCAAGGCCGGACCGGGCGTGATGTGCCCGTCCTACATCGCGACCAAGAATGAGGAGCACGCCACCCGCGGCCGGGCCAATGCCCTGGTGAAGGCCCTGTCCGAACCGGACCCGCACGCGGCGCTGGGTGGCGAACGATTGCACGAGATTCTCGACCTGTGCCTGATGTGCAAGGCCTGCAAGAGCGAATGCCCGATGAGTGTGGATATGGCCTCGCTCAAGGCCGAGACACTCGCGCACCATCACGAGATCCACGGAACGCCGTTGCGCTCACGGATCTTCGGCGCGATCCGGCTGCTCAACCGGCTCGGCTCGGCGACCGCACCGCTGTCGAACGTGCCCGGACGGGTGGAAATCCTGCGCCGGATCATGGACCGTTCGCTCGGTATAGCCTTCGCCCGGCCGCTGCCGGTCTTCCAGCGGGTCAATCTGATTCGCTGGTTCCGCCGCCACCGGCGGGCGGCGCCGCCGGTCTCCGGCTCGCTGGGCACGGTCAATTGGCTCGCCGATTCGTTCACCACCTTCACCGAACCGCATATCGGGCAGGCGGCCATCGAACTGCTGGAACGGTCGGGCTGGCAGGTGGAACTGGCGAGCGGCGGCTGCTGCGGCCGGTCGAGTATGTCCAAGGGGCTGCTTGAGGATGCGCGGAAAAAGGCTGCGGCGCTGGTCGATTCGCTCGTGACGACAACCGAACCGGGCTCGCCGATCGTCGGCTGCGAACCTTCGTGCCTGTTCATGCTGCGGGACGAGCACACCGCGCTGCTGCCGGATTCGGAGGACGTGCGCACGGTGGGACGCCGGGTCAAACAGGTCGAGGAATTGCTTGTCGAGGCGATCGATGCCGGTTGGCTCACCCTGCGCCCCGATTCCCCGCTCGCGGGACGGCGCATTGTGTTCCACGGCCACTGCCATCAGAAGGCAGAGGTCGGCACCGCCGCCACCATGGCGCTGCTGCAACGGATTCCGGGTGTCCGGGTCGAGGAAATCGACTCCGGCTGCTGCGGGATGGCGGGCTCCTTCGGTTTCGAATCCGAACACTACGAAATGTCGCTCATCGTAGGCGAAGACCGCCTGTTCCCGGCCCTCGCGGCCGAGCCGCAGGACACCATCGTGGCCGCCACCGGAGTGTCCTGCCGCCAGCAGATCTTCCACGGCGCGGGTCGCACGGCGTGGCATCCGGTCGAGCTGGTCCGGGAAGCACTGGGGGAGTAGGGATCATGCGAATCGTGCGCTACTGGCTCGAAGGACGGACCGGACGAGGTGTGCTGACCGGAGATGAGGTGCGCGAATTCCCCGACGGGAACACCGAATCCGGCGCGGTGGTGGGGAGGCTGTCGGAGCTGACACTCCTATCGCCCTGCGACCCGCGCACCATCGTCTGCGCAGGCAGCAATTACGGCGGACAACTCGCCGAGAAAGGAATGCCCCGCCCGCAGCAGCCATCGCTGTTCCTCAAGGGCCGCAATGCAATCACCGGCCCGGACGCGGTCATAGTCCGCCCGGCGGAGGTGCAGCGCCTGGAGTACGAAGGTGAGCTGGCGGTGGTCATCGGCCGCACCGCCCGCCATATCCCCGCCGATCGCGCCGCCGACTTCATACTCGGCTACACCTGCGCGAACGACGTCACCGCCCACGATTGGCGAGCCGACGGTCAGTGGGCCCGCGCAAAAAGCGCCGACACCTTCTGCCCGCTCGGCCCATGGATCGAAACCGAGATCCCCGATCCGACGGCACTGCGAATCACCACCCGCCTCAGCGATCGGACAGTCCAAGAAGCACCAACTTCGGACATGGTTTTCGGAGTAGCCGAGCTACTGGCCTACGTCACCAGATGGATCACCCTCGAACCCGGCGATGTCCTCCTCACCGGCAGCCCCGCCGGCGTCGGACCGATGCAGCCCGGCGATATCGTCGAAGTCGAGATCTCCGGCATCGGCACACTGCGCAACACCGTCGCGGGCCAGAGCTGATCATGGCAGGCAGCCGACCACCGGGTGGTCGGCTGCCTGTCGGCGCAGGGTCTACGGGCGGCTTAGGATCGAGCGATGCGATACCTCCAGGTGCGTCGATGAGTCTGGCCATGCTGCTCACCCTGGCCGATTCCCGGCTGCCCATCGGCGGCCACGTGCATTCCGGCGGGGTGGAGGAGGCGGTGTCCTCCGGGCTGGTGCGGGATGTGGCGACGGTGGAGCTGTACCTGCGCCGTCGTATCCGCACTTCGGGAGCGGTCGCGGCGTCGCTCGCCGCGGCAGTGTGTGCGGGCACCCTCGAACCCGCCCGCGCCGAACTCGAAGCCGATGCGCGAACCCCGTCACCCTCCGCACGAACAGCCTCCCGGGCCCAGGGCCGTGGCCTGCTCCGACTGGCGAAACAGGTCTGGCCGCAGGGCGATTGGACCGGCGTGGGTGCGCGTCCGCATCTGTCGACGGTGTTCGGTGTGGTCGGCGTCGTATCCGGGTCCTCGCCGGAGGAGATCGCGGGCGTTGTCGTCTACACGACCATGACGGGCGCGGCGACGGCTGCGCAGCGTTTGCTCGCGCTCGATCCGGCCGCGGTCGCCGCGTGCACAATCCGACTCGCCGAGGTCTGTGATCGCACCGCGCAGGAGGCGGCGAAGGCGATGATTGCCCTCTCGGACCCACTCCAGGACCTGCTGGCCGAACGCCATATCAAGCGAGATATGCCCTTGTTCGCGTCCTGACCAGCGGATCGAGGCCAGGTAACAAGCGCTTTACGTGCATCGGCCAGGATGAATGCGGAAAGGAGCACACATGCCACCTCACCTCATCGACGGGGAACCGCACGATCATCACCACGACCGGCCCAAGCGGGCGCGCACGCCGGGGGAGCCGGTGCGCATCGGCGTCGGCGGACCGGTCGGTTCGGGTAAGACCGCGCTCGTGGCGGCCCTGTGTAGGCAGCTGCGGGACGAGCTGTCCCTGGCCGTGCTGACCAATGACATCTACACCACCGAGGACGCCGACTTCCTGCGCCGGCACGCGGTGCTCGCGGACGAGCGGATCACCGCCGTGCAGACCGGCGGCTGCCCGCACACCGCCATCCGCGATGACATCACCGCGAACCTGGACGCCATCGATGATCTCGTCGAGGCGAATCCGCCCCTGGACCTGATCCTGGTGGAGTCCGGCGGCGACAATCTCACCGCCACCTTCTCCTCCGGCCTGATCGACGCGCAGATCTTCGTGGTGGACGTCGCCGGCGGCGACAAGGTCCCGCGCAAGGGCGGCCCGGGCGTGACCTTCTCGGACCTGCTGGTCATCAACAAGACCGACCTCGCACCCATGGTCGGTGCGGATCTGGCCGTCATGGACCGGGATTCGACCAAGGTGCGCGAAGGCCGCCCGTTCGTCTTCACCTCGCTCACCGAGGATCCGGCCGCCACACCGGTACTGAACTGGGTGCGCGAACAGCTACGCCTGGCCGCGGAGCAGGATGCGACGGCCGGTGTCGCACACTCGCACTGAGACTTCGATCGACACCGTGCGGGCGAGCCATGCGCACTGAGCCGGTGCGATATGCGCACTGAGCTGCGAATCACCGCTACCGCCGGGACGCTGCCGCAGATTCACGCGGTCGGCGGCCTGGCGGGGCGCCGGACCGGGATCGATACGGTGCACCTGATCGGTACGGCCGCAACACCATTGGGCGGCGACGAGCTGGATATTCGCATCACAGTCGGCGCGGGCGCGCGACTTCTGGTGCGTTCGGTGGCGGCCACAATCGCCCTGCCCGGCCGCCATACGCGGAAATCGCTGGCGCACTGGCATTTCGAGGTGGCTGCGGGCGGAGAATTGGATTTCGATCCCGAGCCGACCGTTGTCGCCGGTGGAGCCGAACACCAGACGCTCACCACGGTGCTGCTGGAAGAGGGTGCGCGACTGCGACTTCGGGAGCGAGTGCAGATCGGTCGCACCGGTGAGGACCACGGTTTCTGGTCCGGCGAACTACGCGCCGATATCGGCGAGGTCCCGCTCCTGCGTCACCGCTTGGATCTCGGTGCGGACGCTGTGACCGATGACGCGCTGTCCGGCCCGCGAGCGCTGGAGAGCGTGCTGACCTATCCCGATGATCGCCCGGTGGATACCACTGGGATGGACGCGGCGCTGCTACCGCTCGCCGCGGGCGGAACCTTGTTCACGCGCACCGCAATTGCCTTGCGCGTTTAGCGTATTCAGCAACACGATGGGAACCGGACCTCACCCCCGGTTCCCATCGTGCGCATCAGCTGCTGCACAAAGCTTGTCGCCGAGCGGAAATCAGTCGCCGACGACCCGAGGCGGTGCGTTGTACGCGTTCACCGCACCGACCATGGCACCCACCACGGCGCCGGCCGCGGCTGCGGGTACCTCGATGACTGCCGCACCCGCGGCAGCGCCGAGCGCCGGACCGGCGACGAGGCCGACCGGGAACAGCGGAAGGCCGATCACCAGGCCGAGTGCGGCGCCGACGGTCGCCGAGGTGAGCGCGATGGGCACGGCCGATCCGGCTCCTGCCATCGCACCCATGGCCGCGGTGCCGACGGTCTGGCCGGCAATGCGGTCGGAACGGCTGCGCTCCATGCCGATCGAGTCGAGGAAGGTGGCGAGATTTGCCTCGGTCGTGGCGGCTTGGTCATTGATCTGGATCGCCTGTTCGCTGTCCATCCCGGCCGGGATGTCGAACATGGAGTCGCCGAACCGGAACTTGCCCGGGAGCGGCGCGATCGGCGGCACGGAGGCCACGGGGATGGGTGCGTGCAGCACGCCGACCGGGGCCAGATAGCTCTTGTCCGGGGCCTGACGCGACCACTGGATGGAGCTCTTGGTGTCGCCTGGGATGTGCATGCCCTCGTAAGGGCTGACGTTGGGAGCATCCGCCGCCGGCCACTGCTTGGACGTATCGTCGTGTGCCGTCACCGAATTGGATTGCTCCGGTGCGGCATTGGCGGTACCCGTTCCGACGATCGCCAAGACTAGCGGAACGGCACCCGCTGCAACTACGGTGCCGACCTTGGTGCGATGCGGGTTGAGGGCTCTGTGCTTACCTGCGGCCATTCGCGTCCTTTCCTCCGAGGGTGAACATCGACGCCCAGCATTCGGACCCGTCGGTCAACTGGATTGGTGGGGAATCGGAGTCG
Organism: Nocardia sp.; assembly: GCF_025465275.1. Taxonomy (GTDB): domain Bacteria; phylum Actinomycetota; class Actinomycetes; order Mycobacteriales; family Mycobacteriaceae; genus Nocardia. The sequence goes on along the minus strand of NZ_JAODNK010000073.1, from coordinate 163,671 downwards.
CGTAGAACGTCCGCATTGCCAAAAGTTAGCCAATTGCTTGGTAGTTCACGAAATCGGGGCCGGAATCCCAGTTGATGGATTCCGGCCCCGACAAATCGCACATTACTCAGCGGTTGCTGCTCCGGGAGCCGCCGCAACCGCCGCCGGCGCGGTCGCGGGGGCCAGCACACCGTTCACCGCACCCACCGCCGCACCGATGGTCGCGCCCACGGTCGCCGCGGGGACCGCGATGATCGACACGGCCGCACTCGCGCCGATGGCCGGGCCGACGACCCAGCCGGCCGGGGCGAAGGGCGTACCGGCCATGGCGCCGACAAAGCCGCCCAGCATCATTCCGGCGACCTCTGCGGGCGCGGCCACGCCCACACCCACCGCCGCACCCACGGCAGCGGTGCCGACGGTCTGCGCGGCGATGCGGTCCGAACGGCTCGGCTCGAAGCCGACCGAGTCGAGGGTGCGCGCGAGGTTCGCCTCGGTATCGGCCGAGAACTCATTGACCTGTGCGGCCTGCTCGGGCGTGAGGAAGGTCGGGATATCGATCTGCGTGTCGCCGAAGCGCAGCTTGCCCTCGGGGGCCGCGATCGGGGCGACCTCGGCCGCGACCGACGGGTCCGGCATGTGCAGGCCCTGCACATCGACCGCCGCCACCGGACCGTTGGGGATATCGCGCACTCCGGTGGCGGAGTTGCGGCCGACCCGCACGAGCGGCGCGGGCTCGCCCGCGACGTCGACAAGAGGATCGGCGGCATCCGTCGGCACCGGATCGATGCCGTCGATGACCGGTGCGGCCTCGGATGAACCGCCCTCGGCCCGTGCCGCCACGCGCGCCGCGGCCGGAGCGGTCTCGGCCCACGGCCGCACGCCTTCCGACACCATCGGCGGTACCGGCACATTGAGCTGGCCGAACGGAGAGTCGAGTACAAGTCCGGGCTGCGCGGGGGTCGACGGTTGGGTCTCGACCACGGTGGACTGGTTGTCGTCGCCGGCAACCGGGTCCGCCGCGGCGGTTCCGGCATTGGTGAGAGCGGCGACGAGGGGGAGTGCTCCCGCGATGGCGAGGGAACCGATACGGCGGCGACGCGATGAAATCTGATCAGCCGGTTGGCGTTTGCCCATGGATGACCTTTCTGACGAATGTCAACAGATGTTGAGCATTCGGATCCGGTTGGCATGCCGGATTGGTCGGGTCATGGGCCCGTGGACCGTGGGGTCAGCCCGCGCGTGTTTCGGTGTCCGGAGCCACCTTGTCGTTCGCCACGGATTTGCCGTTGGCAGAAGAGGATTCGCCGCCGATCTGTTTGTGCAGTTCGCGCGCTTCGTCCGGATCATCCAGCGCTTCGAGCGCGAGCCGGGCGAACACCCACTGCTCGGTCGCGGCCATCTGCCCGCGGTGGCGGCCCAGGAAGGAGGTGAACCACTCCAGCACCGTCACGAAGCGGCTGCGGAAGCCAACCAGGTAGTACAGGTGCAGCGCCAGCCACGCCAGCCAGGCGAAGAACCCGCTGAACTCCAGCTTGCCCACCTGGGCGACCGCGTAGAACCGCGACACAGTGGCCATCGAGCCCTTGTCGAAGTACTTGAACGGCTTGCGCTCCGCGGGCTGGTGCCCGGCGAGACCGTCCTTGATGGCCTTCGCTGCGTAGGTGCCGCCCTGGATCGCGCCCTGCGCCTGTCCGGGCACGCCCGGTACGGACATCAGATCGCCGACCACGAAGACGTTCGGGTAGCCCTTGATGGTGAGGTCGGGTTCGACGATCACGCGTCCGGCACGGTCGATCTGGGTGCCGTCGGAGTGGTCGGCCAGGATCTTGCCGAGCCCACTCGCCTGCACACCGGCCGACCACACCTTGCAGGCCGATTCGATGCGCCGGCTGCCGTCGCCGTCCTTGATGGTGACCCCGCGCGCGTCCACATTGGTGACGATGGCGTTGAGCTGGATCTCCACGCCCATCTTCTCCAGCCGCTGATACGCCTTGGTGCCGAGCTTCGGGCCCATCGGCGCCAGTACCGCGCCCGCGCCTTCGACGAGAATGACGCGCGCGTCGCGGGTGTCGATATTGCGGAAGGTGCCGTCGAGGGTGCGGTCCGCGAGTTCGGCGATCTGCCCGGCCAATTCGACGCCGGTGGGTCCCGCGCCGACGACCACGAAGGTCATGAACCGGTCGCGCGTCTCCTGATCGGTGGCCAGCTCGGCCTCTTCGAAGGAACCGAGGATGCGGGCACGCAGCTCGAGCGCATCGTCGATGGTCTTCATGCCGGGCGCGTAGGTGGCGAAGTGATCGTTGCCGAAGTACGACTGCTGCGCGCCGGCCGCGACGATCAGGCTGTCGAATCCGGTGATCGTGTCCTGGTTGAGCAGCCGTGAGGTGACCGTGCCGCCCTTGACGTCGATATCGTTGACATCGCCCATGATGACCCGCACGTTCTGCTGCTTGCGCAGCACGATGCGGGTGGCGGGCGCGATCTCGCCGACGGACAGGATGCCGGTCGCCACCTGGTACAGCAGTGGCTGGAACAGGTGGGTCGAGGTCTTGGAGACGAGGGTGATGTCGACGTCGGCCTTCCGCAGGTGCTTGCAAGCGAAGAGGCCGCCGAACCCGGACCCGATCACCACCACGCGGTGGCGCTGTGCGACGGAATTATCGGCGTTCATCTAGTCCCTGCTCCTAGCCAGACGGTGAAACCCAGACGGTGAAACTACGACACTTCACGCCCAAGAGTAGTGGGACGTGAGGTGCGACGACGAACCAGGACCACTCGGAAACCGACTTAAAGGACAGCAGATCTGAAAATACAATACGAATGGGAGTTCAGGGCTATAAGACATGCGCACCGTGGCAGGTCGCGGCCCGGTATCTCCGGGCCGCGCTCGGCGTCCTGCTCAGTGTCGGTCGAACAACCAGCTCAGCGTCCCGCGAACAACATCTGCGCGACGTGCGTCGTAGTCTCGGAGCCGTCCGTATAGGTCCCGTCCGGGCCCTGCTCGGTCATGATGGCGAGGGTGTAGCGCTCGCCCGGCCCGGCGAAGCCGACCGAATTCACGACCCAGCCGCCCTGCTCATCGGACCAGCCGTTCTTCAGGCCCGGCGTCATGGCCGCGCCCGCGCCCCACACGCCCCAGTGCTGATTGGTGTCGACCTTGCGCATGCGGTCGACCAGATAGGCCCGGTCGTCCGGATTCATGCGGGTCAGGACGTTATCCATGAGTCGATCGAGATCGCCCGGGGTGCACTGCTGGAAGCCCCAGTCCGGGAACAGCTTCACCTGCTCCAGCGAGGCGGTGGGCGGCAGCGGGGTGAGCCCGCTCATGCCGTTGGCGCGGAACGCATTGTTGAACGACATCCGATCGATCCCGGCGAATTTGTTCCAGAGGATGTCGGCGTCCGCGTCATTGGAGGTTGCCAGCATGCCCTCCATGGTGGCGCGATCGTCGGGGCCCAGCGTGATGGCGCCCACCCGGGCGCGATTCAGCAGATCCTCCGCGATTGCGAGTTTGATGGTGGACGCGGTCCAGAACATGGTGTCCGCGTTGCCATTCCGGTACATGCCGCCCGAGACGCGGTCACGCATCACATATCCGGTGACACCGGGTCGACCGGCGAGATAGTTGTCGACCGCGGCTATTCGATTACTCATATCGCAGTCGAATCCCTGCAGGCAGCCCTGCATGAGCACCGGCTTGGCGCCGGCGATAGGGACGAATGCCGGCGCGGCTGGAATCAGTGCAGCGGCGGCGAGGAGGCAGGTGGAGGCGGCCACGCGGGAGCGCCGGGCCTTCGGGGAACGCACGGAGGGAAACAATAGACACCGCAATGCCTGTTTTGCACGTCTTGAGCTGGTTTGCCCCATGTGCTATCGAAATGCCGCTGTCACAGGGTGTTTCGCGATCGGTTCCGGCGAGTCCGCTGTTCGGCCGGTGGCGCGCATGCGCTTTCAATGCGGCGCGCCCGGATTCGCGACTCGCCCGAATCGATCAGCGGAATGCGGCGGTGAGTTCTTCGACACGGCGGCCGTTGAGGCGATAGCAGTGTGCGAACGCCTCGGTGTGCTCATCCCTGGCCCAGCTCTGCAGGACGATGGTGCGACCGTAGTAGCGGGAATTCACCAGCTCCCAGCGCTCTCCGACCCGTCGGACGGTGAACCCGCGTCTCGGGATCATGGGAATCACAGACGCAGACATCGCGCAACCAGCCTTTCGTGATGGACCAACGATCTCCCCGAAATGCACTGTCGCATACCACACTAGAAATTCGGAGTGGCGCGCCCTAGCAAATCGCGGGCGTGTGGTGGGTGTCACGCGGCCGACCGTAGAGCCAGATGATTGCATATCGTTCGCTGGCTGTATAAACACAGGTCGTGCACATTCATCGTGCGGAGCGTGCTGACACGCTCGCCGACGCGCTCGCCGAGTTGGTCGCCGATCCGCTCGGCGATCCGTTCACCCCGGAAGTGGTCGCTGTCCCTGCCAAGGGCGTCGAGCGCTGGCTGCAGCAGCGGCTGGGCGTGGTGCTCGGCAGCGCCGCGCACGCCGACGGGGTGGCGGCCAATATCGATTTCGCCGATCCGGCCGCACTGGTGGCCCGGGTATTGGCGGAGGCGACCGGGCTGATCCCCGAAGAGGATCCGTGGGCGCCCGAGCGGGTGGTGTGGACCCTGCTGCCGGTGCTCGACGCCGCGCTGACCGAACCGTGGAGCGCGGTACTGGCCCGGCATCTCGGCAACGGTGATCCGGGTGGGCATCGGGTGGGCCGGCGCTATGCGACGGCGGCGCGCATTGCCGAGCTCTTCGGCGGATATGCGATGCAACGCCCGGCCATGATCACAGACTGGGCGGCCGGTTCCGATACCGATGGCGCAGGCCACGCTCTGCCTCCCGATCTGGTGTGGCAGCCCATGCTGTGGCGGCGATTGCGAGCAGCGGTCGGTACGCCGAGTCCGGCCGAGCGACTCGATGCCGCCTGCGCGCGATTGCGCGCCGAACCGGCTGTGGTGTCGCTGCCGGAACGGATTTCGCTCTTCGGTGTGACGCGATTGACCACCGACCAGTTGCAGGTGCTCTCGGCCCTGTCGGCCGGGCGTAGCGTGCACCTGTGGCTGGTGCATCCCAGCCCGGCGCTGTGGACCAAGCTGGCCGATGCCGAGGTGATCCCGAATTCGGGTGTGCGCGTGCGGCATCCGCTGCTCGCCGCGCTCGGGCGCGATGTGCGCGAACTGCAGCAGCGACTGGCCGCCTACGATCACATCGACACCTATCACCCGCGGCCCGACACCGCCGTGGCCCGCACCCTGCTGTCGGAACTGCAGGCCGCCATCCGGCAGGACCGATGGTCGCTCATGCCGGAACCCGCACTCGCCGACGGCAGTATCTCCGTGCACTCCTGCCACGGTCCGGCGCGGCAGGTCGAGGTGCTGCGTGATGCGCTGCTCGGATTGTTCACCGCGGACCCGACTTTGGAGCCGCGCGAAGTAATCGTCATGTGCCCGGATGTCGAGAGTTACGCACCGCTGGTACGCGCCGCCTTCGGGCAGTGGTCCCTCGACGGGACCCAGCCCGGGCATCCCGCACACGGCCTGCGGGTGCGGCTGGCCGATCGCGCGCAACGCGCGGTGAACCCGCTGCTGGATGTGATCGCCACACTGCTGGAGCTCGCGGACGGTCGTGTCACCGTCACCGAGGTCCTCGATCTGGCTGCGACCGAACCGATTCGGCTGCGCTGCGGCTTCGACGACGACGATATCGAGCGGCTCCGCGAATGGTCCGCGGAGACCGGCGCGCGCTGGGGGATCGGGCTGCGGCAGCGGCAGGCCTTCGGGCTCGGCGACTTCGCCCAGAACACCCTCAATGCCGCCGTCGACCGCATCCTGCTCGGTGTGGCCGCGGGCGAATCCACCGAGGATTGGCTGGATCTGGTGCTGCCGCTCGACGATGTCGACAGCAATGACATCGATCTGGCCGGGCGCTTCGCGGAGTTCGTGGACCGGCTCGCGGTATGCCTGCGCGATCTGCGCGGGCCCACCCTCGCCGAACCGGCCGGATCCGCGCGGCCCGCCGCCGAATGGGCGACCGTATTGGGACGCGCGCTCGATCTGCTCACCGAGGTGCCGTACAGCCAGGGCTGGATGGGGGTGCAGGCGCGCCGCGAGCTGGCCGCCGCCACCGAGCATGCCGCGCAGATTCCCCTGCGGCTCACCGATATTGCCGCGTTGCTGGCCGCACGACTGGCCGGACGGCCCTCGCGTGCGAACTTCCGTACCGGCGAGCTGACGGTGTGCACCATGGTGCCGATGCGTTCGGTGCCGCATCGCGTGGTGGTGCTGCTGGGTCTGGACGATGAGGTGTTCCCGCGCGCCGGCGGCGCGGACGGGGACGATGTGCTGGGGCGGCACCGTCTGCCCGGCGACCGCGATCCGCGCAGCGAGGATCGGCAGTTGCTGCTGGATGCCATCATGGCGGCGGGGGAGCGACTTGTCCTGCTGCACACCGGATCCGATCCGGTCACCGGCGCGCATCGGCCGCCCGCCATTCCGCTCGCCGAATTGCTGGACACCGTGCGGGCACACGTCGGTGCACCGGCGCTGGATCAGGTGGTCACGCGTCATCCGTTGCAGCCCTTCGATCGCCGCAATTTCCGGGCCGACAAGCCGTTCAGCTTCGACAGTGTCGCGCTGGCCGGTGCGCTCGCCGCGCAGCAGGCGCCCGCCCCGCGCCCGCCGTTCCTGGCCGCCGCTCTGCCCGGCAGTGAGCGTAGTGATGTGGAGCTGGCCGACCTGGTCTCCTTCGTCGAACACCCGGTGCGGGCATTCCTGTGGCAGCGCTTGGGGATTCGGGTGCCCGAGAGCGCCGAGGAGATTGCCGACCGGCTGCCCATCGAGCTCGACGGGCTCACCAAATGGGGTATGGGCGAACGCATGCTGAATGCCCGGCTCACCGGCGTCGACCCGAATGCCCTGCGCGCGGCCGAATGGCGGCGCGGGACGCTACCGCCGTTCGCGCTCGGTGCGGCCGTGCTCGACGAGGTGGAGACCACCGTCGACCGCCTGGTGCGGGTTGCCCAGCCGATGCACGAGATCCCGGCCCGCACCATCGATATCGCCGTGGACCTGGGCGACGGCCGCCGCCTCACCGGTACCGTCCCCGATGTGCACGACGATGCGCTGCTGCGGACGACCTTCTCCCGGCTCGCCCCGAAACATCGCATGGCGGCCTGGGTTCGGCTGCTCGCGCTTGCTGCCGCCGGTGACCATCAGAGCTGGCGGGCCATCACCATCGGTCGCGGCAAACATGCCCGCCCCGCCTGGCAATCCACCCTCACCGCCCCGAATGCCCCTGCGGCCCGGGCCTTCCTGCGCGACCTGTGCGCACTGCGTGACGAGGGCCTGACCGAGGCGCTCCCCATCGCACCGGCCGCCTCGGCCGCCTACGCGGAACGCCGCTGCCAAGGCGCCTCGGCGGACGAATCGCTACTGGCGGCCGAGCAGGAATTCGACGGCGGCAAAGACGGTCCCGGCCGCTACGGCGAACACACCGACCGCTACCTGCGCTACGTCCTCGGCCCCACCCCGCGCTTCCATCAGCTCACCGGAACCCTCACCACCGCTCCGGCCGCCATGGAAGTCGAACCGACCCGCTTCGGCGAACTGGCGCGCCGCATGTGGCACCCCTTGCTCACCAACGAGAATCAAAGCCAGCCATGATCACCCCGCACCCGACCCCGCGGTCCGCCCCCGAAAACGAAAGGCGCGGATGACCGACGACCTGTTCTCGATCGCCGACCCGGACCTCGACGTCCGCCCGGCGGCCACCCGCGCCCGTCGCCGCAGCGGCGACGCGGCGGGCGGCGACTCACACCCCGGCCATGCTCCGGCCGGCGACGACGGCGCGGATCTCTTCAGCCTGGTCGAAGGCGTCGTCCCTGAGAACGGCCGCGCCGCTGATGGCGATGCGCGGGGTTCGGTCGATGGCGCACGTGAGCAGGGCCGCCGGTCGGGTGAGCTGACCGGGTCTCGCGCGGAAGGGGTCGATGCCGGGACATCTCGGCCGATAGGCGACGGACTCTGGGCGGCAGCGGATGAGCCGGGATCGGCAACCGGATCGGGTGCTACCTCCGTGGATTCGAATGCCGACACTTCGGTCGGAGATTTGGGTAATGGATTTCAGCTGACCGGGCCGTTGCCGGTGGGGACGACGGTGCTGGAGGCGAGTGCGGGGACGGGGAAGACGTACGCGATCGTCGGGCTGGCGGTGCGTTTCGTGGCCGAGGCCGGGGTCGATATTTCGGAGCTGCTGCTGGTGACGTTCAGCCGGGCGGCCACGCAGGAGTTGCGGGAGCGGACGCGGGATCGGTTCGTAGCGGTGGCGGCGGCGCTGGCTGATCCGGAGCGGGCGCAGGCGCAGGGGGATGAGCTGATTCGGCATCTGGCGCAGGCGAATCCGGGGGAGGTGGCGGCGCGGCGCGAGCGGTTGCTGGCGGCGCTGTCGGATTTCGATGCCGGGACGATTGCGACCACGCACAGTTTCTGTCAGCGGATGCTGGACGAGCTGGGGTTGGCGGGGGAGCAGGACCCCGGAGTGCGGTTGGTGGAGAACGTCGATGAGGTGGTGTCCACCGTTGCCGATGATCTGTATCTGAGCCGGTACGCGCGGGACATCCCGCCGTTCAGTCCGGCCGATGCGCAGCGGCTGGCTGCCGCGGCGGTGGGCGACGGCGCCGCCATGCTGGTGCCGGAGGCCGAGTCCGACGACGATCCGGCGGGCGAGCGGGTGGCGTTCGCGAAGGCGGCGCGCGCGGAAACCGCCCGGCGCAAACAGCTTTCGGGGCTTCGGGACTTCGACGATCTGCTGGTGCTGCTGCACGATGTGCTGGCCGATTCGGAGCACGGGCCGCGGGCCTGCCAGCGGATTCGGGACCGGTTCCAGGTGGCGCTGGTCGACGAATTCCAGGACACCGATCCGCTGCAGTGGGACATTCTGCGGCGCGCCTTCCATGGGCACACCACGCTGGTGCTGGTCGGCGACCCCAAGCAGGCGATCTACGCTTTCCGCGGCGCTGAGGTGCTGAGTTATCTGGATGCGGTGGCGCACGCCGATTCTCGGCGTGAGCTCACCACCAACCGTCGTAGTGACGCCGGACTGCTCGCCGCCCTGGAGCACCTGCACGGTGGTGCGGCGCTGGGGCACAAGGAAATTACCGTGCACGCGGTGGCGGCGACCCGTCCCTACACCCGGCTTTCCGGAGCACCCGAATCGGTGATTCCGTTCCGGCTGCGGTGTCTTCCGCGCACCGGCGCGGGAGCGCTGAACCGGTCCGGCTATCCGACCGTCGGGCGGCAGCGGGAACGCATTGCCACCGATGTGGCGGCGGATATCGTGCGATTGCTCGAGTCCGGGACGCGCATCAATGCCGGGACCGCGGGCGAGAGGCCGCTCGGTCCCGGTGATATCGCAATCCTGGTGCGCAATCGCAATCAGCTCGACCTGGTGCGCAAGGAGCTGGAGCTGGCCGGAGTGGCCTCGGTGCTGGCAGGCGGCGCGAGCGTATTCGGCACACCGTCGGCCACCGAATGGCTGTGGGTGCTGCACGCTCTGGAGCAGCCGCACCGCGCCGATCGGGTGCGCCTGGCCGCCGGTACCGCGCTGCTCGGGCTCGCAGCGGACGAGATCGATTCCGGCGGAGCGGATCTCGTCGGACGGCTGAGCGCCGAATTGCGAGACTCGGCACGGCTGTTCGCCCGCGCCGGATTCGCCGCCGTCTTCGAGAAGATGAGCGCGGAAACCCGCCTGGCCCCGCGACTGCTCGCGCTGGAAGGCGGCGAGCGGCAACTCACCGACCTGCGCCACATTGCCCAACTCCTCGACGATGCCGCGCTGCGTGAGGGTGTGGGCCTGAGCGCGCTCACCCGCTGGCTCGGTGATCGGGTGCGCGATCCCGCCTCCGGTAGCGTCGCGGGCCGCAGTCGCCGCCTGGACCGCGATGCCGCAGCCGTGCAGATAGCCACCGTGCACGCCAGTAAAGGGCTCGAATTCCCGGTCGTCTACCTGCCTTTCGCATGGGATGCCGCCAAACTGCGCAATCCGCCGACGCTGCTTTTCCACGACGAGCAGGGTCGCCGCGTGCTCGATGTCGGTGGCCCGGACGCCTCCGGATACAGCACCCGCAAGCCGCGCGCCGAGTCCGAGGAGGCCGCCGAGGAACTGCGGCTGCTGTATGTGGCGCTCACCCGTGCGGGCGCACAGGTGGTGGCCTGGTGGGCACCGGCCTTCGACACCCAGACCGCGCCGCTGCACCGCATGATTCTGGGCCGTGAGCCCGGCAGTCCGGCGGTGGCCGACAAGGTCGCGGTACCGGCCGATTCGGTAGTGCTCAAACGCATTTCGGAATGGGCGTCGACCGCTGAACCGGGCGTGATCGCCGTCGAGCCGGTACACGAGATAAGGCGTGCCAGGCTGCAACGCGACCACGCGGCGTCCATGCCTGAAACCTTGGCCGTCGCGCATTTCGACCGCACCCTGGATCAGGAGTGGCGGCGCACCTCGTACTCGGCACTCACCGCCGGCGCGCACGATACCGTGCCTGTCGGGGATCAGCCCGACGGTGGCGGCGTCAGCGATGAGCCAGAGACCCCGAGCGTGCTCGAGGACGCTGTGGACGTCTTCGCCACCGCCGCACCGTCTCTCATGAATACGCTGCCCTATGGCGCGGAATTCGGCACGCTCGTGCACGAAATCCTGGAGTATGTCGACACCGATGCCATCGATCTGGCCGCCGAAATGCAGACCCGCTGCCGGCACGCCGTCGCCGAGCAGATGTTCGACGCCGATCCGGAGGTGCTCGCCGACGCACTCCTCGCGGTCATGCACACCCCGATCGGATTCGGTTCCCTGGCACAGATTTCCGCCCGCGACCGGCTCAGCGAACTGGATTTCGAACTGCCCCTCGCCGGTGGCGACAACCCCACCCCGACCCGGGTCACGGTGCGCCGCATTGCCGACCTACTGCGTTGCCATCTCGCCGCCGACGATGTTTTCGCCCCCTATGCCGACCAGCTCGCGCACCTGGACGACACCCCGCTGCGCGGCTACCTCACCGGCAGTATCGACGCCGTATTGCGCACCGCCGGCCCGTCTTTCGTCGTAGTCGACTACAAGACCAACCGCATCGGCACCGGCGACCTCACCGTCGCCCACTACACCCACGAACGCATGGCCGCCGAAATGATGCGCTCCCACTACCCCCTCCAGGCCATCCTGTATTCCGCTGCCCTGCACCGCTACCTGCGCTGGCGCCTCCCCGGCTACAACCCGGCCCAGCACCTCGGCGGCATCCGCTACCTCTTCGTCCGCGGCATGATCGGCCCCGACACCCCGAACGGCTGCGGCGTCTTCGACTGGAAGCCCCCCGCTGCCCTGGTAGAGGACCTCTCCCTCCTGCTCGCAGGCGAACTGACGAACCCGGAGGCAGACCGTTGAGTCGCACGCGTGAAGTCGTGACATCCCCCCGTCATCCCGGCGTGCGTTTGGCCGGGATCCACCGAAACCGATTGGGACGCGGCCAGTGTGGCATGGCGGGCTTCGGTCGGGTGGCGGTTCGATGACGTCGATTCAGTTGGCACAGCGAGGCACTGGGCTGTTGCAGACGTTCAACGCCGCCGGGGTGTTGTCGGCGGCGGATCTGCATGTGGCGTATCGGCTGGGGCGGTTGGGGCAGGAGAATTCGGAGACGGCGCTTTTCGCGACCGCGCTGGCTGTGCGCGCGGTGCGGTCCGGGTCGGTGTGCTTGGAAGTGCGGCGGATGCACGAGATCGGTGTGGATGCCGAAGGGACCGAGGAGTCTTCGATCGATCCGGCGACGCTGCCGTGGCCGGATGTGGACGAGGTGATTGCGGCGCTGCGGAAGAGTCCGCTGGTGTGCGGGAGTTCGGCGGGGCCGCTGCGACCCCTGCGGTTGATCGATCCACCTGGGTCGGAGGCGGGTCCGCTGCTCTACCTGGATCGGTACTACCGGCAGGAAGAGACTATTCGGCAGGTGCTCACCGAGCGTTCCACCACCCAGCCCATGGTGGATGCGGAACTGGTTCGGCGCGAGCTGAATCGGCTGTTCCCCGGTGAGGGCGGGCCGGGGGAGCCACCGGATCGGCAGCGGCTGGCGGTGGCGCTGGCCGCCACGCAGTGGACCACCGTCGTGGCGGGTGGCCCGGGCACCGGTAAGACCCACACCATCGCGCGCGTGCTGGCGCTGCTGGTGGCCCATCAGCAGGCCGTGCCGGGCGCGCCCGCGCTGCGCATCGCCCTGGCCGCACCTACCGGCAAAGCCGCAGCGCGACTGCAGGAGTCGGTGCGCGAGCAGGCCGGTGACATCGGCCTGCCCGAGCTCACCGCCGCCACCCTGCACCGCCTGCTGGGCTGGCAGCGTGGTGGCGCGAGCCGATTCAAGCATCACGAATTCAACCGGCTGCCCTATGACGTGATCGTGGTCGACGAAACCTCCATGGTGTCGCTGACCATGATGAGCCGGTTGCTGCCCGCCGTCCGGCCCGATGCCCGCCTGGTGCTCGTCGGTGACCCGGATCAGCTGGCCTCTGTCGACGCCGGCGCGGTGCTCGCCGACCTCGTCGCCGGACCGATTGCGGGCCAGGCGAATCCGGCCCTGGATACGATCCTCGGCGGCGAATTGCGCGCTACCGCAGGCCATCCCGATGCGCTCTCCGCCCGCGAGCGAGAACGACTGCGCGGCGGCATCGTTCGCCTCACCCGGGGCCGTCGCTTCGGCGGTCGCATTGCCGAACTCGCCGTAGCCGTGCGCGCCGGCGATGCGGATACCGCCTGGGAGCTGCTCGTCGCGGGCGGCACCGAACTGACCCTGCACGGCCCCGACGACACCGCGCAGGTGCGCGCCGACGTACTGCGGGCCGCGCAGACCGCCACCGATGCCGCCGTCGCCGGCAATGCCACCGCCGCGCTCACGGCGCTGGAATCGCATCGCCTGCTCTGCGCGCACCGCCAGGGCCCGTACGGCGTCGAACGCTGGGACCGCCTGGCCGCGAGCTGGGTGGTCGCCGCCGGAATCAGCACCGATCCCGGTCCCGGACACTGGTATCCGGGGCAGCCGCTGCTGGTCACCGCCAATGATCACGAGGCCCGCATCTACAACGGCGACACCGGCGTCATCGTGCGCGCCCCCGACGGCACCCTGCGCGCAGCCCTGCAACGCGGCACCGAGCCGTACCTGGTGCACCCCACCCAGTTCCCCGGCGTCAGCACCGTCTACGCCATGACCATCCACCGCAGCCAGGGCAGCCAGTACGACACCGTCTCGGTCGTCCTCCCCGGCCCCGAATCCACCCTCCTCACCCGAGAACTGCTCTACACAGCCATCACCCGCGCCCGCCGCCACGTCCGAGTCCTCGGCACAGAGGAATCCATCCGCGCCGCCATCGGCCGCCGCGTCCTGCGCGCCAGCGGCCTGCGCGCCTAGCCATTTCATGATCACCAGGAACTGAAGGTGGGACGCTCTCGCACGATGCCGCCCTCAGTTCCTGGTGATCGGCTGCCCGGATCGATGCGATGCGGGTGTCCGGGGCGGGGCGTAGTGTGGCCTCGGAATACCGTTGTGGCTGTGCGATTTCAGGGTGCGCACGGGCGATGGTCGGAGGGATTCTCGTGGCCGAGCCGAAGATCGAGCAAGTGGCGGATTCCGTGATTTCCGCTGATGGGACGCGCATTGCGTATCTGACCATCGGCACCGGTCCCGCGGTGATCGTGGTGCCGGGCGCACTCTCGGTGGCGCGTGGCTTCGCACGGTTCGCGCAGGCCCTGGGTGCGAATTTCACCGTGCACACCATGGAGCGGCGCGGGCGCGGGGACAGTGGTCCGCAGAGCGCGAACTACAGCATTGCCGAGGACTGTGCGGATCTGCGCGCGGTACAGGACAAAACCGGTGCGGAACTGATTGTCGGCCACAGCTATGGCGGATTGGTGGCGCTGGAAGCCGCACGCGGCAATGCGAGTGTGCGCAAACTGGCGCTGTACGAGCCTGGTGTGTCCATTGCCGGTGCGGTGCCCGCAGGCTGGATGCCCGCCTACGAGAAGTATCTCGCCGAGGGCAAACCCTTCGACGCGTTTGTCGAATTCGTCCGCGATATGGGCCCCGAGGGCGTGCGCAAGATTCCGCGCTGGATGTTCCGCCGCATGATGCCCATGTTCATGAAGGCATCCCAGAAAGACGTGGTCACAAGCCAACTCGCTGAGAACCTGCGTGAACACCGCGAGCTCCTCCGCCTGAACGACACCTATCCGCACTACTCGGAGATCTCGGCCGCGGTTCTGCTCATGGACGGCGACGAGGACCGCCGCGCCAGCACCGAGTCCGATCACGACCGGCTGGCCACCGTGATTCCGGTCGCCGAACGCCACACCTTCCCCGGCATCGACCATTTCGGCATCGACGAACGGGCGCCCGAACTCGTCGCCGAACTCGTCGCCGAATTCTTCTCGCGTTCGTAGTCCGCTTCGGCCCTGTGCAGGTTCCACGCTGGATACGCTGGGTGGCAGGGTGCGCAGGCACCGCCCGGCCGCTACCTTGCGAGCTCAGCCGCGAGCGCCGGAATCATGCGAATCGAAGGAGTATCGATGAGCAGCACGCCCGAGCACGTCGATGTGCTCATTGTCGGTGCCGGGCTCTCCGGTGTCGGGGCCGCTTATCATGTGCAGCGCGCGTTTCCGGGGCGCACCTACGCAATTCTGGAAATGCGCGATGCGATCGGCGGTACCTGGGATCTGTTCCGCTACCCGGGGATTCGCTCCGATTCCGATATGTTCACCCTCGGCTACCGGTTCCGGCCGTGGCTGGGTGACAAGGCCATTGCCGACGGCGGTTCGATCCTCGAATACGTGCGGGACACCGCCTCCGAGGGCGGGATCGACAAGCACATCCGGTACCGGCACCGGGTGGTGCGGGCCGAATGGTCCTCGGCGGACGACCTGTGGACGGTGACCGCAGACCATGACGGCGAATCGGTCAGCGTTACCGCGAACTTCCTGTTCAGCTGCTCCGGCTACTACCGCTACGACGAGGGCTACACCCCGGATTTCGCTGGCATGCAACGCTTCCCCGGTCCTATCGTGCATCCGCAGCACTGGCCGGACCAGCTGGAGGTGTCGGGTAAGCGGGTCGTCATCATCGGCTCCGGCGCGACCGCTGTAACTCTGGGACCGGCGCTGGCCGCACAGGGCGCGCACGTGGTCATGCTGCAGCGCTCACCGTCGTACATCATTTCCATGCCCGCACGGGACGTGATCGCCGACCGCCTGCGCCGAATCCTGCCCGCCCGTGCCGCATACGGATTGGCGCGCGCCAAGAACGTCGGCTTCAGCACCGCGATGTACCAGATCTCGCAGCGTTATCCGAAACGCATGCGCGCCTGGATCCACGGCCTGCAGGAGCGTTGGCTCCCTGCGGGTTACGACATCGACACCCATTTCAATCCGCCGTACAACCCGTGGGAT
Source organism: Nocardia sp. (assembly GCF_025465275.1). Taxonomy (GTDB): domain Bacteria; phylum Actinomycetota; class Actinomycetes; order Mycobacteriales; family Mycobacteriaceae; genus Nocardia. The sequence continues at coordinate 148,169 of NZ_JAODNK010000073.1, read as the reverse complement.
CAGCGGCTGTGCCTGGTGCCCAATGGCGATCTGTTCCGGGCCATCCGGCAGGACAAGCTGGAGATGGTCACCGACCGCATCGAGACCTTCACCGAGACCGGCCTGCATCTGGAATCGGGCCGCGACCTCGAGGCCGACATCATCATCACCGCAACGGGATTGAACCTCGTAGCCTTCGGTGATATCGCCCTGACTGTGGACGGTCAGCCGATCGAACTCCCGAATTCCATGGCCTACAAGGCCATGATGCTCTCCGACGTCCCCAACTTCGCCTTCATCATCGGCTACACCAACGCCTCCTGGACTCTCAAGGCAGACTTGGTGTGCGAGTACGTAGTTCGCCTGCTCCGCCATATGGACTCGCACGGCTACGCCAAAGCCACCCCCATCCGCGACCCCTCCGTAGGCACCGCCCCCTTCCTCGACTTCGAACCCGGCTACGTCCTGCGCGCCCTCGACCGCCTCCCCAAACAAGGCGACCGCGCCCCTTGGAGACTCCACATGAACTACCTCCGCGACCTCCCGAAACTCCGCTACGGCAAGGTAACCGACCCCGCCATGCGCTTCGAACGCGCGAGCAAGCCCGATCCCGTGCCGAGCGCCCCCTAGCGGCGGTGACCGCGACTCTGGTTCGCTGCCGCCAACCACAGCGGCGCGGGGATTCACCACTGCGGGCGATCCTTTACTGCGGGATGGCGCGGACGACCCGCTCGCGCGGAATCAGCAGGCACAGCAGGGCCAGGACGAGACCGCCGCCGACCAGGTACAGGCCCCAACTGCCGTTGAGAAGGGTGCGGTAGTCCGTGCGTAGCTGGTGGTCGAACTTCTCGTCGAGCCGCCAGGTGAGCACGCCCAGGCTGGCGAGGCCGGCCAGGACGCCGAGCCAGCCCAGTACGCGGGAGCCGAAGAGCGCGGCCAGGAGCACGACGGCCGCGACGCCGAGCAGGACGATCGCCAGCGACATCACCAGTGAGACGGATTGATTGCCGGCCTGATCGAGGGATTGTCCGGAACCGAACCCATTACGCAGATCCTCCAGCCGGACATGCTGAGCTTCGACCGTGCCGAGCAGTGGGCCGAACGTACCGACGGCAATGGCAATGGCACAGGCGAAAAGCAGCAGATGTACGAAAGTGCGCATATCCCACGGTAGGTGGTATCAGGCGTGCGCGCTTCCTGACCTATCCGTCCGCCCGACGAACCAGGAGACGCCGCCGCGCTCGATCCCCATCGTGGGTGCCCGCTGCGATGGGCTCCGGGCCGGGCAGTGACAGCTTGATGTACCCCTGGTGCGGGCGCGGCCGGATCGGCAATTCGTGCTGAAAGAGCGCGTCCACGAACGGAGTTCGGCGATGGTAGGCGTAGAGGGATGAGTCGCTGCCGATCTCTTCCCGCGACGATCCGAGCGCAGTTCGGTGTGAGCGGCTGGGCGGCGAGCTCGAGCGCAGTCGGCATTGCCACATGGTTGCGCGATGGCTACCGGACCGGCGGTGAAACTCAATCGGTGGTGAAGAGGCCGGGGATCGTGAGGGCGTATTCGACGTCTTCCCGGCGTCCGAGGGTGACCAGCACGCTGCGAATCATGGTGAGGCGGGCCGCTGCGATGGTTTCGGGGCTGGGTTCCCCGCCCGCGGAAATCCGGTAGACCACAAACTCGCAGGTTTGCAGGGCGGTGTCCAGATCCAGTGGAGCCGGAACCGGGCGGCTCAGTTCGACGAACTTGGCGCGAATGAGTTCGCGAATATCGTCGAGAGCCCGCTCCCGGTAGGAGGAGACGGGGGAACCTGGGTCGTGCAATTCCGCGAAGAGCGGGGAGAGCATCGGGCCGTGGCCACTCGCCCAGTAGAGGTAGGCCTCGATCATATTGATGCCCAGCTGAACCGGCTCTTCGGTGCGCTCGAGCGCGGCGCGAATGCCGCCGACCAAATCATCGTTCGAGAGCGTCAGGACCGCGTGCAAGGGTTCGATGGCATTGGCGAAGTAGCGATAGAAGGTCGGCCTGGCCAACCCGGCCGCATCGATGATGCGGGCGACACTCAGCCCGCGCGAACCGTGTTCGGCGAAGACGTCGGCGGTGGCCAGGACGATTCGCGCACGCACCTGATCGGCCTGTTGCGCCGTCTGCGGCGGGCGGCCGCGACGGGCCGCGGTGGCGGCCGTTGTCATAGGTGGCCACCGCGTGTACGGCTTGACATGAGGTGCGTCACGCCCATTAATCTAACACTAGTGTTCACCTAACATCGGTGTTCAGTAAATAGCGGGCCCCACCCGCGTCCGACTCCTCGAGAGGGCGACCAATGTCGACTGCCCCGCAGCTCGCCGCCGCCGATGCACTGCCGTTCGACCTGGTACAGCGACTGCTCGGCCATGCGGTCGCGGGCAGTGCGCCGTCGGTCGAGATCTTCGCTCCGGCCACCGGCCGCAAGATCGTCGATCTGCCGCAGTCCTCGGTCGCCGATGTGGAGACCGCCTTCGCCACCGCGCGCAGCGCCCAGGAGAAGTGGGCCGAGGTGCCGGTCGGGGAGCGTGCCGCGCTGCTGCGCCGCATTCACGATCTGGTGCTCGCCGAGCAGGACACCATTCTCGATATCGTCCAGATCGAGACCGGTAAGTCGCGTGTACACGCGTTCGACGAGGTCTCCGATGTCGCGGTCAATACCCGCTTCTATGCCGCCGAGGGCAAACGCATTCTCGCGCACCGCAAGCCGCGCGGCGTCATGCCGCTGCTGACCCAGGTGGAGGTGCGCAACCGGCCCAAGGGCGTGGTCGCGGTCATCTCACCGTGGAACTATCCGCTCGCGCTGGGCGCCTCGGATGCGCTGCCCGCACTGCTCGCGGGCAATGCTGTTATCGGCCGCCCCGACAATCAGACCGCGCTGACGCTGCTGTGGGCCATCGATATCGCCGAGCGCGCGGGTCTGCCGAAGGGCTTGTGGCAGGCCGTACTCGGCCGCGGCGCCAAGCTCGGCCCCGAGGTCATCGCGCGCGCCGATTACGTCGACTACACCGGCTCCAGCGCCACCGGCCGCACCATTGCCCAGCAGGCGGGCGAGCGGCTCATCGGCTACTCCCTCGAGCTCGGCGGCAAGAACCCACTGCTGGTGCTGGAAGACGCCGATGTCTCCGCCGCCGCCAAGATCGCGGTGCGCGCCTGCTTCGCCTCCGCCGGGCAGCTGTGTGAATCGATCGAGCGAATCTATGTGCACGACAAGGTGTATGACCAGTTTGTCACCGAATTTGTCGCCAATACCAAGAAGCTCACGCTCGGCAAGACCCTCGACTTCGATTACGAGATCGGCTCGCTGACCTTCCCGCGCCAGATCGACACTGTCAGTAAGCATGTCGATGATGCCGTCGCCAAGGGTGCGACCGTGCTCGCGGGTGGTAAGGCGCGCCCCGAACTGGGCCCGTACTTCTACGAGCCGACGATTCTCGCGGAGGTACGCGAGGGCATGACGGTATTCCGGGAGGAGACCTTCGGCCCGGTCGTGTCGGTGTACCGCGTCGCCAGCGACGACGACGCCGTGACGCAGGCCAATGACACCGTTTACGGCCTCAATGCCAGTGTGTGGAGCCGGGATACGAACCGCGGGCGTGCGGTCGCCGCCCGAGTCAATGCCGGTTCGGTGAACGTCAATGAGGGCTTCATCGCCGCCTGGGGTTCGGTGGCCGCACCGTCCGGCGGGCTCGGAATCTCCGGCACCGGTCGCCGGCACGGCCCGGAAGGGCTGCTCAAGTACGTCGACACCCAGACCATCGCGGTGCAGCGCATGCTGCCCATCGCCCCGCTGCCGGGCATGTCGGAGCAGCTGTGGGCCAAGACCATGACCGTCTACCTGGGCGTCATGAAGTCGTTGCGGCAGAAGTGATTCGCCGAAAATCCGAGCAGGGGAGCAGCAGGGTATGAAGAACGTAGCGGGCAAGAAGGTCCTGATCACGGGCGCCGCTATGGGGCTGGGCAAATCGTTCGCGGAGCGAGCGGTGCGCGAACAGGCCGCCGATGTGGTGCTCTGGGATATCAATGAGCAGGCGCTGAAGGAGACCGCGGCCGAGCTGACGGCCCTGGGCGGCAGCCGCATTCACCACTATGTGGTCGATGTCTCCGATCGCGACGCCATCACCGAGAACGGCGCGGCGGTGCGCGAGCAGGTCGGCGATATCGATGTGCTCATCAACAATGCGGGCATCGTGCGCGGCAACGGCTACTTCTGGGAGACCGAGAACCGGGCCGATATCGACAAAACCATGGCCATCAATTCCCTTGCGCCGATGTACATCACGCTGGAGTTCCTGCCGGCGATGGTGAAGAACACCGGTGAGGCGCGGGTGCTGAACATCGCCTCGTCGGCGGCGCTCGTCGCGAATCCGCGCATGAGCGTGTACGCGGCCTCCAAGTGGGCGGCGCTGGGCTGGTCGGACTCGGTGCGACTGGAGCTCGAGCAGTCCGGCAATGAGCACGTGAAGTTCACCACGGTCTGCCCGACCTACATCAATACCGGAATGTTCGACGGCGCCAAGGGTTTCCTGTTCACCCCCATCCTGGAGCAGGACGAGGTCGTGAACACCTCCTGGGAGGAGATGAAGAAGGGTGCGGCGCTGGTGGTGCTGCCCTGGACCTCGCGGCTCAATCGCGCCATCTCCGGCCTGCTGCCGCTGAAGGTGCGCGACTTCTACCTCAACAGCGTCGGCGTCTACCACTCCATGGACGAATTCACCGGCCGCAAGTAGGCATTCGATCGATGGCCCGCACGGAGCTCCGTGCGGGCCATCGGCTGTTTCCGGGACTTGCTCATGATTTATTAACAGTCCGTGTGGTCCCATCGATAGGGAGATGACGAGAGGCACTGGGGCACACGCCCCCTGTGCGATACTCGCGCTGGGCGGGCCTTGTGCCCGAAGGGAGGAACAGGAGACTTCATGGGCCTGATGGACATGATCCGGGGCGAATTCGTCGACATCATCGAGTGGCTCGACGACACCCGCACCACCTTGGCGTGGCGATTCCCGCGCTACGACAACGAGATCAAGAACGGTGCGGAGCTCATCGTCCGGGAGGGCCAGCGCGCGGTCTTCGTCTACCGGGGGCAGCTGGCCGACCAGTACGGGCCCGGGCACTACACGCTCACCACCGAGAACATGCCGATCATGTCCACCCTGCAGGGGTGGCGCCACGGCTTCAATTCGCCGTTCCGGTCCGAGGTGTATTTCATCAATACCCGGCCGGTCACCGATATGCGCTGGGGCACACCGCAACCCGTCACTGTGCGCGATCCCGACTTCCGGATGGTGCAGATCCGCGCCAATGGCACCGCCATGGTCAAGGTCACCGATGCCGAGGTGTTCCTGCGGCAGATGATCGGCACCAATGCCGAGGTCGATGCCGATGTTTTGAGCGAGACGCTGCGCAACAATATGGCGCTGGCCTTCTCCGATATGGTGCTCGCCAGTGGGCTCGGGGCCATCGATCTGCAGGGTCGTCAGGTCGAATTGTCCGGCAAGCTGGGCGAATTCGTGGCGCAGCGACTGTCCGGGTTCGGTATCGGCGTCGATCAGGTCACGCTGTCGATCTCGCTGCCCGAGGAGATCCAGCAGGCGATGACGCGCGGTGTCGCCCGCGGTGTCGAGGCCGGCGGGTTCATGAACAATGTCGACCTGAACCGCTACCAGCAGATGCAGGCCGCCGACGCCATGCTCGCCGCCGCCCAGAACCCCGGTGGGGGAATGGGAGCCGCGATGCAGGCCGGAATGGGCATGGTGCTGGGCGGGCAGATGGCCGGGCAGATGCAGGGTGGTTTCGCACAGCCCGCGCAGCAGCAGGCCCCGGGTGCGGCGCAACAGGCCGCTCCGCCGCCGCTGCCGGGTCAGCAGGTCTTCCACTTCGACAATGGTGGGCAGGCGGTCGGGCCGTTCCCGATCGAGCAACTGCGCCAGTATGTTTCGGCCGGACAGCTCACCCGCGACACCAATGTGTGGGCCGAGGGTATGGCGGGATGGGTTGCCGCCTCCACGGTTCCCGCGCTGCAGACGCTCTTCGCCGCGCCGCCGCCGCTACCGGGTACCCCTCCGCCACTGCCGCCGCACTAGCGCTGCGCGCATCCTGAAAGTCTCTCCGCAGCAACGGTGTAACCGTCGCTTCCGTCACCTCGAGTGAGCTTTTGTGAACGACAACCAGCCGCCGTACCCGGCCGCACCCCCACCGCTTCCCCCTCGGGAATCAGCCGCACCGCCGCCGCTACCGACCGCGGAGCCGCGGCCGTGGACTCCGCCGCTGCCTGCCGGGCCGCCGCCGCTGCCTCCGACGGGATACGCGCCTGCGCCGCAGCCGGTATTCACGGCCCCTGTTCCGGCGCCGCAGACGGCTGCTCCGGCAGCGCCTGTGCCGCAACGGGTTCCGGATCGTGCCATGCTGCACACCACCGAGCAGACTCGTACCTACCCGTGTTCGTCCTGCGGCGGGCAGCTGGGATTCGATCCGGTGGGACAGGATCTGCTGTGCCCCAACTGCGGTAATCGCTCTGCCATCACTGTGCCGAACACTCCGGTGCAGGCGCGCGAACTCGGGCCGGCCATCGCGGAGTTGCGGCAGATCCAGGCCGGGCAGGCCGGGCCGCAGGTCACGGGGGAGTGGGAGGTGAAGTGTCAGAACTGCGGCGGGACAACCGGATTCAACGGCACTCTCACCGCCACCCGCTGCCCCTACTGTGCGACGCCGATCCAGCGCGACGATGTGCACAATGCGCCCGCACGGCTACCGGTGGACGGGCTGCTGCCCTTCCATGTCGGTGAGAAGCAGGCCCGGGATCTGGTCGACAAGTGGTTCTCCGGGCGATGGTTCGCACCGTCGAAGTTCCGCAAATACCGGCGGATCGGTGCATTCTCGAGCCTCTATACGGCGTATTTCACCTACGACGCCGATACCGACACCTGGTATCGGGGTGAACGCGGCGAGGACTATCAGGTGCGCACCGGCACCGATGAAGACGGCGATCCGATCTACGAGACCCACACGCGCTGGTATCCGGCTTCCGGCGAGGTGAGCAATCAGTTCGCGGATCTCCCGGTGCTCGCTAATGAGAACCTGAACCGCTCGCGCATTCGCGCGCTGGAGCCCTGGCCGGTCGAGGAAGCGCGTTCGTACTCACCGGAATTCGTCGCGGGCCACCTGTGCCGCACCTATGACAACGATGCCGAACAGTCGCTGCCCGAGGCGCAACAGCGCATGGAGCAGGCGATCGAGAGCACGGTGCATGCCGCGATCGGTGGCGACCGTCAGATCGTCCACGAGTCCAATACCTCGTGGAACTGGCTGGCATACAAGCATCTGCTGCTGCCGATCTGGCTGCTGACCGTCGTCTATATGGACAAGCCGTACCAGGTGTACATCAACGGCCTCACCGGCGAGGTTGCCGGCGACCGCCCCTGGAGCAAGATCAAGATCATTGCCTTGATCGTGGCGGTGCTCGTCGCGATCGTGGCGATCATCCTGGTGTACAACGGACTGCACGGCCATCACACGGCCACCGGGCGAACCACGGTGCCCCGGCCGCCGAACACGGTGCCCGGACACCACAATTAGCGGATGAGGGTGTAGCGATGGTGTGGGTGCTCGTAGTTCTGATAGTGCTGATCGCAGCGATCGGTGGCGGCATAGCGCTGCTCTCGAAACGCCAGAAGACTGCGGTCAGCGCCGCGAACCAGGTAGTCCCGGGCACCCCCACTCAGGCGCCCGCCTCCTGGGCAGGCTCCCACGACCCCGCCCCCCGCCTGCACCGCCGCCTCCGCGACACCATGACCGCCCTCCGCACCGCCAATGCTCTCGACGATGGCACCACCCTCGTCCTGCGGGCCGAACTCGAGCAGGCAGCCCTGTCCTGGGACGACCGCCTGGTAGCCCTGGCCGCCCTCCCGTCCGCAGCCGCGGCCGACCAACTGAAACTGGCTACCGACGCCGTATCCTCCATCGAATCCGGTGTAGCCCAGTACATCTCAGCCGCCACCCAGCGCACCGCCGCGGACACCACAGCCGGCCTGGCCGCCGCCCGAGCCCAGCTCGACATCGCCACCGAAATCCGAAAGTCGCTGGAGACCAGTTGATCCGCTGAAGTTGGTCAGCGGGAGTGGCGGGTGGATTTGCCCGGGTCGTTGGGGCGCAGCACGGTGGCTATCGCGGCCACCACGGTCATTACCGTGGCGACGGTGAATACGATGATCAGGCCGTGGTGCAGGGGGTCGGCGACCAGTTGTGGGAAGTAAGTTGTGCTGGTGAGTTTTTGGGCGTGGTCGGCGGGGATGGTGGTCAGGACGCCGCTGGGGGCTAAGAGGTGGCCCAGGGGGTTGTAGCCGAGGAATGCGGCGAACAGCGTTGCTACCGGTGGTAGTTGGCTGAGGTGCGCGGCGACGTCGGCGGGAACACCCTGCTGTTGGAGGCCGCCTGCCAGTGACTGGGGCAGGTGTGAAGCCAGGCCGACGATCATGAGGGAGAAGAAGATTCCGATGGACAGGGACATGCCGGAGTTCTGGAATGTCGCGCGCATTCCGGAGGCTACGCCGCGCCGGGTCGGCGGGACGCTGCTCATGATGGAGGAGGTGTTGGGTGAGGAGAACACGCCCTGGCCGATGCCGTTGAGCAGAATCAGGGCGGCGAACACCGGGTAGTCGAAATTCACCGGCAGCATGAGTAATCCGATGAACGACAGCGCCATCACCACCAATCCGCCGGTGGCGAACGGCCGGGTGCCGTAACGGTCGGACAGTAGGCCGGACAGCGGACCGGCGAGCATGAAGCCCGCGGTCAGCGGCAGCATGTAGATGCCGGCCCACAACGGGGTGTCGGCATAGTCGTAGCCGTGCAACGGCAGCCAAATGCCTTGCAGCCAAATGATCAACATGAATTGGAGTCCGCCGCGCGCCATGGCGGTCAGCAGGGCGGCGCAATTACCGGCCGCGAACGTTCGGATACGGAACAGGGCGAGGTCGAACATCGGCTCGGCCACCCTCGTCTCGATGAGGCAGAACAACCCGAGTAGTGCGATGCCGCCGAGGATCCCGGCGAGCACCATCGGACTGCTCCACCCCATGGTGTGCCCGCCGTACGGCTGGATGCCGTAGGTGATCCCGGCCAGGATCGCGGCCAAACCTACTGTGAAGGTGAGTGTTCCGGACCAGTCCATCCGACTTCGCTTGCTGACCCCGGTTTCCCGGAGACTGCGATAGGACCAGATGGTGCCGATAATGCCGATGGGCACATTGATCCAGAAGACAGCCCGCCAGTCGATGGCGGCGAGCACCCCGCCGAGCACCAGCCCGAGAAACTGCCCGCCGAGGGCGGCAATCTGGTTGACGCCCAACGCCATTCCGCGCTGTTCATCGGGAAACGCGTCGGTGAGAATGGCCGCGGAGTTGGCCATCAGCATCGCGCCGCCGACGGCCTGCACCATGCGCCAGCAAATCAGCCACAGCGCACCGGAACCGCCGGTCATGGGATCGAGCGAGAGCGCGAGCGAGGCGGCCGAGAAGATGGCGAAGCCCAGGTTGTACATCCGCACCCGGCCGAACATATCGCCGAGTCGCCCGAACGCGACCACGAGCACCGCTGTCACCAGCAGATAGCCCATGATCATCCACAGCAGATAGCTGATATTGCCGGCCCCCAGCGGATCCAGCCCGACCCCGCGGAAGATCGCCGGCATCGCGATGATCACGATCGAGGCGTCCAGCGTGGCCATCAGCATGCCCAATGTGGTGTTGGACAACGCGACCCACTTGTACCGGTCGCCCTTGACGGCCGGGGCGTCCCCGGCCCGCAACCCGGTCACAGCTCCGCCACCGCACTCACCCGGTAAATGTACATTCATTAGCTTGCTGAAGGACCTGAAGATGACCGAACCTGCCGCGACCAGGAACTGACGGCGGCAAATGTCGAGTAGGCCCCGCCACCAGTTCCTGGTCGGCGACGTTCTAGGTGAGGGCTTCGGCTAGTTGGTCGGTGGCGTGGATGAGCCAGGCGGGGTCGTTGTGGCGGCGGCCCCAGAGGGCTTCTCGGACTGCTCCGGCCTGGGTCCAGCGGCGAGCTCGGGTGGGGTCGATTCGGGCTGCGGTGCAGTAGATGTCGAGGAGGTGGAGCACTGCGGGCTTCAGGTTCGGTGTGCCGAGCAGGGGGGCGAATCGGGGACTGCGGATGACGTTCAGGGCATCGTGTGCCGGGTCGCCGACATAGGCTTTGGGATCGATCGCCAGCCAGGGTTCGCGGTCGGACGCCAGGATATTGGCGTCGTGCAGATCGCCATGGACGAGGATGTCGGGCTGGTCGTGGCCGAGCTCGCGCAGGGTGGCCAGCGCGGCATCGAGCACCCGGTGTGGCAGCGGCTGGTTGAAAGCTGCTGCGGTGCTCAGCATTCGACGTTCCCAGTGGTCGACTCGATCGGACAGTTTCGGTAGCCCGGGCGGCGCTTCGACGGCCAGGCGGTGCGACAGCCTGCCCTGTATATCGATCGCTTCCTCATGGTCCTCGACCGTGGCGAGCGTGCGATACGCAGCCCGCTCCAGCAGCATGGCGAAGTGGTCGTCGTACCGTTCGAAAAGGTGTGTCGCGCCTCGGCCCTGCCAGGTCGCGTACGCATTGGGTTCGTGGAGGTTCCCGGGGTGCGGGAACGAGACCTTGATGACGGCGGGCGGCAGATCGCGATTCCGCACGGGGACCACGATCCCGACTTCACCGTGCATCACCGGGCCATCGGGCGCGCAGGACCAACGCTGTAGCAATTCCTCGATCAAGCCGGGCAGAGCTGCGATCCAGGCCCGTCCGGCGTCGCTCCGACTGGCAATTTCGGTGCGTACGAAGGACTCCGGGATGTCGATCATCAGTCGACTCTATGCACGCACCGGCACGCGAGGCGGTGGTTGTCAGAGGGTATCGAGGCCGGAGGCGAACGTGGTTGCGCTCAGCTCTACGAGGGACGGGATGATGGTCACGCCTTCTCGGTGGGCCACGCCTCGGGCGGTGCGGTCGAGCCAGTAGGCGCGCAGACCGGCATTGCGGGCGCCCAGGCCGTCGGTGTCGAAGCGGTCGCCCACGTAGGCGACCTGGTCCGGGGGAAGGTCCAGCATCTTGCAACCGGCGAGGAAGATGGCCGGATCCGGTTTGGCCGTGCCGAATTCGGCGGAGCAGAGGACTGCGTCGCCGAAGTGGTCGAGGAGGGCTACCGAGCGGAGTTTGTCCTGCTGGTGTGCCAGTGAGGAATTGGAGACGATGCCCAGGGCCACCTGTCCGGCCAATGCGCGCAGGGTGGGCGGGACGTCGGGGAAGGTGATCCAGGCGACGTCGCGGCGGGCGGCGTAGTCGGCGAACCAGGCGGACGGGTCCGTGACTTTGATACCGATGTGTGCCAGGAAGAGCTCGGTGCGCACCAGTTGCTGGCCCTTGAAGGTGAGCTCACCGGCCAGGAAGCGCGGGTAGTGCTCTTCCTCCAGGCTTCGCCAGAGCGTCACCGCCTCGTCCGGTGACTCGAACAGCCAGAGCTGGTCCTCGGCTCGCAAATGGCCGAGCAGGCCGATGCGCGCGGTGGCCGCGTAGTCGATGAGGGTGTCGTCGACGTCGAAGAGAATGCCGCGAATGCTCATCCGCCCACGCCCGGTGCGAGGGGACGGGTGCCGATGACAACCGTCGCGCCGATTTCGTCGTCTTCGGTGATGCGTGCGGTCAGGCCGTGTTCGCGCATGACGGCAGCGGCGTGCGGCGCTTGCCGCTCGCTCTCCTCCACCAGGAGATGCCCGCCCGGCGCGAGCCAGTGGGTGGCCACGGCGGCGATCCGGCGCAGCACATCGAGACCGTCCTCGCCACCGTCCAATGTCACCCGTGGTTCGTGATCGCGCGCCTCGGGCGGCATATGAGCGATCTCCGCGGACGGTACGTACGGGGTATTGGCGAGCAGAATCTGCACGCGCCCAGCCAATGCGGCGGGCATCGGATCGAAGAGATCACCCTCGACAACGCGCGCGTCCAGCGCTGCGAGGTTGCGGCGGGCGCAGGCCACGGCGGCCGGTTCGATATCCGCGGCGATGAGCTCCACTCGAATACCTTCCGCCGCAAGTTCGGTCGCGAATGCCATCCCGAGTGCACCGCTGCCACAGCACATATCGACTGCGAGGAGCGCCGCCTCGGACGCCGAGTTCATGGTGAGTCCGAGCGCGATGGCCTGCTCGACCAGAAAGCCGGTGCGTTGCCGGGGAACGAAGACACCCGGTGTCACGGCAACCCGCATTCCGCGAAATTCGGCCCACCCCAAGAGATACTCCAGCGGAACCCCGGCAATGCGCTGCACCACAAGCGATTCCAACTGTTCGGCATCGGTGGCAGCGGCAACCAGCAGCTCGGCTTCATCCTCCGCGAAAACACAACCGGCCGCCCGGAGTGCCGCGACGAGGGTATCGGTATCGGGAGAACTCACTGCGCCATTGTGCCCGCCCCGACCTGCGCACATGGCATGCGGGTCGGAACGGGCGGCAAGACGTGGCGTGGAACGGCTAACGCGAGGTGGGCAGCAGCAGGGTCCGCGTGGCATCGAGGTAGATGCCGCGCTGATTGGCGCGCGCCGGCGGAGCCAGCGAGGAAACCAGCTGCTCGAGAGAGGTGGTGGCACCGACAACCGGGATACCGGCCACGATGAAATCCGCGACCGCGCGGCGAATGTGATTGGGGGAGGTGACCACGATGGCGCTGGTGGCGCCCGCCTTGCGCAGCATATCGGTACCGAAGAGCGCGTTCTGGACAGTGGATCCGGCGCGATGGTCGGCCACGATCCGACTGGCCGGAATGCCGTGTCCGATCAGCCAGCCCTGCATGGCCGCCGCCTCGGTGATCCCGTTCTGCGGGTTGCCACCGCTCACCAGAATGGGCGACATCGGCGAGGCGATCGCCTGCAACCACGCCGCCTGCAGCCGGTTCACCAGTTCGGGCCGCATACTGCCGTCCGGCAGCAGACCGTAGCCGAGCACCGCGATACCGGTGGCAGGTCCGGCAATGGCCGGAATCGGATTGGGCAGGGTGCCGACCGCGGACCCGATGGCCCGGAACACATTCCGGGTGCCGTCGGCCAGCTGCGGGTTCAGGCCCTGGAGCCGGTTGAGCGCCGCCTCCCGGGTGACCAGATCGCCGGTGTAGTCCGACCAGATCGCCTGCAGGGAGAGCGCCTGGGCGTCATCGGGAGATTCGTTGAGCAATTGCCGCAGGTCGGAGAGGCCGCCGCCGTCATTGCCATTGGTGAAGTTGTCCTGCGCCGAGTTATAGAGCGCACCGGCGTCGGCGTGTGCGACGGCCGGTCCGTAGAGCGTGAGGGCGGCCGCGGCCGCCACGAGGAGTGTTGGTAAACGCCTGGCGATCTGCACTGCTGTCGACCTTTCGGAGAGGGTCACGCATGCTCTGCTGGCTATCTTTGCTGTTGCTGGCTAATGGCTCGGTACCGAATGCTGACACGATACGGCTGACCAGAGCTTCTGTTGGGTATTTGCCACAGCGATTTATGACGTTTGAACACTGGTGTGGGCGGGAACACACGCGCGTGCTCCCGGCCAGCGGTGCGCGCGATCGGCGACAGCGCGCGGGATAAGGTGTGAATCCGTGGACACGACTTCGCTTATCGGCAAGGAACTCGCCGCCGCCATCAATGCCGACACCAAGCAGCGCGCCGCGGCACTCGCGGAAAAGGGTGCGCCGCCGCGCCTGGCGCTGGTGATCGCGAATGACGATCCGGCCAGCATCTGGTACGTGAAGTCGCTCAATCGTGCTGCGGAGCGCAATGGAATCACTTGTGAGAACGTCGATCTCGGCATCGATGCTACCGCCGAGGAGATTCGCGTCAAGCTTGCCGAACTGTCGGCCGACCCGTCGGTGGACGCGATCATGCTGCAGACTCCGCTGCCCAAGGGAATCGGCCTCGATGATGTGAGCCTGTCGATCGCCGCCGCCAAGGATGTCGACGGCGTCAGCCCGCTGTCGCTGGGCCTGCTTGCCTCCGGCCTTCCGGGCTTCCCGCCCGCCACCTCCGAGGCCGTGGTGGAGCTGGCCAAGTTCCACGCGATTCCGCTCGCCGGTCGCCTGGTCGCGGTTGTGGGCCGCTCCAATGTGGTCGGCAAGCCGCTGGCTCAGCTGCTGCTGGCCGAGAATGCCACCGTGACGGTCGCCCACTCCCGCACCACCGACTTGCCAGCGGTGACCTCGGCCGCCGATGTGGTGGTCGCCGCTGTGGGCCGTGCCGGGCTGATCACCGGCGAGCACGTGCGCGAAGGCGCGGTCGTGATCGACGTGGGCACCAATGAGGACGAGAACGGCAATATCACCGGTGATGTGAATGCCGAATCCGTGACCGGTAAGGCCTCGGCCCTGAGCCCCGTGCCCGGCGGCGTCGGCCCTGTCACCACCGCGCTGCTGATGCGCCATGTGGTGCAGGCGGCCGAATCCGCTCGCTGAGCCACACAGAACCAGCTGCGTAACACAGAAATCGGGGGCCGCGAGGGCCCCCGATTTTCGATATCACCAGTGCACGGTCACCGGGTCACCGATCGAGACATTGTCGTAGTACCACTCGGCGTCCGCCGGAGCCAGATTGATGCAGCCATGGCTGACATTCGAATTGCCTTGCGAGTCAACCGACCACGGCGCCGAGTGCACGTACACACCGCCCGAGGTGAGGCGTTCGGCGAATTCACCGGTGATCAGATAGCCCTCGGGACTGCTCAGCGGAATGCCGATGGTCCGCGAATCGAAGGTGACCGTACGTTCGTGGGACATGACGGGGAACGTGCCGACCGGGGTCTCGTGGCCGGGTTTGCCCATGGACGCCGGCATGGTGCGCGCCGGTCCGCCACCGACCCACACCGTGAAGGTGTGCGCCGACATATCCGCATCGGCCGTCGTGCCGCCGTTCGTGTCGAACTGGGTGTGCAGGCGACCCACCGACACCGTGATGGGTGCCGAGGTGGGGAGGTAGCCGGCCGGAGTCCATGTCAACTGACGGTCGTCTACCCAGGAGAAGTGCCCGGCCAAACTGGTTTCGGCGCGTACGCCCACCGCCTGTTCGGCGCGAGCGCGATCGGCGACCGGTGCGGCGAACTGCACCCTGACCGGTGCGGCAATGCCCACCAATTCTCCGGGCCCCGGCGAAATCGCCTGCACCGCCGGGATATCGGGTGCTGTCAGCACCGCCCCTGCGGCTCCGGAGCCGAACACGGCAGCCGCCGCGAGTGTTGTTGCGGCGAACAGAAAGCGAATCGCGTTCCGCATCGTTCCATCCCTTCGCGAGGGTGTGGTCCTGGGAGCTCAGACTATGACCTGATTATCCCTTCCTTCCGGAAATGTTCTCGGTTCGTGACATTCCACACGGCGTGGGCACTTCGGGATAACGAGGCGGCCAGGTATTAGCCAGGCCGCTGGGAGCGGGGAAAGCAAGTGCCGCTCAACAGCAAAAAACGTGCCCTGCTCCGATGCGGAGCAGGGCACGTTTTCGGAAGAGTGTTCGAATAACTCAGCTGGTGATCGCCGAGACCACATCATTGTGCAGCGCGTCCGCGCGGGCGATGACCTCGTCGATCTGGGTGAGCACCGGGGCGAATTCCGCACCCGCGCCGGTGCCCAGCGACGCCACATTGATCGCGATATTGAGCTGCGAACTGGCGGCGGCGGACCGGGCGGCATCGGCCGCGGCACCGATATCGGTGACCACATTGGGGTTGCCGATGGGCAGCAGTTCCGTTGCGAGCGAGACGACTTCGTCCGCCGCGGCGACCACGGCGGCGGGCACGCGGGCCGCGCCGAGCAGGGCGGCGGTAATGGCCTCGGTGCGCGCGGTCTGCTGCGCCTCGGTCTCCTTGGCCATCTTGTAGGCGAGACCGACCGCGGTGAAGGCGGCAGCATCGGCATCGGCGAGTGCGAGCGCGCGGTCGCGGGCGATATCGGCGGCCACGATGATGCGGTCGATGACCGGCCGGTTCTCGGCATCCTTGGCGCGGGTGGTGTAGCGCGCGACCATGGCGACCAGTGCGGCGCCCTGAGCCGCGTGCAGTGCGGCGACAGCGCCGCCACCCGGCGCGGGCGCCTTGGCGGCCAGCTCATCCAGGTAGCCCTGCAGTGTCGAGTCACCGAAGGTGGTGATGGCCTGCGCGGCGTCCTGAGTCATGAGAAACGGCCTCCTCGAGAGTGCGTGGAACGATGCGAGATTCGCCGCTTACCGTACCGGCTCGGTGCCGCTGGGAGATGGCTGGGCTGGTGTCGGTAAGGTCCAAATCATGCGTATCGGATTGTCGATCAATTACACCGACGGCTTCAAAGAGGTAGCCGCCGAGGTCGCCGACCTCGAACGGGCCGGCCTCGATATCGTGTTCGTGCCCGAGGCGTATTCGTTCGATGCGGTGAGCGGGCTCGGCTACCTGGCTGCGAAGACCGAACGGGTACAACTGGCTTCGGGCATCCTGCAGCTCTACACCCGCACGCCCACGCTGACGGCCATGACGGCCGCCGGGTTGGATTACGTGTCGGACGGCCGCTTCATTCTCGGCCTGGGTGCGTCGGGCCCGCAGGTCATCGAGGGTTTCCACGGTGTGCCCTACGACGCCCCCATCGGCCGCACCCGCGAGGTCCTGGAGATCTGCCGCAAGGTGTGGCGGCGTGAGCGCCTGGAGTACAACGGCAAGTACTACACCATTCCGCTGCCCGCCGAAAAGGGCACCGGCCTGGGCAAGCCGCTCAAGCTCATCAATCACCCTGTGCGCGAGAAGATTCCGGTGCTGCTGGCGGCGCTCGGGCCCAAGAATGTCGAGCTGGCCGCCGAAATGGCCGAGGGCTGGCAGCCCATCTTCTTCCTCCCGGAGAAGGCCGACGACATCTGGGGTGAGTCGCTCAAATCCGGTCTGGCCAAGCGTGATCCGTCGCTGGGCAAGCTCGAGGTCTTCGCCGGTCCGCCGCTGGCCATCGGCGACAATGTGGAGCCGCTGCGCGAATTCGTGAAGCCGCATCTGGCGTTGTACATCGGCGGTATGGGCGCCAAGGGCAAGAACTTCTATCACACCCTCGCCACCAAGTACGGCTACGGCGCCGAGGCCGACCGCATCCAGGAGCTGTATCTGGCGGGCAAGAAGGATGAGGCCGCCAAGGTCGTTCCCGACGATCTGGTGCGCGATGTCAGCCTGATCGGTTCGGCGGCCTTCGTGAAGGAGCGCGTCGCCGCGTTCCGCGAGGCCGGCGTCACCGCCCTCAATGTGGTGCCCCTGGCCGCCACCAAGGCCGAGCGCGTGAAGCTGGTCGAGCAGCTGCGTACCATCTGCGACTGATCGAAAAAGAG
Organism: Nocardia sp.; assembly: GCF_025465275.1. Classification (GTDB taxonomy): domain Bacteria; phylum Actinomycetota; class Actinomycetes; order Mycobacteriales; family Mycobacteriaceae; genus Nocardia. The sequence continues at coordinate 130,839 of NZ_JAODNK010000073.1, read as the reverse complement.
CGAGCCCGCGATATCCGCTGCTGCAATAGCGGATGTCGCGGGCTTTGTCGTTCCGGGGACGTCAGTTCGCGTTGAGCGCCGACAGCGCTTCGTCGAGCGTCGGGTGCAGCGCGAAAACCTGGTCCAGATTGGTGATTTTGAGCTGCCGACTGGTGGCGGGTCCATCGGCGACGACGGCAATGCGGGTCGCCCCGGCGTGCTGATGCGCTGCCACCAGCGCAGCCATACCCGCTGAGGCCAGGAAGCTCACCTCGGACAGATCGATGACGAGCGCGCCCGGTTTGCCGGCCAGCGTCGATTCGATCGCAGTCTCGAGTGCGGGCGCCGTCGCAAGATCGACCTCACCGACCACGGCGAGTATGGTCGCGCCGTCCTGCACGGTGACCGTCGTAGTCATCGTCTCGCCGAGGGGATACGCGTCTCCGGATGTATTGGTCACGTTGGAACAATCTGCCATGATCCGTCCGTTCGTGCTGCATCGTCTGCCACATCGGTATCGGTTCGGTAGCCGGTGTCATGCGAAAGGCCCAGTTACCGCACCGTTTCTGCGAGGAGTGCGAAGGCTTTGGCGCATATGTGCCTTCTATGTTCACACGCGATTGGCGGCAGAGAAAGACACTGCCGGCAATCGTATGGTCATCGCGACCCGGGTACCCGGGTCGGTGTCATCGAAATCCAATTGGTCGGTGAGTGCGCGCATCATGCTGATGCCGCGGCCGCGGTGGCCGGGATCGGAGGGCAGGGGCCGCCAGGTCCCGGTATCGGTGACAACGAGAGTGACTGTGTCGACCCCGGTTTCGGCGGTCAGCAGGACCCGCCCGGCCGCGCCTTCGCGATAGGCGTGTTCGATGCTGTTGCTGCACGCCTCGTTGGCGGCGGCGATGAGATCGGTGGCGCAGTCGTGCGGTACGGCCGCCGCGGCGAGCCAGGACCTGAGTGCGCGTCGCATACCGGACAATTCGCCCGCGGTGGACGGCACATCCAGGTGTAGCGGTTTGGGCGGCTGGCGGTACACCACGAGCGCCACATCGTCGTCGTAGCCGGCGATGGGGCGTAGCCGGGAGAGCACCGAATCGGCCACCTCGCGCGGCAATTGCCCTGCCGCGCCGGTCAACTCGTCGGCCAGCTCCACGAACCGATCGTCGATGTCTATTCCGCGCTGCTCGACCAGGCCGTCGGTGAAGAGCACCAGGGTGGAGCCGGGGGCCATGGCGGTGGTGGCCTCGGGGCGGCGCGGCGGGTCGAAGGTCGCCAGCGGGACCGCCCGGCCGCCTTCCAGAAGCCTTCCGCGCGTGCCGGGTTCGGCGAGCACGGGCGGCATATGCCCAGCGCTGGAGTAGCGCACCAGCCCGCGCTCCGGGTCCAGGATCGCGGCGCACACGGTGGTGCACATGGCTCCGGGAATGCGGGCGGCCACCGTATCCAGTTCGGCGAGCAGTTGGGCGGGGCCCGCGCCGCGTAGCAGTAATGCCCTTGCCGCGGTGCGCAATTGGCCCATGACCACGGCCGCCGAGAGGCCACGGCCGACGCAGTCGCCGACCACCACGCCGATGGTGCCGTCCTCGAGGCGCACCACGTCGTACCAGTCGCCGCCGATCTCCAGCGGGGGCAGCGCGGGCTCGTAGTGCACCGAGAACCGCGGCGGCAATTCGATCGGGCCGAGCATGGCGCGCTGCAGGGTGAGTGAGGTGGAACGGGCCTGATCGAAGTTCCGGGCGCGCTGCACGGCCAGGCTCAAATGCCCGACCAGCAGCGAGAACAGCGCCCAGTCGTCGGGGGTGATGACGCGCGGCGCGGCGAAGCGCAGCCACAGTGCGGAATCCCCGGCCTCGCCGAGCGGCGCGACGATCCCCTCCGAGCTGTCCGTGCCCTCGGGAATGGCGAACATGGTGCGGCCGGGCCGCAATCGCGCGCGGTCCAGCAGGGCGCGCGCCCTTGCATCGAGCACCTGCCGGGATTCGCGGCCGTCCGGCGGACTTCCCACCGGCGCCGCGCCCGTGCGCAATACCTTGGCGCGGGCGGGTGCGGCTTCGGGCGGCGGACTGTCCTCGGAGACATAGAGTTCCGGTCCGGTCTGGCTGTTGGGCCATACCGAGACGACCGCCGATTCCGCGCCGATGGTGCGGCGCAGCTCCTCGAGGCCGACGCCGAGCACCTCGACCACGCTGGTGGCCGTACCGACCACGGTGGCCAGGCGTGAGACCGCCTGATCGCGCGCCTGCGCATCGTGTTCGGCGGTGACATCGCGAATGGTGCCGACAAAAATGCGTTCGCTGTTCTCGGGTTTCACCAGCGAACTGGTGGAGACGGCCAGCCAGATGCGGCGGCCGTCGCGGTGCCGGATCGGGGTGACGAAGCGGGCCGCATCGGTGCCGAGATCGGGATAGCGCGGCGTTTCGGCGGTGGTCCAGGGGTGGGGGAGGGCGTAGGGGGCGCCGTCGGGGCCGTACCCGGTGAGCGCGCCGAACGACGAATTGACCTCGACCAGAGTGCCTTCGGAGTCGACGACGAAGAAGCCGTCCTGCAACGATTCCACCAGTGCGGTGCGGAAGGCGTCGCGGCCCGCGAGATCGTCTGCGCGGGAACGCTGTTGCTCGTAGCGGCGATTGCCGTCCAGGAAACCGCGGGTGGCCACGTCCAGGGCCGCCATGGTCTGCAGCAGGAATTCGAGGGCGGCCTCGGACCGGTCGCCGGCATTGACCGGGAGCAGGCCCTCCTGCTCGAGAATGCGGAAGTGGTGTTCGGTGAGGTCGAGAATGCTGACGCCCTCGACCAGTGCCCGCCGCCCGAGCTCATACCCCTCGGCCAGGGTGTTCTGGGTGGGCGCACGCAGATGCAGGCGTAGCGCGTCGGTATACGCGTCACGGAACGCCGCCAGCACCGAGCTCATGCCGGTGGACCCGGTGGGGTGGAGCTCGGTCGCACCGGGCTGGAATGGTGTGTGACCGAATGGCTTTGGCTGGCCTGGCTCAGAATGGAGCGGCCGGGGCTGAGATGCCCGCGATGCCGTGCCGCCAGCACCAGGGCGTCATCGGTGTCCTTGGCGTACCGGGCGAGGATATCGGCGGTGATCTCGGAGGTGGGCTTGGCCAGATCGACGCGGTCGGAGTAATCGCTGGTAATGCCGTCGGTGGACATGAGCAGCAGATCACCGGGCCGCACCGCCACGGTCTGCGACGTCAGGTTCGGCGGTAGCAGATAACCCACGATGCCGGCCGACAGCAGCGCCGCCGCGCGAATGGCCGGTTTGCCGGGAGCCGCTGCCACAATGCGGGTTTCGACATTGCCCACGCCGAGCCAGTGCAGCCGATCCCCGGTATCGAAGAGCGCCAGGGAGACAGCGGCGCCGCGCGTGTCGGACATGGCGCGGTGGCACAGCAGGATCAGTACGTCCAGGGGTTCGGCGCGATTCTCGGCAAGCACCTGTGCCGCGCGATCGGAGGCGTCCGCGGCGGCGGCGCCGTGGCCCAGTCCGTCCAAGACCGCGAAAAGCACTGAGCCACCGCCCGCGTCGAGTACGACCGACCGGTCCCCCGAGACGCGCTGCCCAGGTAGTGCGCGTCCGGCCACGGCCCATTCGACCGCGCCGATGAAACCGTCCTCACGCACCGTTGGGCACCCACTTCCACATCTCGACGAGCGTGCCCTGGCCCGGTTCGGAGGTGATCGCGAGACCGTCCATCAGGCGGCGTGCGCCCGGAAGACCAAGTCCGAGACCGCGTCCGGTGGAGTAGCCGTCTTCGAGGGCGCGGACGATATCGACGATGCCGGGGCCCTGATCCTGGGCCTGTACCACCATGGAGCGGCGGCCCTCACGATCCCCGACGGTGAGCCGGATCTCGCCTGTGCCTGCATAACTCGTGATATTGCGTGCGACTTCCGAGATTGCGGTCGCAATCATGGTGCGATCAGAGAGCGAGAAGCCCAGAATGCTTGCCATCTCGAGCCCCGCCTGCCGAGCGGTCACGATGTCGTTGGACACCTTCACCGCGATCACCACGACTTCAGCGGCCACGATCACGACCGTCTCGTTGGCCGCGGTTATTGATCTTGTGGTTGAGCCAGGCCAGCCCTTCTTCGAGATCGAGGGCAGTGTGCATGCCTTCGAAGGTGAGACCAAGTTGAACCATGGCGAAGGCAACCTCGGGTTGCAGGCCGACAATGACCGTTTCCGCGCCTCTCAGCTTGGTCATGTGGGCGATGGTACGCAGCGATCTCGCGGCGAAGGAGTCCATTACGTCGATTGCAGTGACATCGACAATGATTCCCTGGGCCCGGTACTTGCTGACGTACTTCATCAAGTCGTCCTGCAGGCGCTCGGTATCGGCGTCGGTGAGTGCGGACTGCACCGACGCGATGAGATAGGTGCCCTGCTTCAGTATGGGTACCGGCATTGGCCCTGGCCCGGCTTACCGTCCGTCGCGATCGGCGGGAACTCGCGACACCTCGTAACCGAGCAGTCGCTCCGCCTCTTCGATACCGCCCTGGAGATCACCGACGGCATTCATCTTCGACAGGTCCAGGCCGATGGTGACCAGCGTGAGCGCGATCTCCGACGACAGGCCGGTAATGATCACGTTCGCGCCCATCAGGCCCGACGCGTCGACGGTTTGCACCAGGTGGTTCGCGACTGTCGAATCGATCGCCGGCACACCGGTGATATCGATGACGACCACCTTGGCGCGGTTGGCGCGAATGGCACGCAGCAGCTGTTCGGTGAGCTGCCGCGCACGTTGTGAATCCAGCACACCGATGATGGGCAGGATGAGCAGTTGCTCGCGCACCTGCAGCACCGGGGTGGACAGCTCGCGAATCGCCTCCTGCTGCTGGCGGATAACACGCTCGCGTTCCTGCACGAAGGACACGGCCACGGTATTGGCGATGCGGTTGGCGGCCGGCTCGTACGCGTCGAGCACCCGTTTCAACAGCATGAAGTCGGTTTGGTACTTCTCGAACAGGCTGCGGGCCAGCACATCCCGCAGCAGCAGCACGATGCCGATGACCTCGTCGGTCTCGACGCCACGCGGGATGATGCGTTCGGACAGATCGCGCGCATAGGCCTGCAGCGCTTCGACGCTACCGGTCTCGAGCACCTCGACGTAGTTGTCGTAGACCGAGGTGGCTTCGGAGAAGATCTCCTCCGGGGTCATGGCGGTCAGTAGCTGGGCATCGGTGATTCGACGAGCCCACTCCTCGCGCAGTTCGGTGCGGTTCTGCCGCAGGTGTTCGACGAGCTGCGGAAGCAGATTGTCGACAGAACCTGCGGGCAGTGGATCCGCCGAGAGGTCAATGGACACGTCGGACATGAAAACTCCTGCCCCTTTCGCTAAGGCCAGGTCGGGTATTCACTTCTCGGCCGTTTTGCCGATCGTGCGGCCGTTTGCCGACCGTGCGCTCGGTGCCGACCGCCGTCGGAAGCCGGTGCCGAGCCTAGTCTTACCCAGTACCCCCTGTGTGCCAAACCAAACGCCGGTCGAAGCGTATTTTGTCGGGCCCGGAGTGATCTTCACAGGGGGTTTCGCGTGTCCGGTCTTCGATGGTGGGCGAGCAGGGTGTCGTAGATGTCGGCGAGCGCGTCCAACTGTCCGCGGTCCAGCACATCGATCATGTGGCGGCGCACGCTCTCCACATGTGCGGGGGCCGCGCCGGCGAGCACCAGCTCGCCCTTGGCGGTGAGGACGGCGGCGGTGCGGCGGGCATCATCGGGAATGGACTCGCGAGCGACGAGGCCGCGCTTCTCCATCCGCGTGATCTGATGCGAGAGGCGGCTCTGCGACCACTCCAGCACCGCGGCCAGTTCGGCGAAGCTGCGACGGTGATCGGTGGCGTCGGCCAGGCGGGCCAGCACGGTGTACTCGACATAGGTGAGATTGGATTCGCGCAGTGAGTCGCGTCCGACCGCGGCGGCGATGAGGTCGCGGGTGAACACGAATCCCAGCCACGCACGTGTCTCGACATCATCGAGCCAACGGGTTTCGGTCACGGTTCCACTCCCGGGTTCTGCTGTCATGCTAATTCCTCCGTTGCGTGAGCCTCAGCGTTCTGTCGCTGGAGCTCGTCCTGCTTCATTGACCACCGCCTTCTCCGGGGAGCACGGTCTTACGTGGTCTCTGCGAGGCGTTTCACCTCTCCAGGGAACTTCCCGGCGAGGGGTGCATCGTTCAGGCGTTGCGGTCCGCGAGCATTGCGGCCAGTAGGTTGCCCGCGGCATTCGCATCACGATCGTGGACGACGCCACAGCCAAGGCATGTCCAAGTGCGGTCGGCCAGTGCCAGGCCATGGTGAACCTGCCTGCATTCCCCACACATCTTCGAGGACGGGAACCATCGGTCGGCCTTCCACACGACAGCCCCGTACCAGTCGGCTTTGTATCCGAGCTGACGGACGAATTCGGCGAACCCGGCGTCGGCGACTGCGCGGGCGAGCCGTCGATTTTTGGCCATACCTTTGACGTTCAGGGTTTCCACCGCGATAGCCGACTTGGTTCTCGTCAACCGTGTGGTGGTCTTGTGCAGGAAATCTCGACGCCGATTGGCCACTCGCAGATGCAACCGGGCCGAGATCAATGCCGCACATCGGAGCGCCTGCCGTGACTGCGTGCCTAGCGTTGATATCGGTGCGGTCCACCTCCAGCTGAAACGAGATCCACCACCGATCTGCTCTCTCGCGGACCGTTGCCCCGAGGATCCGGGCGGTGCCGTTCGCGAGACGTCGGGTGAGCCAGGACATATCCTCGCGAGTGGCCACTTCCCCGATGCCGGGCAGTCGCACCGCGCGTGTGCCGAGCGGCCGCGCCCGTTCTGCGTCGTAGCGGAATCGCGAACCGTGCTTGTGTTTTCGCCACGACGGGAACCCGATTCGGGGACCCCTGCGAACGCCCTTCTTGGACTTCAGATAGTTGGCGAACCCGGCTGCGCGGACCCTGCACGCTTCCTTCGGTACGCGCGAAGACATCTTGTCGTGCGTAAACCATGGATACCGATCTGCAAGTGCGGCACGCCAATGCTTCTCCAATTCCGGTGCGGTCCATGGTACTTCGGTCAGTTCGTCACCGGTAAGGCCGTACGTCTGCTCCGCTTGGCGTTGGGTCCACTTCTTTTGCACAATCTCGAGGCAGAAATTCTCCACCACCCGTGACAGCCCGCAATGCCGCCGCATCGCGATGGTCTGTTGCGGGTCGGGTGCGAGCTCGAAGCGCACGCCTTGCATATGGCTCAATGCGATCCCCCTGTGGTCGCCTTGCTGGCATGGTGTGTGCGCAGGTTCAGGTGATCCCAGAATGCGCACTCCGATGGTGTGCATGATCGTCGAGCCGCACGAACAAAACGGTATCTGAGGCGTGCGGCGGAGCAACGCGGAATCGAACATCTGTTCCCCAACTCCCCGTCTGGGCGTGAGCATCATGCACCAGGAAACACTGCGAGGGTTGAAGGTGCAACCCATGCCGATTCGCACAAAGTCATCGCCGATTCACACAAATCCGCACTTGGGCACCCATGTCGGGTGACCTGCGGCCGCAGTTAAGGCTTGCCTGTGCGAAGGGGTTCTGGGCGGGCTGGATAGAGTCTCTCTGCTTGAACCGTCGGCTGAGCTTCGGGCTCGGCCCTGCTCGAGGAGTGCGACCAGTGACCGCGCCTGACTTCCTGTACTCGGATCTGCTGCCGATCGGTGCCGATGACACGCCCTATCGATTGCTGACCACCGAGGGGGTCAGCACCTTCGAGGCGAGCGGGCGGACCTTTCTGCAGGTGGACCCCGAGGTATTGCGCCTGCTCACCGCGGAGGCGATGCACGACATCAGCCACTACCTGCGGCCCGCGCACCTGCGGCAGCTGCGCAAGATCATCGACGATCCGGAGGCCAGCGGCAACGACCGGTTCGTGGCGCTGGATCTGCTGAAGAACGTCAATATCTCCGCGGGCGGGATTCTGCCCATGTGCCAGGACACCGGCACGGCCATCGTCATGGGCAAGAAGTCCGAGGGTGTGCTCACCGGGGCCGATGATGCCGAGTGGATTTCGCGGGGTGTGTTCGACGCGTACACCAAGCTGAACCTGCGGTACTCGCAGCTCGCGCCGATCACCATGTGGGACGAGAAGAACACCGGGCAGAACCTGCCCGCCCAGGTCGAGTTGTACTCGGACGCAGGCGATCCCACGCACCCGGCCTACAAGTTCCTGTTCATGGCCAAGGGTGGCGGGTCGGCCAATAAATCGTTCCTGTTCCAGGAGACCAAGGCGATTCTGAACCCGGATCGCATGCTGGAGTTCCTGGACGAGAAGATCCGCTCGCTCGGCACCGCGGCCTGCCCGCCGTACCACCTGGCGGTCGTCATCGGCGGCACCAGTGCCGAATTCGCTTTGAAGACAGCGAAATACGCCTCCGCGCACTACCTGGACAATATGCCGACCGAGGGCGCGATGTCCGCGCACGGCTTCCGGGATCTGGAGCTCGAGGAGCAGGTCTTCAAGCTCACCCAGGACTTCGGCATCGGTGCGCAGTTCGGCGGCAAGTACTTCTGCCACGATGTGCGCGTCATCCGCCTGCCGCGCCACGGGGCGTCGCTGCCGGTCGCCATTGCCGTCTCCTGCTCGGCCGACCGCCAGGCGCGCGCCAAGATCACCGCCGAGGGCGTGTTCCTGGAGCAGCTGGAACGTGAACCGGCGCAGTATCTTCCGGAGCAGACCGATTCGATTCTCGGCGGCGACGTGGTCAAGATCGACCTCGAGCGGCCGATGTCGGAGATCCGTGACGAGCTGTCGAAATACCCGGTGAAGACCCGGCTTTCGCTGACCGGCCCGCTGGTGGTGGCGCGCGATATCGCGCACGCCAAGATCAAGGAGCGCCTCGACGCGGGCGAGCCCATGCCGGAGTACCTGCGTGAGATGGCCGTCTACTACGCCGGTCCGGCCAAGACTCCCGAGGGTTACGCCTCCGGTTCCTTCGGCCCCACCACCGCCGGGCGCATGGACTCCTATGTCGATCAGTTCCAGGCCGCCGGCGGTTCGCACGTCATGCTCGCGAAGGGCAATCGCTCGGCTCAGGTCACCCGGGCGTGCAAGGAGCACGGCGGCTTCTACCTCGGCTCGATCGGCGGACCCGCCGCGCGACTCGCCCTCGACTGCATCAAATCCGTCGAAGTTCTCGAATACCCTGAGCTCGGCATGGAAGCAGTCTGGAAGATCGAGGTCGAGGACTTCCCGGCCTTCATCGTCGTCGACGACAAGGGCAATGACTTCTTCGCCGAAACCCAGAAACCGATCGCGCTGCGCGTGCGCGAGCGGTCCAAGGAGCGAATCTGAGCGAGGGAGACGACTGCATGCGGGTTGACGGCCGTGACGAAATGCCGATGGCGGAGGCTGAAATGCCTGCGCATCGGGCAGATTCGGCCCCCGGCCGGGTGGCGCTGCTGACCGCGACGGTCGCGCTGTGCGCGGGCGCCGGTCTGCTCGGCGGGGCACTGTCCGCCGGGGCGCCGGCCGCGCACGCCGCACCCGAGAGTGTGTCGGCGGCGCCCGGATCGACACCCGGCATGCTGTCCGGCACCGCCGTCGCCGCCGAGACCGATGGTCTCGACCCGCTGCTGGCCACCGCCTACGAACAGGCGGCCGCCGAAGCGCAGTCCGACGGCGTCTCGCTCTCCATCACCTCCGGCTACCGGACTCCCGGTCAGCAGGAGGCACTGTGGGAGGACGGGATTCGCACCTACGGCAGTCCCGAGGCCGCGCGCCAGTGGGTGCTGCCGCCCGAGGAGTCCACCCACGTTTCCGGTCAGGCCATCGATGTGGGTCCACGCGGGGGCGCGCAGTGGCTGGAGGACAACGGAAATCGCTGGGGCCTGTGCCGCACCTTCGACAATGAGTGGTGGCACTTCGAGCGCGTCACCCTGCCAGGAATGCCCTGCCCGGCCCGACTACCCGACGCGAGCCAGCGCTGAAAAAAGGACCGGACACCCTGTTGTCCGGTCGATCACCGCTGTGTGCGCGTCGTTGTTTCGGCATCCTTGGGTTCAGCACATTTCTAGCTACGGAGGCATGGGTGGGCAGGCAGCAATACGGCTCGGGGAACGGCAGTTTGGGGCGGCCACGCCCACCGGTTCGAACCTCTCGCCGCCAGCCTGTCCCCGAGTACCGCTCCGTCCGTGAATCCGTGCTCGCCCCCGGCTGGCTCCTGCTAGAACTCCCCACCGCGGTCCTGCTCGCCGTCTTCGTGGGCACCGGCTGGCTCGGCTACGCCCAGCATTCGGGTACCCCCGCCCAGCCTCGCCCAGCCGTCGTCGTACCCGCCGATCACCCCATCCGCGGCCGCTGATCCCGGCCCCGGTGGGGGCGTGCAGGTGAAATGTCTGGTATCGGAAGCTGATCGGCCATGTTCGGGCACCGCAGCGTTCAACCGGTAACCGTACCGTCGCGGTATAGCTGTTGAGCGGCGGACGGAGATCCCCATGCTGGACCCGCGACTTCGAACCCTCTGGCTGGCCAATGCCGCGACCGCCGTGACGGCGGTGGCGGTGCACACCCAGCGCCCGGTGTTCGCCATGTATGCCACTGGGACCCAACGGGATTCGGTGACCGCCTCCGATCTGGAAGTTGTCACCGTCACCGATACCTCGGTCATTCTCACGTGGACCTCACGTGTCCGCGATCGCGCCGGGCGGCTGCAACCGGCGCCGGCCGATACCGAGGTGCGGATCGGGCCCGCCGACGGGTACGCCGCCCCTGCGGTGCGGTACCTCGACTCCCGGCGCACCGCATACCATTACGCGGAAATCGACGGGCTGGAGCCGGGGCGGGCCTACCGCTTCGAGGCCTATTCCGGCGGGAGCCGGGCGGTGCCCGCGCGCACGCTGGTGACGCGGCGCTCCGGAACACCGGAATCCACCGGGGTTTTCACCACGCTCACGCCGCCGCCCGGACGGCTGCTGCGCACCATCGCGCTCAGCAATGATCTGCATCTGGGCGAGGACCGCAGCGGTCTGCTGGTGTCCGGACTCATCGACGGGTTGCGACACCAGACCCGGCAGCATCCGGAGTTCATGCTCCGCGCCGTCCTGGACGAGTTGCGCGGGCCTGGGCGCGCGGCCGATCACCTCATTGCCGCGGGTGATCTCACCGACTGCGGCACCTTCGCCCAATCCGCCGCCGTCCGTGCGCATTTGGACACCTGGGGCGAGCTGGGTTCGGATTACTTCGTCTGCCGCGGCAATCACGACATGCCGCCCAAGGACGAACCCGATCACTGGGGTGCGGTCTTCTACCCGTATCAGGAGCTCGGCGAATACTTCGCCGGCGGACTGCGTCTCATCGGACTCGATACCAATCGCCCGCGCCCGCGTGGCGGCGGCACCCTCGGGCCCGACCAGCTCGGCCGGCTCAGCGATATCCTGCACGCCGACCCGGATCGGCCGACGCTCGTATTCGGCCATCACCCCATCACCACGCACGCGGCGATCAGCAACCCGGGCGGACCGGGTTTCGTGCTCGACAGAGCGAATGCGGCGGCATTACAGACGCTCTACCGCTCGGCCCCGGGCGTCTTCCTGCACCACAGCGGTCATACCCACCGAAATCGGGTCACCCGTGCGGATTCCGGAGTGAACGTGGAATTCCTGGAAGTGGCCGCCGTGAAGGAGTACCCCGGCGGCTACACCCTGCTGCGGCTCTACGAGGGCGGCTACATGGCCAACTTCTACAAAACCGCGGGCGAAGCCGCTCGCCGCTGGAGCACCCGCACCCGCCGCCAATACCTCGGCCTGCACCCGGATCACGCCCTGGGGAGCTGCCCTGATCGCAATCACATTGGCCTGCGCGATTTCTCGGGGCTCACCGCGGCAGATCTCGTGCCCAAGCGCGCGGGGGAGCAGCTCGCGCACTGAGGTCCGGAGATCAGTGCGGGCCGCAATCACGTCGGCCTGTGGGATTTACTCTCCGGGCCTCACTGCATTCCGGACCGCGGGGGTGACAGCTTACGCGCTCCACCTGTCCCTCGACGCAGGTATCGGCGACCCGCTCGGGTCGCCGATACCTGCAGCACTGCGGGCCTTCCGGGAGCGCGCAGTGCCGTGTTCCGGATGTAGGGAAAGTGGCTGCGGCCCCGGATGATTTGTGCCGGTCGGGGCCGACGCGACAACTGATTTCGTGCGGCCGGGGTAACCCTGGGGTACGTCCAGAACCCAGCCCGTCAAAGACCGCCGGTCCGCAACGAAACTTTTGGCCCACTTACTGATCGGCAAAAGGTTCGGGGAGGCGGGGGAACTCAGTCGAGGTCGGTTCCTCCATTGCGGGCGCGGGCCGCGGCACGGGCGCGGCGGCGGGCGGCCTGGAGTTCGGCGAGTTCCTGCTCGAGGGTCTCGGCGATGCGGAATTGCCCGGTGTCGTAGACGTTCAGCGGCGGCATGCCGTCATTGAGGTCGGCGAGGGTTTCCGGTTCGGGCGTTTTGGCGGATTTGGTCGCCGAAGTCCGTTCTTCCTTCTTGGGAGCGGGTTTCGGCGTCGGCTTGACCTGAACCGGTTCGGGCTCGCTCTCGACGATCCGGCTGGTGTCGACGGGACGGCTCGTCTCGGCCTCAGGTGCGGCGGTGAGCGCCTGAGTGGGCTGGGCCATGCCCTGGGACGGGCCGGTGGGCCGCGTCGGCCAGGCGACCGTACTGGGCAGCGTGCGGCGGATCGTCTCGGCCGGGTCGGGCAGATCGCGGATCTGATCCGTCGCACGGACGATGGCGAGCCCGTAGCGCGCACTGGCGGCATTGTGGATCAGCAGTGCGACACCGATCATCACCGGCGCGATGGCGTGCACGGAGACGTCGTACCAGCTGCCGATCTTGAGGTACGGGTAGGTGTTCAGCGTGACAGTCAGTCCCAGCAGCGCCATTTCGGCGATGACGACCTGCCTGGTGCTGTCGATGACACCCCACTCGGCGACCTTGTTGGTGCCGATCATGATGATGATCAGGCAGACGCTGATCATCCCCTCCAGCAGGTAGCTGAACCAGAACAGCGGGTCCGTCGCGCCGCCGGGGGCGATATTGTGCTGGACATTGACTGCGGACCAGAGCATTCCGGCCGCGACCACGCCGGCGAGCGCGCGCAGCGACCACGCCCGGTGCTTGTAGAGCGACGCCAGTTTGGCGTGCGGGCTCGATTCTCGCCGCTGTGCGGCGATCGCCTTGCGAGCCATCAGCAAGTCGCGAATGTCGGCCTTCTCAATCTCTTCGGTGGTCTGGCGAGCACGATTAGCCGTGGCGGCCGCAGCCTCGACCTGTTTGAGCCGTTGCGTGCGATCCTCGTTGCGGATGCGCTCGGCTAGGCCGCGCTCGGCGGTGAGCTCGTTCTCGGAGAGGGCTTCGGTGAGGGCGGGGTCGAATTGGTAGGCCAGCCTTCCGCGGGCCTTCTCGACCCGCCGAGCGAGGACGGAGACGTCGTCCTCGAGCGGATGATCGATCGTCATCGGGTCCCCCGTCCCGGGAGTTTGGATCGCTGGCAGGTGAACTCGATAAGGATCGGCACGGAAAACATTTGTAGTCGATACACCGCCATTGGCGAAACTGTTGATTTGCCAATAGCCCAATCCTTACGGCGTGCCGCGCCGCGACACGCGTAATCCGCTGGCGCACGGGGTGTTTACCAGGGCTGTTTCGGACCGGGTGTCAGGGATGCTCGCGGTCGCGGCGTTCAGGCCACTGGACGGCGTCGCGGCTCTCACAGGGGGACGAACAGGGCGAGGCGGGCGAACCGGTTACCTGGCCGATTTGTCGGGAGTTGTTGGGACACTGGAGACACCGCCGCCCGGACAGTGCAGCTGTCCGGGCGGCGGTATCGCGACATTTCGGGATGTCGACTAGAGCAGCGCTATGGCGCCTTCGACACGATGGGGGAGGCGGCGGCGGTTGGGCGAGCCGAGTGCGGCGGTGAGATCGGAGCCGTCGTGCTCGGCCAGCAGATCATCACTGTCCCACACCAGCAGCGTTGCGCTGACGGTATTCTCGGCCGCCGAATGCGCCAGATCGTAGTGCGCGCAACCCGGGACGTGCTGGTAGGTGATCCAGAGGTCGTAACCGGTCATGAACAGGTCCAGGTCGAATTGCACCGACAGACCGAGCAGTTCGCTACGGCCGTTGTCATCGACGCCCGCGAATGCCTCGTCCAGCGCGAGCAGGCGCGGGGCCTGCGGGTCGGCCGAATCGAGCATGACGTGCGCGGCGGCGAAGAGTGGCAGGTGCAGTGAGACCGACTGCTCACCGCCCGACAGCGCGCTGTGCCGGGCCACGGTGAGCCGGTCCTCGGTGCCGTCGGCGGTGATGATGGTGAACGAGAACACCCGCCAAGTCCGGTAATCCAGGGTGGCTGCCAGGATCTCCGGGAACGACCGCTCCGGATGCGCGGCGCGAGCCGCGCGGATCTCGGCGGCGAAATGCGAACGGATGGTGGCCAGATCGTCCGGGACCAGCTCGGAGGAATCGCGATCGAGCAGCTTGCACACCGCCCGCGCCGGCTCCGAGAGGGTATCGGCCAGCACCCAGTGCACGCCGATGGTATTGCCCGAGGACATGCGCCGCTGCTTCATCTCCATACCCATGCGATTGATGAGATCGCGTGCGTCGCTCGTGCGTTCGTGAATCTGCTGGGCCAGACCGGTGAGCAGCGCATCCTCCAGGATCCGGCGCTCGGAATCGGTGAGCAGCAACTCCTGATCCTTGCGCGCCGCGCCGATCCGCTCGGCGAAATCGGCCAGCGCGGACAGCCCGTGGTCGTCGTGCACCTGCACCACGGTGAGACCGTCGGCGGCGTCCCAGTGCAGGCGGTAATCCTGCCGGGCGGCGGTGAGGGCCGCGTCGAACTCCTGCAGGGCGGTGGTGACCGCGCTGCGCGTCGTCTTGCGGGTGGCTTCTCCGGCCCGCACCGAAGTGGTTGCGGTGGCGAGGTTCTCGAACAGCGCCGCCACGTCGTCGGGCAGGACGGCCGGCTCCTGTTCGGGATCGCCGTTCTCGATGCGGTACAGCAGCTGTTCGGGGGTCGACCAGGCGGCATCGCTACTGGGCCAGCGACTCTCGACCGGTGCGCCGAGCAGGCTCAGCAGATCCGGTCGGGCGTAGGGGGCCAGATGCCGCACATCGGCCAGCAATTCGGTGAGCGCCGTCCCGAGGGTGTCGTGTGCCGCCCGATGCGCGCCCTCCGCGGTGCCGACCGCCTCGATGGCCTCGTGCGCGGCCTTGCGGGCCGACTTCTGTTCCGCGCGTGCGGCATCGATGCGCTCGCGGGCATGCTCGAGTTCGCGGTCGATATCGGCTGCTCCCGCACCGAGCGCCTCCCGCAGCGTTTCCAGCTTCCGCTGCTGCTCCTCGTATCCGCTGCGTGCCGCCTCGGCTTCCTCGGCGAAAGCCTCCGCGAGATCGTTCGCCTCGTCGAGCCGGTCGCCCGATTCCCGTGATCGTTCGTTCTCGCGCTGATGGTCCCCGCGCAGCCGCAGCAGTGCCGTGCCCGCATTCTCGAAGTGCCGCACGGCCGCTGCCAGCGCATCCAGCTCGGCCGGATCCCGCGGTGCCTGGTGATCGGCCGCGATAGCGCGAACCTTCTTGTCGGCGGTCGAATATTCGCTGACCGCCTGATCGAGGTCCCGCTCCGCCTGCCCGGCGGCCTCCGACCGTGACCGCAGCATGCCCGCGGCCTCGGAGACGGCGCGCAGTGCCGCGGTTACCGCGGTAGTACGCGGAAGCGCCTTGGCCGCAGCCGAAACCCGCGCCAGCTCGGCGGTGGCAGCCTGCTCCTGCGCGTTCGCATCCTCCGCAGCCGTCTCGGCCGACTCGATGGCGGCCGCCAACTCGGCCAGCCGCAGCTCCCGGCGACGTGCGCGAGCGGTGGTCCCGATGAACTCCGCATCCCCCTTGAGATGCCGCCCGAACTGGACTCCCTGCCGGTAGCAGCCATCGGTGGCAATGGTGAGTAGCTCGCCCGCAGCGGCTTTCGAGCCCTTCGTTGTGGCCTCGTGCAGGGAAATGGAGGCGAGCACGTCGGCGACGGTTTGGCGCGGCACCGTCAGTGTGTCGGAATCGTCCTCCACCACAAGCACATCGGCGAGGGTCCGGCCGGTGGGTCGCTGGGCCTTCGGCAGCGGCACCAGGAACTGGTCCGAAGCGTGTTCCGGCAGTTCGGAATCGGCGCAGACCCACGCGTCGAGCAGGTTCGCGGCCTGGAGCGCCGCTTCGATACCGGCGGCGGCGGCCGGATCGATCTTGTCGGCGAAGCGGACGAGCCGCCAGAGCGGAGCGCCCGGACGCTCGCCGCGCACATCGGTGCGGGCGGCGAATGCCGGTGGGGCGTCATCGCGCTCGGCGGCGACCTGCTCGCGCTCGGCGCGGAGTCCGGCGGCGCGGGCCTGGGCCTGGGCGGCGTGCGCACGGGCTTCCTGGCGGCGGGTGCGGATCTCCTCGGTCAGCGGCTCGGTACGGTCCGCGAGTACCTCGGCGGGGGTCGCGAGCACCGCGGCCTCATCGGCGGGAGCCGAAGCAGCCCTGTCAGCGCCGGCTGCCGCCCCGCTCGGACCGGCGTCGCCGCCGTCGGCAGCCGTGGCGTCCGGCCCGTGGCTGTCGGCTGCGCCCTTGCGGCTGCGGCCCTTGCCGCCTGCTGACGCTCCGGTGGCGCTGAGCATTCCGGCTGCGGCACTGGTTCGCTGGGGAGTCAGGTGCTCGGTGCCCGCGTGGGAGAGGGCGTCGTTGAGGGCTTCGAAGAGACCCTCGCGAATGGGGGAGTAGACCTCGCGGTGGGTGTCCCACCAATCCCGCAGGGAGATGGCGGTATCGGAGCGGGCGAGCACGACCGAGGCTTCGGCCTGGGCGAGTTCGGCTCCGGCTGCCTCACGCAATTCGGTGGCGCGCTGGGCGGCGCGTTCGGCGCGGGTGCGTTCGGTGACGGCGGCGTCGACCATGGTGAGGGCACGGCGCACGGCGCGGACGTCGGCGTCACGCTCCTCGGCGTGACTGCGGACGGTGGTGGTCAGGTGTTCGGTGCGGGCCTGCTCGGGCAGGGCGGTCCAGCCGATGCCCGCTTCCTCTGCGGCGGAGCGCAATTCGTCCTCACCGCGCGAGAGGGCGGAGGAGGCGTGCTGGACGGCGGCCTGAGCGCGCTCGGACTCCTGGGCGCGCTGGTCGACGGTCTGGCGGGCCTTGAGCGCCTTGTCCCGGTGCACCGCGGAGGAGGTCTCCAGCCGGCGGACCGCGTCGGCGAGATCGTCGAGCTGCTGCTTGCCCTCGTAAGCGCTGGAGCGCTGGAGGGTTTCGCGATCGGCCAGCGCCTGCTCGTAGGCGCGGTCGGCATCCTCGGCGCGGGTCTCGACGGCGGCGCGATCGCCGTCGCGGCGCTGGCGCAGTGCGGCGGCGGCGTGCAGTGCGGTGCTGGCGTGGGTGACCGCGTCCAGACGGACGCGAACCTGGTCGACGTCGGTCTTCGCCTGCACGGCAAGGTATTTGCGGTACACGCCGACAAAGGCGCGCGTGGCGCTGTCGGCCTGGACCAGGCCCTCCAGGGTGCGCCCGACCTCCTCCATATCGCTGAAGGAGCGGGCCGCGTCCAGGATCAGCTGCTCGTCCAGGGGCCGCAAACCATCGGTGAGCGCCTGCGACAATCCGCGCGGGTCCAGGTTCTTGGCCAGCTGCGGACGGCGCAGCGTGAGAATCAGATTGATGAGCTGGTCGTAGCGCTGCTGTCCGAGCCCGAACATGCGGGCGTCGATGGCGGCCCGATATTCGACCGGCCGGTCCATGATGGCGTCGCCGCCGATCTGCTCGGCCAGCTGCTTACGGGTGAGCGGGCGATCGTCCGGGCCGAGCAGTGAGAAGTCCACGCCGACACGGCCGTCCGCGACGAAGTACCAGCGTGTCACCTTGTCGGACGAGCGGGTAGCGCGCATACCGATGCCGACGGTCACCGTCTCCGGATCGTCCCAGCTGCCGCGCGCGAACTCCATCCACACGTAGGAGTACGCCGACTCCTGTTTGCGGTACAGCAGATTCGACTTCATGGTGCGCTCTTCACCCGCGAACGGGTTGAGCCGCCGCGGTTCGATGCGCCCGTCGAGCACGAACGGGAAGAGCACCTCCAGCGCCTTGGTCTTGCCGGACCCATTGGGCCCGCGCAGTACGATGCGCCCGTCCGCGAAGCAGAACTCCTGATCCCGGTAGTCCCACAGGTTGATAATGCCCGCGCGGGTGGGGACGAAGCGGACTCCACCGTGAATGAGGTCGGCCATCAGTTCCCGGATCCCTTCTCTGACGAGACAAGTGCCGGTTCGGCATCGGGTTCCCCGACGTCGCCCGGCGAGATGAACAATTCGGATTCCGAGCGGGTCCGGATGGTGACGATGGCACCGCGGTAGCGGGCCAGCGCGGGCAGAATGATCAGGCCCGCACCCAGTTCGGGAGAGTGGACCGATTCCACCAGCCGCAGGCGTTCCAGCAGCGAGACGGCCTCGGTGGTGAGTCCGGGCACATCCGCCTGCCACTGCGCCGCGAAGGTCGCGCCGTAGCGCTTGGCGAGCATCTGCACCGTGTCGCGGATCCAGTCCGATTCGATGAACGGGTAGATCGGGATTTCCGGCTCCTGCTCCTGCTGGTCCGAATCCTCTTCCGGCGCAAAGATGTCGAACGGATCGGCGAGCGGCGCGAAGACGGTGGCGCTGGGAATGGCGCTGTCGAGCTGGTCCACCAGATCGGCGATCGGCACGTCGGGCCGGGGGATGCGAGCGACCGGAGTATCGAGATCCAGTACCAGGTCGGCGATTTCACCCGCCAGCAGTAGGGCCACCTGGGCGAGCGTGCCGGTGCCCGGGAAACGCACATCCGAGAGCCGGCCCGAACTGTCTATGAGCGCAACACCTTCGGCCCGGCGCTCGGCGCGCAGCCCGGTCACCAGCTCGACCTCGTGCACCAGCTTCTCCTGACCGAGCAGTGAGCGGTGCGGTTCGGCCAGATCATCGAGGTAGACGACCGGCTGCTCGACCAGTGCGCGCCGCACCGACCGGGAGGCCAGAGCGATTGCGGGAGAGCGGGTATCGCCGCCACCGGCCTCTTCGCCGAGCAGTCCGCCGACACTCTGCAGATGTTGCAGGGCACGCGGCGGCCGGAACAGTGCGAACACCACCGAGCGGTCAATATCGTAAAGTGCCTCGCCCGCTTCGGGATCGCTCGCCCAGCCGCCCGCATCACCGTCGGCGAGGGTGACCGCGCCGCGTGCGGCCAGCCAGCCCACCGCGTCCACGAACGCGTCACGGTCCGCCGCTCGGTCCGACGCCAGGTCCAGGCCGTCCACCCGTTCGGTGTACGAGGCGACCTGATCGGCCAACTCCGACAAGGTGATCTGATCGCCCGCCCGTCCCAGCGCGGCCAGCGCCAGGGACAGGTACGCGTAGCGGCGGCGATCGAAGAGCCGGTCTGCGGTCGTCCGCGCGGGCCGTCCCGGATCCAGCTGATCGAGCACCGGGAACAGTCGCGCCGTGGTCTCGGTGACCTCGAGGCGGTAACCGAACAGTTCGGCCATATCCTCCCGCAGTTCGGTCGCCCAGCGCCGAATCAGCGGCAGCGCAATCCGATCCGGATAGTTGCGCGTGATGAGGTGATTGGCCAGCACGATCCGGGCAGCGCGCTGGTAGCTGTCCAGCGCGAGGGAGTCGATGGTGCGTGCGTGCATCAGTCGGCCACCGTCCCGCCGTCGGTACCGTGCTCGGGTGTGGCGTGAGATGCGGATTTGCGCCCAGCGGCGGTGTCCGATGTGCGGGCGGGCCGCCCCGCCGTCTTGGTCGTACGCGTGGAGACAGTTTCGCGGACTTGGAGGCGGCGGTTATTGAGGTGCAGGAGCCCGCGCGCGGTGCGCACGGCGGTGGAGCCTTCGCACTCCGACACGGTGAGGGTGACACCGCTGTCGGAACCCGTTGTGCCAGAAACGCGTCCGCTCATCGGCACCCACGCGGTGGAGGCGGCGTCGATCAGGCGCAGCAGGACCTCGGTCTCGCGTTCGTCGAGTTCGCGCTCGTGCACATCGGCGCTGGCCAGGGAGCGCGCTGCCGCGGCGCGGGCGCGCTGCGAATCCAGCTGGGCCTCACGCAGGCGGCGGATCCCGGCGTCATTGCGCTGCAGCCGCGCCGGAGCGCCCGGCGTCGGCGGGCGACCAGTTTCGGCGAGTGTGCGGGCGATCTCCAGCGGCGGTGCGTCCCACCAGGATCGAATGGCCGGAATGACATCGGCATCGGGATGATGCATGGCGAGATGGCGCGGTCGTCCCAAACCGAAGACGGCATCGTAAAGCGCATGCGCGGCATCGCCGGTGGGCGTGGCCGTGAACCAGCCGGCCAGATGCCGTAGCGCCGATTCCCGGCTGACGCCGCCCTTGCGCGTCTCGGTCACCCGGCGCAGCAGCGACAGCACCGCCGCGATGGCGCTCATGGTCGCCTCGCGCAGGCGCTCGCATTCGGTGAGGCCGCCTTCGCTGCCGTCGCCGACGAACCAGGACCGCAGACCCTGCCAGCGCGCCCGCCAATCGGCTTCGCGCTCAGCGGTATTGAGCAGTACCCGCTCATCGCAGCGGGCCGCGCGCTCGATGAGATCGTCGACCCCGGTCTCCTCGACCTCACGAATCGCGGCGGCGAGGCGCGGCGCGAACCGCGCGAGGTCCATGGAGAACTCCCGCATATGCGCGAGCAGCGCGTCCTTGTGCGCCAGGAACGCCTCGGGCGTCGCCTCGGTGGTGCGCACCAGATCGCCGAGCGTCAGATAGAAGTGGGCCGCTCGATCCGCCAGATCGGACAATGCCCGATCCAGGCGATTGAGCACTCGGTACACCCGGGGCGCATCCCCACTCTTGTTCGCCTCGGCGAGGGTGTGCAGATCGGCGAGCAGCTCCGGCAAGACCAGTCGTGACAGCGACGCCTCGTCCAGCCGCGCCTCCAGCACCTCCGACACTGCCCGATATGCCTGAAAACCGGCCTGCGAGAACTGATACACGAAATGCCGATTGCGGTACTCGGCCAGAGTCGCGGCCCTGGTCCCGTCGTAACTGCGCTCCAGCACACCCCACTGATGCAGTTGCTCGAGCAGCGGCCCCACCTCGGTGGGCGTCAGCGCCGGACCACCCGGGCAACGAGCGAGCGTCTCGACAACATCGGAGGCGTGCAGCAGCACCACATAGGCCCCGCGCGCCATATCGAACGCGCGCAATACCCACAGGTAGTCGCCCCGCTTCTCGGCCGTGGCGAAGGAGAACAACCGCAGCCGCTCGGCATGCGGAAACTCCTCGACCCCGGCCCCTCCTGGGTCGGTCAGCAATCCGTCAGCGGACTCGGTCACCGCAAGAGGGTAGCGCGCACGCGCCAGCATTCTGGAAGCAGAGGAAGCGCGTCGCCGCACTCCGCGTGCCAATGTGGGAAGCCGACCGGTGTCCGGGCAAGACCGGGGAATTGTCAGACCGAACAGCGCATGTCCCCACCGAACAGCTCTGGCAAGGGTTGTGCGACGCCGACGCGCGCTGTGCGATCAATGTGGTTGCGGGTCGCTGTGCAGGCCGGTCCAGCAGCCGAGGCGGACCACCCGGACCACGTCCGATCCGAGTGCGGTGAGGGCTTCGGCGCGGTCGGCGGGCACGAAGACCAGAGCGTAGTTGTCGGTGACGTTCTCCAGGGCGGCCACGGTCGTCCCGATCTCGAAACACCGCTCGCCGATCAGTTCCAGGAACCGTTCGATGGCGCCGAACGTGTCGTGCTCGTACGGGGCCCGCTCGGCCAGGAACGGTTCGTACCAGTCCCAGGAGAGGTCCTGCGGGAAGGTCGGCACCGCCCGCAGTACTTCGCGGACGTCTTTGTAGTCGTCCTGGTAGTAGAACCAGCCCAGCAGACCCGCGTCCCCGACCCCGCCCACCAACTCGGCCTGGGCCTGGGCGAGGTGCCACTTGCAATCGTGGTCCTCGTCCCGGTCCGCATGATCGCGATCGGCCGCTTCGCGGACCGCCACCGCAATGCCCGGCGCCTCGGGCGCGATCAGCCCGGCCACCGTCACCACCCGATCCCGATCGGATTCCCAGTCCGCCATCATTCCTCCGCACCATCGACCGCCCGCCATCCTGCTAGGCACAGACCTGGCGAAACAAGTCGAACCAATGGCATCGAGCTCCGAAAAGACGGCGTTTTCCGTAACCGCCGCGGTGACCGCGATACGCGCGCCGGCCGCAGCCGTCCCGCGAATCTGCCTCAGCCTGCGGCGGCGGCGCGCTCCGCCTTGGCTGCCACGGCCGAACGTTCCACGGTGAGAAGGCTTTCCGTGTGGTGTTCGGCGTAGTAGGCGCGGGAGCCGCCATTGAGGCCGAACAGGCTCTTGCTCCAGAGCAGCCAGATGACGGCGGCCAGGTTGATCAGCAGGGCGGAGGCGCGCAGGAAGGTGATCTTCTCGGTGAGTTCGTAGATTTCCAGGGGCAGGAAGATGCTGGTCGCGATGACGGCGAAGTATTCGCCCCAGCGCTTGACCAGCCAGAGCCCGACCGCCTCGATGAGTTGTATTGCGGCGTAGGCGAACAGCGCCACGGCCACCCAGATCAGGGTGGAGGGGGACAGGGTGAAGGCTTTGTCGACCCAGTGCACGATCTTGGAATGGTCGGGGTCCCAGCCGATTTGGTCGGCCAGCTGCCGAATCAAGGGCAGCTCCTCGCCCCATTTGGTGCGCCAGTGTTCCTGGGAACCGCGGAGCTTGAGCACCCCCGCACCGACGAGCAGCAGCACCAGGGCGCGGAAGATGCGCTCGAGGGCGAGTAGCCGCATGATGACGCGGTCGCGCAGCAGCCGGCCCCGGGGTACCTCCGGGGCATTGTCGGCGGGGCCGTGGCGGCGCGGTTCGCCGGGCACGAAGTCTCCGCAGCGCAGGCAGCGCCAGGATTCGCCGGCCGGGGTGGCGATGTGCAGGCGCGCGGCGAGCTCGGGCTCGTCGGGGGCATAGGTCTCGTGCCCGCGGGTAGCGCAGGTCCACAGACTGAAGTCCATGGGCTGGAGCGTAACCGGAATGGTCCGGGCTTGCCGCAGGCGAAGGACTCAACCTGCCGCGAGTGCGCGCAGCTGATCCAGATAGGTGCGCGTACGCGGGTCGCTCGGGAAGTGCTGGATCATTTCGCGGGCGGTCTCCCCGGCAATCCACATGAGCGAGGGCAGTGAGCGGCGCTTGCCGGTGAAGGCCCGCATGCCCTCGTCCAGGGCGAGCTCCAGATTGCGGTCGTGCACCGCGACGACCGCGAGGGTCAGGTGCGCCTCGGCCACCCGCATGGGTTTGCGAATGGAGCCGTCGGGGCGGGTGGAGGTCAGAATCACCTGGCGGGCATAGCTTTCGGCGAGGCGGTCGTCACCGGCGACCCGGCAGCAGTCCATGGCGTAGAAGTCGAACTTCTGCGGATCGACCACGAAGTGATTGTCCAGATTGGCGGGATGGTCGAGCCGGTCCAGGATCGAACGACCCTGGGCGAGTGCGGCTTCCATCTCACGCCGATCGCCCAGTCGCGCCCAGGCCTTGGCCCGCTGGGCGGCCAGTTGCACACCCACACCGAGGTGCTCGGTGGTGGCGTGCGCGGCCTCGGCCGTTTCGATGGCGCCGCGATAGTTGGCCTGGGTCGAGGCGAACCACGCGGCCATTTCGGCTCCCCAGCCGATGATTTCGGCGTGCTCGGCCTCCTGGCCGAGCGAGAGTGCGGCTCTGCGAGTGGCTTCCGCGGCGGTGCGCCAACCCAGGTCGTAGTCAACGCAACCGACCAGTAGAGCCACCCAGCCGGCCAGCACCAGAACTTCGCGATGCTGCGCGAGCGTAAGCCGACCGTCCAGTAGGGAGGTAATGCGCCGCAACCACGCGGTGCCCTCGGAATGTAGCTCGTGCGGATCGGCGCACGGGTACTCCGAGCACAGCCGGTCCGCGGTGATGTGGATGGCATCCAAAGTCGCAGAGGACACATCGGACATGCGAAGGCGCCCAATGAACTCGAGCGTGTCCATCCCGGTTGCCGAGAGCAGCTCGTCATCGCGATTGGGCCGGGCCTTCGGGAAGAAAGCGGCGGTCACCGTATCGAAGGCGGCCGCGATAATGGGCGCGTAGAAATCATCGGGCCGGGACTCCCCGGATTCCCAGCGCCGCCAGTTGCGCAAAAGTGTGCTGTCAGTTGGCAGATTGTGGCTCGACTTACCCCGCATGGCGCGCACGGCGTCGGCTTGAGACCACCCCCGAGCATCACGTTCGGCGCGCATTCGGACAGCCCAGACAGGTCGATCGTCGCCAGCGGACACGCTCTGTAGTATCTCACCAGTTACCGCCCGATGGACCCGGATAGGGCACGTGGATGTCAGTGGGTTGACATCTGCAATTGCATCCAAGAGAACGCCATGCTTTACATGGGCACACGACAGGACAGCGATCCCCAATCCAACGGAGGTTCGGGTGGAAGCGTTGATCTATGGGTACGTGCGTGACGATCTGGCTGATGGGTGTAGCGAAGAGCTGGAGAGCGCAATGACCAGCCTCGCCCAATCGGCAGGATTCTGTTTCGCCGCCACGTTCCATGAATCGACCCCCGGCGACGGCACCGCGTTTGCGGAGCTGACCGCCGAACTCAAGCGTGCCGATGCTCACCATGTGGTGGTGCCGTCACTCGATCATCTTGCCGGCCAGACGATTCCGCGAGATATCCTCATCGCGAAACTGGCACATGAGGCAGCAGCTCAGGTGTGGGCCGTGGACCACTGAGGCGGCAGCCAGGAATTCACGCCGATCGGCGTATACAAACAGATCCGACTCAGTCATGAGCTGCGCGGAACCACCCCGTCATTCCGGCGCGCTTTTGGCTGAGATCCAGCGCGCGGCTATGGATCCCGGCCAAAAGCATGCCGGAATGACCGAAGTGCGCGTAATCGCTCAGAGGCCGAAGCCGCCGCGCCCACGCCGGCGCAGATACTTCTCGAATTCGGCCGCGATGGCATCGCCGTCGATCTTGGCCATGGCCTCGTTGAGGTCTACTTCGGCATCGCCGCGTTCCTCGAGTGAGCGCACGTATTCGGCGATTTCCTCATCGCCGGTGGTCATTTCGTTGACCGTGCCCTCCCACTCCTCGGCCTGCTCGGGCAGACCACCGAGCGGTACCTCGACATCGAGGACATCCTCGACCCGGTGCAGCAGCGCGATGACCGCCTTGGGATTCGGCGGCTGGGAGACGTAGTGCGGCACCGCGGCCCAGAAGGAGATGGCCGGCACACCTGCGCGCACGCAGGCATCCTGCAGCACTCCGGTGATACCGGTCGGTCCCTCGTAGCGGGTCTGTTCGAGATTGAAGCGCTCGGCGGCTTCCTTGTTATAGGCGGTGCCGGTGACGGGAACGGGCCGGGTGTGCGGAGTATCGGCCAGCAGCGCGCCGAGGATCACCACGGTTGTCACATCCAGCTGCTCCACGAATTCGAGCAGGTCATTGCAGAAACTGCGCCACCGCATATTCGGTTCGACCCCGCGCAGCAGCACCACATCCCGTTCGCTGCCGGGGGGCGAGCACACCGAGAGCATGGTGGACGGCCAGTGAATTTCGCGGGTCACGCCGTCGACCTGGCGTACCGTCGGCCGGTTCACCTGGTAATCGTAATAATCCTCGGAGTCCAGCTCGGCGAGCGGCTGCGCGTCCCAGATCAGTTCCAGGTGCTCGACTGCCCCACTTGCCGCGTCGGCCGCGTCGTTCCAGCCTTCGAAGGCGGCCACGAGGATCGGATCCCGCAGCGTAGGCAGGTCCGAATCGGGTGGCACCGGGGGTTCACTGGCGTTCACCCGGTCAGCTTAGGGGGTGAGCTCGTCAGACGCGCCAGCGACGCGCAACCGCGCAGGTTGGCGGGTCGACCCCGGGACCGACAGAGAGCGGCACACCACACCGAGGCTCGGATTGTCCGTGCCTCCCACTACTCTTGAGTACATGTCTGTGTCCCCCCGCGCCGAGTTCGACACCACCCTACTCGACACGCTCAGTCGGCGTGTCGTCATCGGCGACGGTGCGATGGGCACCATGTTGCAGGCCGCGGATCTGACTTTGGACGACTTCCGTGGCCTCGAGGGTTGCAATGAAATCCTCAATGAAACACGCCCTGACGTGCTGAAAAGCATTCACCGCGCGTATTACGAGGCCGGCGCGGACGCCGTCGAGACCAATACCTTCGGTTGCAATCTGCCCAACCTCGCCGACTACGACATCTCCGATCGCATTCGTGATCTGTCCGAGCGCGGCACCCGCCTCGCCCGTGAGGTCGCCGACGAAATGGGACCGACCGAGGACGGGACTCCCCGGTACGTGCTCGGTTCCATGGGTCCGGGCACCAAGTTGCCGACCCTCGGGCATGCGCCGTACGCCACACTGCGCGATGCCTATGCCGAGGCCGCCCTCGGCATGCTCGACGGTGGCGCGGACGCCATTCTCATCGAGACCTGCCAGGACCTGCTGCAGGTGAAGTCGGCGATCGTCGGCAGTCACCACGCCATGGCGCGCGCGGGCCGCAAGATTCCGATCATTACGCACGTGACCATGGAGACCACCGGCACCATGCTGGTCGGTTCCGAGATCGGCGCGGCGCTCACCGCGCTGGAGAACCTCGGCATCGACATGATCGGATTGAACTGCGCCACCGGCCCGGACGAGATGAGCGAGCATCTGCGCCATCTGTCCAAGCATGCGCAGCTGCCGGTGTCGGTGATGCCGAATGCCGGTCTGCCGGTGCTGGGCGCCAAGGGTGCGGAGTACCCGCTGTCGCCGGAGGATCTCGCAATCGCCTTGAGCGGCTTCGTGTCCGAGTTCGGGCTGGCGCTGGTCGGCGGCTGCTGCGGTACCACCCCCGAGCACATTCGGCAGGTGCGCGCTGCGGTGCGCGAGGTCACCCCCGGGGTGCGCACGCCGGCGCACGAGCCCGCCGTCTCCTCCATCTACAGCGCAGTGCCGTTCGAGCAGGACGCGTCCGTGATGATGATCGGTGAGCGCACGAATGCCAACGGCTCCAAGGCCTTCCGTGATGCCATGCTGGCCGAGGACTGGCAGAAGTGCCTGGACATCGCCAAGGATCAGATCCGTGACGGCGCGCACATGCTGGATCTGTGCGTGGACTACGTGGGCCGGGACGGCGCGGTCGATATGAACGAGCTCGCCGCGCGGCTGTCGACCGCGTCGACGCTGCCGATCATGTTGGACTCCACCGAACTTCCGGTGCTGCGGGCCGGGCTGGAGCAGCTCGGTGGCCGCTGCGCGGTCAACTCGGTCAACTACGAGGACGGCGCCGGGCCCGAATCGCGGTTCCAGCAGACCATGGCGCTGGTCGCCGAACACGGTGCGGCCGTGGTGGCTTTGACCATCGACGAAACCGGTCAGGCGCGTACCGCCGAGACCAAGGTCGCCATTGCCGAGCGCCTCATTGCCGATATCACCGAGAACTGGGGGCTGGCCGAATCCGACATCATTGTCGACACGCTGACCTTCACCCTGGGCACCGGTCAGGAGGAGTCCCGCAAGGACGGTCAGGAAACCATCGAAGCCATCCGCCTGCTCAAGCAGCGGCATCCGAATGTGCAGACCACACTGGGTCTTTCGAATATCTCCTTCGGCCTGAACCCGGCCGCGCGGCAGGTGCTCAATTCGGTGTTCATGCACGAATGTGTACAGGCCGGATTGGATTCGGCGATCGTGCACGCGTCGAAGATCCTGCCCATGGCGCGTATTCCGGAGAACCAGCGCGAGATCGCCCTGGACCTGATCTACGACCGCCGCCGCGAGGATTACGACCCGCTGCAGGAACTGATGGCCATGTTCGAGGGTGTCTCGGCGGCCTCGTCCAAGGCCTCACGCGCGGAGGAAATGGCCTTGCTGCCGCTGTTCGAACGCCTCGCGCGCCGGATTGTGGACGGCGAGCGCAATGGTCTGGAAGCCGACCTCGACGAGGCCATGCAGCAGGTCCCGCCGCTGCAGATCATCAACGACACCCTGCTGTCGGGTATGAAGACCGTCGGTGAGCTGTTCGGATCCGGGCAGATGCAGCTGCCGTTCGTGCTGCAGTCCGCCGAGGTGATGAAAATCGCTGTGGCGCATCTGGAACCGCATATGGAGTCCACCGACGATGCCGGCAAGGGCCGCATCGTGCTGGCCACCGTCAAGGGTGACGTGCACGATATCGGCAAGAACCTGGTGGACATCATCCTGTCCAACAATGGCTACGAGGTCGTGAATATCGGTATCAAGCAGCCGATTTCGGCGATCCTGGATGCCGCGGTGGACAAGAAGGCCGATGTCATCGGCATGTCCGGGCTGCTGGTGAAATCCACCGTGGTCATGAAGGAGAACCTGGCCGAGCTCAATGCCAAGGGAGTTGCGCAGCAGTTCCCGGTGCTGCTCGGCGGCGCGGCGCTGACTCGCTCCTATGTGGAGAACGATCTCACCGAGGTCTACGAGGGCGATGTGCACTACGCGCGCGATGCCTTCGAGGGCCTCAATCTCATGGACGAGATCATGACCCGCAAGCGTGGCGGCGCTATCGATCCCAACAGCCCGCAGGCGATCGCCGAACGGGAGAAGGCCGCCGAGCGCAAGGCCCGGCACGAGCGGTCCAAGCGAATCGCCGAGGAGCGCAAGGCCAAAGAGGCGCCGATCGTGGTGCCCGAGCGCTCGGATGTGGCCGCGGATCTGCCGGTGCCGACGCCGCCGTTCTGGGGCACCCGCGTCATCAAGGGGCTGTCGGTGAGCGAGTACTCCGGGCTGCTCGACGAGCGAGCCCTGTTCCTCGGTCAGTGGGGCCTGAAGGGACAGCGGGCCGGCGACGGGCCGTCGTACGAGGATCTGGTGGAGACCGAAGGGCGTCCGCGCCTGCGATACTGGCTGGACCGGCTCATTGCCGAGGGTGTGCTCCAGCATGCCGCGGTGGTGTACGGCTACTTCCCGGCGGTGTCCGAGGGCGATGATGTGATTGTTCTCACCGAGCCGAAACCCGATGCAGCGGAACGGTATCGGTTCACATTCCCGCGCCAGCAGCGCGACCGGTTCCTGAACATCGCCGACTTCATTCGCTCCCGCGAACTCGCGGCAGCGCGCGGTCAGGTGGATGTGCTGCCGTTCCAGCTGGTCACCATGGGTCAGCCCATCGCCGACTTCGCCAATGAGCTGTTCGCGCAGGACAATTACCGTGACTACCTCGAGGTGCACGGCATCGGCGTGCAGCTCACCGAGGCGCTCGCCGAGTTCTGGCACCGCCGTATCCGGGAAGAGCTTGTGGTGGAAGGACATTCCGTCGCGGAACAGGATCCTTCCGATGTGCAGGAATACTTCAAACTCGGATACCGTGGCGCACGGTACTCATTCGGATACGGGGCCTGCCCCGACCTGGAGGATCGCGCGAAACTTGTTGACATGCTGGACGCGGGCCGGATCGGAGTGATGCTGTCGGAGGAGCTGCAGCTGCATCCGGAGCAGTCGACGGACGCGTTCGTACTTCTGCACCCGGAGGCGAAGTACTTCAACGCCTAAGATTTGTAGAGGTTCGGGCTTGTCGCGCAGCGTTGCAGGGTGGCTCGGCGCGAAAGCCAGCAGGAGGGGCACAACCACATGACTTCAGACCGGTTGATTGCGGGACGGTACCGACTAACGGATCCGATCGGCACCGGTGCGATGGGGGTCGTGTGGCGCGCGACCGATGTCCGGCTGCGTCGGACAGTGGCCGTCAAGCAGTTGTTGCTGGGACCGGGGTTGACTCGGTCCCAGGCGATCGAGGCCAAGATGCGCGCAATGCGGGAGGGGCGCATCGCGGCGCGGCTGCACCATCCCAATGCCGTCACCGTTTTCGACGTGGCGGAGGAGGACGGGCAGCCCTGGCTGGTCATGGAATTCGTGGACGCCGTCAGTCTGGCGGCGCTCATGCGGGAGAAGGGAATTCTCCCGCCTACCGAGGTCGCGCGGATCGGGGCCAAGGTGGCGGCGGCGATGGCCGCCGCGCACAAGGCCGGGATCGTGCACCGGGATGTGAAGCCCGCCAATATCCTTGTCGCCGAAGACGGAACGGTGAAGATCACCGACTTCGGCATTTCGCGTGCGATCGGTGATGTCACGGTGACCTCCACCGGATTCCTCGCGGGTACACCCGCCTACCTCGCGCCGGAGGTGGCGCGCGGCGAGAATCCGGAACCGCCGTCGGACGTATTCGCTTTGGGCTCAACGCTGTACGCGGCGGTGGAAGGTATGCCGCCGTTCGGTGAGGGCGACAATCCGCTCGCGCTGCTGCACTCCGTCGTGCGGGCGCAGGTGCCCGAACCGCGGAATGCCGGCGCGCTCGGACCGGTGCTCATGGATTTGCTGGCCGCGGAACCGGGGGACCGGCCGACCATGGAGCAGGCGACCGATCGACTGCAGGCCGTGGCCGATGGCCGGGCGACCGCGCTGATCGCACCTACCAAGGTGCTGCCCGCGGCGACGAATACCGCGGTGGTGGACAGTACGGCGGTGACCACGGTGATGGCCACCGGCAGTGGCAAGGTGTCGACGGCCAATGCCGGTGACGAGACCGTGCACATCGATATGACCAAGGACAAGCCCTCGGCGCGTGCCACCGCGCCCGGGACGCCGGTGCCGCCGGCGGGCACCTTTGCCGCCAAACTCGCTGGGCAAGACGGTAATCGGCGTCAGATCGCGCTGGTTGCGCTGGGGCTGGTGGCGGCGGTGGTGATCGCTGTTCTGGTGACGATGGCGGTCAGCCGCAATACCGGGGAGAACAGTCCGGTCGCCAATGGGACCAGCACCGCCGTGGAGCCGGTGAATCCGACGACCGCCAGCGCATCGGGCGGAGCCACCGCCCCGGGCGGCGGCGATGCGGGCGGCAATGTCGCGCCCACCCACGGCAGCGGGCAGGCCGGGTCGGCTACGCACGCGCCCACGACGACCCCCGCGCCCAGCACCACTCTCTCGGCGCGGCCGAGTACCACCACCGCACCTCCTGCGACGACCGCGGTGCCGCCGACCAATCCGCCTCCGGCCGCGGCCGCGGTGCCGTCGGCGTCGTCGGTGACCTCGTTTGTTCAGGGCTACTACGGGATGCTGCCCGGCAATGTGAGCGCTGCCTGGTCCAAGCTGTCGCCCGGCTATCAGGCCTCGACCGGAGGGTTCAACGCGTACTCGCAGTTCTGGGCCGGTATTTCGTCGGTGAGCGTCGGTGGTGTGACGGCCACCGGTGAGAATCGCGCGGTGGTCAATCTGACGTACACCCTGCGTAATGGCCAGGTCACCAGTGAAAGCCGGTGGGTCCAGGTCGATTCGTCCGGCGGTGGACTGGTGATCGCGGCGTCTGGGACCTGAGGCCGACCCGATACGCTGAACACCGCGTCACGTGTGGTGCGCGCTCGAAGTGGATGTGAGAAGAGGAGCGGTGTTCCGGTGACGCGGTTGGACGCGGTGTTGTGGGATATGGACGGAACCCTGCTGGACTCGGAGAAGCTCTGGGATATAGCGGTCCGGGAGCTGGCGGCAGAGCTCGGCCACGAGATGGACGATGCGATGCGGCATGCGCTCATCGGCGCCTCGGGGCCGAATGCCATGCGCATCATGTTCACCGGGTTGGGGCTCGATCCCACCCCTGCCGCTGTCGCCGAAGCCGGCGAATGGATCGAGCGGCGCGTGATCGAGCTGTTCCAGGATCCGGTTCCGTGGCGGCCGGGCGCGGCGGATGCGCTCGCTACCCTGAAGGCGGCCGGGATTCCGATGGCGCTGGTCACCAATACCAAGCGTTCCCTCACCGAATACGGTCTGGACACCCTCGGCCGCGGCTTCTTCCACGCCACGGTCTGCGCGGACGAGGTGCCGCAGGGCAAACCCGCACCCGATGTCTACCTGCGCGCGGCCGAACTGCTCGGGGTCGCGCCGGAACACACTGTGGCCATCGAGGATTCGCCGACCGGTGCGCTGGCGGCCGAAGCCGCCGGCTGCACGGTCCTGGTCATCCCCTGTGAGATCGCCGTCCCCACCGCGCCCGGCCGTACCTTCCGAGATTCCCTGGTCGGACTGACCCCGGCTGATCTGCACGCGCTCGTCCTCGATCGCCATCGGGTCGGCTGACGTCTTTCGCAGCGCCGAAAGCCGGTGCCCAGGGCGGGGATTCGCACCGACTCAGTGCCGCCGACCTGCGATGAGCTGTCGTAGCCGCAGATCGAAGTTGAGGGCGAAATCGAGTGCCGCGCGGGTGGCGCGGTCGGCGAGGGTGACCATGGGCTGGCGGCCGTGTTCCGGATCGAGCACCGCCAGGCGGCGATGACCGAGCTCCTACCGCCATCAGGTGCACAACGATTGATCGATCGCGGCTATGGTACTCACGATCTTGTGAACGGCATCACTCCACGCTGGGGCTTCAGGGAAAGGATCCGATGAGCTCGAACGAGCCGATCGCAATCGTGGGTATGGGGTGCCGTTTTCCGGGCGCCGCCGACCACGGGCAGCTGTGGCGACTGCTGTACGCCGGTCGGGACGCGGTGGCCGAGGGTGAATTCCCGGACTGCACAACCGATTTCCGCCCCGAGGATTTCCATATCACCGATCGTGAGAACGCCGAGCTGGATCCGCAGCACCGGGTGCTGATGGTGACGGCCCGCGATGCGCTGCGCGATGCCGGGCTCGATGAGGACGAGTTGGCGGGTACGGCGATCGGGGTCTTCATGGGGCAGAGCACCGCGGAGCACTGGGACACCCGCTCCGGCGACCGGCCCGTCGATATGTACGCGATCGCCGGAGCGGCGGCGCGCAGTATGGCTTCGGGCCGGTTGAGCTATGCCTGGGATCTGCGTGGCCCGTGCGCCACCGTCGATGCGGAAGGTTCGTCCGGGACGCTGGCGGTGCATCTGGCCTGCCAGGCGCTGCGTACCGGGGAATGCGAGACCGCGATCGCGGGCGGTGTCAGCCTCGTGCGGGGGACCGACCACACCGGCGGGTATGCCGCCGCCGGAATGCTCTCACCTTCCGGCCGTTGCCGTTTCGGCAGCGAGGATGCCGACGGGTTCGTTCGCAGCGATGGCGCCGGGGTCGTCGTGCTCAAGATGCTCGAGCAGGCGCGCCGCGATGGTGACCGCATTCATGCCGTCATCCACGGCAGCGCTCAGGCCAGCAAGGGACGTACGGCCAAGGCGGTCATCGCGCCGTCGATCGACGGTTATCTGCAGGTCATCGAGCGTGCCTGCGCCACAGCCGGTCTCGCGCCACAGCAAATCGGGTACCTCGAAGCCCACGGTAATGCGGCACCGGCCGGCGACCATCTCGAGCTGCAGGCCATCGGCGCGGCCGTGGGGCGGCACCGCCCGGTCGGGGAGCCCTGCCTCGTCGGATCCATCAAATCCAATATCGGCCATCCCGAGGCGGCAGGCGGGCTGGCAGGATTGATGAAAGCCGCTCTCGCGCTGCAACATCGGCATATCCCGGCCACTCTGCACTGCGAGCAACCGACCTCGGCGGTGGACTGGTCCGGACTGGGGATCGCGCCGGTGCAGACCGGTATCGCCTGGCCCTATGCGGGCCCGGCGTATGCCGGTGTGAGCACGTACGGACTTTCGGGCACCTTCGTGCACCTCGTGCTCGGTGAAGCGCGGTAGCTCGGTCCACTATTTGCTGTTGTGGACACTGACGACCGTGCCGTCGACGTCGGCGGCGAGGTAGCCGCCGCCGTTGTACTCGTCGGAGAAGTACACCAGCAGCGTCGGCTTGTGGTCGTTGAAAGTCCAAGCGGGGTCGACGATTATGTAGCGGCTGGTGGGATTGGCGACACCGAGTTTGTTCTGCGCGGTGCTCAGCAGGGTGGGCAGGATATCCCAGTCGATCGAGCTCAGCGCCACGGTCGGTATACCCGACAGTTGGCCGCCGGCGCCGGTGCGGGTGGCGACTCCGTCGCGGAAGGTGAATTGGTCGTACACGGTCGGGCGATCCTTGACCGGTGCGCCGGTGTTGACGAATTCCGGATAGAAGGTCGTCTCGATGAATTGCTGTCCGCCGGTGAGCTGTTCGAGCGCGGAGATCGCCTGGCGGACCCCAGCCGGGGTGAGCACATCCGTGGTGGCCGCCGCGGCAGGGGTGGTGGAGGCATTTCCGGGGATGGCCGGTAGTGAGGTGGCCGGATGCGCCGCAGTGCCAGGAGGTTGGCCGGGGTTGGCCTGATTAGTGCTCTTGTCTGGCTGAAGAAGTACGGCAACAACAACAATGACGGCGATGGCAGCGGTTGCCGCGGTTCCGGTCGCGATCCACCGTCGCTGCCGAGTGGGCGGAGCTTCGTTCGAGCGAACATGCGCTGTGTGGTTGAACGGTGCGGAGGGACCCGTCGGCGGGAACTGTGCGGAGGGACCTGTCTGTGGGAACGGTGCGGAGGTCACCGTCGGCGCGAACGGTGCGGACGTTGCCGCCGGGCCGTACGACAGGGGCGGCGCTGTCGGTACGAATGGCGTGGACGGTGAGCTCGGCGCGGAGAGCGCCTGGGCGAGTAGCCAATCCACCTGTTCGGCGGTGGGCCGGTGGCCAGGATCGGGGACCAGTATGGCCTGCAGCGCCGCGGTCAGCGGCCCTGCGCGCCGGGGCGCGGGGACCTCACCGCGCAGCACGGCGGCGAGCGTGCCGACGGAGGTATCGCGGCGCATCGGGTGATAGCCCTCCACCGCGACGTACAGCACCAGACCCAGTGACCACAGATCGGACGCGGGGTGACCCTCCTGACCGCCCAGTCGTTCCGGCGCCACGTAATCGAGGGAGCCGACCACGCTTCCGGTGGAGGTCAGCCCTTCCATGCCGTTGATCGCGGCGATACCGAAATCGGTCAGCACCGGTGAACCGTCCTCGCGCAGCAGCACATTGGCGGGTTTGATATCGCGGTGCAGGACGCCGACGGCGTGTGCGGCGCGCAGGGCCGCGAGAATGCCGCGGCCGATGAACGCGGCCTGGGCGGGCGGCATCGGACCCATATCGATCTGCTCGGAGAGGGTGCGGCCGCGCACCAGCTCCATGACGATCCACGGATGCTCTTCGGCGGGGGAATCCACAATGTGGTGGATGGCAACCACATTCGGGTGCCCGATGCGGGCCAGGGCGCGGGCTTCGCGCAATACGCGCTCCCGTTGCACACCGGGTGAACTCGCGCGGTCCGGATCGGCCGCGCGCACCTCTTTGAGTGCTACTTCACGATGCAGGGCGAGGTCGTAGGCCCGCCAGACCGTACCCATACCGCCACTGCCGAGCGGTTCGAGCAATTCGAAGCGCCCGTCGACCACTGTCCGCCCGGGAATCACCGCGCCAGCCTATTGGCAGCATCCCCGCGGCGCGAGCCCGGCCGCACCCCGGCGGAGCTGCCGGGGTGCGGCCGGATCGTCGCTAGTCGCGGCGGTGCGGGTGCTGCTCCTGGTGTTTCGGCGGTTTCGCGGGCTCGATCGGTTGTGCCAGCGAGCCGAGGGCATGGGACTTCGAGCCGGTGCTCGCGGTGCGGCCGTAGGTCAGGCCGACGGCGGAGGCGTCCATATTGAAGTAATACGGTTCCTCCAGCCAGCTATTGGGTGAATAGACGGCCTGCAGGATTTCCAGCGCGAATCCCGGCGCCGCGCCCTGCCGGCCCAGTACGATGTAACAGGCCGAGCCGCCCTTGTTGTTGTAGCCGATGAACTTCTTCCACCCCTGCATGGTGGCGCCGATACTCAGCAACCAGTGCTGGAAATCCTGTGAGGGGTAGTTCAGCAGGTCGATGCCGAAGCCGCTCACCGCTGCCACGTATCCGCTGCGGTTGACCGCATTCAGATCGGCCATCATGGCTTTGTAGATCGATGGATCCGGGGTCAGCGTATTCGGCAGGTACGTCTGGTAATACAGATGCACCATGAGCTGCTCGAAGGTGAGCGGGTCGTACAGCGCCAGCTGGTATCCGCCGACCGGGGCCGCTTGTCCGGGACCGACGACGGTCGGTGGCGGGGGTTCCACCGCCGGGATCGCTATCGCGACATTGCCATTGGCGATGATGCCCCACGTGGTGCTCACATTGCCGCCGCCGGGTGCACCGCCCGGGGTGTAATCGGTTGCGGCATAGGACAGTATCGCACCGTTCGTATACGCCTCCAGCGCCGCCGCGACCGCTGCGGCCTGGTCTCCGGAGAAGAGCACATTGAGCGGTCGCAGGGAGAACTCGATCACCGACGGGTTCTTCATCACAGCCGAGGACCACTGATCGAATATTCCGACATCCGAATCGCCGTAGCCGGGGTTGAGCGCATTGAGTACGGAGTTGTCCCCGCCGGTGGCGTTCACGGTGACCAGGCGGCTGTCGGCCCACGACTTGCCGAGTTCCTCCCACTCCGTTTGTGATTCGGCCTTGGTGGAGGTGAAGACGGCCTTGTACTCCAGCTGTACGTTGACGCTGACCTGTGTCTGGTTGGAGGAGTACATCGTCTGGACGGCCTCGTAGTAGTCCAGGCTGCCGCCGACCACCACCTGCCCCACGAAATGTGTTCCCCACTTGCGGAACATGGCGAAGAATTGCTCTTGATTCTGCGGCGTGAAGGTGTTCGGCAGGTTGCGCACATCCGGATCGTCGCGGAAATCGGGAGTCAGCCACTGCTGCGAGGTGTGATTGAGATTGAGTTCCCAAGCGGTGAAATCGGATTCGTAAATACAATAATAATATGACTGGTCGGTATTAATGGTTTGACTGTAGGCCACATCGAACTGCGCGCTGAACGCCCCATAAGACGTTTGTACGCCGGCCTTCTGGGAGAAATGAGACTGGAACTGATCGATCGTATTGTATACATATGACGATCCGGTGGTGTTGGTGTACTCCACCGGCGTAGCGTTCTCCGGCACCGCGTAGGTGATCCCACTGGGCGGATATTCCCAGCTCCCGCTGTCACTACCAAGATTGACTATTTGTGGCATCAGCGAACGAGTGCTGTACGTACCGAGAATGTTGAAACCGCGCCCGATGGCACCGGCGCCGGGTATCAGCGACATAGTATTTTCCTTCCGTAGCCGTCCCCGCGCCAATGATACGGTCGACAACCCGAAAGATGATGAGCTATAACTGAATTCGCAAGTGTTCGGCCATTTGCCCTATAAAACTGTCCAGCGATCCCGCAGCACTCGTCGAATCTAGATCAATAGCCGCCTTCTACAGAATGCGGAGTTGCGCTACTGCCCGGACTTCCTGGTTGCTTGTGAACCAGAGGGTTTGGGAATTCTCGGTGCGGTGGGTGTGAATGTCTATCGGGTCGCCGTACCGGATGGGCTTGTTGTACTCGAGGATGTAGCGGTGGGGCGATTGGGTGAGATCGGGGGCGTCGGCGGTGAATTCGTGGACGGCGTGCCAGTAGGCGGTGTTGGTGACGTGCTGGAAGTGATCTATGTCGGTGCGGCGCAGGGGGAAAGGAGTGCCGGGGGTTCCGGGGAGCGGGTCGTTGAGCCACTGTTGCCAGCGGAGGCGCTGATTCGAGGTGGTGGTGCACATGAGGTCGAAGAAGCGGTCGTCGACACGAGAGGGGCTCATGGTCTCTTTGTTCATGTGGATCCAGAAGCCCTCGGTCTCGATCAACCCGTCGTTGTCCGAGTCGATGCGCACGCGCATGGTGCACCAGCGCGGGGAGATGCCCGAACACCAGCGGCGGGTGCGGAGCTGCGCGGGCCAGGCGACGGGGCGGATGACGTCGATGACGGTGCGGCGCACGATCCAGTGCGGGTGGGTTTCGAGGGCGCCGCAGTGCACGAGGTGATCGACGCCCGCGTCCTGGATGTGCCGGGCGATGCCGTCGATGCGCAGGCCCTGGTGCTCGTCCATATCGACGGTGCCGAGGCGGCCTGGGAAATCGAAGATATGGCCGGAGGAGGGGACCGGAGCCAGGGGCTGCAGCATCGGCGGTTCGGCGGCCGCCGGGAGTGCCGGCGCGGGATCGGTGAGCTGGTTCATCATCGGCAAACCTCCGGGACATCCATCCGAGCGGGGGGAGTGCGGTGCGGTGATTGGCCGTGGCGGCAATGCCGCGGCGCGATGGAAACGAGCCTAATGCAGAACCGGGCGCGAGCCGGGGTGGGCAGCCCGGTGCGCCCGGTCGCGTGTCACTTCAGCGGGCCGAAGAAGGCCCGCAGATCCCGGGCCAGCTCCGCGGGGGATTCCATGGCGGGAAAGTGCAGGCCGCGCTCGAACTCGGTCCAGTGCGCATCCTTGGCGTGCGGGACCAGGCGGCGGACCGTCTCATCCGTGCCGAAGATCGCGAAACCCGCTGGCGCGGAGGACGGTACGCCCCAATCGGTGGAATGCGACTGCTCGTAGAGCGAATGCGCGGCGGTCGCACCCGATCCGGTGAACCAGTAGAGGCTCACATTGGTGAGCAACTGATCACGGTCGATCGGCAGATCCGTCCACTGCTCGAATTTCTCTGCGATCCAAGCCAATTGCAGCAGCGGGGAATCGACCAGGCCGTAGCCGATGGTCTGCGGACGGGAGTTCTGGATGGCCAGATAGCCGGAGCCCTCACGGCGGAAGGCGTCCATGCGGGTGAGGATGACCTTGTCGATCGGATCGTCGGCATCGAGGCGGTCGGCCATCCCGGGCAGGAAGGTGGCGACATTCGCGGCGGTCAGGGGATCGGTGACCACGTGCACGCCGAGGACGTGCTCGGGATCGAATCCGGCGACCATGGCGGAGATTCCGCTGCCGACATCACCGCCGTGCACGCCGTAACGCGCATAACCCAACCGGCTCATGAGCTCGATCCAGGCGCGGGCGGTCCGCGCCATCGACCAGCCGGTATCGGCAAGCGGGGTGGAGAAGGCATACCCCGGTATAGATGCCGCCACGATATGGAAGGCCGGACCCTCGGCCGGTTCGGCCAGCGGCTCGATGAGATTCATGAACTCCGCGACCGAACTCGGGAAACCATGGGTGATCAGCAGCGGGGTGGCATCGGGACGGCTGGATCGCACATGCAGGAAGTGGATCTGCTGCCCGTCGATCTCGGTGGTGAACTGCGGGAAGGCATTGAGCGCGGCTTCCTGTGCGCGCCAATCGAATTCGGTGCGCCAGTATTCGGCAAGCTCCTTCAGCTCCGGCACCGGAATGCCGCGCTCCCACCCGGCGCCCGGCAGTTCGGCGGCCCATCGGGCATGGGCGAGACGGTCGTGCAGGTAATCCAGTTCCGACTGCGGGATATCGATGCGGAAGGGGCGAATCTCATTGCTCATCAGGGTCTTCCGTTCACTCGAGAAGGCGTGGCCTTCGGGGTATGCACCAACTTTAGGAACGATTGCGGAAAGGTTCGTTCCGCGATTGCGGGCTAAAATCGAGCAATGTTGGAGACCTCCGCCCGGCTACTCCGCCTGCTGTCGCTGCTGCAGTCGCGGCGCGACTGGACCGGTGCCGAACTGGCCGAAAAGCTGCGTGTCACCACCCGTACCGTGCGCAATGACATCGACCGGCTGCGGGAACTCGGATACCCGGTGCAGGCCCGGCCGGGGGTGGCCGGCGGCTATCGGCTCGGCGCGGGCGGCGCACTGCCGCCGCTGCTGCTCGATGATGACGAAGCCGTCGCGGTGGCCATCGGATTGCGCACAGCCGCAACCACTTCCATTGCCGGAATCGAGGAGACATCCCTGCGTGCACTGACCAAACTGCAGCAGATCCTGCCCTCGCGGCTGCGCCACCGGGTGAGCGCCTTCCAGAACACGCTGCCGGTTCCGGCCCGCGGCCCGCTGGTCGATCCGGACATCCTCACCGTGCTCGCCTCGGCCTGCCGCGATCACGAACGACTGCGTCTGGACTATCGGTCGCATACCGGTGCGGCGAGCAGCCGATCGGTCGAGCCGTACCGCCTGGTCAACAATCGGCAGCGCTGGTATCTGCTCGCCTGGGATCTCGACCGAAGCGATTGGCGCACATTTCGAGTCGACCGCATCGACCCGCGCACCCCGGCTGGACCCCGCTTCACCCCGCGTGCCCTGCCGCCCGATCCGGAGATCGTCGCGCGCGTGGAACGCGGTGTCGGAGAGGCGGTGTGGCGATTCCGCGCCCGCGTAGTGGTTCACGCCCCGGCATCCCATGTGCGACAGAGACTCCCGATTCCGGTTGATATCGAACCACTCGGTGACGATCGATGCGCCTTCGAACCGGGTTCGGACAATCCGCAGCAACTGGCCCTGCATCTCGGGATGCTCGACGCGGACTTCGAGATCGTCGACTCACCGGAATTGGCGGACGCCCTGAGCACCCTCATCGACCGCTACCAGCGGGCGCTGGCCGGCCCGCCGCAGGCTGCCGGCACTTCCCATTCGTCCAAGAATCGGGCAAAGGTGATCAGTTAGCCTCCAGGCATGGGTGAACCGCTGGAGTCCCTGCGCACACTGTGTTCGGCCCTGCCCGAGGTGACCGAACGCCTCAGCCACGGCGAACCGACCTGGTTCGTGCGTGGCAAGAAGACCTTCGTCATGTTCGCCGATCACCACCACGACGACCGGCTCGGATTCTGGTGCGCCGCACCGCCCGGCACCCAGGAGGAACTGGTCGCCGCCGCACCCGACCGCTACTTCCGCCCGCCCTACGTGGGCCATCGCGGCTGGCTGGGCGTGTACCTGGATGTGCCCGTCGACTGGACCGAAGTGGCCGAAATCGTGCAGGACGCGTACCGCACGGTGGCGCCGAAGGTCCTGGTAGCCCAGCTGGACTCGGTCCAGGACGCCTAGCCGTATCGACCGGAACCGGTGGGCGCGTCAACCGGAAATAGTCGGGGCATCGCCCGGAAACGGTTGAGGCATCGACCGGAGAGGGGTGGGGGCATCGACCGGAACGGGTGGGTCTGAAGATCGGGGCCGGGGTGGGCGTATCGACCGGGTCGGGGCTGGCGTGGCGACCAGGAACTGGTGGCGGGGTGCACTCGCGTGATGCCGCCATAGCTTCCTGGTGATCTTGGTGTCGCTAGGGGCCCGGGCGATAGTGGGCGTCGAGGAGGGGGACGGGGTCCAGTTCTGTGATGTGGTGGCCCGCATTGCAATGGTCGGTGAGGTCTTTGCCGTCTCGGGCTTGGACGATGCGGATCTCGTCGACCAGATCGGTGAGGGTCTGGGCGACCTTGGCGGCGTGCCGGTAGCCGGGGGCATCACGGTCGGCGACTATCCAGATTCGGTGCGCCCCGGTGAGCCAGGCGGCGTGCTCGGGGTGCCAGCCCTGAGCGCCGCCCGCATTGCAGGTGGCAGTCGAGCCCGTGTGGGTGGCGGTGAGAACGTCGGCTTCACCCTCGCAGATATAGATGTCGCGGGTATCCCGGATGGCGGCCAGGACCTCGGGAAGGTGGAAGGGCAGGTGGTCGAATCCGCCCGGCTGCCAACCATTGTCGGTGCAGCGCTCCTGCCGGAAGGTCTTGCTGTGGCCGTCGCGATGGGCGATGTGGACGCGGATGATGCGGCCTGCGGGGTGCCCGTTGGGCCAGCGGTAGATGTAGGTGGCCTGGCGTCGCGGGCGGGCCGTGCGGGGGCCGAGGTCGCGTTTGTGTACCTCGAGGGGGAGTCCGGCGGCTTGCAGGGCCTGGTCGGCGAGCGCCGGTTCGGGCGCGGGGGATTGGCGGCGCGGTCCATACGGCGGCTGCGGATTGTCGAAGAGGTCCCGAATGCCCAGGCCCAAGCGGTTCAGGACCGCTTCGTCCGAACAACCTGCGAAACATTTCACGACCGTCCGCCGGCGTTGGCGGTTGTAGACGACCCCCAGGGACGGGTGATGGCGGCGGCCGTCGGATTCGTGCACCGGGCACAGGTAGGTGGTCCAGTCGCGGCCGCGCCTGCCCGGGCCCGAGGTTCGGGTCAGGGCGGCGGTGATGGTTTCCCAGGAGCGGGTGGTGTCCATAGCGCAGTCCTCTCAATACCGGTGTACCCGAATTGTGAGGAGTGTCAAACTGCGCGAATTATCCTGGGGTGCAAGGCAAAACGTGCGTGCAGAGGTGTTCTCGACGGTGGGATCGCGGCCGGGCGTCGCCGCTGCGAGCTATCGCCGAGCATCCGATGTGTGAGGATTCCCAACCAGTCTGTGGCACATGAAAACTATTGGTGCACAGGAAAAGTGAATACTCACAATCCCGATGCATCCCGGGCGTGTCGTGCGCTTTCGCGGCAAGAATGTCCGTCATGGTTGCGACAGGGGGTGGGGTACACGTGTGCGATACGGACGGCTCCGGGGGTGCGGGCGCGTCGGTCCCCGGTGTGGACACCGCGCGTTATCCGCTGGATGCGCCCGAGAGTGACGGATGGGCCGCGGCCGTACGCACTGCGCGCGCGGAGCTGGCCGCCGACGGTTGCACCGTGCTGCGCGGTTTCATCCGGCCCGAGCAGGTGCACACCCTGCGCGCGGAGGGCGTGGCCCTCGCGCCGCACGCCTACTACACGGTCGAGAACGTCAATGCCTACAACATTCCGCTGGATGCCGACCTGCCCGCCGGCCATCCCGGCCGCATCGTGCTGCGCCGCGGAAATGCCTTCGTCGCAAGGGATCTGATTCCGCGGGAAGCGCTGGTGCACCGGCTGTACACCGACCCGCGCTTCCAGCGTTTTGTCGCCGACTGCTTCGGGCTCGATGCACTGCACGAGTACACCGATCCGCTGGCCGGCCTCTGCCTCAATGTCGTGGCTCCGGGCATGTCGCACCCCTGGCACTTCGACACCAACGAGTTCACCGTCAGCATGCTCACCCAGGAGCCCGAATCCGGCGGGGTGTTCCAGTACTGCCCCAATATTCGCTCGCGCAGCGCGGAGCATCTCGAGGATGTGCGCGCGGTGCTGGACGGGCACGGTGAGCACCTGATTCGCAGCCTCGAGCTACGTCCCGGCGACCTGCAACTGTTCCAGGGTCGCTTCTCCCTGCACCACGTCGCGCCGGTCGGCGGGACCGTACAGCGGCATTCGGCGATTTTCGCCTACAGCGACTCCACGGGCGTGATCGGCACCGCCGAGCGCACCCAGCAATTGTTCGGGCGCGTGCTGCCCGATCACCTCGCGGCCGATGCTGTCCGCGGCGACACACTGCTCGACTGAGAAGAGGACCGCTCGTGCCCGCTCCGGCAAACAGCACCGTGTTGCACAGCACTGGGAAAGCGTCGTTCGACGACATCTACGACCGTCCCGACCCCCGTGCGTACTACGCCCGCATGTCCGAATTGGACTACCGGATACCGGAACTGGCCAAACCTCACTTCGAACAGCTCATCGCGGACCATCGCGCCGCCACCGGCATCGCCACACCCACGGTGCTCGATATCGGTTGCTCGTACGGCGTGAATGCGGCGCTGCTGCGCCTGGACATGGGCATGACCGAACTGGCTGCGCGGTACCGGGATCCGAGCATCACGGCCGGTGATCTCGTCGCCGCGGATCGCAGTCTGCTCACCGAGCACGATCTGCTCCCCGGCGTGCGCTTCCTCGGCATGGACGCCTCCAGTCCCGCACTCGATTACGCCCGCAGCGCCGGATTCCTGCACGCCACCGTGCACGCGGATCTGGAGAGCGCCGACCCCACCGAGGCCCAGCGTCGCACGCTGGCCACCGCGGACCTGGTCATCTCCACCGGCTGCGTCGGCTACGTCACCGAACGCACCCTGCTGCACGTGGCTCGCGCACACGGTGGAAAGCTGCCCTGGATGGCGCATTTCGTACTGCGCATGTTCTCGTTCGAACCCATTGCCGCACATCTGGCCGCGCTCGGTTACCGCACCGAACGCGCGCCGGGCGCCTTCCGGCAGCGGCGCTTCGCGTCGCCGGAGGAGCAGGCGCAGGTGTGCGGTGCGCTCGAGGCCAATGGCATCGACACCCTCGGTCACGAATCCGAGGGCTGGCTCTACGCCCAGCTCTACCTGTCCCGACCGTCCCCGAACCTATCCATCGACCACGAGGACACGCATTGAGCGAACGGACCTTCGCCCACGACGACCAGTTGCAGAAAGTGCCGCTGCCGACTCTCGAAGAGAGCTGCACGCGGTTTCTGCACTGGTGTGCGCCGCTGCTTTCCAGCGACGAGTACGCCGCCACGGCGGCCGCCGTCGAGGTTCTGCTGC
Source organism: Nocardia sp. (assembly GCF_025465275.1). Taxonomy (GTDB): domain Bacteria; phylum Actinomycetota; class Actinomycetes; order Mycobacteriales; family Mycobacteriaceae; genus Nocardia. Next base: position 86,768 of record NZ_JAODNK010000073.1, on the reverse strand, counting down.
GCCCCGACAGCCCGGCCCGGACCCTGCACGCGGATCTGCAGCGGTTCGACGCCGAGCCGGAAACCGGCAGCTGGCTGGACGAATTCTGGCCCGCGCGCTATCTGGGCCGGCGCGACCGAATTGCGTTGAACGCCAACTTCTTCTTCCTGTTCCGTGAGGACACCGTGCTGGCCGCCTCCACCACCGCCGGGCAGGCGGAACGGGCCGCCGCGCTGGTCGCCGCCGCCGTGAACTACAAGCTGCGGCTGGACGCGGAAGAGATTCCGCCGGTCCTGCAGCGCGGGCAGCGACTCAATATGGCGCAGAACAAGTTTCTGTTCTCCGAGACCCGAATCCCGGGGGACCCGCAAGACACCGTGCGGGTGCCCTACAGCGCCGAATGGCCCGGGCATTCACAGGCGCGGCACATTGTTGTCTTCTACCGCGGCAATATGTTCCGCATGGATGCCATCGGCCCGGACGGCGTCCCGTATACGCCCGAGGACCTGGGCGCCGGACTGCTCTCGGTCATGAAGGCCGGCGCCCGGCGCGCGCCGACCAATACCTCGGCCGGGCATCTCACCACCCTGGCTCGCAAGGACTGGGCGCCGCTGCGTGGGCAGTTGCTGCCCGCCAATGCCGCCGCCTTCGAGACCATCGAAACCGCGCTGTTCTGTATCTGCCTGGAGGATTTCACGCCGGGCGGCACCCTGCACGCGTGTGATCAACTGCTGCACGGGGACAGCGGTAATCGCTGGTTCGACAAGGCGGTCTCGTTCATCGTCTTCGCCGACGGGCAGGCGGGCATCAATATCGAGCACTGCGGCCTGGACGGCACCACCATCCTGTCCTTCGTCGACGCGCTGCTCGAAACCCCGGTCGCCGACCATGCCGCGCAGGCCGGAGCGCAGCCGCAGGGCCTGCCGGCCATCGAGCCGGTCGAATTCACCCTCGATTCCGGGCAGCAGGCCGAGGTCGCCTCCGCCGCAGCCGCTTTCGCGCAGTATGCGGCCGACAATGCGACGTCCACGGTGTCGTTCGACTTCGGCACGAGCCAGATCAAGAAACTCGGTATCTCGCCGGATGCGTTCGCGCAGTTGAGTTATCAGCTCGCCCACCGGCGCAGCAAGGGACTCACCGGTGCGACCTACGAATCCATCGCCACCCGTCAGTACCGCAACGGCCGTACCGAGGCCATGCGCGTGGTGACCCAGGAGGTGTTGGATTTTGTTGCCGCCATGGTGGATCCGGCCGTCGATACCGACGGCAAGCGCGCTGCGGCCCGGACCGCCGCCGAGGCGCACGTCCGGCGCGCGCAGGAGTGCCAGCGCGGTGAGGCTCCCGAACAGCACCTGTGGGAACTGCAACTGCGCCAGCGCCGCCGCGGCGGCGAACTCGGTGCGACCGCACCGATGGCGTTCTACGACAGTCCGGGCTGGATCATCTCCCGTGACGACTATCTGAGCACCAGCTCCGCGCCCTCGGTGAATATCCAGTACTTCGGTTTCGGCTCCACCAGCCAGAAGTGCATCGGCATCGCCTATGTCCTGCTGCCCGACCGCTGGAACCTCTACCTGGCGACCCCGAAATCCGTCGCGCAGGAGATGCACACCTTCGCGGGGCAATTGCGCACGGCCGCAGCCGAACTGGAGACGCTGCTCCGGGCCTGAATGGAAGAACGGCCTTCCCGGACGGGCAATGTCCGGTACGGCCGTTCTCGGTGCCGGGGCTGATGGCCCCGGACCCGTCTGGCTCGCCCGTGGTTACGAGCGAAGATCTGGTAGCCGAAGATCTGACAGCTGTAGCCGAAGATCCGATAGCTACTGTCCTGCAATTCGTATCGGCGCGACAGCGGCCCGAGTTACAGGCGCGGCAGTGGCCTCAGTTGCAGCGGCGTCGCGGGATTCGCTGCCCGCCAGCCCTGTCTGAATTGTCTGTACTGTGGCCGTTGTGATTACGCTTCGGAAAGAAGACGACGCAGCAGATCTCGGCGGCATCACCAAGATGAGCGTCGGAGTCAGCTGGGACCCCTCCTCGGGCAGTAGCGGTGGACTGCTCGGTATCGCGCGCCGCAAGCGCGGAGTCGACCTGGACCTGATCGCGGTCGTCGTCCAGGGCGGTCAGCCGGTGCGCTTCGCCGGACTGGACTCCCTCGACCCGCTCGGCAACGGCTCGGTCCTGCACACCGGTGACGAGCAGACCGGCGCGGCCTCCGGCGACGACGAGACCGTGCACGTCACCTTCGCCGATATCCCGCCCATCATCGACCAGATCGTCTTCGTGGCCGCCGCGTTCAAAAAGGGCAGCTCCTTCGACCGCGCCAACAATGTCTCCTTCAAGATCTACGACGCCACCGGCGGCACCAGCCAGCAGGTCGCCGACGTCTGGCCCTCGCTGCTGGGTGCCGAGAACGCCAATGCCATCGCCCGCGCCATTCGCACCGGTCAGACCTGGCAATTGGAGGTCCTCGACCGCAAGGGCAAGGTCAAGCAGGGCGATATGCAGGCCCTGCTGCGCTTTGCCATGGGCTGACCACGGTTTCACCGGGACGGTCTGCGACAATGACTCACCGTGAAATCTTTCGAAGCCCTGTTCGCTGAGCTGCAGGATCGTGCTGCCACCCGACCCGAGGGGTCCGGAACCGTCGCCGCCTTGGATGCCGGTGTACATGCGCAGGGCAAGAAGGTACTGGAAGAGGCCGGTGAAGTGTGGATCGCCGCCGAGCATGAGAGTGACGAGTCGCTGTCGGAGGAGATCTCCCAGCTGCTCTATTGGGTTCAGGTGCTGATGGTGGGCCGCGGCTTGCGGCTCGAAGACGTGTACCGACATCTGTGATGCGCCGCTTCACCGCACAGCCCGTGCGGCCGATGACCCCGCGTCCACTGTCTTCACGTCCCGCCACCCGTCCCGAAAGGAACATCTATGCTTCGCGTCGCCGTCCCAAATAAAGGCTCGCTATCGGAGATGGCCGTCGCCATCCTCGGCGAGGCCGGTTACCGCGGCCGCAAGGATTCCCGCGATCTGACCGTGCTCGACCCGATCAACCAGGTCGAGTTCTTCTTCCTGCGCCCCAAGGACATTGCCATCTACGTCGGCTCCGGTGAGCTCGACCTCGGCATTACCGGTCGCGACCTCGCGCTGGATTCCGGTGCGCGGGTGCAGGAACGCCTCGCACTCGGCTTCGGCGCCTCCACCTTCCGCTACGCCGCTCCCGCCGGGCAGGAGTGGAAGGTCGAGGACCTCTACGACAAGCGCATCGCCACCTCGTACCCGAATCTGGTGCTGGCTGACCTCGCGGCTCGCGGTATCGAGGCCGAAGTGATTCGCCTCGACGGTGCGGTCGAGATTTCCATCCAGCTCGGTGTGGCCGATGCCATTGCCGATGTGGTCGGGTCCGGTCGCACGCTGCGGCAGCACAATCTGGTCGCCTTCGGTGAGTCGCTGTGTGACTCCGAGGGTGTGCTCATCGAGGCCAAGGGTGCCGATCAGCGTGACAAGGCCCGCAATCAGCTGGTTGCCCGCATCCAGGGTGTGGTCTTCGCCCAGCAGTACCTGATGCTCGATTACGACTGCCCCAAGTCGCTGCTGGACGCCGCGGTCGAGATCACCCCGGGCCTGGAGTCGCCGACCGTCTCCCCGCTCACCGATCCCGACTGGGTTGCCGTACGTGCGCTCGTTCCGCGCAACAGCGGCAATGTGCTCATGGACAAGCTGGCCGACCTCGGTGCGAAAGCCATTCTCGCCACCGATATCCGGTCCTGCCGCGCCTTCTGAGCCTGCGCCCGAACAAGATTCGAGCCCGCTGCCACTGTGCAGCGGGCTCGACTCGTCTCTAGAGGTCCAGTTCCGTTGCCTGGTCCGGCGTCGGAACCGCGGCCGGTTGCTCCGGTGCGAGGGGATCGACGGTCTGGTTCGACGCCGGGAAAGGTGGTGGGGTGCCGCCGAATTCGGGGCAGAGGGGTTTGTATTCGCAGTACTTGCACAGCCAGGATTTGGTGGGCGGGAAATCGCCGGTCTTGGCGGCCGAGTCGATGGCGACCCAGAGGGCCGAGAGTATGCGTTCGAAACGTAGCAACTCATCGGCATCGGGCTCGTAGGTGAGAATCTGCTCATCGGCCAGGTACATCAGCCGTAGTTGAGCGGGAGCGGAACCGAGGGTGCGCATGAGGACCAGGGCGTAGAACTTGAGCTGGAACAGGGCGCGCGTCTCGCGGTCGGGGGCGGGGGAGCGACCGGTTTTGTAGTCGATGACGTGCAGTTTTCCGGTGGGCGAGCGATCGATCCGGTCGACGAACCCGCGCAGTGGAGTGCCGTCGGGCAGCTCGGTTTCGATGAACGCCTCGAGCGATTGCGGATCGAACGCAGTCGGATCCTCGAGGTGGAAGTACGCCTGCATCAGGTCGTAGGCCTCGGCGAGAAAGATGTCCAGCTCATCTTCGGCAATCAGGTCGACGGCCTCGGGGCGGGACTCGAGGACATGGGCCCACGCGGGTGGGATCAGCTCCGCCGCATGGGCGATATCGCGCTCGGCGGCGGGGAGTCCGAACAGTGCCTCCAGGACCGCGTGCACGAGCGTCCCGCGTACCGCGACCCGGGAGGGCTGCTCCGGAATCCGGTCGATGGCGCGGAGCCGATACTTCAGGGGGCACTGTTTGAAATCCATTGCGCGCGAGGGCGAGAGTGCGAGCCTGCGCGGCGTAGCGCCCGCGGAGTCCGGGGTAGTGATCGCGGGTACCGACATACCTGGCAGGCTAAACGCACACACCGACAAGGTGTGAACGACATCCACGCAGCGCTGAAACACCTCAGTGCGCAGCAGCGACAGCACAGAGCGAACGGAGATTCATGACGGCCAGACGGACCGGGCCCTTCCAGATCGGTGACCGGGTACAGCTGTCCGACGCCAAGGGGCGCAAGTTCACGGTGATCCTGGAGGAGGGTGGTTCCTTCCACACCCACGCCGGGCAGATCGCCCACGACGAACTGATCGGCGCCGACGAGGGTTCCGTGATCAATTCCGTGAAGGGCACCCCGTACCTCGCGCTGCGACCGCTGCTGACCGACTACGTGCTGTCCATGCCGCGCGGCGCGGCGGTCATCTACCCCAAGGATGCCGCGCAGATCGTGCACGAGGGTGATGTGTTCCCCGGTGCGAAGGTGCTCGAGGCCGGCGCGGGTTCGGGTGCGCTCACCTGCTCGCTGCTGCGCGCGGTCGGTCCCGAGGGCAAGGTCATCTCCTGGGAGATCCGTGAAGACCACGCCGAGCACGCGGTACGCAATGTCGAGCGCTTCTTCGGCGAACGCCCGGATAACTGGGAGCTGACCCTCGGCGATGTCGCCGAATACTCCGGCGAGCAGGTGGACCGGGTCATCCTGGACATGCTCAAGCCGTGGGACACCCTGGACGCGGTCTCCAAGGCGCTCGTGCCCGGCGGCGTACTCATGGTCTACGTCGCCACCACCACGCAGATGTCCGAGGTGGTCGAGCATCTGCGCCGGCAGGAATGCTGGACCGAACCCCGCGCCTGGGAGTCCATCGTGCGGGGCTGGCACGTGGTCGGCCTGGCCGTGCGCCCCGAGCACCGTATGCAGGGCCATACGGCCTTCCTGGTCAGCGCCCGGCGCCTCGCCGAAGGCGCGATGGCGCCCAAGCCGCAGCGGCGGCCCTCGAAGGGCTGAGGGCGACCGCACCGGGAGCGAAAACGTGCCCCCTTCACGAGGAAGGGGGCACGTTCGAATTCAGCTCGGCGCGAACGGCTTCGATCGCCCGGGGCCGATTACGGCTGGCAGGCCGCGCGCGCCATGCCGAGGATGGTGCACGCGCCGGAGTCGGCGAGCTTCCACGTGCCGTCCACGTACTGGAAGCCCATCGGCACATCCGGCATGGTGCCGTGCGGAGAACCGACCGACACCTTGGCATCGGCCTGGTTGCCGGTGGTCTTGATGTCACCGACGGTGAAGGTCACCGCGTAGTTCGCCAGCCCCTGATTCATGGTCTCGATCAGTGGAATTCGCTTATCGCCATCGACCACCAGTTTCGCCTTGTCGGCGGCGGGCTTGGCCGGATCGGCGAAGGCGGTCAGTACGGCCTGGAGCTGGTCCGCTGTCGGCGCGGGCGCGGTGGCCACCACCGCGGCACTGGTCGTGGCGGTCGAGGTGTCCGCGGCGGAATTCTTGTCATCGGAGCCGCAGCCCGCCAGAGTGGCGGTAACGGCGACGGCCGCCGCAACGGTAGCCACGGAAACACGAAGCGTCCTCGTGGCGTTACGCATACGAGGAGTCCGGCTGGTGGGAAGGAGCATCGACGGCACCCTTTCGGCTCGGCCGGCGATTAACTCGCCGGTAATATGTTAGGGCAGGCTAACATGTTCACCCGGGCCGGCAGCCGCCGCCTAGATGTGATCACGACGAAACCATGTCGGAAAGCGAGATTGGGTATTCCCCGGTAGCGTTGGTAGACCGGGACTGGGAGGAGCAGCATTATGAGCCCCATCGAAAATTCGGATTCGGCGGCCTGGAGGGAACTCGAGGCTGTACGAGCCGAGGCGGCTGCACTCCGGAGGCAACTCGCCGACTCGCCGGATCACTCACGGGAATTGGAAGCGCGCGTTGATTCGCTGACAATTCGCAACACCAAACTGATGGACACCCTCAAGGAGGCTCGGCAGCAACTTGTCGCTCTCCGTGAGGAAGTGGACCGCCTCGGTCAGCCGCCGAGCGGTTACGGTGTGCTGCTTGGTGTCTACGAGGATCAGACGGTCGACGTGTTTACCTCAGGACGCAAGATGCGCCTGACGTGCTCGCCGAATATCGACACCACCACTCTCATCTACGGTCAGTCCGTGCGTCTCAATGAAGCACTGACCGTGGTCGAGGCTGGTCCCTTCGATAAAATCGGCGAACTCGGCACGCTGCGCGAGATTCTCGACGACGGTCGTCGAGCACTGGTGGTCGGCCATGCCGACGAGGAACGGGTGGTGTGGCTGTCCGGGCCGCTGTCCGAACTCGCCGAAGCCGACAATCTCGATGATCCGGATCGCCCCATTCGCAAACTGCGGCCGGGTGATTCGCTGCTGGTCGATACCAAGGCCGGCTTCGCCTACGAGCGAATTCCCAAGGCAGAGGTCGAAGATCTCGTGCTCGAGGAAGTTCCGGACGTCGACTACCACGATATCGGTGGCCTGGGTCGGCAGATCGAGCAGATTCGCGATGCCGTGGAACTGCCCTTCCTGCACAAGGATCTGTTCCGTGAGTACGCGCTGCGTCCCCCGAAGGGTGTGCTGCTCTACGGCCCTCCCGGTTGCGGTAAAACGTTGATCGCCAAGGCCGTTGCCAACTCCCTCGCCAAGAAGATCGCCGAGGCGCGTGGTCAGGATGCCAAGGAAGCCAAGTCGTTCTTCCTGAACATCAAGGGCCCCGAACTGCTCAACAAGTTCGTGGGTGAGACCGAGCGCCACATTCGGATCATCTTCCAGCGGGCCCGTGAGAAGGCGTCCGAGGGCACTCCGGTGATCGTGTTCTTCGATGAGATGGACTCGATCTTCCGTACCCGCGGCAGCGGCGTCTCCTCGGATGTGGAGACCACGGTCGTGCCTCAGCTGCTGTCGGAGATCGACGGTGTCGAGGGCCTGGAGAATGTCATCGTCATCGGCGCCTCCAACCGTGAGGACATGATCGACCCGGCCATCCTGCGGCCCGGCCGCCTGGACGTGAAGATCAAGATCGAGCGGCCGGATGCCGAAGCGGCACAGGACATCTTCTCGAAGTACCTGACCTCGACGCTGCCGCTGCACGCCGACGATCTCGCCGAGTTCAACGGCGAGCGCGACAAGTGCGTGAAGTCCATGATCGAACACGTCGTGGAGCGCATGTACGCGGAGAGCGAGGACAACCGCTTCCTGGAGGTCACCTACGCCAATGGTGACAAGGAGGTCCTGTACTTCAAGGACTTCAACTCCGGCGCCATGATTCAGAACATCGTGGACCGCGCCAAGAAGTACGCCATCAAGTCCGTCCTGGACACCGGTACCCCGGGTCTGCGGATTCAGCACCTCTACGACTCCATCGTGGATGAGTTCGCCGAGAACGAGGACCTGCCCAACACCACGAATCCTGATGACTGGGCTCGTATTTCGGGTAAGAAGGGCGAGCGGATCGTATACATCCGCACGTTGGTGACCGGCAAGAACGCCAGTGCCAGCCGCGCGATCGACACCGAGTCGAACACCGGCCAGTACCTGTAATCCGCCTGTTGCTTCTTCGTGAGCCGTCAGGGCCGCGCTTCCGTTGGGAGCGCGGCCCTTTCGTATGTCCTAGGCCCCTGCGTCGAGTTCGGCCAGGATCTCTCGCAGAGTTTCGCGGCGGTCCGGCGGCAAGCTCGCGAAGAGGTCGCGGGCGGCGCGGCGGCGGGCGTCGGACATGTGGGTCAGGGCATCGCGGCCGGTGTTGGTGAGTGAGACCAGGGTGGCACGGCGGTTGGCCGGGTCGGTGGCGCGGGTGACCATGCCCTGCGCTTCGAGGGTGTCGACCACGGTGGTCGCGGAGCGGGGCACGATGCCGAGGCGTTCAGCGAGGGCGGACATGCGCAGCGGCTCGCCGGCGCGGTCGAGAATGCGCAGGGCGCGGCCCTGACCCGGGGTGAGACCCAGGGGTGCGAGGTCGGCCAGCTGGGCATGCCGGATGCGTTTGGCGGTGCGCAGGAACAGGTCGGGGAGGTCGCTGTCGGATGCTTTCTCCATAATGCTGAGCATAGCTCACAGTTGTGTGGAATAATTGTGAGCCAAGCTCAGTTATGAGGGGAAGTTCCGCTGGAAGGAGGCGCCTATGGCTGCCCGATCCGAACTTCGCCGGATACTCCGGTTGTTCCATCCCTATCGTTCCCGGCTCGCGCTGGTCGGCGTGCTGGTCGCGCTGTCGTCCATCGTCGGCCTGGCCTCGCCGTTCATGCTGCGAGCGGTCCTCGACGACGCGCTTCCGCACGGCCGCACCGGCCTGTTGACGCTGCTCGCCGCCGGCATGATCGCTGTCACGACGCTGACCGCCGTGTTCGGCGTGTGGCAGACCTATCTGTCGACCGCGGTCGGCCAGTCGGTCATGCATGATCTGCGCACTGCTGTCTATGCGCGGTTGCAGTCCATGCCACTTTCGTTCTTCACCACGACCCGCACCGGAGAGGTGCAGTCGCGGATTGCCAATGACATCGGCGGCATGCAGTCGACGGTCACCTCGACCGCGACCTCGCTGATCGCCAACTTCACCTCGGTGCTCGCCGCCGTGATCGCCATGATCGCCCTCGATTGGCGACTGACCGTGGTCTCGCTGCTGATGCTGCCGTTCTTCGTCTGGATCAGTCGCCGCGTCGGGTCCGAGCGCCGGCGCATTACCGGTGAGCGGCAGAAGCAGCTGGCCGGAATGTCGGCCATCGTCGAAGAGTCGCTGTCGGTGAGCGGAATCCTGCTGGGCCGCACCATGGGTCGCTCGCCCGCACTGATCGACGACTTCGCCCGCGAATCGCGTGGCCTGGTGGATCTGGAGATCCGCTCCGGAATGGCCGGGCGCTGGCGGCAATCGACCATCACCATCGTCATGGCGGCCATGCCCGCCGTCGTCTACTGGGCGGCCGGCCTGACCTCCGCCTCCGGACATCAGCTCGTCTCCATCGGAACCCTGGTCGCCTTCACGACCTTGCAAGCCGGACTACTGCGTCCTGCGGTCCAATTGCTCTCCACCGGTGTGGAAGTGCAGAGTTCGCTGGCACTGTTCGGGCGGATCTTCGAATACCTGGATCTGCGACCGGATATCGCCGAACCCGAGAAGCCTGCGGCATTGCCCGTCGGCGGAGTGGTCGGCGCGGTGCGCTTCGAGCAGGTCGGCTTCTCCTACGATGCCGATCGGAAGGTGCTGGAGGACATCGATATCAGCGTCCCAGCCGGTACCAGTCTGGCGCTGGTCGGTGAGACCGGTTCCGGCAAGACCACACTCGGATACCTGGCGGCGCGACTCTACGATGTCGGTTCCGGTCGCGTGACCATCGATGGAATCGATGTGCGGGACATGAGCTTTGCCGATCTTTCCGCCACCGTCGGGGTGGTCTCGCAGGAGACCTACCTGCTGCACGCCTCGGTCGCGGACAACCTGCGCTTCGCCAAACCCGATGCCACGGACGAGGAATTGCACGCCGCGGCCCGCGCGGCGCAGATCCACGACCACATCTCCGGCCTGCCGGACGGTTACAACACCATGGTCGGTGAACGCGGCTACCGGTTCTCCGGTGGTGAGAAGCAGCGGCTCGCGGTGGCGCGCACCATCCTGCGTAATCCGCCGATCCTGGTGCTGGACGAGGCGACCAGCGCCCTGGATACCCGCACCGAACGGGAGGTCCAGGAAGCCATCGACGCACTGTCCGCCGGCCGAACCACCATCACCATCGCCCACCGCCTCTCCACAATCCGGGACGCCGATCAGATCGCGGTACTCGATCACGGCCGGATCGCCGAGCGCGGCACCCACGCGGAACTCCTGGCCCGCAACGGCTTCTACGCCGACCTCCTGGCGCGCGACGAAGTGCTCGCCGTCGCCTGACCGCACAGCACGCGTCCAGCACGCAACAGCACGCCTCCGCATCGCGCAGCACTTATATCTGCTGTCCGGTGTGGAGGCGTGCTGTTTGGTTCCGCTGGGTCAGTTGATGCCCGGGATGAAGCCCGGGTAGACGAAGTGGCTGGGCCCACCGCCGGGCGCGCTCGATCCGGTGAAGTTGGGGAAATTGAACGGCAGCCGGCTGAGCTGGTGCGGGTTACCGTCCTGATCGGCCTGCCAGCAGCTCATGGTGACGCCGTGGAAGGCGGTGCAGACCACGCGGGTGCTATTGCCGTAGGGCGAGGTCAGCCGTTGCCGGGAGTCCAGCGGGTTCCAGTACGCGGGGTTGTCCGGCGTGAGGAAGCCGGTGGCCTCGTACACCTCTACCGGGCTGTTGGGATTCTGCACCGGCCAGTCGTCCGCGGCGGCGACGCCGGTCCCCGCGGCCAGCAGGGTGCCTGTTGCGGCGGCGGTGGCGGCGAGTCCGATAACGCCTCGAATGATCGTCTTCATATGCCCCTCCATCGATCGTCGTTGATGTTCTGCCTCGAGGAGAGAATCGTCCTACGACTGTCCGGCTGTTACGTGATTCGCCACAGCCGATTCAGGCATCGTGACATGGGTCACATCAGAGATGGGTTCATCGCCTGCCGGGCATGACGGCGTCTGATTGTGCCGTACCTAGGAGGTGGGGGATGGTGGCGCGATCGGGCGCGCCACCGATCAGTGATGTTGGAGTGCCGTCCATACCTGTTGCAACACAATTTGTTTCGGCGCGCAGGGTGCGACTGGGAGGGGAGTCCCTGTTGGACATCGTCCCAGGTGTGACGTTCGCGGGATATCGCATTGTGGGCGAGCTGGGCTCCGGCGGTATGGGGACGGTCTACCTCGGCCGGCATCCGCGGTTGCCGCGGCAGGATGCGGTGAAGGTGCTTGCGGCGGAACGGTCCGGCGGTGAGCGGTTCCGCGCCGACTTCCTGCGTGAGGCGGAAATCGCTGCGCGGGTGCGCCATTCGAATCTGGTCGCGGTGCACGATCGTGGTGAGCAGGACGGCCGGCTGTGGATCGCCATGCAGTATGTGGCCGGAGTCGATCTCGCCCAGCTGATCCGGCGTGGTCCGGTGGCGCCGGAGCGCGCCGTGCACGTGCTCACCGAGGCGGCGCGGGGGCTCGACGAACTGCATCGGGCCGGGCTGCTGCACCTGGATGTGAAGCCTGCCAACGTACTCATCGACGAGCAGCCGGGCCGGGCCGATCGGGTACTGGTGACAGACTTCGGAATTGCCCGGACCGTAGAGGATTCCGCAGCGGACACCGCGGAGGGCGGGTTCACCGGAACGCTGTCCTACGCGGCGCCAGAGCAGCTCGACGACGGCCCGATCGATCATCGCGCGGACGTCTATGCGCTGGGCTGCACGCTCTTTCAGATGTTGACGGGGGCGCTGCCGTTCGTTCGTGAGACGACGGGCTCGCTCATCTACGCGCATATGCACGAGGATCCGCCGCGACCATCGGTCGTGAATCCCGGTGTGCCGGTGGGATTCGATGCGGTGGTGGCGCGGGCGATGGCCAAGCGGCCGGGCGACAGATATCCCAGCTGCGGTGAGTTTGCGACGGCGGCACGGGCGGCACTGGCCGGTGTTGTAGAGCCGATGCCCGAGCGGAGATCGGCTCGGCGCCGGCGCAGGGTCATCGCGGCGGCCGTGACCGCGGTGCTGGTCGCGGGTGCGGGGTTCGCGGGCGTTCGGCTGTTGGCCGCGGATACCCCGCGGACGGTTCCGGCCGCATCGAACCGTCCGGTGACCGGCACCATCGATCCAGCCTACTGGGGCAGTTACGCCTATATCGCGCAAACCTTCCCGGATCTATTGCCGCCGACGCCCTTCGGCGCCGGCTACCAGGAGTTGACCGGCTGTATTACGGTCGCCGCGGACGGATCGGACGGTCCGTCGTGGGCGACCGCTGTTCCACTCGCGCGACTGTACTGCGTGGGCAATTCCGATCCGGTCTATTCGTTGTACGTGACCTGCAATGCCGATCGCTCACCGATCTCGCCCGACTTCGGAATATCCAGGGCGGAGGGCGATGAACGGTGGTCGCGCCCTTCGGGTTCGGGCCATCTCTTCTGGGGTACCGGCGTCCTGTGGGGCACCGGCCTGGTGGTCGACAATCGGAACCAGGGGGTGCTCGACGTCTATTTCGACGATCCCGGCCGGAACTTCTGCCGCCTTGCGGTGTACGGGAATACGGATACGGGAGCCGAACTGCGCGCGAATTGGTGGCCGAATGCGCCTATCTGACCAGTTCACTCGCATCCTGCGCACGGTGGCGGTGGTGCTCGGCGGCCTCGTGCTCGCCACCGGCTGCACGGTGCCGGGCAGGCCGGCCCCGCAATACCTCGATCCGGGGTCATTGGACGTGGGTGCGTTCAGCGTTCATCCGATGGACGAGCCCGCGGGTGGCGAGACGTATGGGCGGGTGGTCGAATCCACCCGAATGGCGGAGGCGCTGATCGATCCCGCCGAAGCTGATCCGGCGCTGACAGGCGCACTCGGCTCCGACGGTGTGCGCCTGCTGCCGACTGCCGCCAAGGCGACATTGTTGCTGGCCGCACCCGTGCGCGCGGTACTCGAACGAGAAGGGATGCTCGCCGGTGCGGCGACCGGCGGCACGGAGGCCGCGGCTGCGCCGGAGCCGGCGGTCGGGAAGGCTCGGTTGCTGTCGCTGCTCATCTTGCGGTTCCCGGACGAGGGGTCGGCGCAGCGGGCCGCCCGCGACATCGATGCCGTCGATGCGGCCCTGGGCCCGGGGAATGTCGCGATCCCTGTTCCGGGATACCCTGCCGCGCATGCGCATTGGCGTCCCACGGTGCCGACTGCGGCGGCGACGATCGCCGACGGCGCGTTCGTGGTGAGCCTGTACCTCGGCGAAATCACGCCGGACGCCACGGCGCTGATGGTGTTGGCGCACAAGGCATTCGACGCACAGCTGCCCCGGTTGCGCGAGTTCACCGCGACCCCGCGTGATCGGCTGGCGGCGCTCCCGGTCGACCGGGACGACATGCTCAGGCGCATCGTGCCGGAGGCTCCCGGCCACTGGCCGTACCCGATCGTGGTCGTTAACACTCCGCAGCGCGATGCGGGCTGGGATGAGGTGATTCGCGCCGAGGGCGTGGTGTACGGCCCGCGCGCCGCTCGATTATGGGACGACCGTCCGCAGCGGGACCGGCAAATCGAGCTGGAGGCCGTCAACGGATTGACCTCCCTCTCACGATATTCGAGCGCAGCGGCGGCCCGCTTCGATTACAACAGGGCTGTTCGTGGCTATGCGGCGGCCTCGAGCAAGCGGGCGGTGCCGGGTCCGGCGGGTGTGCCGGATATCTACTGTGCCGAGGACACGTCAGCCGGTATGCAGGGGCTGCTCAGGTTCGGCTGCCGCCTGCTCCATGAGCGATACCAGGCAATACTGGTCGGCCCGGACCTGACCGATATGCGGCAGCGCGCGGCCGCACAGTACGGCCTGCTCGTGAACGGCGGGTAGCGGTTGGCAGCGACACCCGCACCTGGCGAGATCTTCGCCGGATATCGCATCGAACGTGTCCTCGGCAGTGGGGCCCGGAGCACGGTGTACCTGGCGGCCCATCCGCGCCTGCCGCGCCGGGACGCGCTGAAAGTGCTGCCCTCCGGCGGCAGCGACGCTTTCGAGCTGACCGCCCGTTTCGTGCGCGAGGCGGAATTGGTTGCCCGGCTGGAGCATCCGAATATCGTGCCGGTGTACGACCGTGGCGTCGAACGCGGATTGCTCTGGCTCACCATGGGTTTCGTCGACGGCACCGACGCCGCCGAGTTGATCAGGCAGCATCCCGGAGGCGTACCGCCGGGCGAAGCGGTGCGGATTGTGGCCGCGGCGGCGAGCGGCCTCGACGAAGCGCACCGGCAGGGTCTGCTGCACCGAGACGTGAAACCGGCCAATATTCTGCTCGAATCGCGCGCCGGGGAGCCGGATCCGGTGTACATCTCCGATTTCGGGGCGGCCCGGCCGATGGCCGATACGGAGGCGCTGACCGAGGCGGGCTCCGTGCTCGCCACGCTCGACTACGCCGCACCGGAGTTGCTGGCGGGTGAATCGTTCGATCACCGGGTGGACGTGTACGCGCTCGGCTGCACACTGTTCGAATTGCTCACCGGGACAGCGCCTTTTCCGAGATCGAGCCCGGCCGCGCAAATCCGGGCGCACCTGAAGGAACCGCCGCCTCGGGCCTCGATACGCAATCGGTCCCTGCCGGTATCGATCGATGCGGTGATTGTCCGCGCGTTGGCGAAGGATCCGCGTCGCCGCTACAACTCCGCCGGGGCGCTCGCGCACGCTGCCGCCGCGGCGCTCGACGGCCGTGCGGTGCGACGCGTCAGGCGTCAGGCGGCGGTCGCCGCGCTGGCATTCGCCGGTGTGGTGGCCCTCGTTGTGGCGACTGCTGTTGCGTGGCAGGGGCATTGGTTCGCGAGCAAACCGGTATCACCGGTCGCGATCAGCCCGGCTCCGGGGCCGTCGGCATCGCTCGACCGCACCGGATCCTGGGGTCGATACGACTTCATCGTGCGCGCATTTCCTGCCTTGCTGCCGCCGACGCCGATAGACAGCGGCTATCAGCAGACCCGTTGTACCCCGGTCACCGACGATCGAGCGGCCGTCGAGATCGCCGCGCCACTGGGACCCGTCGCCAGACTGCGTTGCAATGGGAACGGCGATCCGATGGATTGGCTGTTCGTCGACTGCAATGTCGATCGCGCACCCATGGCCATCGAGGTGGACAAGGACGAAAGCGTGCTCGGTGACCAGCACTGGCAACGGGCCGGCAGCAGCGGCCGCATGGTGTGGGGCAACGGCGTCAGCTCCGGTTCCGTCGGCGGCGACGACGTCGGCGGCCGGCGGACCGGCATGCTGGACATTCAATTCGACGATGCCGCACGAAGTTTCTGCCACCTCGAGGCCTGGGGCGGCGTCACCGGCGTGGAACTGGCCGATCACTGGTGGCCTGCCGCGCCGCTGTGAATCGCGGGCGGCCCCCTGGTGACGCGCAGCATTGTCCCGCCGCTGTCGAATACGCACGCGTAGGGGGAAACCTCCGTGAGCGTCAGTCCGAGGACGCCCGCGTAGAAGGCCTGCGCCCGATCGATATCGGTGGTGGGCACGAAACCGATCAGCCGAGCTGAGTCGAGCATGTCGCATCCCAGGGAACGCCGGGCAATTTCGCACTTACGATAGCCCGCCGCCGGGTGCGACGGCATTGATCACCCCCGCGCGCATCCGTCAGACGCGGCGGATTCGGCGGTAGGTGGGGGCGGCGGTGGCGGCGGTGGCGAGATGCGTTGCCAGGTCGGGGATCTCGTCGTCGTGGAGGGCGGCGATGGTGAGGCGGAGGTGGTCGGTGCGGGGATGGTCGGTGACCTCGAAGGGGCCGCTGGGGGCGGCCTTGATGCCGCCCGCGGCGAGGGAGATCATGGCGGCGTTCTCGTCGGCTACGGGGAGCCAGAGGTTGATGCCGTCACCGCGCGCGACTGTAATGCCCTGGCGGGCTAGGGATTTGCGGAGGAGGTCGGCGCGAGTGCGGTAGGTGGTGCGGGCGGTGGCGACGGTGTGGCGGGCGGTTTCGTCGGTGAGCATGTGCAACAGAACTCGCTGCAGGAGGCGGCTGGTCCAGCCGGGGCCGAGCATGCGGCGTTCGATGAGGGGGTCGAGGAATTCGGCGGGGCCGCCGGCCACGGCCAGGCGCAGGTCGGCGCCGTGGGACTTGGAATACGAGCGGATGTGGACCACCTGGTGGGGCAGGCGGCTGCCGAGGGAGCGCAGCGGGGAGTGCGCGATGCCGTCGGAATGGTCGTCCTCGATGACGAGTAGATCGGATCCGGTCAGGGCATCGGCGAGTTCGCGCACTCGGCGGGCGGAAAGGGAAGCGCCGGTGGGGTTCTGGGCGCGGGGCTGCAGTAGCAGGGCGGTGGGGGAGTAACGGTCGAGGGCGGTGGCGAGCTCGTCTGGCAGCAGCCCGGATTCGTCCATGCCGACCGGGATCGGCCGTGCGCCGATGCGGGAGAGCAGATCGAGGAACGGCGGGAAGCAGGGGTTCTCGACGAGCACCGCGTCGCCGAGGCGGACATGGGCGGCGAGCAGGCGGTCCACGGCGTCGAGTGCGCCGTCCAGAACGGTGAAGCGTGTGGCGTGCATGGGCCAGTCGGCGCGCACGGTGGCCTCGAGTTCGGGGAGGACCGCGTCGCCCAGATAGGTGGCGGACAGGTCGTCGATGGCGTCGTCGCCGCCCAGCACGCGCAGGGCCGCGGTGAGATCGGGCAGCAGCGCGGGGTCGGGGATGCCGCGCGAGAGGTCGATGCGGAAATTCTTATCGGACTGCGAGTGCAGGCGCTGGTACCGGCTCGCCGCGGTGAGGGGCACGGGCGGCGGGGGCGTGCCTACGAAGGTTCCGGCCCGGCCGCGCGCCACGATGGCCCCGGCGCCGGCCAGCGCCCGCCAGGCCTGGTTGACCGTGGCGGGGGAGACCCTGAGGGCACGTGCCACCTCGCGCACGGTGGGCAGGCGGGTGCCGGGTGGGAGCGCCCCGGAGCGGATGCGGTGGCTGACGGCGGCGGCGATACCGGCGGCGGTGCGATCGTGCACGCCGGCCAGGAACTCGGCCGCCGCCGGGCCTGTGGAGGCCGCCGCGGCGCTGGATGCGCCGTCGGCAGTCGCCGGGCCGAGTTCCGTTGTCACAGTGCCATTCTGCGTCGGCGCATACGAAGTGACCGCTGCTGCCCCCAGGATTTACGGTCACGAAACTGTTTCCGTCAACTTGTAACACAACGAAATTCGATTCGGGTGCAGTATCACAAAGTATGGCAATCGTTCGAGCTGCGCTGGTCCAGACGAACTGGACCGGCGACAAAGAGTCCATGATCAAGGCGCATGAGGACTATGCGCGGCAGGCCGCCGCGGCCGGAGCCAAGGTGATCTGCTTCCAGGAGCTGTTCTACGGGCCCTATTTCTGCCAGGTCCAGGACGCCAAGTACTACGACTACGCGGAATCGGTACCCGGTCCCACGGTAGACCGGTTCGCGGCGCTGGCGCGGGAACTCGGCATGGTGATGGTGCTGCCGGTGTACGAGCAGGAGCAGTCCGGCCTGCTGTACAACACCGCAGCGGTCATCGATGCCGACGGCAGCTACCTCGGCAAGTACCGTAAGCACCACATTCCCCAGGTCACCGGCTTCTGGGAGAAGTTCTACTTCCGGCCGGGCAATCTGGGCTGGCCGGTATTCGATACGGCGGTCGGCAAGGTCGGCGTCTACATCTGCTACGACCGGCACTTTCCGGAGGGCTGGCGGGCGCTGGGCCTCGCGGGCGCGGAAATCGTGTTCAATCCCTCGGCCACCTCGCGCGGGCTGTCGAGTTATCTGTGGAAGCTCGAGCAGCCGGCCTCGGCGGTGGCCAACGAGTACTACATCGGGGCCATCAATCGGGTCGGCATCGAAGAGCTCGGCGATGACGATTTCTACGGCACCAGCTACTTTGTCGACCCGGAGGGCAAGTTCGTCGGTGAGGTCGCCTCGGACACCAGCCCCGAACTTGTGGTCCGTGACCTCGATATGGATCTGATCAAGGTGGTGCGCGACCGCTGGGCCTTCTATCGCGATCGCCGCCCGGACGCCTACGGACCGCTGGTGAACCCCTGATGCTTACTTTCATTCACGGCGGAACGGTGGTGTCCCCCACCGGTTCCCAGCTGCTCGATGTCCTCGTCGACGGCGAAACCATTGCGGCAGTGCTGCAACCGGGCGCGACGGTGCTCGGCAGTGATCTTGCCGCCGCCTCCGATGTGGTCATCGACGCCACCGGCAAGTATGTGATTCCGGGTGGCGTCGACGGCCATACGCATATGCAGATGCCGTTCGGCGGGACCGAGGCCTCGGACACCTTCGAGACCGGTACGCGCGCCGCGGCGTGGGGCGGCACCACCACCATTGTCGACTTCGCCATCCAGAAGCCGGGCGAGCGAGTGCAGGACACCCTGGCGCTGTGGCATCAGAAGGCCGCGGGCAAATGCGCCGTCGATTACGGGTTCCACCAGATCATCGGTGACGTGAACGCCGAATCTCTCAAGGGCATGGCCGAATTGGTGTCCGAGGGTGTCACCAGCTTCAAACTGTTCATGGCATACCCGGGTGTCTTCTACTCCGACGACGGGCAGATCCTGCGCGCCATGCAGAGTGCGGGCGACCTCGGCGCCCTGCTGATGATGCACGCCGAGAACGGCATTGCCATCGATGTGCTCGTCGAGCAGTCGATTCAGCGCGGTGATACCTCGCCCTACTTCCACGGCACCTCGCGGCCTTGGCAATTGGAGGAGGAGGCCACCCACCGGGCCATCATGCTGGCGCAGGTCACCGGTGCGCCGCTGTACGTCGTGCATGTCTCGGCCAAACAGGCGCTCGAACAGATCGCGACGGCACGGGGCAGGGGGCAGAACGTCTTCGGCGAGACCTGTCCGCAATACCTGTACCTGTCGCTCGAAGAGCAGTTGGGCGCACCGGGTTTCGAGGGTGCGAAGTGGGTGTGCTCGACACCGTTGCGGTCCCGCGAGGAAGGGCATCAGGACGAGCTGTGGCGGTTCCTCCGCACCGGTGACGTCACCAATGTGGCCACCGATCACTGCCCCTTCTGCATGAAGGGCCAAAAGGAGTTCGGTGTCGGCGATTTCAGCAAGATCCCCAATGGAATCGGCGGCGTCGAACACCGGATGGACCTCATGTTCCAGGGTGTGAAGGACGGTCGCATCTCGCTCGAGAAGTGGGTCGAGGTGTGCTGTACGACGCCGGCGCGCATGTTCGGCATGTACCCGCGCAAGGGCATCATCAGCCCGGGTGCCGATGCCGACATCGTGATCTACGACCCGAACGGGCACACCAGCATCGGGCTCGGCAAGACCCATCACATGAATATGGATTACTCGGCCTACGAGGGCTTCGAGATCGACGGGCATGTGGACACGGTGCTCTCCCGTGGCCGGGTGGTCATCGACGCCGGGCAGTACCTGGGCGCGGCCGGTCACGGCCGCTTCGTGAAACGCGAACTGTCCCAGAACCTCATCTGATTCGAACGGAGGGTGCCCGCATGGATATCGGTGTGGTTCTGCAATGCACGCCGCCCGCCTCACGGGTCGTCGAACTGGCGAGAATCGCCGAGACACACGGCTTCTCGCACGTGTGGACCTTCGACTCGCATCTGCTGTGGCAGGAGCCGTATGTGATCTACAGCCAGATCCTGGCGACCACCCGGAAAGTCGTGGTCGGGCCGATGGTCACCAATCCGGCCACCCGGGACTGGACGGTGACCGCCTCGACCTTCGCCACGCTCAACGAGATGTTCGGCAATCGCACCATCTGCGGTATCGGACGGGGTGATTCGGCCGTGCGCACCCTCGGCGGGCGGCCTTCGAATCTGGCGACCCTGCGGGAAGCCATCGAGGTGATCCGGGAACTCGGCAACGGCCGCGCCGCCACCATCGGCGATACCACCGTCCGGCTCCCGTGGGCGCAGTCCTCGCGGCTGCCGGTGTGGGTGGCTGGATACGGCCCGCGCGCACTGGATCTCACCGGCGAGATGGCCGACGGGTTCATTCTCCAGCTCGCCGATCCGGATATCACCGCGTGGACCATCGCCCGGGTGCGGGCCGCCGCCGAACGCGCCGGACGGGATCCGAAGGACGTGACCATCTGCGTTGCCGCCCCGGCCTACATCACCGATGGGACGGTGCCGGGGCTGAAACACGCACGGGAGCAATGCCGTTGGTTCGGCGGCATGGTCGGCAACCACGTCGCCGATATCGTCGCCAAATACGGTGCCGACAGCGAGGTTCCGGAGGCGCTCACCGAATACATCGCGGGCCGTCAGGGTTACGACTACAACCAGCACGGGCGCGCCGGAAATACGCACGCTGATTTTGTGCCCGACTCCATCGTGGACCGGTTCTGCCTGATCGGCAGTCCGGACGAGCATCTGGTGCGATTGCGCGAACTGGAGGCGCTCGGCGTCGACCAGTTCGCGGTCTACCTGCAGCACGATGCCAAGACCTCGACCCTCGAGGCATACGGCGAATCGGTGCTCCCGCGCCTCGCGCACCCCGTCACGGCGACGGCGAGTGCTTCGTGAGAGCCACGGCAGCGGTGCGTGATTCGCCGCGTTTCCGGAATCACGGCCACGCCGGGCGGTGGCCTCCGAGCTCAATAGGTGACCGACTATGACGGACTCGACAACGGTGGCACCGGAACCGGTGCTGGATCTCGCGGCGGCCGTGCTACCGCCGCGCTCGGAATACACGGCGTCCGCGCGCCGCCGCGGCGTGGCCCTGCTGCGCGGGGCCGGGTATCCGGTTGCGGCATTCGTATTGCTGCTCGCCGCTTGGGAACTGGTGAAGGATCTGGTGCCGGCCAATGGCGTCAGCCTCGGCAGCACCCGCGTGCTGCCACGCACCTCCGATGGTGCGCTGCCGCACGTGTGGGCGGTGATCACCGTCCTCGGCGAGCGCGACGGTAAGCGCACCGTCGGCGCGACCCTGCTGCACACGGCGGGCTTCACCTTCGGGCTGGCGCTGCTGGCTCTGGTGGTGGGTACCGTGGTGGGCACAGCGCTCGCCGTGCTCATGCAGCGCTTCGCATGGGTGGAGCGCGGCCTACTTCCGTATGTGATTGTCTCCCAGACGATTCCATTGATCGCGCTGGCTCCGCTGGTGGCGGGTTGGGGCGGTCGCATCCACATTGCGGGGCAGCCCTGGCAACCCTGGATGAGCATTGTGGTGATCGCCTCCTACCTGGTGTTCTTCCCGGTCGCCATCGGCATGCTGCGCGGCTTGCAATCGCCGTCCAAGGCTTCGGTGGAATTGCTGCACAGTTGTGCGGCCGGCTGGTGGCGCACCCTGCTGCACCTGCGATTGCCCGCCGCGGTGCCCTATCTGCTGCCCGCCCTGCGACTCGGCGCGGCCGCGTCGGTGATCGGCGCGGTGGTCGCGGAGATCTCCACCGGCACCGCGGGCGGCATCGGCCGTCAGATCATCGTGTTCTCCCAGCAGTCCACCGGTAATGCCGCCCGGCTGTATGCCGCGGTCATCGCGGCCGCCCTGCTCGGCGTGGTGCTCACCGCCCTGGTCGGGCTGGCCGAGTTCGCCTTGCGCCGCTACAGCCGCGGCCGTTCGTCAGGAGGTACCCAGTGACCGTCGCAGCATCCCTAGCCGAAGAGCCGCCGGCACCAGCCGATTCCGTCGCCGCCGTGGAGTTGAGCGCTGTCGGCAAGATCTTCACCGCCGGGGCGGTGACGGCCCTGCAGGAGGTGAGTCTGTCGGTCGCCGCCGGTGAATTCGTCTCGCTCATCGGACCTTCCGGCTGCGGCAAGTCCACGCTGCTGCGCATTGTCGCCGACCTGGAGCAGCCGAGTTCGGGAACGGTTGTGGTGCACGGCAAGTCCGCGCGCCAGGCGCGGCTGGATCAGGACTACGGCATTGCCTTCCAGCAGGCCGGACTCCTGGACTGGCGCACCGTGCAGGAGAACGTGGAACTACCGCTGCAACTGCACGGTATCGGTAAGCGGGAACGACGTGCCCGTAGCGCCGAACTCCTGGAGATCACCGGCCTCACCGACTTCGCCGGCCGCTATCCCGGCGAACTCTCCGGCGGTATGCAGCAGCGCGTCGCCATTGCCCGCGCCCTCGCCCGCAAACCTCCGCTACTACTCATGGACGAACCCTTCGGCGCACTCGACGAGATGACCCGTGAACGCATGCAGGGTGAACTGCTGCGTATTGCCGAAGAGACCGGGGCCGCAGTCATTTTCGTCACGCACTCCATTCCCGAGGCGGTATTCCTCTCCGACCGCGTGGTGGTCATGACACCGCGACCCGGGCGGATCACCGCGGTGCTCGAAACCGGGGGCTGGGACCGGCACGCCGAGACCGATGTGCGCTCCAGTGACGCCTTCTTCGCGTCGGTCGCCGCCGTGCGCGCCGCACTGCACGAAGGTCACGGCACCGAGCCGAAAAGCACTGCGGGACGGGATATCCGGTGACCCGCATACTCAAAACCGGCCTGCCGCCGGTGCTCTTCGGCGTGACCATGCTCGCGCTGTGGCAATTGCTCACCGTCGCGGCGGGTGTGCCGTCCTTCCTGCTGCCGTCGCCGTCGGCGATTGCCGACGCCTTCTCCAGCAATTTCGACGCCATAGCCAAGGCCGCAGTCGCCACCGGATCCAATGCGCTCATAGGACTTTTCGTCGGCGCGTTCCTCGGTATCGCCGCAGCCATGCTGGCGGTCCGGTTCGAAGTGGTCGGCGGGCTGCTCGGTGCGCTCGCGGCCGGTGCGGCGGCGGTGCCGATTGTGGCGCTCGCACCGCTGTTGAACTCCATGTACTCCACGACCACCGATTTCCCGCGCCGACTTGTCGCCGCGATCGTGGTGTTCTTCCCGGTATTCGTCAGCACCGTCAGAGGATTGCGTCAGGTACCGCAGGTGCAGTCGGACCTCATGACCGCGTACGCCGCCACCGGCTGGCAGATCACCCGGACGGTCCGACTGCCCGCCGCTCTGCCGCATCTGTTCACCGGCTTGCGGATTGCCGCGCCCAGCGCCGTGATCGCGGCGATCATCGCCGAATACTTCGGCGGTCTGCAGCACGGACTCGGCAGTCGCATCACCTCCGCCGCCGCCAATACCGCCTATCCACGCGCCTGGGCCTATGTCACCGCCGCCATGATCCTGGGCCTGTTGTTCCTGGCCGCCGTGCTGTTGCTCGAACAGCTCACTCGCCGACCCCGCACCACCCTCTGGAGATCGAAATGAGAAGTACCACACATAAATACCGCTTCCGGGCCTGTTTGGCCGCCGCGGTGCTGGGCCTGGCAGCGCTGACGGCGTGCAGTACGTCCGACAGCACCACCACCGCAGGCGGCCTCACCAAGGTGAAGCTGCAGCTGCAGTGGTTCAAGCAGGGGCAGTTCGCCGGTTATCTGGCCGCTGTCGACCAGGGTTTCTACAAGGAGCAGGGCCTCGACGTCGACATCCTCGACGGCGGAACCGATATCGTGCCGCAGACGGTGCTGGCACAGGGGCAGGCCGATTACGCCATCGCCTGGGTGCCCAAGGCCCTCGCCTCGCGCGAAGCCGGAGCGGGCATCACCGATGTGGCGCAGATCTACCAGCGCTCGGGCACCAAACAGGTCTCCTTCAAGACGACGGGCATCAACGGCCCCGCCGATCTGCGCGGTAAGAAGGTCGGAAACTGGGGCTACGGCAATGAATTCGAGCTCTTCGCCGGTATGACCAAGGCCGGTCTGGACCCGGCCAAGGACGTCAAGCTGGTGCAGCAGCAGTTCGATATGAACGCCTTCCTCTCGCACGATATCGATGCCGCCCAGGCCATGTCCTACAACGAGTACGCGCAGCTGCTGGAGGTGAAGAACCCGGCCACCGGAAAGCTGTACACCGCAGACGATTTCAACCTCATCGACTGGAACGACCAGGGTGTGGCCATGCTGCAGGACGCCATCTGGGCCAATACCGCCAAGCTGAAGGACAGCAAGTACGCCGACCAGACGGTGAAGTTCATCGCCGCCTCGCTCAAGGGCTGGGCCTTCTGCCGCGACAATGTCGACAAGTGCCGTGACATCACCGTCGCCGCCGGTTCCACCCTCGGCGCGAGCCACCAGGAGTGGCAGATCACCGAGGTGAACAAGCTGATCTGGCCTTCGCCCAGTGGCATCGGCATGGTGGACAAGGCCGCCTGGGATCGCACCGTCGCCATTGCGAAGACCACCCGCAATCAGGAGGGCGCGACCGTCCTCACCAAGGATCCCGACGCCGACGCCTACACCACAGAATATGCCGGTAAGGCTCTCGACCTGCTGAAATCCCAGGGCGTCGACGTGACCGGCAGCAGCTACACCGCCAAGCCCGTGACCCTCACGGAGGGCGGAAAGTAGCCCCACACCCGCTCCGGCCGCCCGCTACCCCGCACCGTCGTGCGGCGTAGCGGGCGCCACCATTTCCGGGGCTGGCGCATTTCTGCCCGACTGTTCTAAAATTTGGCCGCGCGGTCAGAAAATGAGACGGTCGGTCAATAGCGGTCCTTCATCGAGGACGCCCGCCGCCGGCAAATCATCGCTGCGGCGGTGGAAGTGATTTCCGAGGTCGGCTACGGCAATGCGTCGCTGGCCAAGATCGTGAAGCACGCCGGTATCTCGAAGGGCGTCATCTCCTACCACTTCGAGGGCAAAGACGATCTGATGACGCAGCTGGTGATTCAGCTCTACGTTTCGGGGCGGAGTTCAAGACGCCGGTGATCGCGGCCGTCGAGGGCCCGCGAAATAGGTTGCTGGCCTACATAGCATCGAATCTGGGCTTCATCGCCGCCAATAAGCGGTACGTGGCAGCCATGACCGACGTGGTGCTGAATCTGCGCGATGCCGAAGGGCAATTGAAGTTCACTTACGCCGAGGGGGCGGACGAGATCCTGCGGCCGCTCATCGACATGCTGCGAGAAGGTCAGCGCGACGGGGTATTCGGTGACTTCGATCCCATGCTCATGGCCAAGTCCATTCGGGATGCCATCGACGGCACCGCCGGGCGCGCCATTCAAGAATCCGATTTCGACGTGCGCAAGTACGCGGCACACCTGTGCCGGTTGTTCGACCTGGCAACAAGCACGCAGGGGGAGTAGTGACCAGGACATTGGAAACCGAAGTAGTGCAACAGGAATCGAACCCGGGTGTGCCACCGTTCGCGACGGTCTGGGTGCTGTCGATCGCTGCCGCCGGCGGGCTGGCGCTGCTGGCGACGCTCGGCCGGTACGGCTACTTCGGCGACGAACTGTATTTCCTGTCGGCGGGCCGCCGGCTCGCCGCCAGCTATGCGGATCAGGGGCCGCTGTTGCCGGCCATGGCCCGGCTGATGGACCTCATCGCACCGGGATCGGTGGTGGCGCTGCGGATTCCGGCGGTGCTGGTCACCGTCGCCGCGATCGTGCTGAGTGCGCAGATCGCCCGGGAGTTCGGCGGCTCCCGCGGGGCGCAGGCGCTCACCGCCGTCGCGTACGCCACCTCGCCGTTCCTGCTCGTACAGGGCGATCAACTGGCCACCAATACGATCGACACCGCGCTGTGGGTGCTGATCAGCTGGCTGCTCATCCGCTGGGTGCGGACCCGCCACGACGGTCTGCTGCTGGGGGCGGCCGCGGCGACAGCGCTGGATATGCAGGTGAAGTGGCTGATCCCGTTCTTCTGGATCGCGGCCGGCGTGGGCGTGCTGTGCTTCGGCCCGCGCGAACTGCTGCGGCGTCCGGCGCTGTGGGCTGGTGTCCTCGGCGTGTACCTGTCCACCCTGCCCAGCCTGCTCTGGCAGGCCCGGCACGGCTGGCCGCAACTGCATATGGTCGGCCGCGCCGATGCGCGCCTGGGCATTCCGGGCGTCACCCGTGATATCACCATCTGGCGGTGTGACCACCCGCGCGCACCGTGGTCGCACGAGTGGCCGAGCATGCGGCACCTGGGCTGAAAGATCAGCGGATGGTCAGCCCTGCGTTGTCGAGACGGAGTCGAGAGTTACCTCCGCTGCGGGCGTGCCGTCGCCGGACCCACCTTCGACACCGGCGGCGGCAATGTTCTGCAGCACATCCAGACCGGCGGTGACGTGGCCGAACGGGGTGTAGTTGGGCGGGAGCTGCGAGTCCTTGTAGACCAGGAAGAACTGGCTGCCATTGGTATTGGGGCCCGCATTCGCCATGGCCACGGTGCCGGCGGGATAGGTTGCGCCCGCGAGGTTCTCATCGGTGAATTTGTAGCCCGGGCCGCCGGTGCCGCTGGCTGTCGGATCACCACACTGCAGGACGAAGATGCCCTGCGTGGTCAGGCGGTGGCATTTGGTGTGGTCGAAATACTGCTGCCCGGCCAGGAAGACGAAGGAGTTCACGGTGTGCGGCGCCTGGGCCGCATCCAGACTCAGCGCGATGGTGCCGCAATTGCTCTGCAGCGCCGCGGTGTATCCCGCATTCTGATCGATGGTCATGCCCGGCTCGGACGGCCACTGCATGCCATTGGGCTGACCGGCCGCGGCAGTCAAGCAACCCGGTGCGGTATCGCGCAGCTGGTTCGGCATCGCCTGGGCGCGCCCGCTCACCAGGATTGTGATCGCGACGGCCGCACCGAGAAGTCCGATCCGCCGTAGCGCCTTGCGTCCGAGGCGAATTCGGCGAGGCTGCCGGGCGTGGTCGCCGTCGAGGGTCTGCGCGTGCGGTTCGTTATTCACCGGTGGGGATCTCCTTCAGCTGCGGGATGGCGCATCGGACTCTGCGGTCGGCATCATTCCATCTCCCGGGCGCGCGCGGGGCGGGATGGCTCGACCTGCGGGGAGAGACGCGCCGGGATCGTGCCCGCATGCCAGGTTTTCGCTGCTAACGTCCCGGGACATGAAGGTTCAACTGCGGCACAATCCGTCGTCGACCATTGCCCGCTGCTTTCTGGCCGGGGGCGAGCCCATGCGGGTCGAGAGCGGTGCCATGGTCGCGCATTCGGCGGGAGTTTCCTTGGCCGCCAAGGTCGAGGGTGGCCTCATCGCCGGGCTGAAGCGGTCGGTGCTGGCGGGCGAATCACTGTTCGTCTCCACCTTCACCGCACCGGCGGAGGGCGGCTGGGTGGATGTCGCGCCCGCGCTGCCCGGCGACATGCTGGCGCTGACCATTACGCAGGATCGGCCCTTCTTCATCAGTCGCGGCGGCTGGATCGCCAATTCGGCCGCGGTCACCGTGGAGGCGAAGTGGGGCGGGCTGGCGAATCTGTTCGGCGGTGAGGGCGGTTTCGGATTGCGCGCGCACGGTGACGGTGAGGTGGTGCTCGGTGTGTTCGGAGCCATCGATGTCATCGATCTGGCGCCGGGGGAGCCGGTGACCATCGATACCGGGCATGTGGTCGCCTACGACCTGGCCATGAATTTCTCCATTCGCCGGGCGGTCTCGGGGCGATCGCTGCAGTCGCTGAAATCCGGTGAGGGTTTTGTCTTCGATTTCATCGGGCCGGGACGAGTGCTGCTGCAGACGCGCAATCCTGGCGCCTTCGCGGCGTGGGCGGGCTCGTCCGCCTCGTCGGGGTAGGAATATGACACAGAACACAAGTCTTCAGCATTGACATAACTGCAGCTGGAACACGTTCTACCGGAAATCTCGTGTCAGATTCTGAGATTTTCTTGTGAAAATCCTCCGCCGATGAATCTGGAACGTGCATGCTTCGGATGTTCGACTGTCATTGATAGATGAGGAGTAGCGCGTGTCCGGATCCGCATCGGATTTCCTGGCTTCGGTTCTGATCAAGACCCTGCAGGGTCTGTTCACCGGTAGCACCGGCGCCTGAGCCGCAAAACGTAAACAGCCCATCCGAGTCGCGCGGGACTCGGATGGGCTGTTCTCGTTTCCGGGGCAGGCGTCTCCCGGATCATCCTGGGGGATGACATGAATCGCTACTTTTCGCCGACGTGGCGGCGGTACTCGATGCGCAATGCTCGAGGCAATGTCGATCATCGATGCGGTTGTCCCCGGCGCCGCCATACTCTTCGCGGTGGTAGCGGCGGTATCCCCGGGCCGGGCCGCGCGCTTTGCGCCGATCATGGTGCCGCTGTTGGTCATCGGCTGCCTGGTCCAATGGGTACTGGAGAACTTCTACTGGCAGATGGTGCCGATCTATGTGGTCATCGGCGGCACGGCGGGGCTGACGCTGAGCCGAACCTCTCCGAACGCGAGTAAGCGCCGGCGGATTTCCACCCGTGTCGGTCGCGGCACCCTCGGCCTGCTCGCGCTGATCGCTATCCTGCCCTGGGGTTTTCAGCCGGTGCCGAGCCTGCCCGAGCCGACCGGGCACTACCGGGTGGGCTCGGAGATCTTTCGCTGGGTCGATCAGCAACGACCGGAGACGGCCACGGCAGCCACCGGCGACCACCGCAATGTTGTTGTGCAGGCGTGGTATCCGACGGAGTTCGAATCCGGACGGAGCTGGGTGTATATCGACGGGCTCGGCCGATTGCCCAGCAGCGTGTCGCAGGTGCCGGGTTTCATCATGAGCAATTACGGGTCCATCGACACCCATGCGTTCGCCGATGTGCCGATCAGCGCGGCCCGCATGCGCTGGCCGGTGGTGCTGTTCTCACCCGGATACGGCGCCCCGCGGGCGTTCTACACCGGCCTCGTCACCGATTTGGCCAGTAGGGGATTCGTGGTGCTGGCCGTGGATCACCCCTATGAGTCGGCGGTCACCGAACTGGCCGACGGCACCATCGCGACGCCGACCGGGCAGTTCCCGGGCAACGATGCGGACGGCGATCGCTATATGGCCGAGCAACTCTCGGTGCGCGCGGCGGATCTGCGTTTTGTGGTCGATCAGCTCGACCGGTCCGACACCGTCGGTGTGCTCGCGGGCCGCTTGGATACCGATCACGTTGCGGCGATCGGACATTCGTTCGGTGGTGCGACCGCGGTCGCCGCCGCGGCGCTGGATCCACGGATCAAGGCGGCGGTGAATATCGACGGCACGCTCTACGGCGATCTCCCCGACCGGGCACTGCAGCGGCCGTTCCTGCTGCTGGAGAGCGATCATTCGGAGACCGGTCATTCCGCGCAGTTCCTCGATCGCAATCGCAGTCTCATTCAGCATCTGCAGGTCGGTGGTTTCCGGTACGAGATCGCCGAGGCGAATCACTTCAGCTTCACCGACGCACCGCTATTCCTTGCCGCACCCGCACGTTTTGTGCTCGCGCAGTTCATCGGAGGTTCGCGCGGACCGGTGGATACCCAGCGCGCGGCAGTCGACATCGTGGACGCATTCCTGCAGGGTCCGCTCGGCGGATCGCCCGCCGATGTGCCGGCCGCCGCAGCGCACCACCCGAACATCCGCGGCGGGCCGGTGCCTTAGGAGCACCGCGCGGGCCCGCTCAGCGCAGGAGGTTCGGGATCATCCTGCGGGTGTCGGGTACGAACGGCCACGCCGGATCCGCCAGATGTGCCCGCAGCTGCGCGTCGGTCCACCACCAGCCGTCGACGATCTCCTCCGGCTGATGCCGAATCGGGCCGTCGTAGCGCACCTCGTAGGCGAAGAGATGGCAGCGCATGGGACGGCCTGCCCACTCGCCGTCCCAGGCCGCGGTGACCAGGGGACGCGGGCGGTCGTCGCTGGGGCCCAACTCGATTCCCAGCTCCTCGCCCAGCTCCCGGATCGCGGCTCCGGCCGGATCCTCGCCGGGATCGAGCACGCCGCCGGCGAGACAGTCGTGCATCCCGGCGAAGACCGCTTTGGTATCGGTGCGCTTGTGCACGTAGATGCGTTCTCCGTCCAGGGAACGCACCAGTACGCCCGCGCTGGCATGCCAGAGCCCTTCGGCGTACACCACGGCGCGCTCCTCGACGCCGACCTCGTGACCGGCGGCGTCATATACCGCGATCAGCTCCGACATGAGCGCTCCCTCCTGTGCCGCCGTGCGGCCGACGGTCTCCGGTGCACCCTAACCAGGCCGGGGTGTCGCGATGCCGCCCGGACCGTGTGGCGGCGGCGTAATCTCTGGGACGCAACCGTTTTGATCTCTGTGGGAGAGGACGAGACCATGCCGCTGCCGCAGGCGCTCGCGAGAATCAATCGACGGATCACCAATCCCGTGCTCGGCATCATGGCGCGCGTCGCACCGGGTTTCGGGATCGTGATTCACGTCGGCCGTAAATCCGGCCGCGTCTACCGGTCGCCGGTCATGGTGTTCCGGCGCGGCGACGGCTACCGCATCGCGCTCACCTACGGCCGGGATGTGGACTGGCTGAAGAATATCCGCGCCGCCGGCAAATTCGAGCTGGAGATGCGCGGGCGGACCGTGCCGCTGAGTGATCCGGTGGTGGGACACGATGCGTCGGCCGCCTGGGCGCCGCCGGTGGTTCGCCAGACTCTTGTCGGATTGTCGGCGGCGGACTACGTCCAAGCGCACATCGCGAAGTAGGAGCTCGTCGGCCTGGCGTCAGCCGGAGCTCAGCGCAGGGTAATCCGAATGACTACGCCGCCCAGCTGCCAGGTCTGATAGATATCGGCCTGGTGCGGGCTGCCGTCCGGGTCGAACCCGATGCCATTGAATTTGGCGTTCTGCTTATTGTCGCGGGCAATGAGGTCGTAGAGCCGCATGACCGATTCACTGTCCTCGAACACCTCGGCGTCGGCGGTGCGCTTCGGACCGCCCAGCGAGACCTCGATCGGCACGTCCTTGCGAATATTGCGCACCCACGGGCGTTTGGCGGTGCCGATGAGCAGATCCCCCTCGTGCCGCGTATAGGCGACGGGGACGTCGTAGACCTTGCCGGACTTGCGGCCGGTCACATGCAGGGTGATCAGCTTCTTGCCGATCTGGTTGCCGATGACGGGGATGCGCAGCAGGGCGCGGATGACGGTATTGAGCGCGCCCTGATAGGACCGGATGGGTTCCGGACCGGTGGTGGTGGGGGCGCCGTACGGATTGGTTTCGGGGGTGGGCTCGGGCATGCCGGTCTCCTAGACGGAAATGCGTTGCGCGACAGGCGCATGCAGATTCGAGTATAGAACTCCGGGATGCACCCGAGTGGCTGCGCGAGCCGCCGATGCGGGTTCGAGGTGTTTCGTGTGCGGAAGGGCTCCAGAGGACGCTGTAGATTCGCCAATGACCGCTTTTGTCACTTCGAGCAGTACCCGCCATGCAGGAGTATGCCGATGACCGATGTGGTGGATAGTCCAGCTCAGCCGAGTCCGACCGGACGGAAAACGGTAGTCCACGAGCGCCCGGCCCTATCGTGGCAGGCGGTCGCAGCGGTCGCGGTTCCGGCTGCTGTGGTGTTGCTGCTCTCGGCTACGCGGTACGGCTACTTCGGGGATGAGCTGTACTTCCTGGCGGCCGGTCGACGGCCTTCCTTCGGATACGCCGACCAGGGGCCGGTGCTGCCGATGGTGGCCCGGTTCATGGATATCCTCGCCCCCGAATCGTTTTTCGTCCTGCGGCTGCCCGCGGTCGCGCTCACGGTGACCGCAATCATCCTGTGCGCCATGCTCGCCCGGGAATTCGGTGGCGGGCGCTGGGCGCAGGCGCTGGCGGCTCTCGGCTACGCGACCTCCCCGTTCCTGCTGCTGCAGGGCGCCATGCTGACGACCAATGCCGTCGATACCGCCCTGTGGGTGATCATCACCTGGCTGGTGGTGCGCTGGGTACGTACCCGCGAGGACCGGCTGCTGCTGGCCGCGGCCCTGGTGACCGCGATCGATATGCAGGTGAAGTGGCTGATTCCGTTCTTCTGGCTGGCCGTGGCGGCGAGCAGCCTGGTGTTCGGGCCGCGGGATCTGGTGCGACGACCACTGCTCTGGCTCGGCGGCGTGATCGTGGTGGTCGTGACGGTGCCGGAATTGCTGTGGCAGTCGCACCACGACTGGCCGCAAATCGAGATGGGCCGGGTGATCGGCGCGGAACAGGGGATCCTCGGCGGCCGCCTGCAATTCGTACCGATGTCGGTGAGCCTGGCCGGATTCCTGGGCGCGCTACTGCTGCTGTACGGCCTGTGGGTGTTGGTGGCGTGGGAGTCGTTGCGGCCCTACCGCTTTCTGGGCGTCACGCTGATCCTGCTTTTCCTGGCGTTCCTGATCACCGGTGGGCGGATCTACTATGCCGCCGGGATGTACGCCGTTCCGATCGCCGCCGGTGCGGTCGGTGTGGTGACGACCGCCGAGCGGATGGGCAGCGCCGGACGGCGGGTTCTCATTGCCCTCATCACGGTATTGGCCGCCTGTGCAGCGGCTTTCGTGCTGTATTCCACGCCGTGGCGTTCGGCCGATTCGGTTCGCCCGCCCGCCGACGATGCCGAGGCGGCCGTCAATATCGGTGTTTACGGATCCTTCGGCTGGCGCGAACTCACCGAGGAGGTGGATCGCGCCTTCGACGGGCTCAGTCCGCAGGAGCAGTCGAATGCCGTCATCATTACCGATACCTATTGGCAGGCAGCGGCATTGGATGAGTTCGGCCGCAAACAGCTGCCGGATATCTACAGTCCGAGCCGGGGTTTCGGCTACTTCGGCGCACCGCCCGACGACGCCACCGCCGTACTGGCCGTGGGCAGCTACGAGGCGGTGCTGCGTGGTGAGTTCGAGCACGTCGATCCGGTGGGAAAGGTGAACACCCGCATCGGATTCCCGGGCAATACGCGGAACGTCACCCTCTGGAAGTGCACCGGGATCAAGAAACCGTGGTCACAGCTGTGGCCGAAATGGATGCATCTCTGACGAGAATCCCCGCGCGTGCGAGGGTCCCGGCCGCGGGACCCTCACCGAGGTGGAAACGCTCGACCGCCGCCCGCCATTCCGGTAGGTACGCGTGCAGTTCATCGCGCAACGGCCCCTCGATGCCCAATTGGCACAGCACCCCGGCCCCGGCCAGGATGGTGCGCCCGATCGGGGTGTACTCCGGTGGTGAGGTGAGTTGCCTGCTGACGTTCGACAGCCGTGGCTCGGTGGCGCGAAGTACCTGCTTGCGCAACCATGCGGTGGTCAGGTGGGAGGTGTGCTGCAGGGTGATCTCGCGGATGGGGGCGGTCATGGCGACCAGTCCGTCGATATCGAAATCGCCGTCGGCGCAGATGAATCCGTGCCCGCGCAGCACTGCCTCCAGCATGGCGTTGGACCCGTTGAGCGCTGCGTCGGCGATCTCGCCGACCACCGTGGGAAAGGCTGACGGGAACGGTGGGCAGGCGCCGTAATCGACGATGCCCAGCCGGCCGTCGCGCAGTACCCGGAAATTGCCGGGGTGCGGATCGCTGTAGAGCAGCCCGGTGCGAGCGAAGCTGGACACCACGAACCGCAGGAGCAGCAGGCCGACCCGATCCTTCTCGGACTGGTCCCCGGAGGCGATGATGCGCGGCAGCGGAATACCGTCGAGCCATTCGCTGATCAGCACATCCCCCTGCTGGTGCACCACCAGGGGGACGGCGAAATCCGGGTCATCGGCGTAGGCCTCGGCGAAAACCTGCTGCGCGGCAGCCTCTTTGGCGTAGTCGAGTTCCTCGGTGATGCATTCGGTGAACGCGTCCGCCAACGCGCGGGTATCGGCGACCGGCATGAAAACCGTTGCCAGGGGCGCGAGTCGGCGGATCTGTGCGAGATCGGACTGCACCGATTCGCGTGCGCCCGGGTACATGATCTTGACCGCGACGGGGCGGCCGTCGCTCCAGACCGCGCGATGCACCTGGCCGACCGAGGCGGCGGCGCAGGAACGCGGCTCGAAGGAGATGAATCGGTCCCGCCAGTCCACGCCCATACTCGCGGCCATCGCCTCGTACACCGCGCCCGGGAGCATGGCGGGGGTGGAATCCTGCAGCTGGCTCAGCGCTTCCCGATAGGGTGCCCCCAACTCGGCGGGCAGGGCCAATTCGTAGAGCGCGAGCACCTGGCCGAGCTTCGCCGCACAGCCCTTCAGTTCACCGAGCACCTCGAACATGTGCTGTGCGGTGCGCGCCTGGATATCGAGCTCCACCTCGCGGGCCGGCTTCCCCAGTGCCCGCCGGCCGAAACCGCCCGCGCGCCGCGCCGCATAGGCGACCGGTAGGGCGACGATCTTGGCATTCCGCACAGAAGCGCGGGTCGGCGGCTGCCCGACGGTGTCGGATTCGGCGCGGCGGCGCAGTCGCCGGAAGCCGCCCGGGCGCGGTTCGGGCATAGAGGACCTCCCAAGATCGGGTGTCTCAGTGTGTCATGGGGTCGATCATCATCGGAAGCCGAAAGTGGCAGCCGATTTCGACCCTATTCGGGACAGGACGGGTAGCTGGGTCGGAAGCGCGGTAAGGCCGAAGATCATCTGAGTAGACTGTCTCAGACAAATATTGTCGAATCGTGGACAACGCTCATCAACTGTCCGAGACTGGTGGCATACGAAGCGTCGCGGTGGCCCGGACGGCAATGAGGCGGTCCGGCGGCCGGACGAAGGAGCGATCATGAACGAGCAGGTGGGCAGGGTCGCGCTGCGGCCGCGCGAGGTGCATTTCGATTTCAGTGCCGCACCGCTGCACTGGATTCCCGGCGAACCCATTGCTTCCCACGCCATCTCGGGTCTCAATCTGATTCTGCCGATCGGTGAGCGTGGCTTCGTCGAAATGTTCCGGCGCGCACTGCCGTACGTGGCCGACGACGAACTGCGCGAGCAGATGATCGGCTTCATGGGGCAGGAGGCCGTCCACGCCGAATCCCACAATCAGGCGATCTGGGAGTTCCTGCAGCGGCACGGGATCGATCCCGAACCCATCATGACCGAGGCCGAGTACCTGTTCGACCGTGCCATCGCGCGGCTGGACACGCTGCCGGAGAAGCTGCGACACCGTGTTGTGGTGCAGATGCTGGCCGTGATCGCGGGGCTCGAACACTTCACGGCGCTGGGCGGGGACTGGATTCTCAATCAGGATTTCGAGGCCCTCGACGCCGATCCGGCGCTGACCGATCTGTTCCGCTGGCACGGGGCCGAAGAGGTGGAACACCGCAGTGTGGCCTGGAATGTGGCGCGCTACTTCGGGGCTCGGCGGCCCCGGCTGGTCACCATCTACCTGGGCAGCAGCGTGGGCCTGCCGGCGGGATTGATCGCCATCGCATGGTGGCTCACCCGCAATGATCCGACCACGCCGAAGATGGGTCCGGTCAAGGTATTCCGGGAGATCGGCAGCGGAATCCGGCGCGGGGTGCTGCCGCCCTGGCGGTTGATCGGCAGCGGCTTCGCCTCGTTCATACGCGCGGACTACGACCCGGAGGACACCGGCGATACAGCTCAGGCCGTCGCGTATCTGGCCAAGTCCCCGGCCGCCAAGCTGGCGCACGCCTCATGACCCGTGCTCCCGAGCTGCAGACAGTCGAGGGCCGGATTGCCGAAATGCGCAGGCGCGGTGTGCCACCCGCGTTCTGGGCCCCGCCGCTGCGGCGTGATCCGCTACTCATGGTGGCGGACAAGCTGATCGCGCCCGGTGCGCGCGTGCTGGCCTGGTGCTCACCCGACGGCCGGGTGCGGCCGCCGATCAACTACACCCGCGAACTGGTGCTGGTGGACAGGGAAGTCGTCGCCGACGACGAGGACGTGGTCAGCTTCGTCTTCGCGCATCCGCAGGGTGCGGTACTGCGGGCATGGCGGCCCGGCGCACATCTGGATGTGGTGCTGCCCTCCGGGCGTATGCGGCAGTACTCACTGTGCGGTGATCCGGACGACCCGTTCCACTATCGAATCGCGGTGCGGCGCATAGCCGATGGCAGCGGCTCGCTCGAGCTGCACGGGAGCGTGCACCCGGGCGCACGGGTGGAGATTCGCGGTCCGCGCAATGCCTTTCCGCTCACCCTCGCGGGCGATGATCGCACCGGGGCCGCACGGCGAATTCGCTTCGTAGCAGGCGGAATCGGTATCACCCCGATTCTCGGCATGATGCGGGCCGCCGATCTCGCGGGCGTCGACTGGTCCATGGTCTACACCGGCCGCCATCGCGGCGCGCTGCCTTTCCTCGACGAGATCGCCTGCTACGGCGATCGGGTGCGTATTCGCACCGATGACGAATCCGGCCTGCCGGACGGGGAAGACCTGGTGCCGCAGCTGGATTCGAACCTCGCCGTGTACGTCTGCGGACCGCCACCGCTGCTGGATGTGGTGGCCGCACGTGTCGCGCGAGCGCCCGGCGTGGAGCTGCACTGCGAGCGCTTCTCGCCGCCGCCCATCCGGGACGGGCAGCCGTTCACGGTCCAGCTGGGCCGTGGCGGAAGAACTCTCGACGTGCCGGCCGATCGCAGTGTGCTCGCGGTGGTGGCCGAGGCCGACCCCTCCGTCCCGTACTCCTGCAGGCAGGGTTTCTGTACGACCTGCAAGGTGCGGGTGCTCTCCGGCGCCGTCGAACACCGCGACACCGTGCTCAATGACGCCCAGCGGTCGCAGGGGGACATGCTGATCTGCGTCTCACGTGCGGAGCCCGGCGCTCGGTTGGTGCTGGATATGAATACCGGTGCGGCAGCGGCGGATCGGACTCCGCTGCCGTACCGGTGGACGGTATTGCTTCGCTATCGAGCCAGGCTGGCGCGGGCCGCACCGAAGCGCATGAGGCTCGGCGGGGTGAGGCGGGTGCCGTAGTACGCGGCCCAGGCCTCCGGGGTGACGGGGACCACGGCGCGATTGTGCTGTACCGCACGGACTATCGCCGTCGCCACCTTCGAAGGCGGGTAGCTGCGCAGGCGGTAGAGGGTGTCGAAGGCCCGCTGGCGGAGCTGCTGCTGTTCGTCGGTGACACCCGAGAACTCGGTGGTGCGAACGATATTGGTGTGCACGATACCGGGGCAGATCGTGCTGACGCCGATATTGTCCTGGGCCAGTTCGGCGCGCAGGCAGTCCGAGAAGGTGAAGACGGCGGACTTGCTGGTGGAGTAGGCGCTGAAGCCCTGCTGCGGCGTATACGCGGCCATACTGGAGACATTCACGATGTGACCGCCGAGACCGCGGTCGGCCATGAGCCGGCCGAAGGCGCGGGAACCGTGGATCACGCCGAAGAGATTGATATCCAGGACGCGTTTGAAGCTTGCGCTGGGGGTGCGCAGAAACGGTGCGGCCTGGCCGATTCCGGCATTGTTGACCAGCACATCGGGGATACCGTGCACGGCGGCGACCTCATCGGCGTGCGCCTGGACGGCGGCTTCGTCGGAGATGTCGAGGGTGTAGGGGTAGGCGCTGCCGTCGAACTCGGCGATCAGGGCCGCGGTGTCTTTGACGGCGTCGCCATTGATATCCGAGATGACCACCTCGGCGCCCAGGCGTGCGAATGCCAGGGCCGTCTCACGGCCGATACCTGAACCGGCGCCGGTGATCACCACCAGATGATCGTCGAAGGCGCGGCGGGTGCGTCCGACCTCGGCTCGCCGCAATTCGCGGGAGGGTTCCTGCCCGGAGACGGCGTCGATCAATTGAATCGTGGCCCGGGCCAGCACCTGCGGATGCGAATAGGGCACCCAGTGCCCGGCTTTCAGATCGCGCCGCCACAGCTGATCGGTCCATTCGGATTCGTCGTCGAAGACCGCCGGGCGCACCGCCGGGTCGTACTGGGCGACGATCAGCTGCACCGGCACCCTGGTATGCCGGTCGCGGGCCGAGAAGAGCTTGGCCACCACCAGATTCGCGCGATAGATCTGCAGGCCGTTGGCGGCATCCTCGGTGAAGGTATCGCCGAGCGTGACCTGTTCGAACGGCGTGCCCTGCGCCAGGCGCAGGCCCAAGCGGAATACCTGGCCGCGCAGGCCCATCCGCACCAGCGGCGGCGTCACCGGCGCCATGAAGGCGAATTGATAGGCGAGCGAGGCCAATTGGGCCAGCGGCGCGACCAGATTGCCCGGTGTGGGCCGGCCCAGGCGGCGGCGCGCCCAGCGGCCGGCATGGTCGAGATTGGGGCCGGAGACCGAGGTGAACGAGGCGATGCGCTGTTCGGCATCCGGTTCGCAGACGGCGTCCCACACCGTGACCGAACCCCAGTCGTGCGCCAGCACATGGACCGGTTCGTGCGGGCTCACCGCATCGGCGACGGCGAAGAAGTCGGTCGCCAGTTCGGGAATCCGGAAGGCGCGGTGGTCCTTGGGATTGGTGGTCCGCCCGTGCCCCCGGGCATCGTAGGTGACGACCCGGAACCGATCGATCAGATGGGGGAGGACGTTGTCCCACAGCCGATGGGAATCCGGCCAGCCGTGCACCAGCACGATGGTCGGTCCCTCGGGGACACCCTGTTCGTAGACCGCGATCTCGATATCGCCATTGGTCACCGTGCGTGTCTGCAGCGCCACTGCTGCCTCCTCTGTCTCAGACAGGTGAATCGAGTCCAGCTTGATGGGCGCGGAGGCAGGTGTCAATGCGTGTGGGGTGAATGTGTCGAAGGGTGGTATGGCGGCGGCGACCGGCCATACCACCCTTCCCCGGTTCCCCCCGGGTTCAGTGGGTGCGGCAGCTGATGGGTGCTGTGTCTAATGCGTGAACACGCTCGCAGGTGCGAGCGGCAGCACCAGACTCGATGGCCACGCCGCATTTCGCTGCAGCTGCTGCGAAGTGCCCAGCAGGCGCGGCAGATCCGTGGGGATCGGCATGGTGGACGGGAAGGTGCCCGTCGAGATCCGCAGGCGCAGTGCGTGTCCGGGCTCGATGCGGTAGAAGGTGGGGCGCAGCTTGATCTCCACCTTCACCACCTCGCCCGGTGTCAGCAACTGCTGGTTCTCCAGTGTCAGTACGTGTTCGGGAGCGTAGACGGTGCCGTCCGGCGCGCGCCAGGTCTTGTCCTCGTTGAGGGTGCGCTGGCTCGCCAATTGCGAACCGCCGGTGATGTTCACGGCCGAACCGTCCGGGGCCACATCGTCGAGCCAGACCTGGAATGCCGCATCGGTGCCGGTGGAGGAGGCGTACAGCGAAACGCTGGAGGGTCCGGCCAGCACGGTCGGCTCGGTCACCGGATCCATCGTGTACTTCAGGCCCGCGGTCGGTTCCAGTACCTTCTCGGTGCAGGGGTTGTAGGCGGTGAACAGCCGGAAGACGAAGTCCAGCAGCCCGGCGGTGTACTGGCCCAGACTCTGCCGGTTGCACAGATTGTCGATACCGGTGAAGTCGAGCCGGTCGGCGGCCTCGGCCACGGTCGGCGGCTGCTCGCTCAGGCGGTCACCGTCGAAATAGCGCTGCACCACGGTGGTCTGATCGAACGGGTAGTGCGCCGCATCGGCGGCATTGTTGCCCGGATCGATCACATGCAGCGGCTTATCGGTGTGATCGACCCCGTTGGGAATGTCCTTGAGCCAGCGGTCGAACCACGCCAGGGTGATCGTATCGGTGTCCATGCGCGAGCCGGGGCCGACGCCCAGGCCCACGTGATACCAAGGGCCCATGAGCAATTGGTAGCGCCCGTCCACCTGCTGATCGGACGCCATGGGCGCGAACTGATCGCGGCCGGCCGAAAGGTTCTGCAGCTGCGAGTAATTGCGGAACGGGCCCTCCTGGTAGAGGTCCCACAGGCCGCCGACCTGGTACATGGCAATGCCGTTGTCGACCAGATTGTGCAGGTCGGTTTCGAAGCGGCGCTCCTGCCACCACGAGGTGTCGTAGGCCAGCGGGCCGCCGGCATACGCTTCCAGCAGCAGTTTGATGGTGGAGTCCGAGGAGACCAGCGCCTGCAGGTGATCCACCAGCGACTTCATGAAGGTCTGCGGCGACACCACCGCGGTCATGAACGGGCCGATGAGGCTCAGGAACGGCACCAAGAGCGTGATCGCGGTCAGCAGGATCGGGCTCATCATGCCGTCGTGGCCGAGCACCTCGTTGAAGATATTGTTCGGCATCGCCATGGGCACAATGGCTTTCAGGGGTGAACCGGGTCCGATCGCCTCGGCGGTGCGCAGCGCGTTCAGGGCGGGGAAGGAATACCCGAACATGCCGACCTTCCCATTGGATCCGGGCAGCTTCGAGGCCCAATCCACCAATTGCACACCGTCGGTGCCGTCTTCGCGGGATGCCGGATTCCACGCGCCGGTGGAACCACCCGTGCCGCGCACGTCCGCGATCACCTCGATATAGCCGTGCCGCACCAGCATGTCCTGCGCGCTGGTGGCCTGATTGATCACCCGCCGCACATCGCGGAGCTGATCGGGCAGCGGAATGTGCAGCTCGTCGATCACGCTGGTGATGGCCGCCGTGAGCGCGCTGGTGACCGCGCCGTACGTGGTGAAGTTGACGACCACCGGGAAGTCACCGGCCGCCCGCTGCCCCGTCGCCGGATCGGTCGGATATCGCACCTCGGCCTGCAACTGGGTGCCGTCGGACAGCGGAACCACATGTCCCAGTTCATAGCCCACGCCATAGGGCGCCGGAGTCGGCTGATAGTCGGCGGGCAGCCCGAAGTTCGCGGGCGCGCTCGGCACCGGCCCGGATGTGGGCACCGCCCCCGCGAACGTGGTGCTGGACACGGTCATCGCGAACGCGGACAGCCCCGCGACAGCGAGCGGGACGAGGCGGCAGCGCATTGCCGGCCGGGGCTTGCTTCTCAACTATCTACCTCTGCGGATGGTCGGGAGGCCGCACCTGCGGGCGATCCCGCCGCGCGACCTCGTCGTCGGGATTCAGCACACCGCACAGTCCCTAGCCCCCGCTACCGGCAATCCCCAAGACTGTTCGCCACCCACTTGTGCATCCGCCCAAAACGACGTCAGCAGAATGCCGCGCACAAATTCACCTGCCGCGCACAAGTTGGTACGCCGCGCATGAAAATACCGATGGATTCGGTGCGCGCGGAGCGAATTCGTGCGCCGGGAGGGGGATTACGGTGCGAAGGAGGCGGATTCGAGGCGGCGGGCGATGCGGGCGGCGGAGAGGGTCATGGCATCGGTGGGGCGGAGGGGGTCCAAGCCGGTGAGTTCGTGGATGCGGGCCAGGCGGTAGGTGACCGTATTGCGGTGGATGTTCAGGAGGCGGGCGGTGGCCAGCTGGTTGAAACCGGTGTCCACGAAGACTTCCAGGGTTTCCGCGAGCAGCGGTTGGGCGTCGAGGGGCGCGAGAACCGCGGCGAGTCCGGCGCGTGCGCTGCCGCCTGCGGCGACGGTGTATTCGAACATGAGATCTGCTCGGCGGCAGACCATTTGGGAGCGATCGAGGCAGCGGCCGAGCTCGGCGAGCATTCGGGCCTCGGCGAAGAGATCGGGTATTTCGGCGCGCGACGGCGCTACCGTCACACCCACCCAGAAGGGCGCCGGCGGTGGCGTGCGCGGTGCGGGGGATTCCGGTTGCCGGGCGAAGTGGCCGGGCAGACTTTCTGGCTGGCCGATCGGGTGGGCGGGGAGTAATCGGGTGGTCAGTGCCGCCGTGGTGGCGGTGCCGTCGTCACCGGGCTGCAGGGGGAGCAGGGCGGTCCAGCCCCCGCTGTCCAGGCGCAGGAATACGCCGGGGATCGCCTCGATGCGATGCCGGAGTTCGCTGGTGTCCGCACCGTGCCGCGTGCCACCCGCCCCGGTGCCGAGGCGGAAGACCGCGATCACGAAGGCGTCCGGCACCGCGATCGCAGGTTCATCGGCCCATTCGATGGGGTCGCGTCCGGTGATCAGGGCATCGGCGATCGCGCGGCGGCGCTCCAGCAGTTCCCAGCGCGGATCGTGGGCGCGCTGCACGCAGGCGGTGGCGATGCGTGCGGTCAGCAGGGTGATGTAACTGAGCAGGGGGAGTGCGGCATCGGTGAGCAGTTCGCGCTCGCTCTCGGCCGCGGCCGCACGAATGCGGGACCAGATGTATTCGGCTCCGAGGCGGTAGCGGCCGAGCACCTCTTCGAGGGGTTCGCCGTCGCGGACCCGTCCCATGGCGATGTCGACGACCTCGCGGGTGTCTTCCTCGCTGGGGTTGACGCCGGTGCGCAGGAAGTCGAAGAACAGATCGACATTGAGTTTGGTACCGCGTTCGACGCCGCTGACCACCAATGATTGGGGCAGGGTTCGATACGGCGGCGCCGCAATCGGGAACTCGTCCCGTACCGCGACCGCGCGCCGATACAGTTGTTCCAGCGCCCGGTCCCGGTTACGCACCAGCATGAACTCCCCTAGCTACATGTACAGCGACTCGATAGTAGACGCGTATGCGGTAGCTATCGGTTTGCGCCTCAGTTTTCCGGTGGCGGTCAGGCAATCGCTGCCGGGGGCCCACACATCCGGCAGCACCGCGAACCGCTTGATCTGTTCCACCCGGGAGAGTTTGGAATTCGCGGCATCAACGCCCTCTTGCAGGGCTTTGAGGACGACGGGGTCCGCCGCCAGCGCGGCGATACTCCGATCCGATAGCTGATGGCGTTCGGCGAATACGGCGGCCAGATCGGGATCCAGGCAGATGAGTGCGGTGTTGTAGGAGCGCGCCTCGCCGATCACCGCGACCGCGCCCGCGAGCGGGGTGTTCTCGGTGACGGTGTTCTCGATATTGGTCGGCGACATATTCTTGCCGGCCGCATTGATGATGATTTCCTTCTTGCGATCGACGATCTTCAGGAAGCCCTCGTCGTCGATCTCGCCGATATCACCGGTGTGCAGCCAGCCGTCGCCGTCCACGGTCTCGGCGGTCTTGTCGGGGGCATTGCGGTAGCCGCGCATGACCATTCGGCCGCGCACCAGCACCTCACCGTCCTCGGCGATGGTGACCTCCGCACCGGGCAGGGGGGTGCCGACGGTGCCGATCTTGATGCGCTCGGGGCGGCTGACGGTGGCGCCCGCGGTGCATTCGGTCATGCCGTAGCCTTCGCAGAGCGGCAGGCCGAGGCCGAGGAAGAATTCGTGGGTATCGCGCGGGATCGGGGCCGAACCGGTGACCGCGACCCGAACCTTGTCCAGGCCGAGGCGTTCCCGGACGGTGGCGAGGACCAGGCGATCGGCCAACCGGTATTGCGCCGTGTCGAAGATGCTCTGGCTGCGGCCGTCGGACACCGCGCGGGCGCGGGCCCGGCCGGTGCGCACGGCCCAGTCCACCAGCTTGCGCCGCACCGGGCTCGGTTCGGCCGCGAAGCGCTCCTCCAGTGCCGCTTTGACTTTCACCCACACCCGGGGCACGCCCAGGAATACGCTCGGGTGCACTTCGATGAGCGCCTCGGCGACCTGCTTGAGGTCGGGGCAGGTGGTGATCTCCGCGCCGCTGAGCAGCGACAGGTAGTGCGCGAACCAGCGGTTGGCGGCATGTGCGTCGGGCAGGTACGACACCACCTTGTCCTCGCGGCCGCCGCCACCGAATTCCTCGACCACGCGGGCGTTTTCGATGAAATTGGTGTGGGTAAGCTCCACGCCCTTGGGTGGGCCGGTAGTGCCGGAGGTGTAGACGATGGTCAGCAGATCCTCGGGATCGACTGCCCGCCAGGAGCTTTCGAAATCGAAATCGGCGGCCGGACTCGCCTCGATATCGGCCAGTGCGATCGTCCCCTCCGGCGCTTCGTCCACGCAGATCACGTGTTCGACCGTAATGCCCTGTGCCGCGGCCTTCTCCACCGCCGCCAGCACCTGCGGCGCGAACTGCCGCTCGCAGATGACGGCTTTGTTGCCCGCATTGCCGAACTGATAGACCAGCAGATCCACCGGATTGGTGTTGTACACCGAGAACGGCGTCGCACCCGTATGCATGATCGCGGTATCGCACAGATGGAACTCGGGCCGGTTCGT
The DNA here is from genome assembly GCF_025465275.1 of Nocardia sp. Lineage (GTDB taxonomy): Bacteria > Actinomycetota > Actinomycetes > Mycobacteriales > Mycobacteriaceae > Nocardia. The sequence goes on along the minus strand of NZ_JAODNK010000073.1, from coordinate 42,961 downwards.
CATCATGAGCGCCACCGTGTCCCCGCGCCCGATACCCAGCGCCGCCAACCCCGCGGCAATCGCGCGCACCCGCTCCCCGTACTCCCGCCAGGTGATCGCGACTGCCCCGCCGAGCGTGCGCAGCGCGACCGCCTCCGGATACGCAGTCACATTCGACTGGAACGCCTCGCACAGCGTGTGCGGTCCCGTTGCCGCCACCGATGTTGAACTCACGACCTACCTCTGGCTCACACGTCATCGAGGGCGCCTGCCCTCGGGTCGCCATACAGCACACCGCACAAAGAGCAGTCCGGACTAGTGGCAATACGGAAGATCTGAGGTGATCGTTTTGTGCAATGTGCTAAAAACGGTCAACGACGTCGCGAACTAAAGATGTTGCTCTTGGTGCGCACGCTGATTCGTGGTTCACCGGGTATGTATCGGACGTATGGTCGTACCACCAAGAGGACCGCCGGACCCCCGACCGGGCCGTCCTATCGGGTAGTGGTGCGGCGCTGCGAGGAGCCCGCCGTGATCACCCCTACCGTCACCGGAGTGCAGGACTACATCGACACCGAGGACGTCCAGTACGTCGATGTCCGTTTCTGCGACGTACCCGGTACCCAGCAGCATTTCTCCATTCCCGCCGCCATGTTCGGCCCCGAACTGGTCGAAGAAGGCATCGCCTTCGACGGCTCGTCGGTGCGCGGCTTCCAGGCCATCCACGAATCCGACATGCTCCTGCTGCTGGATCTGCGCACCGCGCAACTGGATTCGTTCCGAGCCGCCAGGACGCTCAATATCAGCTGCTTCGTGCACGATCCGCACACGCTCGCGGCCTACAGCCGTGATCCGCGCAATGTGGCGCGCAAGGCCGAGGATTATCTGCGCAGCACCGGCATTGCCGACACGGCCTACTTCGGGCCGGAAGCCGAGTTCTACATCTTCGATTCGGTGCGCTACGACACCACCATGAACGGATCCTTCTACAAGGTGGATTCGGTGTCCGCGGACTGGAACACCGGTGCGAAACACAATCCCGACGGCAGCCTCAATCGCGGTTACAAGGTGCGCCCCAAGGGCGGCTACTTCCCCGTCGCGCCCTATGACGCCGACGTCGATCTGCGCGACCGCATGGGTACCAACCTGCAGCGTTGCGGCTTCGAGCTGGAGAAGGGCCATCACGAGGTGGGCACCGGCGGGCAAGCCGAGATCAACTACCGGTTCAATACCCTGCTGGCCGCCGCCGACGATCTACAGCTCTACAAATACATCATCAAGAACACGGCATGGGAGGAAGGCAAAACCGTCACCTTCATGCCGAAACCACTTTTCGGTGACAACGGTTCGGGAATGCATGTCCACCAATCCCTCTGGCGGGACGGCGTACCCCTCTTCTACGACGAGGCCGGCTACGCGGGCCTGTCCGACCTGGCCCGCCACTACATCGGCGGCCTGCTGCACCACGCCCCCTCGCTGCTGGCGTGGACCAACCCCACCGTGAATTCCTATAAGCGCCTCGTCCCCGGCTACGAGGCCCCCGTGAATCTCGTCTACAGCCAGCGCAATCGCTCCGCCGCCGTCCGAATCCCGGTCACCGGCACCAGCGCCCGCGCCAAACGCCTCGAATTCCGCTGCCCCGACTCCTCCGGCAACCCCTACCTCTCCTTCGCCGCCATGATGATGGCCGGCCTCGACGGCATCATGAACAAACTCGAGCCCGCCCTCCCCATAGACAAAGACCTCTACGACCTAACCCCCGAAGAATCCGCCGAAGTAACCCAAACCCCCGCCAGCCTCGACGCCGTCATCAACCGCCTCGAAGCCGACCACGACTACCTAACCGAGGGCGGCGTCTTCACCGAAGACCTGATCGAAACCTGGATCCGCATAAAACGAGACACCGAAATCGCCGAAATCAACCTCCGCCCCCACCCCTACGAATTCGACCTCTACTACGACGTCTGAGTCTGACCTGCACGAACGCGGCCAACTTCATCGTCATCGCCAACGACCGCCGCTTCGACCGCGACCGCAACGAATGGGTCGATGCGAACAAGACCGCCATCCGCATCAACTGCTGGGGCGATCTGGCCCAGGAAACCGGCGACAGCCTCGTCAAGGGCGGCCGGGTCACCCGTCACCGGGCACCGGCTCCTCGCCGACCCCTACATCGGCAAGACAGCAAGCCGCAAGCCGGACTGGAACTAACCGCCGACACCGTCAGCATCGATCTGAAAGGCCAGTGCGCGAAGATCACTCGACGCCAGCGCGCCCACGCCTCCAGCCAGAACGGAGACGAACCGCCGTTCTGAACGACACAGCACGACCGGGCTCGCCGGTCACCGCACCCACTCACCGCGAACAACTGCCGAATTCACCTATTACTTAGATAGATAGGCAATCCACCCAGGTAAAAGCCGACTACTATCGACGATCTAGATGCATGAGGAGCAAGGTCGTCACCACACACCCGAGGTGCCCGCAATGACTACGCTCCTCCCCGCCGCGACAGCCCTAGCCGGATCGTTTGGCACGCTCGTCCTTCAAGCTCGGTACCAACGAATCAGAGCCAGGGAAGATCGTGTGTGGTCACGCTGCGCCGAGACCTATATCGATCTATTGCGCTACCAGAGCAGCGGCATGTCCGAGCACTCCGAAACCGCCACGGCGAACGAACTGGCCGTGCGCGAAGATCTATCAGCGAAAGTGGCAGCGTTCGCTTCAAAAGCCGTCTACGAGCTGTGGCAACAGTCGGCGACAGCGTCCCTGGATCTGGAGCAGTACATCGAGAACAACCACCCCGATTGGTTCTACGCCGACGACTACTTCGAATCAAAACGGTTCGAGGCCGCCGCCGAAGAGGACGAGGATTATCGACGGGTACGAAAGACCAAGACTGACGCCGAGCAAAAACTAGCCGAGCGAATCCGCAAAGAACTCCACGTCGATAGCCACCGAAAGCAAGCTCCCATCGACGCCCCGAGGGGCTGGCTCCGACGCCGTGCACTGCGGCCATGACTCCCTCCACGGGACCACACGGCAAACCCTCCCGCAAACAAACCCCATATCGCCGTCCGTGGCAGCGCAGACTTAAACCTGCCCCCGAGATCGCGACCGTCTGCGGGTGAACGTGGCCTGGAGGGCGGATATCAGCTCAATTCGATGCCAGGAAGACGTTCCGACTCAACCTGTTTGGTTGGCAGGTCTTTGGCCAGGTCGACAGGGGTGGGACTTAGGTCTAGCTCCTTCAACGCGCTGATCGCGAACAGGCGGTCACGCAGGGCCGGGTCCTGAATCTTCTCGATCTGCTTCGAAGCCCGGTCGAATGCCAGATCGGACTTGAGCTCCCGGCGCACCTGCTCGGTCTGTTCAGTCGCATGACGACGTGCCTTGTTCGCCTGAACCGTGAATGCGCCGCCGCATACTGTGATGACTACACCAGACAAGCTAGTGATCAGTCCGGTGTAGTTGGCGCGAGACTCACCAGCATGCTTCAACGCAAGCCCCGCGCCTACCAAAAGGATGAGCGCCCCAGCGGTCGTGATGATCATACTGAGCGCAAAGGTGATCGTTGACTGCCACAGCGAGTGGTTCAAGAACCGAAACGAATAGCGCAGCTTCTGCATTGATGCGTCATCATGTGCATCTACCGGTATCGGCGCATCGGTAAAGACGTTGACCTGGGCATTCCGACCTCCGACCGAAACCGTCGCGGACGGAGATGGCTGCCGCCTAATTTCTGCCCAGACGGCCAGCCAGGGCAGAGGGTTCTCGACCTCAATCGCCTTGAGAAGCGCTCGAAGTGGAACCTCTCGAGGAAGGCGCTTACCTGAAACGTACCCGTACACAAGCGTACGGGACATCTCAGCGCGGTCGGCGACTTCTCTGAACGAAATTCCCAACCTCCGTAGACGCTCGTGTAAGAGTAGTCCGAAGTCTTCGATACTGCTGGCAACGATTAGAGCAGCGATCTCAGCTTCGACAAACTCTTCATCGATATCTTTACCTCGTTCCCCACCAGCGCTCAGCATCCGTCCCCCGTGGCATCGTCTCGACAGAGAAATAGTACTCCTCGAGGTATCTCGCCGAGAGAACCATTGAGATCACATGGGCATGTTCGCTCTGCCTCAATTTTCCACCGGCCGCAGAGTCCGCAATCTCGCCCGAATGTCACCAAACTGTGCCAGCGATCTATCCCCTGATCAGTAGACGGATTCTCTTGTGTGCCAATACCACTCGTTCAACGCAAACGTCGAGAGCGTCAACCTCAAAAGCCGTCGCCCGACCTCCTGGGACTCATTGAGCCCCGACTACGATGTGTGGGGCTGGCCTGCGGTGGGCCACGGCGGCAGCAGCCAGCGTGCGTAGGTCTGTTCCGGGTCGACCGTGATCACTTCGGCAACCTTCACCAGTGGTGCCGGGATCTCCGCGCCATCGAAGTGTGTTGCGCTCGGGACGATCACTGCGTCGACATCGGCTTTGCGGACGACATCGACCAGCCGCTCGATCGGAGCGTCAGTGTCCGGGCCGAATACGACGATCTTCGCCAGGTCGTATCCGAGACGCTTTGCGCGGCTGCGGATCCGCGTCTCGTCCCAGTCTTGCCGGAAGCCGGATACGTCGCGGCGCAGGTACCCGATGGCGGTCGGGATGTCCCTCATTGCGGGCACCTGCGCGTCGACGACGCGACGTAGTCGCGGTATCCGGGCTGGTTGACGGCCAGTCGCCCGCGCTTGGTCGGCCGCCAGTTCGCCGGGCTGTGGCGGGTGCCCAGAGCCAGACCCGTGTGCGAGAGCCGCCGCAAAGCGCGACGGATCGCCCCGTCCGCGAGTCCCGTTGTGCGGCAGAGTTGCTGAACAGTGAGAGCATGCGGGGGCTGCAATGTGGACAGTGCCCCAAGCACTTTCGCTTCCGGTTCGGTCAAGGCCATCGTCGTCGCCCCTCGTCGTTTCGTCGTCGCGGGTGGCTACTCAGGGTGAGGACGACGATCGCCAGTCCCGAGTGCCTACCTGGACGGTAGAGACTCCCGCGGATGGCGCACTTGGAGATTTCTAGATATTTCTCCGAACCGAACCAAATGTGACCACTGACGTCGGAGAATTGAGCCTGTTCGGAGAATTTCGAGAACATGGAGGCTCTGTCATGACGTTGCGACTTCTGGGCGGCCCCACGGGCAATGAAGGCTCACCGAGACTCTGGATCGATGACGACCGCGAGATGTACTTTGTTCAGGGCCTGAAAGTTCCCGGCGGCCCTGAGCGAGTGGAGATCCCACACATGTTGCTCACCTGGTTGAAGCCGGACACTCACCTCGGCGCAACGCTCACCGACTCCGGAATCGGGACATTCACCTTGACCGGCACGCCGATCTCGGACGTAGCGATTCTCGAGCAGATACAAACCCCGGCGCATGAGGTCTGTCTCGAAGTGCCGGCAGTCGCGACCCTGAGGAGATGGTGACCCGTGTTGTACCTGCCTGCCGGGTCCGGCGCCACGTTGCTCGGGATGGCTGAACGCCGCGCATTCCACCTCGAGGTGGAGGACGACCACAGCGTGTCCAATGAGGACGAGCCGATGCGCAGATGGCGCGCTGGACTGCCGCCCCTGGACCCGGACAACTACCCGCCCGATTGGAAACGCTGGGAAGATCTCACCGACGCCGCCACGGGCAGAGGTGTTGCGTTGCAGCGGGTTCGTGTGGTGAGCGAGCCGCTGACGGAGTACATCCGATTCCTGCACGCGGTCACCGATCGCAATCAAGCCCACGGTGAGGAAATCCGATGGATGCCCAGGCAGAACCTCGACTCCGCCGAAGTCACCGCGGACGAATGGTGGTTGCTCGATGACGCCGCCCTCGCCTGGACACTGTTCGATCAACAGGGAGACTTCGCCGGGTTCGCCGTGACCCGCGATCCTTTCGACGTGACCCGCGCTATGACCGTCCGTGACATCTTGTGGGCCAAGGCGATTCCACATACCGACTACATTCCAGGACCGCAGTAGATGACTGGTGTCGAGCAGGCTCGAATTGTGCTGGGCAACCGGCTGCGCGAATTTCGTAGAGCCGCAGGCTTGTCCGGTGTGGAGCTCGCACAGCGCGCAGGATGGGTGCCTTCGAAGATCTCCAAGATCGAGCGAGGTCAGCAAGCGCCGAGCGTCGAGGATCTCACCGCCTGGTGTGAGATCACCGATTCCATGCTCGCATTCCCGGACCTGCTCGCCACCCTCACCAATCTCGAATCCATGTGGACGGAGTGGAAGCGGGTCGCTGCGTCCGGTCATGCCCAACGGCAGCGCCGCAGCATCGAGCTCGAGGCTGCGACCCGCGTCATCCGAAACTGGTCCCAGCTCATCGTTCCCGGGCTGCTGCAAACAGAGGACTACGCCCGAGCGGTACTCGCCACATGCATCCAATTCCTTGGCACCGCAGACGACTTGGAGAACGCCGTCGCCGCCCGAATGCGCCGGCAAGGAGTGCTGCATTCAGGCACCCGGCGTGTCATCGTCCTGCTCGCCGAGCAGGCTCTCTACACCCGAGTCGGCGAGGATCGGGTGATGGCCGAACAGCTGCAACACCTACTCGAGATCATGACCGAGCGTCGATTGATCTTCGGTGTTGTGCCCCGTGAATTCGAGTTCATCTACACGACCACGAGCTTCGCGATGTTCGATCGACGACTGGCGATGGTAGAGACTATCAGCGCCGAACTGAGCGTTACCGGCCCAGCCGAGCTGGCATCGTACGAAAAGGCATGGGCCGCTCTGCATCACCAGGCCGTCTACGGAGACGCCGCACGGACGCTCATTGCGAGCGCGTTAGAGCAGCAGCGGCAGCTGTAGCCGTCCGCGCGATTGCGCCGCCATCAAAACGGCGTCTGAGTGGGGATTATGGCCTGCGGAATAATGGGAGGACGGTGTCCGCCACGCTCTCGATGCTGGGGAGGGCGGTGAGTGCGTCCGGGGGGCTGAGGCGGCGTTGCAAGGCGCGCTGATGGGCCGCGCCGACCAGGAGCAGGGCGGCTGGGTGTAAATCGGTGTCGGGGGCGGCGTGGTGGGCCAGTTGGGCGACGACGGCTTCTACCGCTCGGTGCGGGCCTAGGTCTAGGTCGCGGCTGCGTTGTTGGTAGGTGGCGCGGAGGTCGGCGTCGGATTCGACTGCGGCCATGACGGGGATGGCGGCTACGAAGAATTCTTCGAGGGTGGCGAGGAGGGCTAGGAGGTCTTCGCGCAGATCGGTTGCGGGGGAGTCGGTTCGGTCTGCCAGGAGGTCTTTGAGGGGGCGGAGTTGGTGCTGGATTACCGCCTGTAGCAAGCCCATTCGGTCGTTGAAGTGGTAGAAGATGCTGGATTCGGCGACGCCGGCGCGTTTGGCGACCTCCTTGGTGGAGAGTCGGGCCACGCCGGATTCGGTGAGTATCTGCTGGGCGCAGGTGAGGACGGACTCTCGGACGCCGGTACGGGGGCGGCCACGGGTCGCGCGCTCGGCTGGCACATCGCCTCCTGATTTCTCGCCTCGGACTCTTGCAGTATGCCGCATGTGGTCGTATTTTCTGAGTAGAGACTCAGTAAATCGGCGACTCGGAGGTAGTACCGATGTCCAGCCCCACCACCACTACGAAACCGGCGACCGGGTCCCGCGTGCAGCGCACCGGGGATGCCTTCATGCGCCGGGTCCTGCGTTCCCCGATGCATCGAATGGTCAGCGGAAAGTTGCTGATCGTCACGGTGATCGGCCGCAAGTCCGGCCATGTCTACGAAAACCCGGTCGGTTACGCCGAATCCGACGGTTATGTGCTGATCGGTACCGCTGCCAAGTGGTATCGGAACCTGCGACCGGGTGAGCCTGTGCGAATCACGCTGCGGCGCACAGTGATCGAGGCCGACTGGGAGGTGATCCGGGAGGAGGAGGTAGCCGCCGAGTGCTATCGGATCATTCTCGAGGTGAATCCGACGCACGGTCGCTTCGCCGGAATCAGCCTGACGCCGGATGGCTCGGTCAACCGGGACGAACTCCGTAAGGCCCTGGCCGCAGGCACGGTCGTGGTCCGGCTGACGCCCCGCGAAAGCTGGTCGCGGCCTTTACCTGACGCGTAATCGACTCTGTGACCGCGAACGAAGAAGCTTGGTGCATGAGCGAATACGAGAACGTTGCACAGCGGTACATCGACAGCTGGAATGAGAAGGAGGCCGGTAAGCGGCGTGCACTGATCGACGAGTTGTACACGGCGGATGTGGTTTTCACCGATCCACTGGTGCAGCTGGTCGGACCCGACGCGGTCGAGGCCATGGTGGCCGGCGCCCAGGAGCAGTTCGCCGGATTGGAGTTCGGGCTCGGTCCCGTCGACGGGCATCACGATATCGCCCGGTTCACCTGGACGCTGAACGCGCCGGGGGTCGAGGAGCCGATCGTGATCGGGTTCGATGTGGTCACCCTGGTGGACGGCAAGATCGCCCGGGTGCAGGGGTTCCTGGACAAGGTGCCTGCCTGAGGGGAGAGTGTTCGGTGGTGCCGGCGCGGTGAATCGCGGCTGCACCACCGGATATTCGGTTGCCGGCCCGATCGGGGGGTGGTGCCGTCGGCGCTCGTGCGGCGGAATCGGTTGCAGGGGAACGTAGTTGAGAACTGGGGGGTTGGTATCCCCGGCGGCCTGGTCAGGCCGCCGGGCGGCCGGTCATGCCCGCCGACGTCAAACTATGACCTTTCCCTCACTGCCCGCGCGAGTCCGGTGGACCGCCATACGATCCGGGGCTGAAGGATGCGGGAAGGCGAAAAGGCCATGGATCGAAATGCGTTCGTCGAAGTGATGAACGAGGCGAGCGGCATGCTGGAGTCCGGACAGGCGCAGGAAGCGCTCGCCCGGCTGACGGCATTCGACAATGCGCTATTGGCGGCGCCGGAACCTCAGGACTACGGCTGGGTCGTGTCCTACCGGTTCCGTTCCGCCTTCGCGGCAGGTGATTTCGCCCAGGCGCTGCATATAGCGGAGAACGGGCCGGCGCGCTTTCCTGCCGATATCCCGCCCGCCACGCTCGCCACCATGTATTCCATGGCCGTAGAGGCCGCCACCTCGCTGGGCCGCGCCGAAAGCGCTGTCACCATGGCCGATCGCTGCATCGACCTGCGGCGTTCCCAGGGTGGGCCCGACGAGGTGCTGATGGCCGCCATGACCGCGTGCACCCTCCTCGGCGATATCGAAAGACACGATCTGGCAAGCCGATACGCGCAGCTGCTGATCACCGAGGGCGAAGGGCACGACGAACACCGCGCCTACGGCTACTACGCCATCTGCGGCGCCATCGAACACGGCGTCGGCGGGCATCTGGTCGATATGCTGCGCGGCGGCCACGACTGGCTGGCCACCCACGACAATGAATTCGCCCGCGAGGCACTGGGATACCTCGAGAACTCGCCGACCGTGCAGAACACGGCGTCGAACTTCCCGCCGCCCGCCGAATTCCCGCCGCCCGTGGACCTGCTGCCGCCCGCCGGATTCCCGCAACCCGTGGACCTGTTGCCGCCGGTGGACTTCTCTCCGCTGCTGGATCCGGCGCAGACGGCGCTGCTGCAGGTCTCCGACACCGGCATAGCGGCCGTCTCCGGCCCCAAACAGCCACCCGCCGAACAACTCGCGGGCGGCGAGACGGCGGACGCCCTGCTGGAGGCGCAGCGCCCCGCGGTGGCGGCGGCCGCCTACCGCGCTCTCATCGACGAGGCCATGTCCACCGGCAAGCCCGATCCGCTGATCGTCGGCAAGTCGGTGCTCGGCCTGCTCATGTCGCTCATCTTCGACAATCAGGTCGGCGAGGCGCATGCGGTGTGGATCGACGAGCAGGGGCCGACCTACCTCGGTGTGTGGGCCCTGGAGAACGGTCAGACCTCCGTCCACGACTCGATTGCCTACAACCTGGTCGCCGCTTTCCTGCACTCCCTGAGCACCGGTGACCGCAATGCCTCCAATCACGCCGTCGACACCCTCATGGGCCGCTGCGTGAACTGGGCCTTCGACAAGGACGCGCAGGTTGTGCCCGCCATGCTCAACACCTGGCGCCGCCACCTGTTCGAAATCCATGAGGGCGAGCCCGCACCCGAATACCGCTGGGAACTCACCCAGGCCGAACAGCGCTGGGGCGGGCCGCTGCCCGAATCCGGCCTGTACTGGATGCGCCCGTATCGCTGGGTCGTCGACTGGGTGTGAGCGCTCGAATCGCTAGGCTGCCTGGCATGGCAACGGAAATCTGGCACAACCAGAAGTGCTCCAAGAGTCGTGCAGCCAAGGCGGTGCTCGACGAGACCGGTGTCGAATACGTCGAGCGGCGCTACCTCGACAATCCGCCGGATGCCGTCGAAATCCGGGATGCGCTGGGCAAACTCGGGCTCGAACCGTGGGATATCACGCGCACCAGCGAGGCCGAGGCCAAGGAACTGGGCGTGTCCGCGTGGGGGCGTACCCCTGCCGATCGGGAGCGCTGGATCGAGGCGCTCGCCACGCATCCGCGCTTGATTCAGCGGCCGATCGTCTTCACCGCAGACGGGCGTGCCTTGCTCGTCCGTGATGACAAAACACTGGACACGCTGCGCTGACTCACGACTGCGCATTCGCTCACGCGGCGCCGAGCGATGGCGCGGCGATACTCACGACCCGGCGCTGCGCCGTGATCTCGTGCCGGTGAAGCGCTGACCCTGTCGGCCCACGGGAGCGGCGGTGCTGCCGCCGGTCAGGACAGGGCGAAGACCGGGAATCCGGGTGCGATGGCGGTCAATTCGGCGTCGGTGGAGTTCTTGGTGATGCCGTCGAAGAAACGGCCGACCTCCCAGCCCCAGCGTTCCAGATAGGCGCGCAGCACCGGAATCTTGTCCGTGTCGGACAGTTCGGTCGCCGTGAAGGTCTCCACCTTGCGGCCGAGGCGCAGTTCGCCGGAACCCGCGACCCGCAGATTGCGCACCCACTGGGTGTGCCCGCGCGGGGCGACCAGGTAGCGGGTGCCGTCCGCAGTGCTGAGCAGGTTGACCATGGTGGTGCGCCATTCGCCGCTCTTGCGTCCGCGTACTGCCAGCAGTCGTGAGCCGGCGACGCTGATGCCCAGTTTGGGCAGCATATTGGCGATGCGATTCATGATGGGGTCGAGGCCGGTCGGGCCGAGGTAACGGGTGGCGGCGTCGTTCATGATCGCTTCCTTACTGGATTTTGAGAGCGGTGCACTCTGCTGAGATCAGTGTGCTCGGGGCATCGCCGAGATGTCAAGAGCAGTGCTCTCGAATTAATGCAGTGCTCCGTAATGTGGCACACTGTTCCCATGAGCGTGCCGCGCACCGCCCGCGAACGGGCCCGAGTCGAGATCACCCGCGAGATCACCGATGCGGCCCGCCGTCAGCTCGCCGAATCCGGGGCGCCCGCGCTCTCGCTGCGGGCTATCGCGCGGGAGCTGGGCATGGTGTCCTCGGCGCTCTACCGCTACTTCCCGAGCCGCGACGATCTGCTGACCGCACTGATCATCGAGGCGTACAACGCCATCGGTGATGCGGTCGAACACGCTGTCGCCGGCCGCGATACGCCGCGCGGGCAGTGGCGGTCCGCCGCAATCGCGGTGCGGGACTGGGGGATTGCGCATCCGTACGAATACGCGCTGCTGTACGGCTCGCCGGTACCCGGCTACGAGGCGCCGCAGACCACCATCGGGCCCGCCTCTCGGCTCCCGATCGTCATCCTCGAAATCGTCCGGGGGGCATGGGAGAGCGGCACTCTCACGGTGGCGGGCGACACCCTGTCCGCTGAGCTCACCGCACAATCGGACGGTCTCGCGGCGCTGGTCGCGCCCGGCCTGCCCGCCGAGGCCATGGCGCGCAGTGTGGTGGCGTGGACGCAGCTGTTCGGCATGGTGAGTTTCGAACTGACCGGGCAGCTCGTGGGGAGCATGGACCCGGCCGGCCTGTTCTTCGATTACGCCGTCGAGATGATGGCCGACGTTGTCGGCCTACCGCGCTAGCGGCTGTGAATCTCCGCCTGCTCTATAGGAAATGGCGGAGTGCCGACACCGACGATGCGCAGGTTGCCCCACGGGTCGCGCTCCTGGAGCACGCCCCGCGCGGGTGCGCCGCCCGGAAGGGTGAGGAAGACCTGACTGCGCCCAGGATCCGGAAGCTCTACGCCTTCGGGCGCGGAAACCCTGCCGTACCAGTGGAAATTACCGTCGATGGGGTCGAGGTGACCGCCCAGGCTTACCGATACGGCGAGTTCCGTGCCGGGGGCATCGAGCAGCGCCGGTCCCGAATACTCCGGGGCGGGTGCGGGATCCGGATAGTCGTTGTCATCGGGCAGCGGTCGCCGGGAACGTCTCACAGCAGCCCCCGGCGCCGCCAGATGCGCTTGCCGATCGGGCCGATCAACCCTTGCTTGTCCAGAAACGCACCGAGATTCGCGGCGCCGATACCCAGCGCGCGCTGGGCGTGCGGGTTGGCGCGCGCAATACGCCGGGCTCCGCGGCCGTCCTCGATACCGGCGCGAACGTACATGTGCCAGTTGGTCATCAGATGCACGAACAGTGGTGCGGCAATCGCCACGCAGAGGCGGGTGTACGCCAGTTCCGCCTTCGACATGGTGGGTGCTCGGCGCACGAGCGCATCCCGGGCGAAACCGATGTGGCGCGCCTCCTCGGTCACGTGAATCCGCATGGCACGGGCCACTACCGGCTGCAATTCCGGATCGTCCAGGGTCTGCCGCTGGATGGCGTCGAAGATCTCCTCGCCGACCAGTGCGCCCACCCACACCATCGAACCGCGCAGGAAGATCTGCAGCGAGCTGATGGTCAGGCGCTCATAGCGATTGGGCCAGTACGGCTTTGCCTCGACCCGGTCGATGAGCTTGCCAAACATCATCATGTGCCGGCATTCGTCACCCATCTCGGTGAGCGTGTAGTGCGAATGCCGGGAGGTCGGATTGCCGGACATCAACTCGCGCAGCAGCAGCCGATTGAGCAGGTTCTCGAACCAGATGCCCACGGACAGCACATTGGCCAGCTCCTGGCGCGAAAGTTCGCGGCGCTGTTCGTGACTCAGTGATTCCCACAGCGGCGTGCCGTACAGGGAGACGACCTCGGCCGGGAGGAAGAGCTTGTCCGGATCCAGCGGCGCATCCCAGTCGATATCGACGACCGGGTCGTAGAACTTCTTCACATGCCCCGTCAGCAAACGCTGAGCGAAGGAATCTTGGGGAAGCAGTGTGGCGTCGTTGCCCATGTCAGCATCCTGATTCATATTACTGGTACACGCTGTTACACTCAGATTAGTGGTACATGGTGTATCGGTCAATAAGCAGGTGGGTATCGTGAACCGGGTGACCGGAACCAGCGCACGCACACCGTCCGCGACCGCTGATGGCCGCAGTACCCGCTGGAACGGCCACAAAGCGCGTCGCCGCGCCGACATGCTCGACGCCGCACTGAGTGTCATCGAGGCCAATGGCACCGAGATCTCGGTTCAGCAGATCGCTGATCGGCTGAAGGTGCCGCGCCCGGTGGTCTACCGCCACTTCGACGGCCGCGCCGATCTCGACGAGCAAATCCGCCGCCACATCCTGGATTCGCTGCTGGCTGAGCTACTTCCACGACTGCAGCCGGACGGCACCGTGCGTGATGCGGTGCGCGGCGCGGTCGGCACCTATGTGGGATGGGTGGAACGGCATCCGAATCTGCACCGGTTCCTGGCCGCCGGTGATCCGCACGGCGCTTCCTCGAGTGCGCTGGCCGGAGCCCGCGATCGCATCGGCGCACAGCTGGCCGACCTGTTCGCCGACACCCTCACCAGTTTCGGCTTGGATCCGAATCGCGCCCGCCCCACGGCTTTCGGCATGGTCGGCTTCGTCGACGGTGTCGTGAACAGCTGGCGAGCCGACGGTGTGCTCACCTCCGAGCAGGTGGAGGGCATTCTCACCGAATCCATGCTGGCCCTGATCGAGGGCAATGCGCGCAGCCTGGAGGTGCCGCTCACCCGTGACACCGTGGTCGCCGATCTGATGGCGCGCACCGAAGCCGCCCGCGCCTGAATTTTGCCGATGGGGAAATATTGCCTTCACGGCAATAATCTGTACGCTGGGTGAGGTGAACGATGGTGACCTCGGGCTGCGAGAGCGTAAGAAGCGGGAAACCCGCCTCGCGCTGAGCCTCGCAACCATCCGGCTCAGCGTGGAGCACGGCTGGGACAACGTGACGGTGGACGATATCGCCGCCGCCGCGAACGTCTCCGTGCGAACTTTCCGCAACTATTTCTCCAGCAAGGCGGAAGCGGTTGCCTCCCGCCACCTCGAGCGCATGCAGCAGGTGGCGGAGGAACTGCTGGCGCGCCCGGAGAGCGAAGCCCTCTGGGAGGCGATACCGGCCGCCGTGCTGGCACGGTTCGCGCTGGGGCAGGACATGACCGCGGCCGGACCGCAGGACGAGCACTGGATGGCGGGCATTCGGCTCATGCTGAGCGCGCCGGCGGTGCAGGCGGCCATTGTGGAGGCCAATGTCGCTGCGCAGCAGGAACTTACCGCAGCCGTGGCGGTGCGAACCGGCACCGATCCGGAGCGGGAGCTGTATCCGAAGTTGGTGGCAGCGTCCGTCATTGCCGCCTGCGCGGTCGTCGTCGAACACATTCAGCGCAGCGATTCGCCCGGATTGCTCCTGCCCTTGCTGGTGGAGGCGCTGACCCGGCTCGCGGCGGGACTGCCGGAGCCCTAAATCGAAACCTGCTGTCTGTCAGGAGAAGTCATGACATACGACGTGATCGTCGCTGGAGCGGGCCCGGTCGGGCTCATGCTGGCGAGCGAGCTCAGCCTGGCCGGAATCCGGCCGCTGGTACTGGAGCGCCTCGCCGAAATCAGCCTCGAACCGAAGGCCAACGGCCTGGTCGGCCAGGTGGTGCCGATGATGGACCGGCGCGGCCTGAGCGAGGCGCTCAGCGGTATCCCGGGACCGCCGCAACCCAACTCCGCCTACTTCATGTTCGGCGCGCTGGCACTGGATCTGAGCCTGCTGGAACGCAGCCCCGTCTACAACATGGCCGTGCCACAGCCGGGCATCGTGGCGGTACTGCGCGATCGGGCGGTCGAACTCGGCGTCGAAATCCGCTGGGGCACAGAGATCGTCGGCCTCGCGCAGGACGATGACGGAGTCACGGTGGATATTTCGGACACCACCGGCGCGCATCAACTTCGCGCCCGTTATCTGGTCGGTGCCGACGGCGCGCACAGCCTCGTGCGCAAGATGTCCGGAATCGACTTTCCCGGAATCAGTTACGACCGCACCACCGGTCGCACCGCACACGCCACCGTGCCCGCCGACTGGCTCGATCCCGCCACCGGTGCCCTGCGCGTCCCCGGCTACGGCCCCATCCGGCCGTTCCTGCCGGTGCGCACCGAGCACGGCGGCTTCGTCTACGCGCCGCTGCCCGGCAACGTGCCCCTGATCAACACCACCGAGTGGGACCAGCCGGAACCTGCCGAGCCCATGAGCCTCGCGGAGCTGCGTGCCAGCGTCAATCGCATACTGGGCGCGGATATCCCGATCGGCCCGCCCCGGGGGCCGGGCCCGCACCTGCTGCGCCGATTGATCGGCGGCAATACCCGGATGGCCGACCGCTTCCGGGACCGGCGGGTACTGCTCGCCGGGGACGCGGCGCACGTCCTGGTCTTCGGCGGCGGTCCCGGGCTCAATCTCGGCCTGCAGGACGCCATCAACCTGGGTTGGAAGCTCGCCGCGGAAATCAACGGCGCTGCCCCCGCGGGCCTGCTGGACACCTATGACGCCGAACGCCGTGCCGCGGCAAGCCGCTCGGTGGTCTCCGCCCAGGCGCAAGCGGCAATACTCGCCCCCGGGGCCGATGTCACCGCACTACGCGAGCTCTTCGCCGAGCTCCTCACCGATCGGCACACGGTCCAGCGCCTGGCGGGCCTCATCGCCGGCTCGGACGTCCGCTACGACATGGGCGACCCCCAGCCGCACCCACTCGTCGGCTACTGCGCACCCGAACTCGAATTGCGCACAGCTTCGGGCACCGTCCGCCTCGCCGAATTGACCAGAACGGCAAGGCCTTTGCTCCTGGATCTCACCGAGGACGGCGCGCTTGCCGCCGCCTTGCCGGAGTGGCGCGACCGCGTAGATATCGTCGCGGCCCGCACGCCGGGGGAGACCACGCTGGGCGCGCTCCTACTCCGTCCGGACTGCTACATCGCCTGGGCCTCCGCATCACCGCAGCCCTCCGGCACCGAACTCGATACGCTCCGAACAGCTCTCACGCGCTGGTTCGGCGCGGCATCCCGCACCGCGACGCCGGTCGGGTAATTCGATCGAGTCCGTTATCCACTCTCCCAGCGGCCCAACGGTTCTGCTGGCCGAGACTCACGAGTGCCGCGCGTGGTCAGCGCGAGGTAGCTCGTATTCCATAGCCATTCCACCGGTCCGCGAGCGAAGCGGCGCAGCCACACGTGGGCGAAGGCGAGCATGAGGGCGGACACGATCAGGTAGACGGCGAGGGTGAACAGTACGCGGGAATCGGGGGAGACCAGCGATGCGATACCCAGCCCCCAGCCGTAGCAGATGAAGCCTGCCACCAGGTTCTGAAGTATGTAGCAGCTCAACGCCATTCGGCCGACCTCGGCGAAGCGGCGGCCCGCGAAACCCGGGGCGGGCCGGCGGGCGTAGATGTGTGCGACCAGGCCCAGAATGCCCAGTGCCACGAATGGAGCGATGCCGTAGCGGGTAAGGAGGATCAGGTCGCCGCCGCGCATTCCGACGGTGAGGTCGAGTGGGACGGCCACCACGAAGCCGATAATCATGAGCCGCTTGCGGATTCGTGCGCCCTCGGGTTCGAAGACACCGGCTCGGAACAAGCGGGCGCCGAGCAGGAACAGGGCGATCGACATGAAGATGATGAAGACCGGTTCGATGCGGAACAGCAGTGCGTGCTGTACCCGGAACACCACCAGATCCCAGAACGAGCCGTCCGCATAGGGATTCGGATCCAGCGGCGGCGGTGCGGCTGAATGCGGTCTCGGTTTGCTCGATTCCATGCCGATCGCGAGCAGCGCCAGCATGCCGATGTGAATGGCCGCCGTCACGATCAGCCAGCGGCGTTGCACCCGCGGGCTGGTCGCCAGGATGAACGCCACCACCAGACCGGTGACGGCATAACCCATGAGCACATCGAATTCCGCGACGAACAGGAAGTTCACCAGACCGTCGAGCAGTAGCAGACCCGCCCGCCACGGATATTTGCCAGGCCATGCCCGCCCGGCCCGCACCGCAGATCGCTGCTGAATAGCCAGACCGATACCGAACATAATGGTCAGCAGGCCCAGGAATTTGCCCTGCGTCAACTGCTGCAGCACCCGCTCGACCCAGAACCACACGCCCTGCGGCTCATCGCCTCGTGAGACGTAGCCCACCAGCCCAGCGCTATTGGTGAAGATCCAGATATTGGTGCCCAGCGTGCCCAGGATGGCAATACCGCGCAGTACGTCCAGGGCGGGTAGTCGCGTCGAACGTGGTTCGGCCGGAACGGGATTCGCGCCGTCGACGCGGCTGCGCGGTCGTTCCGGCTGTGGTGGGGAAACCGGTTCGGCCATAGCTCATAGTGTGTCTTCCGGGCAGGTCAGCGCGGATCGACCGCGAGAACGATGCCGGGTACGACCAGCGAATGACCCACCCTGATACCTGACCCGCACCCGGTCGCGCCCGATTCGCGGCCGCGTCGCCTAGGCTCGGGGCATGCAGCGCATCATCGGAATCGAGGTCGAGTACGGCATTTCGACGCCTTCGGAGCCGTCGGCCAACCCGATCCTCACGTCGACCCAGGCGGTCCTCGCCTATGCCGCAGCCGAAGGCGTGCCGCGCGCCAAACGAACCCGCTGGGACTACGAGGTGGAGTCACCGCTGCGCGATGCGCGCGGTTTCGACCTCGGACGACTCAACGGACCCGCACCGGTCATCGATGCCGACGAGGTCGGCGCCGCCAATATGATCCTGACGAACGGGGCCCGCCTCTACGTCGACCACGCGCACCCCGAATATTCCGCCCCCGAGGTCACCGACCCGCTGGACGCGGTGATCTGGGACAAGGCCGGTGAGCGGGTCATGGAGTCCGCCGCCCGCTACGCCTCCAGCGTGCCCGGCGCGCCGCGCATGCAGCTGTACAAGAACAACACCGACGGCAAGGGCGCCTCCTACGGCACCCACGAGAACTACCTCATGAGCCGCGATACGCCGTTCAATCAGATCATTATCGGCCTCACCCCGTTCTTCGCCTCCCGGCAGGTGATCTGCGGTTCCGGCCGGGTCGGCCTGGGCCAGAACGGTGATACCGCCGGCTTCCAGCTGTCCCAGCGCGCCGATTACATCGAGGTCGAGGTCGGCCTGGAGACCACGCTCAAGCGCGGCATCATCAACACCCGTGACGAACCGCACGCCGACGCCGACAAATACCGGCGCCTGCACGTCATCATCGGCGACGCCAACCTCGCCGAATGGTCCACCTACCTGAAGGTCGGCACCAGCGCCCTGGTGCTGGACCTCATCGAGGCCGGCGAAGACCTCTCGGATCTGCAACTGGCCCGGCCCGTCACCGCCGTGCACACCATCAGCCACGACCCGACCTTGCGCGCCACCGTCGCGCTCGCCGACGGCCGCGAACTGACCGGCCTTGCGCTGCAACGCATCTACCTCGATCGTGTCGAGAAGTACATGGACCGCATCGGCAATGACGACGCGCGGGTGCAGGACGTCATCGAGAAGTGGGCCCACGTCCTCGATCTGCTCGAGCGCGACCCCATGGAGACCGCGGACCTGCTCGACTGGACCGCCAAACTCCGCCTGATGGAAGGCATCCGCAACCGTGAGGGCCTGACCTGGGCCGCCCCCAAGCTGCACCTGGTCGACCTGCAGTACTCGGATGTCCGTCTCGACAAGGGCCTCTACAACCGCCTCGTGGCGCGCGGGTCCATGCAGCGCCTGGTTTCCGAACAGCAGGTCCTGGACGCAATGACCAACCCGCCCACCGACACTCGCGCCTACTTCCGCGGCGAATGCCTGCGCCGTTTCGGCGCGGACATCGCCGCCGCCAGCTGGGATTCGGTGATCTTCGATCTGGGCGGCGACTCTTTGGTTCGCATCCCCACCCTCGAACCGCGCCGCGGCACCAAGTCTCATGTGGGCAAACTTCTGGACGGCGTGCAAACTGCTGCTGAACTGGTGCAACAGCTCACACACTGATGTCCTTTTTGTAGGGTTTCGGGGGCTTGCCCCTAGTTCTTCCTGGGGTTCGGGGGCTCTGCCCCCAAGGCTTCCGGGAGATCGCGGGACGACGGCAATGCGGTTAATCCGGCATGTTGTCGCCGCCGCTAGGTAGTGTTGGGGGACGGGCATCGGATTTTCTCCGGTGCTCGCCGATGATCACAGAGGAGGTCGGCTGCTATGGCACAAGAGCAGACCAAGCGCGCCGGTGGTGGCGACGAGGATGAGGGTCCAGTCGAGGGCGGTGCTGCGGGGCAGGAGCGTCGCGAGAAACTGGCTGAGGAGACCGACGACCTGCTCGACGAGATCGACGATGTCCTCGAGGAGAATGCCGAGGACTTCGTGCGTGCGTATGTTCAGAAGGGCGGCCAGTGACCTCAGGTGACCCCTTGCGTCTCCAGACGGGGTACGCCCTCTCGTCCTTCTCCGAATACCTGCGGCTGAATGCGCCGGAACTGTTGCCAGGCAGCAATTTCCGGACCGGCGGCGCGCACCCCCTGGGGAGTGCGCCGTCGGATATCGCACCGCACGGCACCACCATCGTCGCGGTCTCCTACCGCGGCGGTGTGCTGATCGCCGGCGACCGCCGGGCCACCCAGGGCAACCTGCTGGCCAGCCGTGACATCGAGAAGGTGTACATCACCGACACCTTCTCCGCGGCCGGCATCGCGGGCACCGCGGGTATGGCCATCGAGATGATCCGGCTGTTCGCGGTGGAGCTCGAGTACTACGAGAAGATCGAGGGCGTCTCCCTCACCTTCGACGGCAAGGCAAACAAGCTCTCGAAAATGGTGCGCGACAACCTGCCTGCGGCCCTGCAGGGCCTGGTCGTGGTGCCGCTCCTGGTCGGCTACGACCCGGACGCCCCCGATCCGGACAGGTCCGGGCGCATCATCTCCTACGACGTGGTCGGTGGCCGCAGCGAAGAGCGATTCGGTTATACCGCTGTCGGTTCCGGCTCCCTTTTCGCGAGGTCCTCGCTCAAGAAGACCTACCGCCGCGGCATCGATCAGGACCAGGCCCTCAGCATCGCGGTCGAGTCCCTGTTCGACGCCGCCGACGACGACACCGCCACCGGCGGTCCCGACACCATGCGGGGCATCTACCCGACGGCGATCGTCATCGATTCCGAAGGCTCCGTTGAGGTGTCGGAGGGTCGGCTGGCCGAGATCACCCGTGAGATCGTGGCCACGCGCGCGGACGAAGAAGGGGGTGCCCGGGCATGACACTGCCGTATTACGCGTCCGCCGAACAGATCATGCGCGACAAGACCGAACTTGCGCGCAAGGGCATCGCACGAGGCCGCAGTGTTGTGGTGCTGGTGTACGACAAAGGTGTGGTGTTCGTCGCCGAGAACCCTTCGGCCACACTGCACAAGGTGAGCGAGCTGTACGACCGCGTCGGCTTCGCCGCCGTCGGCAAGTACAACGAGTTCGAAAGTCTGCGCCGCGGCGGCATTCTGCAGGCCGATCTGCGTGGGTACCAGTTCGACCGGCGCGATGTCACCGGCCGATTCCTGGCCAACCTGTACGCGCAGAGCCTCGGCACCATCTTCACCGATCAGCTCAAGCCGTTCGAGGTGGAGATCTGCATCGCCGAGGTGGGCTATCCGGGGGCAGAACCGAACTCGGTGCTGTACCGGATCAACTTCGACGGATCGATTGTCGATGAGCGCGAATTCGTGGTGATGGGCGGCAATACCGACCCGATCGTCACCGCGCTCAAGGATTCCTACCGGCCGGGCCTGGATCTGCACTCCGCCGTGACGGTGGCAATGCAGGCCCTGCAAAAGTCGGCGCCGGAAAGCACCGACAAGGACAAAAAGCCGACGGGAGGGTCGCAGCTCGAAGTGGCTACCCTCGAGCAGGCCCGGCCGCGGCGGGCGTTCCGCCGCATTACCGGCGGCGCACTGCAGGAGCTGATCACCGGTAAGGCGCAGAGCGCCACCGCGTCAGCCGAGGCCGACAAGCCGTCGGCCGGAGATCCTTCCAGGGCATAGAGATACACCGAATCCCCGGTCGTGTGGCACGCCGCGCGGCCGGGGATTCGTGCCATTTTCAACTGATGAGATACCAGGCCATGAACTTTCGAGTTCGTGGCCTGAATCTTTTTGTCCCACATCTTCACTCGACAACAAAACCCCAGGTTCGCGGCCCGTCTCGTTCTGGACTGAGTGGAGCGGGGGAGCGCAGCGGAGGAGCGGAGGGAGGGAAGAACGAGACTCCCAGGGCCGCGAACCCGCCCGTAGCGCAGCGGAGGGCAAATTAGACCCAGTGCTAAATCGTTGTGAATACGTTTGCATCGCATGTCCGACACCACCCTTATCGGGCACTACATCGCTGTAATGTCGATAGGGTGCAGCGACGAATCATGGGGATCGAAACCGAATTCGGGGTGACGTGCACCTTCCACGGTCACCGTCGGTTGAGTCCTGACGAGGTGGCCCGGTACCTTTTCCGCCGGGTAGTTTCCTGGGGCCGTAGTTCGAACGTGTTCCTCCGCAACGGTGCCCGGCTCTACCTTGATGTCGGTTCACATCCGGAGTACGCAACGGCCGAGTGCGACAGCTTGGTGCAGCTGGTCACTCATGACCGCGCCGGTGAACGGGTCCTGGAGGATCTGCTCATCGACGCCGAACAGCGTCTTGCCGAAGAGGGCATAGGCGGTGATATCTATCTCTTCAAGAACAACACCGACTCCGCGGGCAACTCCTACGGCTGTCACGAGAACTTCCTCGTGGTGCGTGCGGGCGAGTTCTCCCGGATATCCGATGTGCTGCTGCCCTTCCTGGTGACTCGTCAGCTCATCTGCGGCGCCGGCAAGATCCTGCAGACGCCGAAGGCCGCCACGTTCTGCCTCTCGCAGCGCGCGGAGCACATCTGGGAGGGCGTCTCCTCGGCGACCACGCGGTCGCGGCCCATCATCAACACTCGTGATGAGCCGCATGCCGATGCCGAGAAGTACCGCCGCCTGCATGTGATCGTCGGCGACTCGAATATGGCCGAACCGAGCACCATGCTCAAGGTCGGCACCGCATCGCTCGTCCTGGAGATGATCGAGGCGGGGGTCGCGTTCCGGGACTTCGCTCTGGACAACCCGATTCGTGCCATTCGCGAGGTCTCGCACGATCTCACCGGCAAACGTCCGGTGCGGCTCGCGGGCGGGCGACAGGCCAGCGCTCTGGAAATCCAGCGCGAGTACTACGCCCGCGCCGTCGAGCACCTGCGTAATCGCGACCGCGATCCGCAGGTCGACGCGGTGGTGGATCTGTGGGGCCGCACTCTCGATGCCGTCGAGGCGCAGGATTTCGCCAAGGTGGACACCGAGATCGACTGGGTCATCAAGCGCAAGCTGTTCCAGCGCTATCAGGATCGCTACAGCATGGAGCTGTCCGATCCCAAGATCGCGCAATTGGATCTGGCCTACCACGACATCAAGCGCGGCCGCGGCGTCTTCGACCTGCTGCAGCGCAAGGGTCTGGCCAAGCGCATCACCGAGGACGAGGCGGTCGACGCCGCGGTCAACACACCGCCGCAGACCACCCGCGCCAAACTGCGCGGCGATTTCATCACCGCCGCACAGGAAGCCGGCCGCGACTTCACGGTCGACTGGGTGCACCTGAAGCTCAATGACCAGGCGCAGCGCACCGTGCTCTGCAAGGACCCGTTCCGCTCGGTCGACGAACGAGTCGATCGCCTGATCGCCTCGATGTGACATTTCCGCAGCAGACGGGCCGTGAACCGCACTCGAGGTTCGCGGCCCGTCTCGTTCTGGACTGCGGCTCCATAGACCTGCGCCTTGGAGCGGGGGAGCGAAGCGGAGGAGCGGAGGGAGGGAAGAACGAGACAAAGGGGGCCGCGAACCCGCCGGAGCGCAGCGGAGGCAAATCAAACACCGCCCTACGCGCGCGAGGGTCGCACACACTACTCTCTAACGGGTGGCGATATCCAAGGTCGAGCGGTTGATGAATCTGGTTATCGCGCTGCTGTCCACCCGCCAATTCCTGACCGCCGAGCGGATTCGGGACAGTGTGGCCGGGTACGAGGAGTCCGCGAGCGATGAGGCGTTCAGCCGCATGTTCGAGCGTGACAAGAACGAGCTGCGCGATCTGGGCATTCCCCTGGAAATCGGCCCCATCAGCCGGTACTCGGGCGCGGAGGGCTATCGCATCAATCGCGATGCCTACGAGCTACCCGATATCGATCTGACCAGCGCGGAGTCGGCTGCCGTCGCGGTGGCCGTGCAGCTGTGGGAGTCTCCGGAACTGGCCGCGGCGGCCGAGGGCGGATTGCTCAAGCTGCGCGCCGCCGGCATCCATGTGGAACCCGATGCGGGCATCGCTTCCGTGCCCGCCGTTCCCGCGCGCACGCGCGGATCGGAACCGGTGCTGAGCAAGCTGCTCGCGGCCGTCGATGCGGGCCGGTCGGTGCGCTTCCTGCATCGGCAATCGCACGGCGATCCGATCGAGCGCGATGTGCAGCCGTGGGGTGTGGTCACCCATCACGGCCGCTGGTATCTCGTCGGCTACGACAATGCACGCAATGCACAACGCACCTTCCGGGTCTCCCGGATCGGCGAGGCGGTCACCGAATACGGCCCGGCCAATGCCGTGCACAAGCCCGAGGGCGTGGATCTGCGCGCGGTGGTCGCCGAGGTCACCAGCCAGGCGCCGATCGCGGGCTCGGCGACCGTATGGGTGGCAGACGGCCGCGGTCAGGAGATCCGCCGGCTCGGCGCGATCATGGAGGAGCGTGCGCTCGGCGGACGCCCCGGCGCCATTGTCGAGGTGCCGATCCGCTCGCGTGACTGGCTGGCCCGGCTGATAACCGGATTGGGGGCGGACGCCCTGGTGCTCGCGCCGGAAGAATTGCGCGAGAACGTGATTGCGAGGCTCAAGTCGGTGCTGGAGCGGAACGAGGTGTCGGCATGAGCGACGGGGGTGGTGCACGCAAAGATGCACAGAGTGCCACGGACGGTGGGCGAGTATCGAGCGGTTCCCGGGAACGCCGGGCCGCCGCGGCTGCCAACACCCGGCTGTCGGTGCGGTTGTCACGACTGCTGAATATGGTCCCGTACTTCCAGGCGCACCCCGGGATCAGTGCCGCCGAGGCGGCCGCGGAACTGGGTGTGACCACAAAACAGCTGATGAGCGACCTGAATCAGCTGTGGATGTGCGGTCTTCCGGGCTACGGGCCCGGTGATCTGATCGATCTGTCATTCTCCGAGGAGAGCATCGAGGTCACCTTCTCCGCCGGCATCGACCGGCCGCTGCGCCTGACCTCGCTGGAGGCCACGGCGCTGCTGGTGGCACTGCGATCCATCGCTGACCTGCCCGGTATGGTCGACCCGAGTGCCGCGCATTCGGCGACCGCCAAAATCGAATCCGCCATCTCCGGAAGAGAATTCGAGGCGGTACAGGCGCCGGTCGAAGCGCCGTCCGTGGCGACCGTGCGCACCGCGCTGGCCAAGAACCGCGCCCTGCGCCTGGTCTACTACTCCGCCAGCCGTGACGTGGTCTCCGAACGTGTCGTGGACCCGATTCGTATTGTCCTGGTGGACAACAACAGCTATCTGCAGGCCTGGTGCCGGCAGGCGGAAGGCGTGCGCCTGTTCCGTCTCGACCGCATCGAGGAGGCCACCGAACTCGACGAGCCGGCCCGCCCGCCCGCCGAGGCCGCCCTCGACGAGACCGCCGCCCTGGACCTGTTCGTCGACGATGCGGCGGTCCCGCTGGCGCGCTTACTGATTCGCGCCGACTACGGCTGGGTGCTGGACCAGTACCAGATGCACCGCGTCGCACTGCATTCCGACGGCAGTATCGAGGCCACCATGCGCTTCGCCACGCTGGACTGGATGGCGCGCCTGCTGCTCGGCTTCGGCGGCGGTGTCACCGTGCTCGGCCCGCCCGAGCTGGTGAGCGCGGTACGGGAACGTTCGGGCACCGCGCTGGCCGCCTATTCGGCGCTGGCCCAGGACAATCCGGCGGAGTTTCAACTGACCGGTCTCGAGGAGGTCGGTCCCGCTTGAGTGCAGCACAGCGGGTGATGGTGCTCGGCGCGGGCAGTATCGGCGTCTACGTCGGCGGAAAGCTCGCCGCGGCGGGCGCGGATGTCACGTTCGTGGGCCGGCCGCGCATGCTCGGCGAGCTCGAGGCCTCCGGTCTGCGGCTCACCGATCTCGACGGCAATGACGATCGGGTCGAGCCGGCGGCGTTCCGGACGGCGACGGATCCGTCCGGAGTGGCCGACGCCGACCTGGTGCTCATCACCGTGAAATCCGCCGGTACCGCGGCCGCCGCGCAGGAACTGGCCGGGCTGATCAAGCCCGGCACGGTGGTGATCAGCCTGCAGAACGGCATCGGTAACGACACCGTCATCCGGGAGATCCTGCCCTCATGTGTGGTGCTGGCCGGAATGGTGATGTTCAATGTCGTGCATCACGAGAACGGCCGATTCCATCGCGGCACCACGGGCGGCATCGCGGTCGCCAATGACGCGGTGCTGAACCGGTTCGCGCCGGTCCTGCACAAGTCCGGTCTCGGCTGGAAGCGGTATCCGGACCTGCTGCCCGTCCAGTGGGCGAAGCTGCTGCTGAATCTGAACAATCCCATCAATGCGCTGTCCGGTCGCCCGCTGCGCGAGGAGCTGGGTACCCGTGACTACCGCCGCTGTCTGGCGCTGGCCCAGCACGAGGCGCTGACGGTCATGACGGCGGCGCGCATCGAACCCGCGCGCCTCACCGTGCTGCCGCCGGAGGCCATGGTGCGGTTGCTGACCGTTCCCGACGGCCTGTTCCGCCGGGTTGCCGGGCGGGTGCTGGCCATCGATCCGGTGGCCCGCTCCTCCATGGCCGATGACCTGGCGGCGGGTCGCAAGACCGAGATCCCTTGGCTCTGTGGTGAAATCGTGAGCCTGGGCGCCATGGTCGGCTTGCCTACCCCGGTGAACCAGCG
The DNA here is from genome assembly GCF_025465275.1 of Nocardia sp. GTDB lineage: Bacteria > Actinomycetota > Actinomycetes > Mycobacteriales > Mycobacteriaceae > Nocardia. The sequence goes on along the minus strand of NZ_JAODNK010000073.1, from coordinate 16,764 downwards.
CCTGATCGAACTCGTGACAGCTGCGGAGAACGGTGACCAACGCACGTGGTCGGGGCCGGAGTTGCTGGCACAGCTGAGTGCGGTGAGCCGCTCCGGCTCTTGACGCGGCCGCCGGGCATATGCATGTCCGGTAGCATCTGAAACACCACAGTCTTTGGAGGTAGGAAATGACAGGCGCCATCAGCCCGTGGCACTTGGTGATCGTCGCGCTGATTTTCTTGCTGTTCTTCGGCTCGAAGCGCATGCCCGACGCGGCTCGTAGCCTCGGCCGGTCGATGCGGATCTTCAAGAGCGAAGTCAGCCAGATGCAGAACGAGGCCAAGACGGGCGAGGCCGCTCCCGAGGCGCCCCCCGCCCCGCAGCAGCAGCTCCCCGCGGCTGCACCCGTACAGGCGCAGCCGGTTGTCGCACCGCAGCCCGTGAACGTCGAGAAGCCGCAGGTCTGACACCATTCGATGCCGGGGTGAGTTGATACTCATCCCGGGTCAAGCGTTGTCCGGGTCCGGGGCGTTCACTCGCAGCGAGGCAGTCACACACACATGCGTATTCCGTTCGACCCCAGGCGCAGCCGCCGCCGCACCAATCCCGACGGCACCATGTCGCTCGTGGATCATCTGGCGGAGCTCCGGTATCGGTTGCTCATCGCGCTGGCCGCCATATCGGTCACCACGCTGTTCGGTTTCTACTGGTACTCACACACCATCTTCGGGATCGAGAGTCTCGGGCATGTGCTGACCGGGCCGTACTGCGCCCTGCCAGCGGACCGCCGGGCCAATCTCAGCCCGGACGGGGCCTGCCGATTGCTGGCCACCGCACCGTTCGAGCAGTTCATGCTGCGCCTCAAGGTCGGTGCGACCGCGGGTGTCGTGCTGGCCTGCCCGGTGTGGCTGTATCAGCTGTGGGCCTTCGTCACGCCCGGCCTGTACTCGAAGGAACGCCGGTATGCGATCACCTTCGTCACCGCCGGAGCCGCGCTGTTCGTGACCGGCGCGGTGCTCGCGTATATCGTTGTCGCCCATGCCCTGAGCTTCCTGCTGACCATCGGTGACGGCACCCAGATCACCGCATTGAGCGGTTCGCTGTACTTCGGATTCATCATCAAATTGCTCGTGGTGTTCGGTGTGAGTTTCGAGACGCCGCTGCTCATCGTGGGGCTGAACTTCCTCGGTGTGCTCACCTACGAGCGGCTCACCAAGTGGCGGCGCGGACTGATCTTCGGCCTGTTCGTCTTTGCCGCGATCGTCACGCCGCAGGACCCGTTCTCCATGCTGGCGTTGGCGTTGGCGCTGACCGTCCTGTTCGAGATGGCGGTGCAGATCGCGCGCATCAATGACAAGCGCAAGGCTCGCAATGCCGAGAATTGGAGCAACCTCTCCGATGACGAGGCTTCCCCGCTCGCGGCCGACGGCAGCGTTGGCGGCGTGACACCGGTCGAGACTCCGCAGCCGGTTCCCGCGGCCGCGCCGGAGAAAACAACGGGCAGCCTGTCGGATTACTCCGATACCCTCTGACGGTGACATCAAGGTCGCTTACTGGCGAACTGGCGGCATTCGACGCCGAGCTGAAATTCGAGCTGGATCCGTTCCAGCGCCAATCGTGTGAGGCGCTGGAGGGCGGGCACAGTGTGCTCGTCTGTGCGCCCACCGGCGCCGGCAAGACCGTGGTGGGCGAATTCGCCGTCCACCTGGCGCTGGCGTCTGGCGGCAAATGCTTCTATACGACGCCCATCAAGGCGCTGTCGAACCAGAAGTTCGCCGATCTGACCGCGCGCTACGGGCGTGAGACGGTGGGCTTGCTCACCGGTGACCAGTCCATCAATCCGCACGCCTCCGTCGTGGTCATGACCACCGAGGTGCTGCGGAATATGATCTACGCGAGTTCCGATGCGCTGCAGGGGCTCTCGTATGTGGTGATGGACGAGGTGCACTACCTGGCGGACCGGTTCCGCGGCGCGGTGTGGGAGGAGGTCATCCTGCACCTGCCGCCCGAGGTGCGGCTGGCGTGCCTGTCGGCGACGGTCAGCAATGCCGAGGAGTTCGGCGCGTGGATGGAGACGGTGCGCGGCGATACCGCGGTCATAGTGGACGAGACCCGGCCGGTGCCGCTCTCGCAGCACGTCCTGGTCGGGCGGCGCATGTTCGATCTGTTCGACGCGAAGTCCAGCGATCAGAAGGTGCTGGTCGACGAGGATCTGGTGCGCTTCATCAAGCAGCGCGAAGCCGCCGATCGTCAGGAGCACTTCGGCGTGCCCGGGCGTGGTCGCGGTGGCCCGCGCCGGTTCTTCCGCCCGGTGCCGCGGCCGGAGGTGATCGCTCGCCTCGAAGAGGAGCGGCTGCTGCCGGCCATCACCTTCATCTTCAGCCGTGCGGGTTGTGACGGTGCGCTGCAGCAGTGTGTCCGTTCGAGGCTTGACCTCACTCGCGGCGACGATCGCGCGGAGGTCGACGCGATCATCGAGAAGCACACCGGCGAGCTGCCGCGCGGTGATCTCGAGGTGCTCGGCTACTGGGAGTGGCGCGAAGGGCTGCACCGCGGCTTCGCCGCGCATCACGCGGGCATGCTGCCGGCCTTCCGGCACACGGTCGAGGATTTGTTCGTGCGCGGCCTCGTGCGCGCCGTATTCGCCACGGAGACACTGGCTCTGGGCATCAATATGCCCGCGCGCACAGTGGTGCTCGAACGCCTGGTGAAGTTCAATGGCGAGACCCATGCCGAACTGACACCGGGGGAGTACACGCAGCTCACCGGTCGTGCGGGGCGGCGTGGCATCGATGTCGAGGGCCATGCGGTGGTCATGTGGAATCCCGAACTGGACACCAGCGCGGTGGCCGGATTGGCTTCCACGCGTACCTATCCGCTCAAGAGTTCCTTCCGGCCCGGCTACAACATGTCCATCAATCTGGTGGACCGGATGGGTGCGGAGGATGCGCGGCGCCTGCTGGAGCGGTCCTTCGCGCAGTTCCAGGCCGACCGGTCGGTCGTGGGCCTGGTGCGTGGCATCGAACGCAATGAGGCCCAGCTGCGCAAGCTGCGCTCACAGCTGGGCGACGACGACTTCCTCGAGTACTTCCAACTGCGCGAGCGCATTCGGGGCCGGGAACGGGCGATCGAGAATCAGGGCCGCACCGACCGCCGCTCCGCCGCCGTCTCCGCACTCGCCGGGCTCCGGCGCGGCGATGTGGTGGCGATTCCGGCGGGACGTCGCCAGGGACTTGCCGTGGTGCTGGAACCCGATCAGACACCGGGAGATCCGCGCCCGCTGGTGCTCACCGAGGACAAGTGGGCGGGCCGGGTCTCGGCCGCCGATTTCCCGACGCCCGCGCAGTCTTTGGGGCACCTGCGCCTGCCGCGGCACGTCGATCACCGGACCTCCCGGGTACGCCGGGATCTGGCCTCGGCGCTGCGCAGCACCGGCATCGTGGTGCCCGGGGGCCGGCGCGGTGGCAAGAAGTCCAAGGCCGCCGACGACCATGAGTTGCAGGCGCTTCGGCGTGCGCTGCGCAACCATCCAGCACACGAACGCCCGGATCGGGAACAGTTGGCGCGCCTCGGCGAACGCTACAACCGGACCGAGCGGGAAACCGAGTCCATGCGGCAGGAGGTGGCCTCGACGACGAATTCGCTGGCCCGTACCTTCGACCGCATTCTCGGGCTGCTGGGGGAACGCGGTTATGTCGAGGACGGTGAGGTGACCGCCGACGGGCGGCGTTTGGCGCGCATCTACGCCGAAGCCGATCTGGTGGTGGCCGAATGCCTGCGGGAAGGCCTGTGGCGCGGGCTCGGTCCGGCCGAGTTGGCGTCCGTGGTGTCGATCCTGGTGTTCGAATCCCGCCAGGAGGGCGGCTATCTCGGCGCCTCGGGCCCGACCGCGCCCATTCGCCGGGCGGTCGACGCGACCATCGGGGTGTGGACGCAATTGCGGTCCGACGAATCCCGGCATCGCCTGCCACCGACCCGGGAGCCGGACCTCGGCTTCGTCAACGGCATCCATTCCTGGGCGCGCGGCGATGACCTCGCCGACGCCCTGCTCACCAGCGGGGATCGCGGAAACCCGCTCTCCGCGGGCGATTTCGTGCGCTGGTGCCGGCAGATCATCGACATGCTGGATCAGATTCACAACACCGCCGACGACGTGGAGGTCGCGGCCACCGCGTCCAAGGCGGTCAAGGCAATTCGGCGGGGTGTCGTCGCGGTGGACGCGGCGTAGCCAATTGGACTGTGCTTTGATTCTGTAGACGTACCGACCGCGGTGGGTTCACGAGCGTGTTCCTGCTCGGGGGGCTAGCGTGTGTACATCGGATTGCGAGTGGAGGCAAGCAAATGAGCGGCCCGTACGGACCGAACGACGCCCCAGGCACTGGGGAGGGACGCAACGATCCGACGCAGCACTGGGGAGGCGGCCAGCCCGCGCCCGGCGGCGCCGGACCGAACTGGGGTGGTCAGCAGCCTGCGCAGCCGACCACGAATTGGGGAGACCAGCAGCAACCGCAGCAGCCGTGGGCGCAGAGCCAGCCGCCGCAGCCGCAGCCCGGGCAGGAGCCGTGGGCACAGGGTCAACCGCAGCAGCCGCAACCCGGTCAGCAGTGGGGACAGAGCCAGCCGCAGTGGGCGCAGCCCGGGCAGCCGGGTCAGCCGCAGCCGGGTCAGCCGCAGCCGGGTCAACCGGAGTGGGGCCAGCAGCCGCAGCAGCCGGTGACCGGCCAGGAGTGGGGACAGCAGCCCCCGCAGACCGGTCAGCAGCCGTGGGCGGGCAGCCAGCCGCAGTGGCCGCAGCAGGGCCAGCCGGGTCAGCCCGGGCAGCCGGGTCAGCAGTGGCCGCAGCCGCAGCCGGCCAAAAAGAAGAAGACCGGCCTGATCATCGGCATCGTGGCCGCCGTCGTGGTGGTGCTCGGCGCCGTCATCGGTGGTGTGCTGGTACTGACCGCCAAGGATCAGCTGGACAATTCAGCCGTGGCGACCGGTGTCCAGAAGGTGCTCAAGGATTCCTACGGCATCGATGATGTCCAGGATGTGAGCTGCCCGTCCGGCCAGAAGGTCGAGGTCGACAAGACCTTCGACTGCTCGCTCAAGGTCGGCGGCGAAGCCAAGAAGGTCACCATCAAGGTCACCAAGACCGATGGCACCTATGAGGTCGGCCGCCCGAGCTGATCGATAGCACGACAGTCGCTGGGCCCGGGGTGATCTCACGATCACCCCGGGCCTGCGGCATTTTCGGGGGTGATGCGGGCCGATTGCCGGAGTAGAGTGGCCGGTGATCTTGAAAATGGCTAGGAGTGGGGGTGCGATGAAAACTGCTGTGCGTAAGGCGTCTTGGAGCGTGACCACAATCGCGGTGGTGGCCGCGGCCCTCGCTCCCGCGGTGGTGCATGCCGCGGTGCCGGATCCCGTGGTCAACGACTGTGCGAGCTACCCCGCCCAGTCCGTGACGCGTCCGGCGAATCTGCTGCTGGCATGTGGGGACGGCGGCCTGTGGGTCAAGAACATCGCGTGGAGTTCCTGGGGCCCCGATACTGCCGAGGGTGACGGCATCGAGTACCGGCGGGTCTGCGTACCCGATTGCGCCACTGGGGGTGTCTCGACCGGTCCGACCCACATCACGCTGCGGAATCTGGACGGCGGCCGGTTCAAGCAGGCCGTGATCTCCGACCTGAACGGTAAGCCGGAGACTTGGCCGCTGTAGCTTCGGCCGCTGTGATCAGCGCTTGGCCAGGGCGGCGATCAGCCGCTTGACCGGGCTCTCCGCGTTGTACGCGACGGCCAGCGCCTGCAGGCCCGCCGGATCGGCGGGCTCGCGCGCCAGCTCGTCACTGCGCGAGAATTCCACCGTGGCATCACGAACCACGCGTACAACCGTGGTGGCGGCCTTCAGATAATCTTCCGCCGCAACGAGTTTCGCGCGCACGCCCTTGGCGAGGTCCGAATCCGGGTCGGCGGCCGCCGCTCGTAGCGCCTCGATCGAACCGAATTTGGTGATCAGCTGGGCGGCGGATTTGTCGCCGATGCCCGCGACACCGGGCAGGCCGTCGGAGGCATCCCCGCGCAGGGTGGCCATATCGGCGTACGCGATGCCCGCGTTCGCTTCCGGCACACCGTATTTCGCGGAGACGTCGGCCGGGCCCCAGAGCTCGGCCTTGGCCAGGCCGCGGCCGACGTAGAAGACCTGCACCCGCGGTGCGGGGGTATCGCGCACCAGTTGCAGCAGATCGCGGTCACCGCTGACCACGATCACGTCGGCATCGCGTTCCACCGTGGCGAGGGTGCCGATCACATCGTCGGCTTCCAGACCTGCCGCACCCGCGGTGGCGATGCCTGCGGCCGCGAGCACCTCCATGATCATGTCCACCTGCGGGGTCAGCGTGTCCGGAACCTCTTCGGCCACAGGGCCGATGGCGTCGGCGGGGACAGTGTCGGCGACCCGCTGCGCCTTGTAGGACGGGATCAGATCGACCCGGAACCTCGGCCGCCAATCCAGGTCCAGGCAGACCACGAGGCGGCTGGGGGCGTGCTGTTTGACGAGCGCCGCGACCATATCGGTGAAGCCGCGCACGGCATTCACCGGTTGCCCGTCGGGTGCGGTGATCTTCTCGGGAATCGCGTAGAAGGCGCGGAACCAGAGGCTGGCACCGTCGAGCAGCAACAGGGGACCGGTGGCGGGGGCGCTCATATGCCAGACGGTACCGCGCAGCCCCGACACGGGGGCGGGTGCCGTGCCGAGCTCGATGCGGATACGCCGTGCAGCCGCTAGGGTCGCGTCTCGGGTCACGGTGGGTTCGTCAGTGAGAAGCCGGATGGAGAGTTATGGATCGGCGAAGTTTTCTGCGGAACCTCGGGACGGCCGGGACGCTGTCACTGTTGCCCCCGAGTTTGCTGGAGGCCTGGGCGGATGCGGCCCCGGCGGGTGGACTGGACCGCATCGAGCATGTGGTCGTGCTGATGCAGGAGAACCGTTCCTTCGATCACTACTACGGCACGCTGGCCGGGGTGCGCGGGTATTCGGACCTCAATGCGCTGCAGTTGCCGAGCGGGCGGTCGGTATTCCATCAGCCGCAGGGCGACGGGTATGTGCTGCCCTTCCGCACCGAGCTGGAGAACCTGGCGGGCTGTGATCACACGGCGGACACCGGGCACCGCGCCGCCGCCGACGGGCGCTGGGACGGCTGGATCGAGGCCAAGGGCACCGGGACCATGGCTGGATACGGCCGCGGATCGCTGGAGTTCTATCACCAACTGGCAGAGGCGTTCACGCTGTGTGATCGCAATCACTGCTCGGTCAACGGCCCGACCGATCCGAATCGGCACTACCTGTTTTCCGGGGTGGTGAAGAACCCGTACGCCTTGGAGAATTTCGACTCCATGCTGCAGCAAACGCTGTACGCGACACCCGAACTCACACCGTGGATAGAGAGCCAGCCGATCGGCGTCGTGGTCGATGTGATCGCCGCCGCGCTACAGGGGGCATCGGGCGTACCCGCACCGCTGCTGAAGGCGCTGGACCCCATCATCGGACTTTCGGTGCCGTCGGCGCTGTTCTCCTTTGCCGCGCTGAAGGCTCCCGACGGCCGAGAGTTGCTGGAGGAGGCCATCACCGGATTGCGCGAGTCGACCTATGCCGAACGTCTGCAGCAGTCCGGCGTCGGCTGGCAGGTGTATCAGGAGTGGGACAACTACGGGGACAACTCGCTCGAGTACTACGCCACCTTCCGGGCGGCCGCGCGAAATGCGTTGAAGTACACCGACACCGGCAAGGGCGGCCCCTTCCGGACCTTCTATGGGTACTACCAGAAGCTGCTGGGCGCACCACAGCTCGCGGACACCATGGATCCCGCGCTGCAGCGCGGGATGGCCGAGCTGTCGGAGCTGGAGCGGGCGCTGGTGGAGCGCGGATTGCTGCGCACGCCGGCCGGATCGGTGGCGAAGGCGTTCCGCGCCGATGTCGAATCGGGGCGACTGCCCAAGGTGTCGTGGATTGTGCTGCCCGAGGCCCAATCCGAGCATCCGGTGTGGGGGCCGCGCAACGGTCAGGCGGTGGTGCGTGATCTGCTGGCCGCGATCAGTGACAATCGCGAGGTGTGGGATCGGACCGTCGTGATCATCAATTACGACGAGAACGACGGGTATTTCGACCACATCCCCGCACCGACGCCGCCGCCCGGCACGGCCGACGAATACCTGTACGGGCTCAATCTCGGTCTGGGCGCGCGGGTTCCGCTGTTGGTGGTGTCGCCCTGGAGCAAGGGACAGGTCTGTTCGGAACTGTTCGATCACACGTCGGTATTGCGATTACTGGAGCGGGTGACCGGGGTCGAGGAACCGAATATCAGTGCGTGGCGGCGCGAAATGAGCGGGGATCTGACCTCGGTGCTGGATTTCTCCGCTGCGGCGGCCCCGGTGCTGCCCAGTGCGCAGGCGTCCGCCCCACAGTCGAGTAGTGGTGCACCGCAACCTGTTCCGGCTGTCCAGCAGCTGCCCGTGCAGAACGGCGGGAGCGTCGCACGGGTGCCGCTGCCGTACCGGATGGGTGCGCGGGCGCAGCAGCGCTCGGGGGCGATCGCCGTCACCATGGACAACCGTGGCACGGCGGCCACGCAGTTCGCCGTGTACCCGAATGCCTTCGTGGACAACTTCACTCCCGCCCGCTTCGATGTCGGTCCCGGCGCGAGTGCGGCAGGCGATTTCACCGCTCCGGGTGGGCGATACGACTACACGGTCTACGGCGCGGACGGGTTCCAGCGGCGCTTCGCGGGCGATCTCGCCGCGCCCGGCGCACCGCTGGAGGTGACGGCGACGGCGGCCGTCTCCGGTTCTCGCACAGTCGAATTCGCGTTCGCCAATCCGGGTTCACAGGCGGCGAAATTCACGGTCGTTTCGAATGCGTATCGGGCTGACGGCCCGTGGCACATCGATGTTCCGGCGGGGGAGGCGCGCAGCTGGACGCTCGGATTCGATGCCGCCGCCGAAGGTGCGGGCTGGTACGACCTGTCGGTCACCGCGGATCTCGATGCCGGATTCCTGCGCCGCACACGCGGTTTCGTGGAGACCGGTGCGCGGGGCCGCACAGCGGACGATGCCGCGCCGTTCGATCGGCTGCTCGCGGATCGGTCCATGTACGAGGCGGGCCGCGATCTTGTGGTGACCTATGCGCTGGCCGGTCCGATCGCAGGGCATCGGCTGGCCGTCTACGCCGAGGGCGCGGCCTCCCGGGATGTGCCCTCGACGCCACCCCTGTACACGCTGGACCTGCCCTCCGGCAGCACCGGCGACCAGGTCGTCATGTCGATGGGCGGGCTGGTGCACGCGGCGGGAATCCAGTTCGCCGCCGGGGCGGTCGCGGCTCCGGCCGCCGGAAACTACCTGCTGCATCACCTCGACGATGCGGGCCGCAGTCTGGCGTGGCCGGTCCGATTCCGCGTGTTGTGAGTTGCGGGCGACGGAAGCTGCATCGCCTCAGCGCAATCCGGCCGTATCGCTGCGGGTGTGCTGACACGACCGGGTGACCGAATCGAATGGTCCGGGTGCGCCGGGTAACGTCGGGGGCATGAGCTCTCATGACGAGTCACGGTTCACAGCGGACGTCTACGGGGTGCGGTTGGAGCGGGCGGCCGAGTTGACCCGGGCCGCCCACCTGGACGCGCTGCTCATCACCCCCGGTCCGGATCTGCAGTATCTGATCGGGTCCACGGCGCAGTCGTTCGAGCGGCTGACCTGTCTGGTGGTGCCGGCGTCCGGGGAGACACCGTCGGTGGTGATTCCGAAGATGGAGTTGGCGTCGCTGGGTGGTTCCGCGGCCGGTGAACTGGGTTTGCAGGTGATCGATTGGGTCGACGGCGTCGATCCGTACGCGCTGGTGAAGTCGGTGCTCAATGCCGGTGCGCGGACCGCGGTCGACGATGCCATGCCCGCCCTGCACCTGCTGCCCATCGCCGATCGGCTCGGCGCTCTCCCGGTATCGGCGACCCCGGTGCTGCGCGAACTGCGAATGCTCAAGGACCCCAGCGAAATCGACGCACTGCGGCGCGCGGGCGCGGCCATCGACCGGGTGCATGCCCGCATGGGTGAATTCCTGCGCGCCGGCCGCACCGAAGCCGAGGTGGCCGCCGATATCACCACCGCCATCATCGAGGAGGGCCACACCCGCGCCGCCTTCGTGATCGTCGGCAGCGGCCCGCACGGTGCGGATCCGCACCACGAGGTCTCCGACCGCATCATCGAGGACGGGGATGTGGTGGTCATCGATATCGGCGGACCCGTGCAGCCCGGCTACTTCTCCGACTCCACCCGCACGTATGTGCTGGGCGAGCCGTCCGAGGAAGTGGCGGCGCAGTTCGCGGAGCTGGAGCGCGCGCAGGCGGCCGCCGTCGCCGCCGTGCGCCCGGGAGCGACCGCGCAGTCCATCGACGCGGCTGCCCGCGACGTGCTCATCGCCGCCGAGGTGGGCGAGTACTTCGTGCATCGCACCGGCCACGGGATCGGCCTGTCGGTGCACGAGGAGCCCTACATCGTTTCGGGCAACGATCTGGTTCTGGAAGCAGGCATGGCCTTCAGCATCGAGCCGGGAATTTACTTCTCCGGCGAGTGGGGCGCCCGCATCGAGGACATCGTGGTGGTCACCGAGGACGGGTGCGAGTCGATGAACAAGCAGCCGCACGGACTCACCCGGCTGTAGACAGGTTCGTTCCGATGCCGTCCCATCGTGCCGAAAGGCATTGGCGGGACGGCATTTTCAGCCGTAGTGCCAGTCGGTGTCCATGCGCAGGAAGTACGGGAAGAGCGACGCCTCCTCGTAGTCGAGGTGCGCGAGGAGATGATCGCCGAGGTCGGTGAGCAGTTGCCGCAGCTCGGCGATATCGGCGGCATCGGCCGTGAGGTTGATCGCGGCCCTGCGGGTGGTGGTGGTCAATCGGGCGACCGCGTGATGCTCCGCGCTCAGGCGATCGACGACCGCGCCCAGTTCCTCGGGGAAGCGGCGGCGCATAACGGGCAGCATGGCATCGTCCTCGATGGCGTGGTGACGGTTCACGCCCAGGCAGTAGTAGTCGCAGTTGACGCGCAATTGCCAGGCGAAGTCGGCGACGGTGAGCCCATTGATCAGCGCGGCGACCTCGGCATGGTCCGCGCTCTCCTCGGCGAGCAGGCCGATGGCCTGCTGGATGGCGGCCAGATCGCGCCGTAATTCCTGATGGATCGCCCGCAGTTGCGCGACCATCTGCTGCCCGGCGGGGGTGCCGGTGTCGTAGAGCGCCAACCTGCTGCCTCCTGTGCGGGAAGAGCGGAACGGTCGGCATCCACGGTAGTGCGACCGGTCGGTTCTATCCCGCGACGCGCAGAGCTACGCGCCCGGCTTGAAGCCGCTGCTCGACAGCACCCGCTGTACGGCGATGGTGATGACCACCCGCGTCGGATTCTCCCGAGGCTGCCGATAACGCCCCGTGTAGCGCTCGACGGCGCCGGCCACCGACTCCGGATCGTCCAGCACCGTCGCCGGACCCTCCAGGGTGATCCAGCGCGCTCCGTCCACCTGGCTCACCGCCGCATATCCGCCTCGCCGTGCATTGCGCACCTTCACCGACGCGCCATCGGCGATGATCCGCGCGAGCCCGGACTCCGGATCCCAGGTGAATCCGACCGCCACCACATGCGGCGTGCCATCGGCCCGCAGGGTGGTCAGCGTGGCCAGATGCCGCTCGGTCACGAATTCGGCGGCGGCGGGCGAGAGTTCGAAACGCGTCTCGGTGCTCGGCATGAGCACGACGGTAGCAATCACGACCCCGGGCAGACTCGGCGCGTGCGGGTCGCGTGAGTTGGCGCGCCGGGCGCTCCGCGGCGGATGGCAGACTGTTTGCCATGGGATTGGGATCGCGGGACGCCGATGCGGGCGTCGTGCTCTTGCTGGGTGGACGTAGTGAGATCGGGCTCGAGGTGGCGCGGCGGCTCGCACCGGGCCGGGTGGTGGTGCTGGCGGCGCGGCGCAGCGGCGAGCTGGGAGCACAGGAGTCCGAATTACGGGCGGCGGGTGCGGATGCGGTGCACTGCGTGGAATTCGATGCGGACGATTTCGCGAGCCACCACGGTTTGCTGGAGAAGGTGATCGCCGAGCACGGACCGCTCGGGGTGACGGTGCTGGCCTTCGGTGTGCTGGGGGATCAGGCTCGCGCGGAACGGGATCCGGCGCATGCGGTCGCCGTGGTGCAGACCGACTATGTGGCACAGGTGAGCGTGCTGACCAGTCTCTCGCAGCTCTTGCGTGAGCAGGGATCGGGCCAGATGGTGGTCTTCAGTTCCATCGCCGGTATTCGGGTGCGCCGCGCCAACTACGTCTACGGATCGGCCAAGGCCGGGCTCGACGGTTTCACCAACGGCCTGCAGGATGCCCTGCACGGCACCGGAATTCACCTGCTGCTGATTCGTTCCGGCTTTGTCGTCGGCCGCATGTCGGCGGGCATGGAACCGGCCCCGCTCTCCAGCACCCCGGACCAGGTCGCCGACGCGGTGGTTCGAGGACTGTACCGGCGCTCGCGGGTGGTCAATGTGCCGCGCACCATCAAGCTCCTGTTCATCGCCATACGCTTTGTGCCGCAATCGATCTGGCGGCGGGCGCCGCGATGACCGAGGTACCGGCGCTGTCGTGGTCCGGCGACCCGATCGTGGTCGCCGGAATCGGCGCCGACGGCTGGGACGGGCTCGGCGGCGCGACCCGGCGGGTTATAGCCGAAGTGCAGGTGCTGCTCGGTTCGGAGCGGCAGCTGGCGCTGGTACCGGATGCGGAGAGCGCGGCCGAACGGGTCGCGTGGCCGTCGCCGCTGGTACCTGCCCTGCCCGGATTACTGGAAAAGTTTGCGGGCATGCGGGTTTGCGTGCTCGCTAGCGGTGATCCGATGTTCTACGGCATCGGCGTGACCCTCGCACGGCTGGTGGGCGCATCCGCCCTGCGCGTGCTGCCGCAGCCGTCCTCGGCGTCACTGGCCTGCGCACGGCTGGGCTGGGGACTGGCGGACACTCCCGTGGTGAGTGCGGTCGGCCGTCGCCTCGAAACGGTTCTTCCCGAATTGGCCGACGGGCGCCGGATTCTTGTACTCAGCTCCGACGAGCACACACCCGCACAGCTGGCGGAAGTCCTGGCGCGCAACGGCTTCGGCGCGTCCACGCTGACCGTGCTCGAGCAGCTCGGTGGCCCAGGCGAACAGCTCGCCGCCGCCGTCGCCGCGAAATGGGAACGGCCACCCGGTGATCCGCTGAATATCGTCGCCGTCGACTGTGTCGCGGATCAGGCCGCCCCACGCCTCACCCGGCTGCCCGGCCTGCCGGACGCGGTCTACAGCGGTGATGGTCAGCTCACCAAATACGAGATCCGCACCCTCAGCGTGGCCGCACTCGCCCCCGCCCCCGGCGAAGTGCTGTGGGATGTGGGCGGCGGCTCGGGCACCATTGCCATCGAATGGTCCCGCACCCATCCGTCGTGCCGCGCGATCACGTTCGAGCGAATCGAGAGCCGCCGCAAGCAGATCAGCGAAAATGCCGCCGCACTCGGTGTCCCCGGAATCGAGGTGCGCGGCGCGGCCCCCGAAGCATTTGCGGACCTGCCCGCTCCGAACGCCGTATTCCTCGGTGGCGGCCTCACTCAGGACGGCATGTTCGAAGCCTGCTGGGACCGCCTGCCCCCGGGCGGGCGATTGGTCGCCAATGCGGTGACCGCGGAATCCGAGGCGCAATTGACCGGGCTGGCCGCCGAACACGGTGGCACGTTGCGCCGATTCCAGGTCTATCGTGCCGAACCGCTGGGCGGATTCACCTCATGGCGACCGCAACTCCCCGTGACACAGTGGTCGGTGGTCAAATCCGGGTAGTGCGAAGCGTGCCTCGGGTGGTGATCGACTACAGGCCGGGCAGAATGCCGAGCGTGAGGATCACGCCGGCGAGGGCGCTGCTGGCCATCGCGACGGCGGCGGTCTGACGCTGGGCCTGGAGGTATCGGCGCTGGTGAGGGCCGGTCCACACCGAGGTGGCGGTGTTCGGATTCGCCGTGCGGAACGGGCTCACAAGTCGTTGCTCGATCAAGGTCACCTCCCTCCAGTACCCCCGAATCCAGGTGCCAAACAGTCTGCGGTCGACTGTTTGGTTCGAGTAGCTCGACCTCGTTGCCGACGTGCTGTCGAGCCGAGGGTCACGCAACCTGTTTCGACCCGCGAACTCCGGGAAAGACCGCACTGTGGGCAGCTGATCGGATATAGCTGCGCCGGAACAAATCTCGGATCGGAAGGTGACACTCGGTGTCCATAGCGCTGCAGAATCCCGATGGTACGACGCTGGAAAGCGTTGCGGTCGCATTGGGTTGGGACCCATCGGAATTCGGCTTGGTGGAACAGCCAGACGGTACCGTGGCCGATGCCTTCAGGTTCGATTTGAATTTGGCGGCACTGCTTTTCAGTGGTGATCGACTGGTGGATGTCGTCTTTCACGACCAGCTCATCTCGCAGGACGGCTCGGTCCGCCACACCGGTGACAACCAGACCGGTGAGGGCGCCGGGGACAATGAGGTGATCGTTTTCGACCTGGTGCGGATGGCGCCGGAGGTCACCATGGTCATCGTCGTCGTAACTTCTTACACCGGGCAGAGTTTCGCGAATATCGACAATGCCTACTGCCGTTTTGTCGATGCCGGATCCACTGTCGAGATCACTCGCTACATGTTGACCGGAGGCCCCCACACGGCGCTGGTGGTGTGCAGACTGTTCCGCACACCCGCGTCCTGGGGCTTCGACGCCATCGGCGCGGGCATCCCCGCACTGCACGTCGCCGAGGCCGTCCCGCACCTGACGCCGTATCTGGTCGCAAGCTGATCGGCGGGGGCGCGCGGGCACGGTAGGTTGAACCTGTGTCACGCATATTGACGGTGCAGCAGCGGTCCCACGGCGCGAGTGTGGTGCTCACTGTCGACGGCGAAGTCGATATGGCTTCCGCACCGGTATTGAGTTCGGCTCTGGAGCAAGCGCAGCGCGACCATCCGCCGCTGGTGGTGGTGGACATGTCCAAGGTCGAATTCTTCGGTTCGGCGGGTATGAGTGTGCTGATCGCCGCGTCCGACGCGCAGCCGCAGGCGCTCCGGGTCGTCCCCTCCTACGCCGTGCGCCGCCCCATCGAGGTGGCCGCACTGGATCAGCTGCTCGAGCTGTTCGACACCGTCGAGGACGCGCTGGAAGGTTCGCCTCCGATCAGCTGAATTCGGCTCCGGCACAATGGTTCTGCCGGATCACGGTTGCTGGTAGACCAGCAGGGCCACATCGTCGTCGGGATTGCCCTCGTCGAGCAGTGAGCCACACAGGTATTCGACAGCGGCATCGGGAGTCAGACGGACAGCCTTGGCCAGTGCCGCTGCCGCGCGCTCGATACCGGTGTCGATGATCTCCTGCCGTCGTTCGACAAGTCCGTCCGTATAGAGCAGTAGCAGCGAACCCGCCGCAATGTCGGTTGTCGCTTCGGGCCGTTCGCGTCCGATGCGGACGGCCAGCGGCAAGGACTGCGCGTCCCGCAGCTTCTGGACGTTCCCATCAGGTTCGGCCAGCAATGCGGGCAGGTGCCCGGCGCTGCTGTATCGAATGCGCCGCGAGGCCGGGTCGATCACCGCGCAGAAGACGGTGGCACAGTAGGCCCCCGATTGGCGTTGGGCGAAGCGATCCAGCGCCGCGAGCACGCCGCCCGGCCCGGTGTTCTCCAGCAGCAGCGCTCGCGCGGCGCTGCGGAGCTGACCCATGGCGGTTGCCGCGGGCAGACCGTGGCCGACCACATCACCCACGACCACGCCGTAGCGCTCTCCGGGCAGCTCTACGACGTCGTACCAGTCGCCGCCGACCTCCAGGGTCGAACTGGCGGGTTCGTAGCGCACAGCGAAGCCGGGAGGCAGATCGGCGGGCCCCAGAATCGCGCGTTGCAGCGCGAGGGCGACCTGACGTTGCTCATCACCGGCCCGAGCGCGCCCGAGCGCCCGCTGCAGATGCGCCGTCAGCTGCACCATCAGGGTCCGATCCGCGACGGTGAACGGTCGTGGATGCCCGAATTCGAACCACAGCATCGCTTGATCGGTGCCGTCGTACAGGGGCGCGCCGACCGCGGTCACCGTGGCGGCGCCCGCGCCCGGGGGAGCGACCGTGCAGAGGTTTCCGGCGCGGGCCTGTTCGGCGGCCTGCTGCGGTGGCAGGTCACCCTCCGGCGGTGCGATCGGACCGGTGCCGGCGATCACCACCGGCGCATCGGGCGCATCGAGCTGGTCGAAGCGGAGCAACGTGACACGTTCGGCCTGCCAGACGTCCCGCAGTTCTGCCAGACCGACTCGGACCACGGTGGCGCTGTCGTCGAGCCCGGTGAGCAGACCGGCCAGTCGCGCGACAGCGGCATCACGCTCGGCGGTCAAATACTGTGCGGTGATATCGCGCAACGTGCCGACCAGCAGTGGTGTGCCCTTGCGCTGATCCCGCAGCGAGTCCAGCGAAACGTCGATCCAGAGCCGATGACCGTCCCGATGCTGCAGCGGCAGTACGAAACGCCCGCGCCCCTCGGCCTTGATGACCTCGTGCGCGGCGGCGATCAGTGCGAAACCCTCGGGGTCGTTCTCGGCGTCCGGCCACCAGGGATGCGGCCTGCGCCACGGCAATTGTGTTGCGCCATAACCGAGTAGCTGGGTGAAGCCGTCATTGATCTCGAGGACCGTGAGATCGGCGTCGGCAACGAAGAATCCGTCCTGCATCGCATTGACAAGGGCTGTGCGCCAGGCGG
>NZ_JAODNK010000065.1 GCF_025465275.1 Nocardia sp. | reverse complement strand
GCGATGTTGTTGTCGCCGGTGGGGTCTGTGGCTGAGGCGCTTACGGTGGCTATCATGGTTATTCAGGGGTTGGTGGATCATTGGGATCAGATTCGGGCTGGGTTTGATTGGGCTTTGAAGAATGTGTTGATTCCGGTGGCGGATTTCTTCAAGACTGCGTTCAGGGTTTATATCACTCCGTATCGGGTGGTGTTCGATCTCGTTATGGCTGGGTTCAACGGGATGGGCGGGGTTGTGGGGAGTGCGGTGAGCACTGTGCAGTCGGTGGTTGCGGGGATCGTGATGGCGATCGGTGGGATTTTCCAGAAGTTGGAGATTCATATTCCCAGCGTGTTGGGCTTCGGTGGCGGTGACTTCGGGTTGAAGCCTGTTGGTGACGCGATGGTGAATTGGGCGTCGGCGCGTATGGCCGATGGTGGTGTGGTGCGGGCGCGGGGTGCCGGTGGTGTGGTGCGGTCGTCGGGGATTCATGTGATGGCGGTGATTGATCAGTCGGTGGTGCGTGCTGCGCAGGACGAGCGGCGGAAGGTCGGGTTCGCCTATCGGCCGCCGTTCTTGCATGACGGTGCGTTGGCGCGGTCGTCTGCCGGCGTGGGTTCGCGCACGATCGATTTGCGGGTGCCGGATGTGGATTCGGCGTTCGCGCAGATCAAGTTGTTGCAGGCGCGGCATGACATGCGCCTCGAATCCGCCGGCGTGTAGCAAGTTC
Organism: Nocardia sp.; assembly: GCF_025465275.1. Lineage (GTDB taxonomy): Bacteria > Actinomycetota > Actinomycetes > Mycobacteriales > Mycobacteriaceae > Nocardia. The sequence continues at coordinate 29,230 of NZ_JAODNK010000065.1, read as the reverse complement.
GGCTCCCTAGAGACCGGAAAGGTGCGAAGCTTCGAGTGCTCATACATCGCACCGGGCGACGGGGATGGGTCGGCCGGAGTCGGATTCCCTGACCCTCAACGGTGTGTCGTTCGCGGCACCAAGCGACAATGCCACCAGGGGCGGTGCGGGTACTCGGGGGAGTAGATGCGGATGCTCATTTCGTGTATCCGCCGATCGGGGCGGTTTCGGATCCGGATGTAGTCGTTGTCGGGGCCCGCTACGGAGGGACCGCTGTTCCACATGTCGTCCCACTCCGGGGTCTGTTGGCACTTTCTGATTACGCTCACACTTTCCTGGTCGGCTCCGACGTTCGGTGAAAGCATGCGCAGCACATGGATCACTCGGCGAGCTTCCTTGTGCCACTCCACCATTACGTCGTGGGCGGCGGGGTTCAGAAACATCCATTCCACGAAGCTCGAGCCTGCTCGCAGTCCGGGGAATGTCTGCTCGTGTTCGGCGTTGGCGGCGACGATGGTGAATGCAGGAAGCCCGTAGAAGCACGCTGGGCCTGCAATGCTCTGAAGGTCGGCGCGATCGGCGTGGGTCGGCTCGCACGGCTCCGTGCCGGCGTGCGGGTCGTAGAGCAGCCCCGGGAAGCTGAGGCTGAGGATGTGCTTTCGGTACAGCGGGGGCACGTCCAGCTGCTTCAGCAGCACCTGCATGGTGTTCACCGTCGTCGGGCGGGTGCCGAGTTCTACCTTCTCGATGAGGGATGCCGAGATATTGGCTCGTTTGGCGAGTTCGGTCCGGGTGAGGTGGGCGTCCAGACGGCGTTGGCGAATGTAGTCGCCGAATGGGTTGTTGGACAACGGCTCTCACCTTTCTCAGGGCAAATTGTATTGGGGTCTGTATCTGGGTATCCCACGGATTGTGTGGCCGGACTTTGTTGAACTCTCATCTCGTTATCACGGATAATAGAACATATGTTCGAACAATAGCTGAAATGGTGCCGCGACCTGCGGATGTGGGCGTGGCGCCGTTGGGCTAGGGGTGGAAGGCGGTCATGTGGACTGGATGGATGAGTGTGTCGGCCGGCGGATCGGGCGGGCAATGGCGAAAGTGGGTGTGAGCAGGGCGGATCTTGCTCTCAGCCTCGGGATGTCCGATCGGTGGATTGCTGATCGGATGTCGGCGCCGGCCTCGTTCGAGCTCGGTGAATTGATCCTGCTCGCTGCGGCACTCGACCATGAAGTCCTCGACCTTCTCCCCGACGCGCAGTGTTCGCTGTGGCGCGGGTGTGAGGTCTGCCGGACCGAACGCTGAACTCACACACTGCAATTCAAAGGCGGCACTCCCAAATAGGGAGTGCCGCCTTTATTGCTGTCCGATTTGTCGCATTTATTTCGATCATTTCGGCTGTTTCACGTGAGGCTGGTGTCGCCGAGCGATTCGGAGAGGTGGCGGAGGAGCCTCACGATTTGCTTGCGGTCGGTGGGGGTCAGGGCGGATATGAGGCGTTGTTCGTTGGCTGCGTGCAGGGGGAGGAGGCGGTCTACCAGGTCGCGGCCCTCGGGGGTGAGGCTTACTCGGATGGCTCGGCGGTCGGTGGCGTCGGGGATTCGGGTTACCAGGCCCTTGGTGGTCAGGCGGTCTATGCGGTTGGTGATGGCGCCGGAGGTGAGCATGGCGGCCTTGTTCAATGCGCCTGCGGTGAGGCCGGTTTCGCCGGCGGCGCGGCGGAGGGTGGCCAGGACGTCGAACTCCCAGCGTTCGAGGTTGTGGGTGCGGAAGAAGTCGATCAGTTCGCGGTCCAGGACCTGGGCCAGGCGGGTGATGCGGGCGACGATTTCCATGGGGGAGACGTCCACGTCGGGGCGGACTTCTCGCCAGGCGGCGGTGATCTGGTCTACGGCGTCGGGCATGCGGGCTCCTGTCGCGCGGAAATAATCTCAACGTTGAAATACTTGACGTTGAGGTATATGCGTGGTTTTATCTCAACGTTGAGATTATCAAAAAGGAGCTAATAATGAACATCAGCACCCGCACCGGGGTTTCGGGGTACGCCGGGACGCTTGCGCTGACCGGGCTCGCGCCGCTGGTGTGGGGTTCCACCTATGCCATCACCACCGAGTTCCTGCCGCCGGATCGGCCGATGTTCACGGCGCTCATGCGGACGCTGCCCGCGGGGCTGCTGTTGCTGGCCATCACCAGGAAGCTGCCGCACGGCGAATGGGTATGGAAGGCGGGGATTCTCGGGGCGCTGAACATGGGGATGTTCATGCCGTTGCTGTTCCTCGCCGCATACCGGCTGCCGGGCGGGGTGGCAGCGGTGCTCAGCTCCGCCTGGCCGCTTTTCGCGCTGGGGCTGGCGGCGATTGCGCTCAACGAGCGGCTGACGGTCAGGAAAGTCCTTGCGGCAGTGATCGGTATCGGCGGCGTCGGGCTGGTGGTGCTGCGGGCGTCCGCCACCCTCGACACGCTCGGCGTGATCGCCGGGCTCGGGGCCGCGGCGTCCATGTCGGCCGGAGTTGTCATGACCAAGCGCTGGGGACGGCCGGAAGGTGTTACGCCACTTGCCATGACGGGGTGGCAGCTCACCGCGGGCGGGCTGTTGCTGGTGCCGATCGCACTCGGCATCGAGGGTGCGCCGCCGGCGCTGGACGGGCGGGCCATCGGCGGGTACCTGTACCTCGGACTCATCGGCACCGCGCTGGCCTATGCCATCTGGTTCCGTGGCCTGGCACGCGCCAATGCCACCTCGGTCGCCTTCCTCGGATTGTTGAGCCCGCTGTCGGCCGCCATCATCGGCTGGGCCGCGCTGGGGCAGTCGCTGACGCCGCTGCAGGTGCTCGGTATGGCAATTGCCTTGGGCGGCACGCTCCTCGGACAGCTCGCGACCGCGCCGCGTAAGACAACGCCCGCGCCGGAGACAGCCGTGGCCGCGTCCACTGCAGCCTGACGCGCCCAACGCTCGCGCCCCAATCCGCTGCCGCAGCTGGTGGCAGCAGGCTCACCATTCCTCGAAGGAGATCAAAAGCCATGATTATCACCGTTTTCGGAGCAACGGGCGAAGTCGGCAGCCGGGTGATCACCGAAGCCCTGCGGCGTGGACATGATGTGCGCGCCATCTCGCGTGACCCGAGCCGGGTTCGCGGACTGCCCGACACCGTCGAGGTGCGCGCGGCCGATGCCTCCGATGCCGATCAAGTAGCGGCCGCGGTCGCAGGGAGCGATCTGGTGATCAGTGCGACGCGACCGGTGCCGGGCCAAGAGCATGAGCTCGCCCAGGTTGCTGCCGCACTACTGGAAGCATTGGCGGACAGTGAGATTCGCCTGCTCGTGGTGGGCGGGGCGGGCAGCCTCATTGTTCCGGGCACCGGCGCGATACTCAGCGAGCAGCCGGGCTTCCCCGCCGAACTCCTGCCGATCGCCGATGCCTGCAATCAGCAACTGGCGGTGTTCCAGCAGTCCGGCCATGCGGTCGACTGGGCCTACCTCAGCCCGGCCGCGCTGCTGGAGCCGGGCGTGCGCACCGGCGTCTTCCGGCTCGGCACCGACGAACTCCTTGCCGATCATGAAGGCAATTCCGTCATTTCGATGGAGGACCTCGCCATCGTGCTGCTCGACGAGGCGGAACAACCCGAGCATTACCGGGCCCGTTTCACCGCTGCCTACTGAGCTCGTTTCATCGCTGCCGACCAACCGAGAACAGCACCCGCATCACGCCGAACGAGAAGTGGCGCGGGCTCCTAAAACTTCGGAGCCCGCGCCACTTTCAGGTCAAAGCGAGGTTCAGAAGGGGTGGAACCCCGCACCCACGCCACCGTGCCGGTCGATATCCGCCAGCACCATCGTCATGGTTGTGGACAGCTCCGGCGCGTGGATCAGATCCCCGGCCCCGGTGCAGGCCGGCAGCTGGATGTCGATCGGCCCGGCATCGAAATCCGTTCCGGCGACCACCATTCCGACCAGGCGATCGCCCAGGATCACCGGCGCACCGGAGTCGCCGTGATTGGCGCACACCTGGCTGCGGAACCAGTTGCGATTGGTTTCCCACACCGGTCCACAGGTGTAACCGGTGGTGCGGCCGTTCTTGCACGCCATATCGCCGATATTCGGCGGTGCCCCGACGCTGTTGATCACCGATTGCGCCACCTGCTTGGTCGGATTGACCCGGGTGGGATCGAAATCGATGACGGACCAGTCGTTTCCGGCGCTCTTGTTGGCGATCACGCCGATGCCGCCGCTGTGCGTGTACTCGGCGGCAATGCGCGCGCCGACCTCGCCGCAGTGCCCGGCGGTAATGCCGACCAGCTTGCCGTCGTGGTCGTAACCGATGGTGGTGAGTGTGCAGTCGGCGAGAGTCGTCGGATCGTCGAGCTGCTCGACGTAGATGCCCGAGCCGCCACCGAGTGTCACCACGGGCGCCGCGTCGGCGGTTCCGGTGAGCAGGAAGGTGGTGGAACTCAGGGCAGTCGCGACGACGGCCGCCCAGGACAGAACTCGGGCGCGGCCCGTAACGAACATGGTGTTCCCCATCCCCCGGAAAAGAATCGAGCGGCGCGTTGAAAGCCGGTTCCGCCAGCGCGCGTGTGGATCGTGTCACGGGCCGTCTCACCGAAGCAAGTCGATTGACCAGTGACCTATTCGATGGCCTATTCGCCGGGCTGCGTTTGATCCGGCGGGCGCATAATGAATGGGCCTTGACCTTGACGCTACGTCAACTTGCATGCTGAATGCATCGAGGTCGAACGAGCGCGGGAAGGACGGAACGTGGCCACCGAATGGTCGATCCAGGAACTGGCGAAAGCCGCCGGAACCACGAGCCGCACGCTGCGGCATTACGGTGAGCTCGGGCTGCTGGCGCCCACCCGGATCGGCGGCAACGGTTACCGCTATTACGACCAGAACTCCCTCGTACGGCTGCAGCGCATCCTCTTGCTGCGCGAACTCGGACTGGGCCTCCCGGCCATCGCCGAAGTTCTTGCGGGACAAAAGGACACCGCTGCCGCCCTGCGCACGCATCTGGAATTGCTGAAACACGAGCAGGACCGGATTGCGCGGCAGATCGCCTCGGTGCACACCACATTGCACAAGACGGAAGCAGGTGAATCACTCATGGCTGATGAGGTTTTCGACGGATTCGACAATAGCCAGTACAAGGACGAGGTCATCGAAAGGTGGGGTAGGGACGCCTGGGAGAGCGGCGACCGCTGGTGGCGCGCGATGAGCGACGCCGACAAGAAGGCGCACTTCCAGACCCATCTCGACATCGCCGCCGACTACGGGCGGGTGCACGCCGCCGGGCTCGCGGCCGGCAATGACGAGGTGCAGGCCATCGTCCAGCGCCACTACGACTGGGTGACGCTCGGCGGGCAGGGCAAGTGCCCGACGGCGCAGTATTTCAAGAACCTCGGCGAAATGTATGTCGCCGACCCGCGATTCGCGGCCAACTACGACAAGCACGGTGCGGGCACCACCGAGTTCGTCCGGGACGCCATGAACGCGTACGCCGACACCCGGCTGTAGACGAATATCGGACAGCCGCAGCGGTTTTCGGTGTCGGAGCGGTGTATTCGGGGAATCGGAGCTGTGGTGTGTACGCATATCGGTGTACACTTCGACTATGACCGACACGATCAATGTCCGCCAGCTACGCGAGACCCTGTCGGCACGCTTGGATGCGGCCGAAGCGGGGGAGTACACGGTTATTACTCGCGACGGCCAACCGGCCGCAGCGCTGGTGCCGATCGACGTATTCAATACGATCGAGGACGCCGAGGACGAGCTGCTCGCCCGCAAGGCGGATGAGGCGTGGGAGGCGGAAAAAGATCAGCCGCGCGTGGCGATGGCTGAACTGATCGCTGACATGTTCGGGGAGCGGGAAGCGGGGTGAAATACGGCTTCGAGTTCCTGCCCTCGGCGGCTCGCGCTCTGCGGGCAATACCGCAAACCCAAGCGTTGCGCATCCTCACCGAGCTGTCGAAGCTCGGCGACGACCCTTACTCCACAACCGCTGACGTGCGAAAACTTGTTAGGCGGGAAGACTATCGACTGCGGGTGGGCGACTACCGGCTGATCTATCGGATCGAGGACGGCCGTTTGGTGGTCCTGGTCGTGCAGGTCGGGCACCGGCGCGAAATCTACGATCGGTGACTCGATAACTTCGGTGAATCCTAGTGTCGCGAAACAATGTCTGGCAATTCACCGTCGAGTGTTTCGCGCAATTTCGCGAGCCGCCACAGTAGGGCCGAGCCGGAGAGCGGGTCGATCACCGGTACCGAGTTCTTGTCGGCTTCCATGCCCTTACGATGCCCCTATCTGTTCGTGCAACGCATGGAAACGCGCCAACGGACCGAGGGAAGCTCGAGCCGTTGGCGCGCGGGGCTACCGAATCAGGCTGCGCCGCACATGGACTGCATGACGCCGCGCAGGATCGGCATGCCGTACGTGGTCGGTGCGAAGGCGAGGGCCTGTGCGATGCCCAGCGGGGTGGTGATGGTCGAGGCCACGCCGGTGAAGCCGGCAATGGTGCTGCCGACGGTGATAAGCAGGCTGGCGGTGTCCAGCGTCAGCGTGATCATGTCGAAGGCGTTCTCCACCTTCACATCCGCCAGTGGCACCGTGTCCAGGCCCTTGCCCTCGTAGATGTCGAAGCCGAGGTTCGACAGGAAGGTGAGCGGGCCGTAATCCATGGCGTTCACCAGCGGGCCGAGCTGTTCGATACGGCGCATCAGCACCGAATGTGCGACCCGGTTGTCACGCAGGAAACCCTGCAGCGCATCGGCATTCGCATTCACGGCGGCCGGATCGACCGGCAGTCCGGCGGTGCGGGTGAGGAAGTTGCGGGTGCGCTCAACCAGATCGGAGGTCTTGAGTTCGGCCAGCGGGGTGCAGGTGCCGTCGGCCTTGGTCAGCTGATTCGCCAGATCCATGAGCGGCTGCGGGACCGCCACATGCTCGTCCGGCAGCGGCTCCAATTGCAGCTTGTCGTACGCGGTGGGGGCGGTGCAGGTGCGGGCCAACTGCGCCTGGATGGAACGCGCCAGTGACTTCACGCCGGTGAACATCGCGCCGACGATCGGCTTGAGAATGAAACCGACGGTCGGGATCAGGCTGAAGGCCAGCTGCGTCGGAATCTTCACGATGCGGGTGCCGAGAATGAACACCTCGATCACGTCGGAGACGGTGATCGTGGACAGTGAGACGGTCTGATCGATACGGCCGGTGCGGATCGCGTCCAGGTCGTTGACCAGGTAGGACACGATCGGATCGTCGAGGAACTCGAGTCGATCACCCGTTCCGGTCGGATCCATGGGCAGGCCGCGCCGGTGCACGTGCACCTGGGCGATGGTCTGGCGGAAGTCGTTCACCTGCTGGTCGAAAGCGGCCTGCTGACCAGCCGGAACAACGGTGCGAACGGCGGTGGCGGCATTGGTGACAATGTCGTCGAAGGTTGCCGCACCATTGCCACACAGGCCGACCGAGTCGGCTACCTGGGTACTGGCGAGGGTGTTTTCGTCGGCGTGCGCCGGGGCTGCGGTGGGAATCAGGGCGACGGTGCTGAGTACGGCCGCGAGGGTGAGTGCGCCCATGAGAGGGGCGAAACGGGTTAACCGCATGGTGGGAGGTCGTCTTCCGGTCGGCGGGGAGGCACGGCCGCATACTGCGCACGGCAACGATCTGGACGAATGTTCAGGTCGTTGCGTTATGAAATACAGGTCTGATGACGGATCTGTCCCCAGTTCGGTTAACTCTGAGCGAAATCCTGGACGACAGCTCCCTCGCATGGGGGATGACCACCACCGGTTCCGTCCGTAACCTGGATCCCCAAAAATCCCACCTGCCGGAGCCCACGCGCGCCGATATCTTCTTCCACTACGCTGGGCTCCCGTGACCGTCGCATCCCCCTTCGATCTCATCGTCGTCGGCTCCGGCTTCTTCGGGCTGACCATCGCCGAACGCACCGCCAACCTGCTGGGCAAGCGGGTCCTGGTGGTCGACCGCCGCTACCACCTCGGTGGTAACGCGTATTCGGAGGCGGAGCCAGAGACCGGCATCGAAATCCACAAGTACGGTGCTCACCTTTTCCACACCTCGAACAAACGGGTGTGGGACTACGTGAACCAGTTCACCGAATTCACCAACTACCAGCACCGCGTGTTCGGCCTGCACAAGGGCCAGGCGTACCCGTTGCCGATGGGTCTGGGCCTCGTATCCCAATTCTTCGGCCGCTACTTCACCCCCGCCGAGGCACGTGCGCTCATCGCCGAGCAGGCCGCCGAGGTCGAGTCCAAGGAAGCCGCCAACTTCGAAGAGAAGGCCATCTCCCTGATCGGCCGCCCGCTCTACGAGGCGTTCATGCGCGACTACACCGCCAAGCAGTGGCAGACCGACCCGCGGGAACTGCCCGCAGGCAACATCACCCGCCTGCCGGTGCGCTACACCTTCGACAACCGCTACTTCAACGACACCTACGAGGGTCTGCCCAAGAACGGGTACACCGCGTGGCTGACCAAGATGGCCGAGAGCGACCTCATCGAGGTGCGCGTCGACACCGACTGGTTCGACGTCCGCGACGAGCTCCGGGCCCAGAACCCGGATGCCCCCATCATCTACACCGGCCCGCTGGACGCCTACTTCGACTACAAAGAAGGCGAACTCGGCTGGCGCACCATCGATTTCGAGACCGAAGTGCTGAAAACCGGTGACTACCAGGGCACCTCGGTCATGAACTACAACGATGCGGACGTGCCCTTCACCCGCATCATCGAGCCGCGCCACTTCCACCCCGAGCGTGACTACCCGAACGACAAGACGGTCATCATGCGTGAGTTCTCGCGCTCCGCTCAGACCGGCGACGAACCGTACTACCCCATCAACACCCCCGACGACCGCGCCAAGCTGCTCGCCTACCGCGAGCTCGCCAAGGCCGAAACCGCTTCGTCCAAGGTGCTTTTCGGTGGCCGCCTCGGCACCTACCAGTACCTCGACATGCATATGGCCATCGGCGCCGCGCTCAGCATGTTCGACAATGTGCTGCGCCCGCACCTGGAGACCGGCGCCGCGCTGGTGGACACCGCCGAATGACCGCACAAGCCACGTTGGAAGACATGACGACCGAGACTCGCGCCAAGTCACTCCTGCAGCGCATCATCCTGCCCAGGCCGGGTGAGCCCCTCGACGTACGCAAGCTGTACCTCGAGGAATCCGATACCAACGCCAAACGCGCGCACGCCACCTCGCGCACCTCGCTGTCCATCGGCGCGGAATCCGAGGTGTCGTTCTGCACCTACTTCAATGCGGTCCCGGCCAGCTACTGGCGGCGCTGGAGCGTATTGCAGTCGATGGTGCTGCGCCTGGAGCTCGCCGGCCACGGGCGGGTGGACGTGTATCGGTCCAAGGCCGACGGCTCGCGAATCCACGTGCAGGGCAACGAGTTCAGCTCGCCCGGGGATGCGCAGGACACCCTGGTCGAGTTCGAGGTGGATCTGGGCCCGTTCGAGGACGGCGGCTGGAACTGGTTCGACATCACCACCGACAGCGCGGTGCAGGTGCGCAGCGGCGGCTGGTACGCGCCGATCGAGGCGCCGGGTGAGGGCAGCATCGCCATCGGCATGCCGACCTTCAACCGCCCCACCGATGCGGTGAAGACCATCACGGCACTGGGCAACGACCCGCTGGTGTTGGAGAAGATCAAGGCCGTCATCATCCCCGACCAGGGCAATCGCAAGGTCGTGGACGAGCCGGGCTTCGCCGAAGCCGCACTGCCGCTGGGTGATCGCCTGGCCATTCACAATCAACCCAATCTGGGTGGGTCCGGTGGCTACAGCCGGGTCATGTACGAGGCGCTCAAGACCACCGACGCCGAGTTCATCGTCTACATGGACGATGACATCGAGATCGAACCCGACAGCATCCTGCGCGCGCTGGCCTTCTCGCGTTTCGCCAAGTCGCCCATCCTCACCGGTGGTCAGATGCTGAATCTGCAGGAGCGCTCGCACCTGCACACCATGGGCGAGATCGTGGACCGCTCCATCTTCATGTGGACCGCGCCCGCGAATGTCGAGTACGACCACGACTTCTCGAAGTACCCGCTCAGCGACCGCGACAATTCCAAGCTGCTGCACCGCCGCGTCGACGTGGACTTCAACGGCTGGTGGACCTGCGTCATCCCGCGCCAGGTGGCCGAGGAGATCGGGCAGCCGCTGCCGCTGTTCCTCAAGTGGGACGACGTCGAATACGGTTTGCGCGCAAGGGATCACGGTTATCCGACCGTCACCCTGCCGGGTGCGGCCGTCTGGCATATGGCGTGGAGCGACAAGGACGACGCCATCGACTGGCAGGCGTACTTCCACCTGCGCAACCGCCTGGTGGTCGCCTCCCTGCACCTGCCCAACGACGGCCGTCCCATGGTGGTCAACACCATCAAGGCGACGCTGAAACACCTGCTCTGCCTGGAGTATTCGACGGTGGCCATCCAGAACGAGGCCATTCGCGACTACCTGGCCGGACCGGACAAGCTCTTCGAGCTGCTGCCGACCGCGCTCGGCAAGGTGCACGCCATGCGCAAGGAGTTCCCGGACGCCGTGGTGCTGCCGTCCTCCACCGAACTGCCGCTGCCCAGCCATGCCGAGGTGGGTGCGGTCGGCGAACCGTCGAACCCGCTCTCGAAGATCGCCCGGCTCGGCAAGGGTGTGGTGCACAACTTCCGCAAGGCCAACACCCGCCACCACGACGTCCCGCAGCTGAATGTGCCGACGCTGGATGCCCGCTGGTATCTGCTGTCACAGGTGGACGGCGTCACCGTCACCACCGCCGACGGCCGCGGTGTGGTCTACCGCAAGCGGGATCCGCGCAAGGCCGCCGAACTGTTCCGCGAGGCGCTGCGCCTGCGCAAGGAGCTGGCCGAGCGCTTCCCCGAGGTGCGTGAGCAGTATCGTGCGGCGCATTCACATCTCACGAGCAAGGCCGCGTGGGAGAACACCTTCGGGATCACGAGCGACTCAGGGAACGAGAGCAAATGACCACGCCCGATACCCCCCAACGGGCTAGCCGGTCGGCCACCGAGCCTGACCGCGGATTGCACGTCGTCCCGGAGACTCCGGTGACGGCCCCGCCTGCCGAGGTCAAGATCCTCAACCTGGTGCAGGGCACCATCGGCCGGAATCCGGCCGTGGTCGAGGTCGCTCGCGGTATGTCGCATTTCGGCGATCATTCACTCGGCTGGATCGGCATCGCCGCGGTGGGGGCGCTCGTCGACAAACCGCGCCGGCGCGAGTGGGCCGGGGTCGCCGTCGGTGCGTTCGGTGCGCACGCCGCCTCCGTCGTGATTAAGCGAATCGTCCGCCGGCCGCGCCCGAACGATCCATCGGTGCAGGTCAACGTATCGACGCCGGGCAAGCTCAGTTTCCCGTCCTCGCACGCGACCTCCACCACGGCAGCGGCGGTGTTGCTCGGCAGGCTCACCGGGTTACCCTTGCCCGCGGTGCTCGTCCCGCCGATGCTGCTTTCCCGGGTCGTCCTCGGGGTTCACTACCCATCCGACGTGCTCGCCGGTTCCGCGCTGGGCGCCGCATCAGCTGCTTTTGTGCTTGCCGCCGAAAAGAGACTCGCGAAGTGACCGCGCAGGAAGAAAGAGCCGTTGTTGACATGAGCGAAGAGCCGACCGGCGTTGACCTGGACGAAGGTGTCATCAAGGGCCCGCCGAAGACCCTTACCGCAGGTTTGGTGAAGGCCGTTCGCCCGCGCCAGTGGGTCAAGAATGTGCTGGTGCTGGCGGCGCCACTCGCCGCGGGCAAGGACGCGGCCGGCCATCTCGTGGTCAATGACATGCAGGTGGTCGGGCACGTCGCCATCGCCTTCGTGGTGTTCTGCCTCGCGGCCTCGGGCATCTACCTGGTCAATGACGCACTGGACGTCGAGGCCGACCGAGCCCACCCGACCAAGCGTTTCCGGCCGATCGCCGCCGGTGTGGTTCCGGTGAATCTCGCCTATGCGCTGTCGCTCGTATTGCTGGTCGCGTCGCTCGCGTTGTCGTTCGTGGCGTCCTGGCATCTGGCCGTGGTGATGGCCGTGTACATCGGCATCCAGCTGGCCTACTGCTTCGGTCTCAAGCATCAGGCCGTGCTCGATATCTGCATCGTCTCGTCCGGCTTCCTGCTGCGCGCGATCGCCGGTGGCGCTGCCGCCGATATCAAGCTCTCCCAGTGGTTCCTGCTCATCATGGCTTTCGGTTCGCTGTTCATGGCGGCCGGAAAGCGCTACGCCGAGTTGAAGATCGCGCTCGACACCGGCGCCAAGATCCGCAAATCGCTGCAGTACTACACGGCCACCTACCTGCGTTTCGTCTGGACCCTGTCGGCCACCGCGCTGGTGGTCTTCTACGGGCTGTGGGCGTTCGAGCAGGGCCGTATCAAGGACACCGACTGGTTCGCGATCTCGATGGTGCCCTTGACCATCGCGGTCCTGCGCTACGCGGTGGACGTCGACGGCGGTGAAGCCGGAGAACCCGAAGAGATCGCCCTGGGGGACCGGATCCTCCAGTTCCTCGCAATAGCCTGGATCGGAGCGGTAGGTGTCGCTGTCTATCTCACCTGACGTGGTAGAGGGAGAAGAGCGAGGGGAGGGCGCACCGACGGCACAGTTGCCGGTCGGCAGTGCCCATCGGCGTGCGGCAGATGTGTCCGCGCGCCGTTTCTCGCGACTATCTCGCACCGTCTTCATCGGTGGGATCGTGCTGACCGCGACCCTATTCGCAGCCGGCGCCTGGCAGCGGCGCTGGATCGCCGACGACGGCCTGATCGTGCTGCGCACGGTGCGAAACCTGCTGGCGGGCAACGGCCCGGTCTTCAATGCGGGCGAACGCGTCGAAACCAATACCAGCACCGCCTGGACCTACCTCGTCTGGTTCTTCAGCTGGCTGACCCAGCTGCGGCTGGAGTATGTGGTGCTCGGCATCGCGCTCACGCTGTCGGTGCTGGCGATCGTCTTCGCCATGCTCGGCTCCGCACGCCTGTGGGGCGGAACGAAATCCGCCCTTTTGGTTCCGGCCGGAGCACTGGTCTACATCGCCATGCCTCCCGCTCGTGACTACGCCACCTCCGGCCTGGAGAACTGCCTGGTCATCTGCTGGCTGGCAGTGCTGTGGTGGCTGCTGGTCCGCTGGAGTCAGGCCGAACGGGTGCGTCTGCCAGGCTTTTTCGGCCTGGTGTTCTTCGCCGGGCTGGCCCCGCTGATCCGGCCGGAGATGACGCTGGTCGGCGCGCTAGCGCTAATCATGATCTTCTGCGCACCGCTGCCGGAGACCCGGCTGCGGCCGCTCTTCTTCCGGATCGGCGTCGTGCTGGTGGCCGGACTGGTTCCGGTCGCGTACCAGATCTGGCGTATGGGCTATTACGGTCTGCCGTACCCGAATACGGCGGTGGCCAAGGACGCGGCGGGCGCCAAGTGGCATCAGGGCTTCATCTATCTGTGGAACTTCGTCGGCCCGTACTGGTTGTGGCTGCCGCTGCTGATCCTGGCGATCGCCGCGGTATTCGCGGTGCGGTCCGGCCGCGTCACCAAGGCGACCGGCCGGCATGCCCTCGGTGACGCCGAGAGCACCGAGGTTCCGGACAACAGCTGGCGCAACCGGATGCACCGGCTCAGCGTCTGGCTGCGCACCCCGGCCGCCGTTGCCACGCTCATGGTCGGCAGCGGTGTGGTGCTCATCGTCTACGAGCTCCGCGTCGGCGGCGACTTCATGCACGGTCGCATGCTGCTGCCGCAGCTGTTCTGCCTGATGCTGCCGGTGGCCGTGCTGCCGGTGCGGGTGCCGCAGAACATCTTCAGTGGCGAGCGGGGCGGCCGCCGCATGGACTGGGCTCTCGTGGTGGTGCTTGCGGGCTTCGTCGGCACCGCGGGCTGGGCGCTGTTCGCGGCCAATACGACGGCCATCACGACCGGCACCAAGATCAGCTCCACCGGCATCGTGGACGAGCGCATCTACTACGTCCTCAATACCGGTCACGATCACCCGATCCTCGCCGAGGACTATCTGGACTACCCGCGCATGCGCGCCATGGTCCGCGATATCACCGACACCCCGGACGGCGGCCTGCTGCTCAATTCGCCGTCCTTCATGTTCTGGTACATCGCACCGCCGCCGGCGCCGATCCCCGACGGTGGCGCCGGACATACCGTTTTCTTCCTGAATCTCGGTATGACCAGCATGAACGTGCCGCTGGACGTGCGGGTCATCGATCAGATGGGCCTGGCGTATCCGCTTGCGGCGCATACCGACCGGCTCACCGACGGCCGCATCGGGCACGACAAGAACCTGTACCCGGACTGGGTCGTGGTGGACGCGGGCATGGTCGACAAGCATCCGTGGCTGCCCTGGTACATGGACGACAAGTGGGTGCAGCAGGCACGAGTCGCGCTGTCCTGCCCGCAGACCCAGGACATGCTGGCGTCCTCGCGGTCGCCACTGACCTTCGAGCGATTCCGGCACAATGTGACGCAGTCACTGGGCTTCTCGAAGTACCGGATCGATCGGGTGCCGAAGTACGAGATCGAACGGTGCGGTCTGGTCGATCCTTATCCGTCAGCGCCGGCGGTTCCGGTCCCGCCCAAATAGCGAGACCCTTTTTCTCCCGGCAGTTCCGGGCAAATTTCATGAATCACCCACGGCGGCGGCCCAATAGCATAGGGCCGCCGCCGTTGTGTCCGATTCGCAACCTGATAACGCACTCTCATCTCGGTTTGGTAACACCCAGGGGGTCGTTTAGCGATAGCATCCCTGGGTAGCCCGTTGCGGCCCATCTCGCATGTGTCGCAACGGTTGTCGCAATACACGGCCCGCGCCCTGGCAGGGGCAGCCGGTCGTGCCGACGAAAGGCCGAACGAGATATGCGAGGCTTGACTGTGGGTGGGGCACAGGAGATTCGGGCCCGGGGCGCACGTCCCGCAGGGCGCGGATGGCTGAAGAAGTCAGCTGTGGGTCTGGCCGTGGCGGCCTTGCTACCGTTCGGGGTGTCGGTGGTGGGAGCTGGTTTCGGGTCCGGTGTCGCGCAGGCCGCCTTCAATCCCGCCGGCATGGACTTCTATGTCGACTCCACTATGGGGCCCATCAAATCTCGCGTATTCCGGGCGGCGGACGGCAATACCGATCGAGTGGTCTATCTGCTCGACGGTATGCGCGCCCGCGACGACGACAGCGGCTGGGAGATCGAGACCGCCGCCGCGCAGACCCTGATGGCCGCGAACATCAATGTGGTCATGCCGGTCGGCGGTATGTCCAGCTTCTATGCGGACTGGGCTTCGCCGAGCACCTTCCTCGGCATCCCCGCGGGCACGCTGGCCGGCACGGGTTCCGGTGCCACCGAGGCACTTGCGGGCGGGCCGGGCAAAACCTCCGCCTATATGTGGGAGACGTTCCTGACCCAGAACCTGCGCGACGCACTGCGGGATCGGCTGGGCTTCAACGTGACTCACAACGGCGTTGTCGGGCTGTCCATGAGCGGCAGCGCCGCGCTGGTGCTGGCGGCCTTCTATCCGAGCCAGTTCTCGTACGCCGCTTCGCTTTCCGGTGCGCTTAATATGACCATGCCGGGGATGCGGGATGCCGTTCGGGTCGCCATGCTGGATGCCGGCGGCTACAACATCGACGCGCTCGCCAAGGCCAAGGACGCCAAATGGCAGCACCTCGATCCGTTCACCTTCGCGCCGAAATTGAAGGCCAACAACACGCGCCTGTTCATCTCGGCGGGTAGTGGACTGCCGTCCTCGGCCGATGCCATCAATGCCTCCACCGTCGAGGGCATGGGTATCGAGGCCATTGCGCTGGTGGGCACCAAATCTTTCCAGGCCCGGCTCTCCGGTCTCGGCGACAGCAATGTCACCTACGACTACCCGGCCGTCGGTGTGCACAACTGGAAGAACTGGGAGTCGGAGCTGAATCGACTGACCCCGGATTTGTCGGCGCACATTGGCTGACATAGTTGCCGGGTCACACCCGCAGGGGCTGCACGGTATTCGTACCGCGTGGCTTTTGTGTCCCTTTTTGTATCAACTACCTGGTCCGGACCACAAAAGCTCGTACTAGTGGTCCCGATCACATATGTCTCTTTCCGATAACGCTCCGTTAGCCGTTGAACGATAGGCTCCCCGAGACGCCCGCCGTGGCCCCAAGCACGCGGTTGAAACGAACGAACACGAAAGGCCTGATGATGCGAGGTGCGCAGGATAGACGTCGGAGATCGAGCGGCGGCTGGATGAGGAAGTCTGTCCTCGGCATGGCCTTGGCGCTACTGCTCCCGTTCGGGGCGTCGGTGGCAGGTGTGGCAGGGTCCGCGAACGCAGCGTTCAATCCGACCGCCATGGATTTCTGGGTCGACTCCTCCAGCGGTATGGGCCCGATCAAGTCGCGCATCTTCCGTGCGGCCGACGGCAATACCGACCGCGTCGTCTACGCGCTCGACGGTATGCGTGCCCGTGACGACATCAGTGGCTGGGAAAACGACACGGATGTGGCCAACGCGCTGACCGCCGCGAACATCAATGTGGTCATGCCGGTCGGCGGCCAGTCCAGCTTCTACGCCGACTGGGCCGCGCCCAGCACCTTCCTCGGCGTTCCCGCCGGCACCGGCTCCGGCTCGCTGTCGTCCTCGGGCTCGGCGTCCGGTTCCTCCTCGGGCTCCGGCGGCCTGTCGATCATGGCCGGCGGTCCCGGCAAGAGCTTCCGGTACACGTGGGAGACCTTCCTGACCAAGGACCTGCGTAATGCGCTCAGCGCCCGCCTCGGCTTCAACCCGAACCGCAATGGCGTCTTCGGTCTGTCCATGGGCGGTTCGGCGGCCCTGACCCTGGCGGCCTACCACCCGGATCAGTTCAGCTTCGCGGGTTCGTTCTCGGGCTACCTGAACATCTCCGCCCCCGGCATGCGTGAGGCCATGCGCCTGGCCATGATCGACGCGGGCGGCTTCAATGTCGACTCCATGGCTCTGCCGTGGAGCCCGCAGTGGCTGCGCATGGACCCGTTCGTCTTCGCGCCGCAGCTGAAGGCCAACAACACCCGGCTCTGGATCTCCGCCGCCAGCGCCATCCCCGGCCCGGGCGATGTGACTTCGGTGATGTCGGTCCTGCAGGGCATGCCGCTGGAGGCGCTCGCACTGGCCAACACTCGCGCCTTCCAGGTGCGTATGGCCGCCATCGGCGCCAACAATGTCGACTACGACTTCCCCGCGGCCGGTGTGCACAACTGGGCCAACTGGGCGGCCGAGGTCTACCGCATGGTTCCCGACCTGTCCGCCAATATCGGCTAGCCTCTGAGCAGCAGTGAAAGGCCCCCGCCCACCAGGGCGGGGGCCTTTTTCGTCGGTCTCGGTCCGGACTCGCCGCAATCGGGCTGCCAAACACGCCGGGGCGATGAGCCGATACTGGCTCGCTATCGAAGAAGATCAGGTGTGCAAGCTCGGTTCTGCTCCAACGAGAGGGCTAGGTCGATGCGGGTTAGAGGCTTCAAACGGATGGTCCTGGGCGTCGCCGCGACGCTCGTCCTGCCACTTGCTCTCACGGTGGTCGGAACCGGGCCTGCTACAGCGGCGTTCAACCCGGCGGCCTTCGACTTCTGGGTGGACTCTCCGGTCATGGGTCCGATCAAGACACGAGTCCTGCGCGCGGCGGACGGCAATACCGACCGGGTCGTGTACGCCCTCGATGGTCAGCGAGCCACCGAGATCTTGAACGGCTGGGAGAACGACACCAATGTCGCGGACGTCCTGGCCAGCTGGAATATCAATGTGGTCATGCCCGTCGGTGGTGAGTCCAGCTTCTATGCCGACTGGAACTCCCCGAGCTCGTTCTTCGGTGTCCCGGCGGGCGCGGGTTCGTCCGCGGCCAACACCGGTTCGGGAATCACCGAGGCGCTGGGCGCCGGGCCGGGTAAGAGCTACCGGTACGACTGGGAAACCTTCCTGACGAATCAGCTGCGCTGGGCGCTGCGAGACCGCCTGGGGTTCAACCCCAATCGCAATGGCGTGTTCGGGCTGTCCATGGGCGGCAGTGCGGCGCTGACGCTGTCCGCCTATCACCCGGACCAGTTCAGTTATGCCGGTTCCTTTTCCGGCTACCTGAATATCTCCGCACCGGGTATGCGGGAGGCGATTCGAGTCGCCATGGTGGACGCCGGTGGCTACAACGTGGATTCCATGGCCCCGCCCTGGGGTGATCGCTGGCTGCGCATGGACCCGTTCGTCTTCGCTCCCACCCTGGTCGGGAACAACACCCGATTGTGGGTTGCGGCGGGCAGCGGTCTGCCCATGCAGCAGGATCTGGATATTCCGCTCGGCGCGTCCGCGGATCGCATCGTGCGTGGTTCGCCGCTGGAAGCGCTGGCGCTGGCCAATACTCGGGCTTTCCAGGTACGTATGGACACCCTGGGCGCCCGGAACGTGACCTATTCGTTCCCGCCCGTCGGTCTGCACGCCTGGACCAACTGGCAGGACGAGGCGTATCGCATGATTCCGGATATGTCCGCAAATATCGGGTAAATCGACCGAAAACGAAGGCCCCCGCCCGAACAGGGTGGGGGCCTTCGCATATCGGGCGTATCACAATTCGGCGTCCGAGGTGTTTTTCGAGCGATCGGCTACGAATAACGGCCTATAGAGAAGCGAGAGAGCGGCAACAGCTTCTGCATTTCAGTGGTGGTCAACGGTGACCACACTCGGAAAGGCGACACAGATGCGTTTCTCGATGGGTTCACTCCGCACAGCCGGAGCCGCACTGGCATTCGCCATGGTGTTGCCGTGGGCGGTGGCGGTAGGCGGGGGAGCCGCGCCGGCGGCAGCCGGATTCGATCCGGCCGGATCCGACTTCTGGGTCGATTCGAGTATGGGCCCGATCAAGTCACGCATCTTCCGGGCGCAGGACGGCAATACGCAGCGCGTGGTGTATGCCCTCGACGGTTTGCGGGCGCGCAATGACCTGTCCGGCTGGGAGATCGACACCGACGTCGAGCGGGTGCTGACCGCATGGAACATCAATGTGGTCATGCCGATCGGCGGACAGTCCAGTTTCTACTCCGACTGGGTGGCGCCCAGCAATACCAATGGGCAGCCCGCACCGTATGCGTGGGAAACCTTTCTGACCCGGGATCTGCGTAATGCGCTGGCCGGGCGGCTGGGCTTCAACCCGAACGGGAACGGCGTGTTCGGATTGTCCATGGGCGGCAGTGCGGCCCTGGTGCTCGCAGCGTATCACCCGGATCAGTTCCGTTACGCCGCATCATATTCCGGTTATCTGAACATTTCCGCGCCCGGTATGCGCGAAGCGCTGCGGATGGCGCTGCTGGATGCCGGCGGCTTCAACATCGACTCCATGTGGGGACCGCCGTGGAGCGAATTGTGGCTTCGCAACGATCCTTTCGTGTTCGCACCCCTGCTGCGGGCCAATGGCACCCGGCTGTGGATCTCCTCGGGTAACGGCCAGCCCGGCCCGCGGGATGCGGTGAACTCCGCGCTGGATGCCTTCAACCTGACGAATGCGGCCGGGCTGGAGACCATCGCGCTCGCGAATACCCGTGCCTTCCAAGCGCGTATGGACTCGCTCGGTCCCGGCAATGCCGTCTTCGACTACACCCAGAACGGTGTGCACAGCTGGGGTTACTGGGCGGACCAGGTCTACAAGATGCTTCCCGATCTCAGTGCGAACATCGGCTGACGGTAAGGGATTCATCTGTTGCCGCGACATCACTGGTGTTTCGCGATAAGGTCACCGCACGATTACGGTCGAAATTTAGCATCACCTTGCCAACCGTATGGAAGGTCGAATACCCTCCAGCGAGCGCATGTGACCAGACCGTGGTAGCGCATCGTTCACTTCGAAGGTCGGGATTCGCGGTGAACGCTGATCGTGTACGCCTGCAACGGCATTGCCGTGCGCGCTGTGCGATAACAACTGAACTTATGCAGTAGAGAAGGAGCAGTATCCATGCGTTTCGGCAGGTCTGCCATGCCGGGTGGAGTCCGGTCAGGACGTAGTGCTCACCGTGGCTGGGGCACACGACTTCTGGCCACAGGCGCTGCGGCACTGGCTATCCCGACCGCCGCGGCAGTTGCGGCTCCGACTATCGCCATCGCCGCTCCGATTGCCGGTCCGGTGCATCGCACCCCCGCCGGTGGTTACGACGAGCTGATGGTTCCGTCCAGTATGGGCCCGGTCAAGGTGCAGGTGCAGTGGGCGAAGAACGGTGGCGACAAGGCCATCTATCTGCTCGACGGCCTGCGCGCCCGCGATGACAAGAATGCCTGGTCGTTCGAGACGAACGCACAGCAGCAATTCGAGAACGACGATGTCACCCTGGTGATGCCGGTCGGCGGTCAGTCCAGCTGGTACGCGGACTGGGTCTCGGCGAGCAATACCAATGGTCAGAAGTACACCTACAAGTGGGAGACGTTCCTCACCAGGGAGCTCCCCGATTACCTTGCGGGCTATGGTGTTTCGCGCACCAACAATGCGGTGGTCGGTCTCTCGATGAGTGGCCCGGCCGCGCTGCGCATGGCCGCCTACCACCGCGATATGTTCAAGCAGGCCTCGTCGTTCTCCGGTCCGCTGGACTGGAACGCGCCGGGTATGCGTGAAGCCATGCGCGTCATGATGCTCGACGCCGGCCGCTTCAATGTGGACTCCATGGCAGCGCCGTGGAGCCCGGCTTGGCTGCGTATGGACCCGTCGGTGTTCGCACCGCAGCTGAAGGGTCTGCCGATGTACATCTCGGCGGCCAGCGGTCTGCCGAGTGGCGCCGATGCGGCGTCGGGCGCCTTCAACACCATGAACGCCATGGGTATCGAGGCCATTGCGATGGTCACCACGCACCTGTTCCAGGCCCGGATGAACCAGCTGGGCTTCAAGAACAACGTGACCTACGACTACCCGGCGATCGGTGTGCACAACTGGCAGAACTGGGAGGCCGAGCTGTGGAAAGCACGCCCGGGCATCCTGGCCGCGCTGAATTCCTGATGTCGTAGGCCTCGCCTGCGGGACGTACGAAAAGAACCGGTCACCCCCACTGGGGTGGCCGGTTCTTCGCTCTGTCAGGGTTCGGAAGCCGATGGGGCGGAAGCGAACTAGGGTGGCACCTGTGGCAAGAGGTAGACGACGGAGACCCAGGTGGGGTGGGCTCGTGGCGCTTACGGCGGCTACGACGGTATTGCTGGGAGGTGGAACGGCATTCGCGGATCCGGGTGCGGCGCAAGTGCCGACGAAGCCCGCCATTCGAAATACGGTGTGGCTGACCGATAGACGGGTCGCCCTGTGGATCGATTCGCCTGCAATGGGGACACAGATCCAGGTGCAGTTGCTGCTGGCGCGGGAGTGGAACAGCAAGCCGGATATGAAATTTCCGGCACTGTTCATGCTCGACGGCCTGCGGGCCACTGATCAGGAGAACGGCTGGACCAAAGACGCCGGGGCGCAGGCTTTCTACGCCGATAAAGACGTGACGGTCGTATTGCCGGTGGGCGGGCAGTCCAGCTTCTATACGGACTGGCAAAGACCCGACAACGGCAAGAACTACAAGTGGGAAACCTTTCTCACCAAGGAATTACCGCCGCTGCTGGACAAGGACTGGCGCACCACGAACGTGCGCGGACTGGCCGGATTGTCCATGGGCGGCAGCGCGGCCATGACGCTCGCGGCGCGCAATCCGGGGTTCGTCCGCTACGCGGCTTCCTACTCCGGGCTGCTCGCCACAACGACTCTCGGTATGCCGCAGGCGATCAAGTACGCCATGCACGATGCGGGTGGTTTCGACTCCGGAGACATGTGGGGTCCGGCCACCGATGCGGAGTGGGATGCCCACGATCCGTACGCGATAGCGGAGAAGCTCCGGGGAGTGAGCCTCTACGTCTCGAGTGGCAGCGGCCTGGCCGGCCGGTTCGACATCCCCGCCGGAATTCCCGGTGTGAGCACCAATTTCACCGGGATGGTGCTCGAGAGTCTCTCGCGCTTCTCATCGACGCAGTTCGTGGCCAAGCTCGATAAGCTCAGCATTCCGGTGCAGGTGAATTACCGTCCGTCCGGCACGCATTCCTGGCCGTACTGGGATTTCGAGATGCGGCAGTCCTGGTCGCAGGCGGCGGCTGCGCTGGGGGTCGAGACGGGCAAACCGGACTGTGCGGCAGGCGGCGCGATACTGCCTGTGGCACAGGGCAAGACGTGGCTGGGAGATTGCCTCACCGCGGAATTTCCGCTGACCGGTGGTGCGGCCCAGGATTTCCGCGGTGGCCGGGTGCTGTGGTCGCAGGCCGGCGGCGCGCATGCGGTGGGCGGAATGATCGGTGGCGCCTATGAAGGTGCGGCGGGACCGACTGGGGCACTCGGATTTCCGATTAGCGACGAAACTCCCATTCCGGGCGGAGCGCAACAAAACTTTCAACACGGATCAATCGTCTTTCACGACGGGAAAGCCGAAATACACGCCAGCTGACTGAGATACCAGCCAGTTACCCTGCCCGCACCGCTAAAGTGCTCCTGTCCGTGACGCCGGTCACGTTTGGTGTCGTTCCCCCCTTTGTGTGGTTCAGGAGCACATTCTGATGGCAGTCCAGGGTGCGTCATGCCCGCGTTCGGTTCGGAAAACTGTTTCGGCACACCGGGTACCCGCCGCGCGGGGCGTTCGGGTGCCCGGCTGGCGCCGTCTGCTGGCGGCCGCCGTCGCGGCAGCCGCACTACCGGGAGTGGCTGTGCTGCCTGGAATGTCGGGACTTCCCGGCATTTCGGGAGCGGCGCAGGCCGCCCCGGTATCCGGGCCGCTGCATCGCGAACCCGCGGGAGCGCCGCAGCCCCCCGCGGCGCCCGCCGCGGCCGAACAACCCGCGGCGCCTGCCGCGGCAGAACCCGCGCCGCCGCCGCGCCCGCGCTTCGAAGAGCTCATGGTCCCCTCCAGCATGGGACCGATCAAGGTGCAGGTGCAGTGGGCCGCCCGCGGTGGCGACGCCGCGCTGTACCTGCTCGACGGTCTGCGCGCGCGCGACGATTTCAACGCCTGGTCCTTCGAGACGAATGCCATGCAGCTTTTCGCCGATGACAATGTGACGCTGGTGATGCCGGTCGGCGGCCAATCCAGCTTCTACACCGATTGGCGTGCGCCCTCGAGCACCAACGGCCAGAAGTTCACCTACCGCTGGGAGACCTTCCTGACCGAGGAGTTGCCCGCCTTCCTCGAACCACTCGGGGTGTCCCGCAGCAAGAACGCGATCGCCGGACTCTCCATGGGTGGTTCGTCGGCGCTGGCCCTCGCCGCGTATCACCGCGACATGTTCAAGCACGCCTCGTCGTTCTCCGGATACCTGAACATCTCCGCGCCCGGTATGCGCGAGGCGATTCGGATCGCCATGCTGGACGCCGGTCGTTTCAATGTGGATTCGATGGCGTGGCCGTGGAGTCCGCAGTGGTTGCGGATGGATCCGTTCGTCTTCGCGCCGCAGTTGCGCGGTCTGCCCATGTACATCTCGGCGTCCTGGGGCGCGCTGGGTGCGCACGATAATCCGGAGGCGGGGGCGTTCAATACCGTGAATGCGGTGGCGCTGGAGGCGCTCTCGATGGTCAACACCATCGCGTTCATGGGGCGGATGAATCAGCTCGGGATCGGGGCGCACTACAGCCTTCCGACCAAGGGCACGCATTCGTGGGGTTACTGGCAGGACCAGCTGACGGGTGCGCGTCCGGAGATCCTGGCCGCACTCGGCGCGTAAAAGAAACCGGTCGTTTGCTGTAGTGCGTCCTTTCCCCGCGCGTCGCACCCCTTGAATAGTGTTATCGGGGTACAACACTTATGTGGTTGGAGTTGTTCGTGGGACGAAGCGGGCTCGCCGTCGCTGGGTGGCATGCGCCGCAGCAGCGGTATTTCCGCTGGCTGCGGGCACTTTCGCGGGAGTTGGCGGTTTTGCGGGCATAGCCCCCGCGGCCGCCGAACCCGATACGTCCGGCGCCCCGGCGACGGTCCAGAAGGCAGTGTGGCTGGGTGATCGCCGGGTGGCGCTGTGGGTGAACTCGCCCGCCACCGGAGCCCCCATCGAGGTGCAGTTGCTGCTGGCCCGGGACTGGCGGCTGCACCCGGACGCGAAGTTCCCCGTCATGTACATGCTCGACGGTCTGCGCGCCACCGATGACGAGAACGGCTGGACGAAGGATGCGGGCGCGGCCGGCTTCTTCGCCGACAAGAACGTCACCGTGGTGCTGCCCGTCGGCGGCCAGTCCAGTTTCTATGCCGACTGGCTGCAGCCCGATCAGGGCCACAACTACAAGTGGGAAACCTTCCTCACCAAGGAACTGCCGCCACTGCTGGAGAGTCAGTGGCGCGCCACCAATGTGCGTGCCGTCTCCGGACTTTCGATGGGCGGCTCGGCCGCGATGATGCTGGCCGCGCGCAATCCCGGCTGGGTCCGGCACGCGGCCTCCTACTCCGGCTTCCTCACCCTGACCACGCTCGGCATGCCGCAGATGGTCAACTTCGCCATGAAGGATGCGGGCGGGTTCGACTCGAACGATATGTTCGGGCCGCCCAGCAGTCCGGAGTGGAAGGCGCACGATCCGTACGAGCTGGCCGACAAGCTCAAGGGCATCGGCCTCTACGTCTCCAGCGGCAGCGGCACCGCGGGCGCGACCGATCCGCCCGGTGATGTCCCCGGCCTCACTACCAATTACGCGGGTATGGGCCTGGAAGTGCTGTCGCGGTTGAGCACTCAGAACTTCGTGACCAAACTCGGCAAGCTGAACATTCCGGTGCAGGTGAGCTACCGCCCCTCGGGCACGCACACCTGGCCGTACTGGGACTTCGAAATGCGGCAGTCCTGGCCGAATACGGCTGCCGCGCTCGGCGTGGACAGCACCGCCAGCGACTGCAAACTCGGCGGCGCGATAGCCGGTGTGGCACAGGGCAACAACTGGCTCGGCGACTGCCTGACCCCGGAGTACCCGGTGCCCGGCGGTGTGACGCAGGACTTCCGGGGCGGTCAGGTGGCGTACTCGCAGGGCACCGGGGCGCAACCGGTCGGCGGCGCGATCGCCGGTACTTTTGCGGGTCTCAATGGCGCGGCCGGTGGCATCGGCTTCCCGACCGGTGGAGATCAGGGGCTGCCGGACGGCCGCGGGCGCTTCCAGCCGTTCCAGAACGGGCTGATCTATTGGACACCGCAGACCGGCGCCCAGATGGTGCGCGGCGCGATCCTCGACGAGTGGAGTAAGGGCGGCTTCGAACGCGGTCCGGCGGGCTACCCGAACGGACCCGAAGCGAAGACTCCGAACAAGGACGGCGTGGTGCAGGGCTTCGAGAACGGGCCCATCTACTTCAGCGCCAAGACCGGTGCGCACCAGCTGCAGGGCCTGATTCTCGGCAAGTACGCCCAAATCGGCTTCGAGAACAGTCCTTTCGGCTTCCCGACCGGACCCGAGCAGCCGGTGCGCGATCTCGGCCGCTTCGTGAGTTTCGAGGGCGGCAATATCTATTGGAGTCCGTTGTCGGGCGCCTGGGGTGTGCGCGGCGGTCCGATCATGGATGCCTGGGGCGCACAGGGTTTCGAGAACGGCGGGCTCGGTTTCCCGATCAGCGACGAGGTCGCCACCCCCACCGGTGTGCAACAGACCTTCCAGGGCGGCTCGATCGTCTTGCAAGACGGTAAGGCGCAGGCCTTCACGCTGGACGGCAGGCCGATAGCCCTGCCGGGCGCACCCGCGCCCGCACCGGCCCCCGCGCCCGCTGCAGCGCCTGCACCGGCCGCGGCACTTGCCCCCGCACCTCTACCGGCCGCTGCGCCGGACCCGCAGCCGGCCGCTCCGCCGGAGGAAGTTTCGCCCCCGCTGATTCCGGCGCTGGGACCCGAAGTTCGCCCGAATTAATCGGCCAACCCCGACTACATCCGCTCCAAGTTCGTGGCCCGCCCGGTTCTGGACTGAGCGGAGCGATGCCGCGCAGCGGCGAGCGCAGGGCGGGAAGAACCGGGTGACAGGGCCACGAACCCGCCGGAGCGAAGCGGAGGCAAATAGATACAGCTAGCCTGGGGGCGACCTTGTGGACCCCAGACAGATCAAGGAAGCGAATAAATGCATCGGACCCGTGGAAAGGTTTTCGGCGTCGTAGTTGCTATCGCCGCCGCCGGACTGCTTGCCGCCTGTGGCAACAACGATTCGACCGCGACGAGTACGCCCACGCTGGCTCCGACCACGAGCAAGACGTCCGCGGCTCCCACCACGACGCCCGGCGGGGACACCCCGAGCGATCAGGCGTCGCCGCAGCCCTCTACGGACGCCACGACGCCCGAGCGCCCCGCGCCGGTGCCGAGCCAGTTCCTCACCACGCCGAGTGGCACGCCGCCCCTCACCGACCGTGACAAGAGCTTCCTCGACGAGCTGAAGAAGCAGGGCATCACGCCCGCCGCTTCCGATATCGCGCTCACCGCCGGAAACCTGGTGTGCCAGGGCAAGGCCCAGGGTGCGACCGACGATCAGATCCTGACCTACGTCACCGCGATCGCCGGCTCCGATCCGTCCTTCGACCAGTCGAAGATGTCGGTCGAACAGGCGGGCAAGATCTACGTCGACGTCGCGACGAAGAGTTACTGCAACAAGTGACGACGCGACGCCGCTCCGGACGCCGGTCCAAGCCGGCGGGTTGCCTGCTGCTCATCGCCGCGATCGTGATCGTGATCATCGTGGCGCTGCTGCTCTGGTACCTGCTGGCGGGCCGGCTGCGGTTGCCGGGTCCCAAGCCGCCCGGGCCCAAGGAGCCGACCTCGCAGTCGGCCAATTGCCCGGATGTGCTCATGCTGGGCGTCCCGGGCACTTGGGAGTCGAGCAGCACAGACGATCCCTACAACCCGACCGCGAATCCGGCGTCGCTCATGTTGAACATCACCAATCCGATTCGGGCCCAGTTCCCGAACAATCGGGTCGAGGTCTACACGGTTCCGTACGTGGCGCAGTTCTCGAACCCGATCGCGCTGCCCCCGGACGGTCAGCAGTCCTATAACAACAGCCGTTCCGAGGGCACCCAGCGCGCCAACGAGAAGCTCACCGCCACCTATCACGACTGCCCGCTCACCAGCTATGTGATCGCGGGCTTCTCGCAGGGCGCGGTGATCGCCGGTGATGTGGCCGCACAGATCGGCGCGGGCAAGGGACCGGTGCCCGCGAACAAGGTGCTGGGCGTGACCGTCATCGCCGACGGGCGTCGCGATCAGGGGCCGGGACAGGCCATCGAGATCGGGCCGGTGCCGGCCGGTGTCGGCGCGGAGGTCGCGTTGCGGGGGCTGAACGTGCCGGGCATCACCATGACCGGGCCGCGAGACGGCTTCGGCGACTTGGGGAATCGGACATTCACCATCTGCGCGCAGGGTGATCTGATCTGTGATTCCCCTAAGCAGGCGCTCAACCCGCTCAATATTCTCGGCAGTGTCGGCACCCTCGTGAAGGCGGCGGGCAACCCTGTCCACAGCCTCTACAACGGCTTTGTCGTGGACGACAGCGGCACCACAGCAACTCAGTGGACGGTCAGCTGGGCCAATGGCCTCATCGAGAAGGCGCCACATCCCGCACACTCGTGAATTCCGACCGAGCCCCTAGTTTCGGGGTCTCGTTGTAGAGTGCTGCGAGGTTGTGGCCCCGGTTCGCTCGGTGTCCCAGCACCATCCGGACAGCCAGGAGCAGGTGTTCATGACAGCAGTCGCCGCACCCGCTTCGGGTGGTCGGCACATCCACCCGGACCACCCCCGGGAACCCCGGGTGCGGCAACTCACACCCTCGTCCCCCAGGGGGAGGGCTGCCCACCCAAAGCGCCACATTCGCACCGGTGATCCCGTGGAAGCGAGTCTGGTGAGCTGGGATATGTTTAGCCGCTCCGGAGCATCGCAGGGTGGCTCCTCTGTAACATAGCCCTGGTTTGAGTACATCTAGCCAATAGACGGTCACCGCGCAGACCGCAACAGAATTCTGCAGGTCGGCTTCGCAAGGAGCTCCCCGCGGGCGAAGAGTCGGGGCCTCACAGGTAACAGCGGCATCGTCGCCGCCCATGCCGCGTGTGCCTCGGAGGAGAAGAAGGAATGGACGAGACTTTCGACGATTACCTCGACGAAACGGGGAACATCACGATTCCCGAGGGGCGCACCCTCGTCGACTACGTCGAGAAGCACACCCACGGGAATGACGCCGATGATCTGGCTTACCGGTACATCGACTACTCACGCGAGAGCGACGGGGTCTATCAGGACCTCACGTGGAGTCAATTCGGCGTTCGGCTGCGCGCGGTAGCTGCACGACTTCAGCAGGTGACCAAGCGGGGTGATCGTGTCGCGATCCTGGCCCCGCAGGGGCTGGATTACGTCATCTCCTTCTTTGCTGCGATCTACGCGGGCACCATCTCGGTGCCCCTGTTCGATCCGGACGAGCCGGGCCACACCGATCGCCTGCACGCGGTGCTCGGTGACTGCACGCCCGCGGCGATCCTGACGGCCAGCTCCTCGGCCGCCGGGGTCCGCCAGTTCTTCCGCGGACTGCCCGCGGCGCAGCGGCCGCGCATCATCGCGGTGGACGCGATTCCCGACAGTGTCGGAGAGTCGTGGATCCGCCCCGATATTGCGGTAGACGATATCGCGTATCTGCAGTACACGTCGGGTTCGACACGCACCCCGGCGGGTGTCGAGATCACCCACCGCGGCGTCGGCACCAATGTGCTGCAGATGGTGAATGCGCTGGATCTGAACTGGAATTCGCGAGGCGTCACCTGGCTGCCGCTCTACCACGACATGGGTCTGCTGACGGTGATCCTGCCCGCGGTGGGCGGTAAGTACATCACCATCATGTCGCCGTCCGCGTTCGTGCGGCGGCCCTCGCGCTGGATCCAGGAACTGGCGGCCGTCTCCGACGGCGCCGGAACCTTCGCGGCCGCACCGAACTTCGCGTTCGAGCACGCCGCCGCGCGTGCCGTGCCGAAGAACGGTGAGGTGCTGGACCTCTCGAACGTGATCGGCCTGATCAACGGCTCCGAGCCGGTGACCACCGGTTCGATGAAGAAGTTCAACGAGGCGTTCGCGCCGTACGGTCTGCCCAAGACCGCGATCAAGCCCTGCTACGGCATGGCCGAGGCGACGCTGTTCGTCTCCGCCACCCGGCACGAGGACGAGGCGAAGGTCATCTACGTCGACCGCGTCGAGCTCAATGCCGGTCGCATCGTGAAGGTCGAGCCGGGCACGCCCGATTCCATCGCCCAGGTCTCCTGCGGCTATGTGGCGCT
>NZ_JAODNK010000002.1 GCF_025465275.1 Nocardia sp. | reverse complement strand
TCGACGTCTCCACGCCCAGCGTCCAGCCCGGCCCGCTGTCGATCGAGGCGCCCGGGCAGGACGGATCGACCATCGCGTCGGTCCCGTAGACGCCCATCAGGGTGCCCAGTTGCGCCGGCCACGCCGTCTTTCCGTGGCGCAGACAGCTGTTGTCGGGGTCGGTGAAGTCCCATGCGTTCGCGGTGAACGAATCTCCCAGTACTACAAGCTCTTTCCCCTCGGGAGCGGAATCCGCCCCCGCAACCCCTGCTCCCGTCACCGAGGCCGAGAGCGCCACTGCGGCGGCACACAGCCACCGTCCACTATTGCCGAACACCTGAATTACCTAGCCTTTTCAGTAGCCTGCGCGCGGTTCGAACCCGGGCGCGTCCAAGGTCGGGGGCGCGGGCTTCTGCGGCTGCTGGGTTTGCGGTGCGGGCTTCGGCGCGACCGGTTCGGTCACGACGGGCTGGGGCGCGACAGGCTCCGGCGCCGCCGGTTCCGAGGCCGCGGGTTGCGGTGCGGGCGCTTCGGTGGTCGGTGCCGGCGCCTCGGTCGGCGGCGCGGGTGCGACCGCGCTGCTCGGGGCGGCCGCCGGTGCGACAACCGCGCTGGTGGCGGTGCCCGGCGACCCGTCGGGGGCCTTATCGCTGCCGCACGCGGTCACTCCTGCGAGCAGCAGCGACCCACCGATCACGGCCGCAGCGGCGCGTAGTGCGAACGCACCTGGTGTAACAGATTTCATCGGTACCTCGAATCAGAAATTGAAGTGCCATCTGTTCACTTCAGCGGGGAGTGTACAAAAGGACACCCCTGATTCGACCCGAATCGGGAAAACTGCCTGCCCTGGAATCGCGGAGAGGCGCTCTGAGCGGCCAGGCTATCAATTCACAACGGGTAGCGGTAGCGGATCAGGATTTCTCGGCGGCGACGTGCGGATGGAACAGTGGATCGCCGGCCTCGGCCCGACTGATCGCCACCAGATGGTCGTAATCGTTGGCGACGCCGCGCAATAGCGTGTGAACGGCCTCCTCCACCTGGGCGTCGGTGGTTGCGGCATGGCCGAACAGGGCACGGTAGTGCACCAGCGAGGCCAGCAGATCCAGCAGGAGTTCGCGGTCGGCATCGGCACGCAGGTCGCCACGCCCGATGGCGGTGTCGAGCACCTGGGCGACCGCGTCCCGGGGTGGGCGGAACAGGGTCGCCATGAAGGTCTCCCGCAGTGCCGGATCGGCATTGCAATCGGCGAGCAGAGCGGCCAGCGCATCGGGGGGCATGCGCCGGAAAACGTTGAGGTGCAGCTTGATTGCATCGGAGAGATCGCAGATGGTGCAGCCGGTATCGGGCGGCCGGACATCGCCCAGTCGCGCCGCGAGGCCGTCGAGCACCAGGGCGGCCAGGCTGGGCCAGCGCCGGTAGACCGCGGGCTTGTTGGTACCGGCCTGGCGGGCAATGGCTTCCATGGCGAGCCCGCGATATCCGACCTCGGCGAGTGAAGTGAGCGCTGCCTCGCGCACGGCGTGATCGATGCTCAGATCGCGAGGTCGGCCGGTGCGGGTCTTGCCTTCTGCCATGCGGCCACTCTACCGTATCTATTACGGTACGGACCGTAATGAAAGTGGAGATGCCATGACTTCTGTTCCTGTAGACGCCGCGCCACCGGGCTGGCGGACGCTACTCGGCCGCGCACACGGCGCGGTCGTCATCACGCTGGCCGGCGGCGTCGGGCTGCATGCGACGAATGTGTACCTCGCTACGACGGTCATGCCGTCCGTGGTCGCCGATATCGGCGGAGCTCGGCTGTATGCCTGGGCCACTACGGTTTTCGTCGTCGCCTCGGTGCTGGGTTCGGCCACGGCCGGGGCGTTGCTGGCCCGCTCCGGACCGCGCTGGGCCTACCGCTGGTCGGCGCTGGTGTTGGTCGCCGGGACAGTGATCTGTGCATTGTCCCCGACCATGATCGTGCTGCTGATCGGCCGTGCCGCACAGGGTTTCGGCGGCGGACTGCTTTTCGCGCTGTGCTATTCGATCGTGCGGGTGGCCCTGGACGAATCGCTCTGGCCGCGGGCCATGGCGCTGGTGTCGGCCATGTGGGGCGTCGCGACCCTGATCGGTCCCGCTCTGGGTGGCGTATGGGCGCAACTCGATATGTGGCGCGGTGCTTTCTGGATGCTCATTCCGGTGCTGCTGCTGTTTCTGGTCTGGGGCGCGGGCCGCCTGCCGCCTGCCTCCGAAAGGCAGGGGAGTGTCCAAATCCCTTGGGTAGCAGTTGGTCTGCTCACCGCTTCGGCACTGGTGATCTCGGTCGCGAGCGTGTCGGATTCGCTGCTCGTGAATGCCGTGGGCTTGGTGGGCGCGGCGGCCCTGCTGGTCCTGTGGCTGCGTTATGAGCGCACCGCTACCGTGCGAGTGCTACCCGCCGCCGCGTTCGGGCCGGATCGCCGCCTGCGTCTGGTCTACATCACCATGTCGGTGCTCGTAATCGCCTCCAGCGTAGAGGTGTTCGTCCCATACTTCGGTCAGCACCTGCAGGGGCTCAGCCCATTGGAGGCCGGATATTTCGGCGCGGCGATGGCGGCGGGCTGGACCGCGGGATCACTCCTGTTCAGCGGCGTCTCGGCCCGCCGAGGTCTACTGATCGGCCTCGCCCCCGTGAGTTGTGTTCTGGGCCTGGCCATTCTGATCGCCGCAGGCCCCACAACCACGCATTCGCCCGCGATCCTCCTGATCATCGTCACGGGTCTGGTCCTGCTGGGCGGCGGTATCGGCGCGGTCTTCCCGCACCTGCTCACCGACGTCTTCCAACTGGCGGGCGACCGCGACCAGGACCTGGCCGGCTCCTCCGCGACCATTGTCCAGCTCACCGCAACAGCTTTCGGCTCGGCCCTGGCCGGCACGGTCGCGAACCTAGCCGGTTTCACCGACCCCGCCGCCACCGCACACGCCGCCCGCTGGCTGTTCGCGGTCTTCCTCATCCCCGCCGTACTGGCCTGGCTGGCGTCCCGCCTGATCCGGCGTGATGACAAGGCCCTGGCTTCCGGCTGAGTTATGCCTCTAAAATAGAGGCATAACCAATAGCCTTGTCCTACCTGTATGGAAGTCGGGAAATGTCGGGCAGCTGCCAACCCTGCTCGCGCAAGACGCGGTCTTCTCCAGCCCGGTTGCCGACTACCGCGGCCGCGAACGCGCGGCACACCTACTGGGTGTGATCGCGACCGTGCTCGAAACCGTCGACCAGACCCATCAGTGGAGCGACGACCAGCAGTCGCTGTACACCTTCACCGCCCACTTCGCCGATCAGGAGTTGCAGGGCGTGCTACGAGAGGAACTATCCGAAACCGGCAGCCTCGAGCACGTCACACTATTTCTGCGCCCGTACCGAGCCCTGCGCGCGGCGATCGCGGAAATGGCCCAGCGACTGGAGCTTTCACCGCCACCCCCGGAACCGGTGTAACCATGCCGACCAGCACCCCACGCCCCGGCCGCCCCGTCCGCGGATCCGCCACCGGCCGCCCGATCATGGCCCTATTCGACCTGATCGGCCGCCGCTGGATACTCCGAGTGATCTGGGAACTAGACCAAGCCCCCACCCCCCTGACCTTCCGCGAACTACGCACCGCCTGCGGCGACATCTCCTCCAGCGTCCTGACCCGCCGCCTACACGAACTCACCGAGGCCCGAATCGTCGAACACACCACCGCCTACACCCTGACCCCAACCGGCCGCACCCTCGTCCACCGCCTCGAACCACTAACAGACTGGGCCGCCAACTGGGAGCAGCAACTGAACTGAACCCTCCCCAGCCGAACGGATACCAAATTGGCAACGCCAGTGAACCAGTCCGAGAGTCCGCGCTTTCACCTTGTGGTCGTATGGCTATTGCCGCTGATCGCGCTACTCCGAACGTCGTAGGGTACGGCGGTTTCTGTGGCCTGCTTCCATTCAGGCCCGACGCTGTACCGAGATAGCCTGTCCTGCAGCTGATGTGTTCTGCCGGTGGACAAGGATCGCGAGTTGGGTCAGGGTGTTGACTGGTTCCAGCCCCATTGCCTCAAGTTCCGCAACAGGCACAGCGCTGAGGTCTCGAAGCATTGCCAGCAGGATGTGTTCGGTGCCGGTGCTGACGGCTCCGGCAGCGTCTGCCATTTCCTTTGCGGCGTCGAGCAGTCGCCCCAGAGCAGGCGTGCATTCGAACGGTATTGTCGGGGTGGTCATTTCCGATCACCTCCGGGTGTTGTCCGCGGGTGCGGCGCGACGCGTATGAGTGTTTTGCGGTGACACGGTAATCACTGCGGCTACGGCTACCACTTCCACCGGTACCTCGTTGCCGTCGAAATGCGCGAGGCTCGGAACGAACACTGCATCAACGCCGAGACGGCTCACGACGACGCGCAGTCGGTGCGCGGGCCGGTCCGTTGTTGCGTTGAATACGATCGTCTTTCGCAGGTCGTAGCCGAATTTCTTGGCGAGGCTGCGGATTTGATTCTCATCCCAGACCTGCCGCGCCCCCGAGACATCGCTGCGCAGGTATCCGATCGCGGAGGGCAGTGTCACCGTCACCACCTCCGATTCGAGACTGGTGTGCGTTCGCGTGTGAGTCGCGCCTCGAGATCGGCGAACGGCAGCCCGTTGTGGTGGCGTGCCGCAGTGCTGGTTCGGGTGGGCGCGCACAGTACCGCGAAAAGCACTGCGGCAATGGCGATCATGATGGCTTCCATGTTCGGCGACTCCGATCCTCGGCAGTTGTCCTGACTTCAAGTCCACTGCATGTGTGGCTCCGCTGGAAGGTGCGCAGCGTGGGCGGGTGT
Organism: Nocardia sp.; assembly: GCF_025465275.1. Classification (GTDB taxonomy): domain Bacteria; phylum Actinomycetota; class Actinomycetes; order Mycobacteriales; family Mycobacteriaceae; genus Nocardia. Next base: position 93,277 of record NZ_JAODNK010000002.1, on the reverse strand, counting down.
GTGCACAGGGGGCGTGCACGATCGCCGATTCATAGCGTGTCCCTCTTACAGCTGCCAGACTCGCGATATGGGACGCCGCCCGAAACAGCCCAATCGCCAGCTCGAGGAGCTGATCGAGGAGGCCGGCGGAATGCGAAAGCCGCTGGCGCGCCGTGTCGTCGATCGAGGCCGCGGCCACGGCATCGAGCTCAGGTATGACCACAGTTCGGTCGGGCGCTGGCTCGCCGGTGAGCAGCCGCAACGACCAGGGCCCGAGCTGATTGCGGAAGTCCTCACCGAGTTGCTCGGCCGTAAGGTCACACCTGCGATGTGTGGCATGAGCAAGGGGCAGGACGCCTCCGCCGAACTCGGCCTCGAGTTCTCGCTCAGCCTTTCCGGCGCAGTCGACGCCGCTACTGCTCTGTGGCGCAATGACGTTGAACAACGCCGGTTCCTCCGGGACACCTCATATGCGGTCGCGGTCTACCCGGCCGCGACCATGCGGTGGCTGACGCTGCCAGGCCCTGAGCATCCGGTGTCGACAGGATCGCGGAGAGTGGGGCAGACCGATGTCGACGCCGTGCAGACGATGGCCTCTGCATTCCGCGACCTCGACAATAAGGTCGGCGGTGGCAAGGTGCGCTCGACTATCGTCCAATACCTGCACAGTTCCGTCGCGCCCCTACTGCGCGGCAGCTTCAACGAGCACATCGGACGCCAATTATTCGGCTCGACAGCCGAACTCGTGCGTTTGGCGGGTTGGGCCGCCTACGACCAGGAAGACCACGGCCTTGCTCAGCGCTACCTCATCCAAAGCTTGCGGCTCGCCCGCGCCGCCGGCGACGCCGCCCTCAGCGCGGAGATCATGGCTGCCATGAGCCACCAGGCCACCTACGTCGGCCGACCCGGCGACGCCGTCGACCTCGCGCGCGCGGCGCGAATCGCAGCCAGAGGAGCCGGCCTGGCCGCACTCGAATCCGAATGTCACATGGTCGAGGCGCACGGGCACGCCGCCCGCCAGGACCAGACATCCACCGCGGCGGCCATGAACGCCGCGGAACGCGCTTTCGACCACGCCGTGGCGGGCGAGCAGCCGGTGTGGCTCGCCTACTTCGATCAGTCGTACTTGTCGGCGAAGACCGCGCATTGCTTCCGCGAACTCGGCGACAACGCGCGCACAGCGCACTTCGCCGAGCAATCGCTGACGATGTCGGTCGGATACCAGCGGGGGCGCGCGTTCAACCTGAGTCTGCTCGCGTCGGCTCTGGTGCCTACCGACCCTCGTGAGGCCGTCCGTATCGGCCGTGGTGCTTTGGACATCGCAGCCGATCTCGCCTCGCGCCGGAGCCTGTCGTATCTGCGCGATCTGCGCTACCGGTTGCGACCATTCGACGGCTTGGTCGAGGTTGCCGAGTTCCGCCAGCAGATTCTCGAACTCACTCGGCGAGGCTGAGAGCCCGGTAGATCCCGACTACCGTTGCCGCACCGATGATCTCACCGCGCCCGATCATGGCCATTGCCTCGTCGAGCGAAAACCAGCGAATATCCTCGGCCTCGTTGATATCCGGTGCGGTGTCGGTCAGATCGGCGCCGTGAGCGAGATAGATCTCTTGCGGCTGATCCAGGGTGCCGATCGCGGGCTGATACGTCACGAGGTGCTCCATAGTCCTTGGGCGCCAGCCGGTTTCTTCTTCCACCTCGCGGGCCGCAGCCGTGGCGACATCCTCGGCGTGGTCGACATATCCGCCCGGCAACTCCCACACCCACTGGTCGATGATGAAACGGTGCCGGTACATCAGCAGAACCTCGCGGTTCTCGTTGATTACCAACGTCATTGCACACCGTGGCATCCGTGCGACGTACTGAGTGAACTCCACCCCGTCCGGCAGCTCGATATCCACCGTCGAAAGTCGAATATGCCTGTTCTCATCGACCAGGCGCTCGCCGAGAATCGTCCACTGGGTAGCACGCTTCACCGCCCAGACAGTACGCGCCCGCCCGATCTCGGCCTCCAAGACATCCGCCACAGTTGGCGACGGCGAGACATATTTCGTTGGTCCGCGACCAGCCAACGCACCACATGCCGATGAGCGGGCGTTCCGAGGCTCCTGTACCGACCGGTTGCGGTTGGCGTTCCCCTTCGGCACTCGGGTCAGATGGTCCAGGTGATCGGGTAATTGGCGTACGCCGCGGTCTCTGCTGTGAACGTCACGCCTACTGCCCTGAGGTCGTCGCGCGCTCGGACCCTCATCTCCTTCAATTCGTCCATCTGCGCCGCATGCTTTTCGGAGTCCCAAATGCTGACTTGGGAGAGCGAGCCTTCAGGGGAGACGCCCGCGTACCAGTGAAGAAGGCCTGGCAGAGCCAGGATTGCCGGGATCAGGTACTCCGCGGTCTCCTTGTCGGCAGCGACGACCGCGTCGTACAGGCTCGGATCGAAGGTGACGCGCCCGACGCGGACGACGGCAGTTGTTGGCAACGACTCTGTCATCAAGTTCCTGTCGGCAATGCTGGAAGATCTTGCTTCCCAGATGATCTCACCGGCAGCGTGTATAGATCAATATCGGTCTTCGGCGTGACCGATAAGCCAACGTTATCTGTTGAGTGGCGCAAGCCGGCCCCTCACACATGCTAGCCGCGGCACATGCAAGTGAGCTCTCATGCCGCGGCCCGCGTTGACCGAATCGGCCAGTGCGGGACCGTGGAAGGTCAACGGGTCACACGCATCTCGCGCCGGCTGACTGCCCGAACTGCCGATGATCGTGCGGGTTCGGCTGGAGGAATCGGCCTCAGCGGTCAAAGTTCATACCCGGGCAGCATTTCTTGCTGTCCAGGTGGGGTTTGTGACCGCTCGGGGTCGACCGGCATCCGAAAGCCTCTCTCGCGCAACTGGAACGACCTCGACCGGGAATCATTGGTGGCGGACGTCGCGAGGGCTCGCCATCGGCATCGGATAGGCGATATTTCCTGTTGCCGATCATCGGCGACTGTTCGGAACTGCCTGCGGGCTCAAGAGGCCATCGAACCTGTCATAGCTCCAGGCCAGCCGCTGCTGTGCGACGCAGGCGCCTGCTGAGCATCGGCAGGGCGATGGCAGAGTGAACCGGGGTGGGCCGAGTGAGGAGCAGATGATGAGCGGACGTATCCCCAGTCAGTGGGAGGAGCTCACTGCTGCTGATCCTGCGCATTCGACGTGGTACGTGGAGCGGTTTCGGGCGATGGCGGCCGAGGGTAAGGATATTGCCGGGGAGGCGCGGCTGGTCGATGCGATGCTCGACCCTGGCAGTCGAGTTCTGGATGCGGGGTGTGGTCCGGGGCGGGTGGGCGGTTACTTGCATCGGGCCGGGCACGTTGTGGTCGGAGTCGATGTCGATCCGGTGTTGATCGCCGCGGCAGAGCAGGACTATCCGGGGCCGACTTGGATCGTTGGTGATCTCGCCGAATTGGATCTGCCGGGTAGTGGGATCGTCGCTGACTTCGATGTCATCGTGTGTGCGGGAAACGTGATGACATTTTTGGCGCCGTCCACCCGGGAAGCGGTGCTGGCCGGGTTCGCTCGCCATCTCGCCCCCACCGGCCGGGTGGTTACGGGGTTCGGTGCCGATCGGGGGTACGAGTTCCCGCAGTACCTGGCTGACGCCGAGAATGCCGGGCTCGCAGTGGATTTGCGGCTTTCGACATGGGATCTGCGCCCATTCACCGACGAGTCCGACTTTCTGGTGGCAGTGTTCTCGCACCGGTAGAGCCGGCGCTTGATCCGTTCTCAGCGGCGGGTTTCGAGTTTCAGGTCGCCGCGGGTCAGCGTGCGCCCGAAGTCGCCGGCGAGAAAGGCGTGCGGATAGCCGAATTCGATCGCGCTGGCCTTGTCGAGGCGGGTCAGTTGTGAAGCGGTGAAGTCGACCTCCAGGGCGCCCAGATTGTCCTCCAGCTGCGCGGGCGTGCGGGCGCCGATGATCGGTGCCGTCACGCCCGGGTTCTGCAACGTCCAGGCCAGCCCGACCTGGGCGGGTGTGCGGCCCAGCTCCGTGGCGACCTCTTTCACGACGTCAACGACATCGAGGTTTCGTTCGGTGAGCGCGCCGTTGGCGAGGGTGACGGTCTTGCGGGTGCCGTCGCCGGAGGCGCTGTTCGCCGCGTGCACGTCGTCGCGGCTGTACTTTCCGGTGAGCACCCCACCTGCCAGCGGTGAATACGGCATCACCCCCAACCCCATCTCGCGTGCCATGGGGATCAGGTCGCGTTCCCCGGTCCGCTCGATCAGGTTGTACTCGATCTGCAGCCCGACCAGCGGAGACCAGCCGCGTAGATCGGCGATCGTCTGCATGCGCGACACCTGCCAGGCCGGGGCGTTGGAGATCGCCACGTACAGAATCTTGCCCTGCCGGACCAGATCGTCCATGCCGCGCAGGATCTCCTCGACCGGCGTCGTGAAATCCCACACGTGCAGATAGAACAGATCGATGTAGTCCGTATTCAGCTGTCGCAGACTGGCTTCCACCGACGCGAACAGATTCTTGCGGTGCGGACCCCCGGAATTCGGATCGCCGGGCCGCCGCAGTGTCGTGTATTTCGTTGCCAGGACCAGGCTTTCGCGATTGTGGCGGGTGAATTCGCCAAGCAGGCGCTCGGAGGTGCCGTCGGTATAGGTGCCGGCGGTATCGATGAAATTTCCGCCGCGCTCGACGTAGAGGTCGAACAGCTTGCGCGCCTCGTCCGGCTCGGCGCCCCAGCCCCACTCGGTGCCGAAGGTCGCCGCGCCCAGTGCCAGCGGTGAAACTCGGAGCCCGGAACGGCCCAGCAGCCGATAGGTGTCGAGAGTGAGCGACATCGTGTCCTCCTGTGCATGTGATCCGTTGTCGGATACAAGCTTGTGACCGCGACGAGCCGGGGATAAGGGAAGGAACTTCCTGGGAACGCCAGTCCTACCCTCGTTGTTGGACCGGACATGACCCGCACCGTGGACACGACACAGGAGCTGGCCGCATTCCTGCGGATCCGGCGCGAACGCCTGGACCCGAACGATTTCGGCCTGCTGTCGCGCCGGCAATCCCGGCGGACCCCGGGTTTGCGCCGCGAAGAGGTCGCCGAGCTGGCCGGCATCAGCATCGACTACATCGTGCGTCTGGAACAGGGCCGCGGACTACGCCCCTCGGCGGACGTGGTGGAGGCCCTGGCGGAGGCGCTGCGGCTGGCCCCCGACGAACGCGTCTACCTCTTCGACCTGGCCCGGCAGCGCCTCCCCAACACCGGCAACCCCGCCACCACCGTGGCGCCGGCGCTGGCCAGGCTGGTCGCCGACCTGTCGCCGCTGCCCGCCATGGTGCTGAACCACCGCTACGACATCCTGTCCTGGAACGCCGAAATCGCGCGGCTACTAATGGATTTCGACACCCTCCCGCCGTCGCGGCGCAATCTGATGTGGCTGTGCCTGATGCATCCGGAGGCACGCGAGTTCTACGCCGACCGTGAACGCGTCGTACGGGAGGGAATCGCCCATCTGCGCGCCGCGTGGGCCGCGCATCCGGAGGATCAGGTGCTGGCCGGCCGCATCGCCGAATTCATGACGCAAGACGAAGAATTCGCGCGATTGTGGGCCGAGCGAGACGTCAAACTCAACGCCCGCGGGCACAAGCTGATGCGGCATCCCGCCGTCGGTGAGATCGCCGTGCATTTCGAAGTGCTGATGCCCCTGCAGGATCAGGACCAGCAGCTGGTCATCTACCGCGCCGCAGACGATGAGAGCCAGTCGGCACTGGACCGATTGCGTGCGGGATAACCTACTCGAACGCACCGCCGCCCAGTCGCTGAGCAGGACCAGATGCCCGCATCCTGGTGCGCGCCACGGAGTTCGTTCCGTAGGGTGAGCTCTTGTGGAATCAGGTACCGAGCTCGAGGGCTTACGATCCGCGCTGTCGTGCGTTTACGAGAAGCTCGACGCCGAGAGCCTAACCGAGCCCGACAGCACCGAACTGGTGGCGCGCGCAGAAGTGATTCAAGACCAGATCGACGCAATCCAGGATGCCATCAGCAACGACGAGGTCGCACGCACCCGGACTCCACCCGCGCCACCTATGAGCGATCGGCTGTTCTGAATTCCGAGATGCCGCCCAGATCCCGGATTGCCTACCGAAGGTTGCCGGACACGGCACTAGCCGCCGTAGAGGCGAATGAAGTCCTGGGTCGGGTCGACGGCGGGCACCGTGTAGCTCGACGAACTCCCGTCGACATGGGTCTCCTCGACGTATCGGGCGGGTTCGGCGGGCAGGCGGCGCCAGCGGGCGCGTGGATCATCGACCTGCTTTAGGTGACTGTTCGACGACATGATGTCCCCCTCCGGAATCGTGTCACCACATGCTACCCGGAGTTCCACGCCAGGACAGGCATGCGTTGCGGCAAAGGCCAAGCCGGGCTGGAGGTTCCAGGAGATCGCTGTCCGGCCCGGGGTCGCGGCCATCGTCACTCGCCAACAGCGTCCGCCTACATCTCGCCGCACTTGCCGGGCGCCGGCTGACACTCGGTGCTGCCATCCGGCCACGAAGCCGAATAGTCTCAGCACGCTACTTGCCATCCAACCGCCGTCAGCAGCGCTTCAAGACCGCGAACCGATTGCGACATCGCCTGGCCCCAGCGCCAACGTCTACACGAACAAGACGCGTTGGCGGCGCTGTGCGCGCGATGCAGAACTTGTGCGCTACCGCCAATAAATGGCTTGTGCAGCAAAGGTATTCACTCGCCGTCTGATGCCCGGGTTCACGAAGGTTGTTGGTTGATCGGCTGATCGTCACATAGGGGCCGCCTAGACTGGGCCGTCAGCGGTTCATGTTGCCGGACTGCGCATTTCAGGCGCAGGGTTATGTTCGTCGGGGAAGATTGGCCGTCATTCGCGGATCGACGTCCAGTCTGGTCCGATCGTATGCGACTTCGACCAGGGTGCAACTTCTGCACATCGCTGTAAGACGGTCCTGAAAGGAATGCCGTGACTACCCGCAACTTCGGTGGGCTCGTACCGCACCTGAACAATGCATCCATGGGGCTGGCGCCGCAACTCGGCCAGCCATTTCGCCTTCCTGTTCCCCTGCCTGATCCCCCGATGAACCCATCGCTACCGCACACCAATGCCACGTGGGACACCCCGCCGACTGTTACGACTACCGTGAATCTCGGCAAGTTGGACCAGTATGGTTCGCAGATGAAGGGATGGGCAGAGGCGGCGGTCAAGTACGGAAACGAGGCGCACGTCGATCCGGATTTGGTGCTCGCCATGGCGCTGCAGGAGGGCGCGCCGCTTCGCACCGGCTACCGGGGTGCGCGTGGCACAGACCGAAATCTCCTGGTAGCCCTGAACAATCCGTCGACCTATCCAGCCGGTCTGGCCCCGTACGGCGAGGAAGCGGGGGAAGCCTACGACAGGGCGCGCCTGGCGGCCGCGCTGCTCGGCGTTACCAAACATGATGACGACTCGGGGAACTCGATCGGACTGACTAACATGAAAGTAGGTCCGTTCAAGGAGGTCATCAACAAGTATCCCGACGAATTCCCGCAAGGGGAACGTGCACTAGGGGATTTGATCGGCAATGATGATCTGGCAATGAAAGTGACCGCCTACAACCTGAAGATGCTCTACGAGGGTGCAGCAACCCAAGCCACCTCGGGGGTCCGCGCGACGCCGCTGGATCAGTTCCTGGGATCCGGCTACAACGCCGGTGGAAAGTTGGAACGTTCACAGGATGTGGCCTCGGGACACGGTCACTTTTCGGGAGAAAATGACAACACGGGGGAAACGGAGCACGGCCGTAGCACGCTGGGCGTTGTCCAGGTCGCAGATCAGATCCTGTACGGCAGTGGAGCGTATAAGTGAGGATTCGTGAGAGTCGATGGTTTCGGTGGGGGATTGCTCTCCTGGCGCTGTTGATAGTTATCGTCGGCGCACTATCGATTGCTGTGGGCCTTCTGACTTTCGGCCACCATCGTCTAGAAGATCGGCATAACCGCCCGAGTGAGGCCAGGCGGATCGCCGACGCAGCAACCGTCGCGGGGTTTGCCCGTACGGCGATTGTCGACATGGATGACGGTGACAACCCACCGTACGCAGATGCGTATTTCATCGGTCCCGACCCTAAGCCGGATCTATTGGGGGTCGTTTCAGTGCCGACGATCCAGCTGAAGGCTGCCGATTCGCCTTCAGCGGAAGACGAGCGAAGAAATCCCGATATTGATTTCGCTGTCGTGAACGGGCAACGCCCGGATGGATGCGAGGCATCTGCGTGGTTCGTTTCGAATCCAACATCATCGGCCCATGGCACCAAGCGTAACGAGTGGGTCTCCATCCTCTCAGATGAGCAACTCGCGGAGGTGCGTAACCACACTGCGGTAGTTATAGAGTTGGGAATTGACAATTGTGGATGGTAAGTCCTGTCTGCGACCGAGGGTCGATCGAAATGGCACTGCAGTAGGCAAATACGATCGATACGGTAGGTCGGTGTACTGGGATCCGCTACCGACCGCCGCCGCCTCGAAACGCTTCCGATCGCCGGTTCCGAATCAGAGATTTACGAGGACGAGTTCGGCAGTGAGGTGGTATTCCGCCAACCCCACAACGTGCGCGAGACGCAGTTGGTACTGACAGCGGCGTGTTCCGACCCCTTCTGCGCCTACGCTTGCGACGGTGAGCCGTCAGCGTAGGGCATCGGAAGATTAAGGGGCCGCGGTGATTTCGGCGGCAACGTCCTGTCGGACCTTGGCGTTCGACGTTGCCTCCTCCATGAGATTTGATTCGGCGGCGAAGCGCGTAGCCGTTGACCGAATCTGAACCTTCGCGGCACCCGAGTCAGTTCCGGAACTCGCTTGATGCCACGCCCTTCGCGAACACTGAAGGAGGCCCCGGCGACCGCGATGTACGGTCGAAATATGCCGGGACGCTCCAGTTTACGGCTGTAGTACTAGATCAGAACGAGCAATCGGTCTGCCGCCCGGCCCAGCCGCCCTTCAGGAACATAATGACGGCACAGAACACGTCTGCCGACGACGAACCCGCAGGCGCCGCAACAGGGTTTGCAGCAGGTGTGGCTGCGACCGGCGCGGCCGCCGTCATCCCCGCTTGTGCGGCCGGTGCTGCGGTCGGGGCGCGGGGCCGCGCAGACTGTGGCGCTCGGTTGCTGGGGGAAGGGTTGGGGGAAGTCCTGTGTGGGTACTGAACTCAGCATCTGTCGTTGATTCGCACTGGGGGATTTGTGCTCGAAACTGCTCGTCGAGATTCTGAAATTGCTACTACCGCTCCGACATTCGTGTTTGTGCACGGGCTGACGGGTAACAGCTTCTACTGGACTCCCGTGGTCCGTGAGCTGGCGTTGCTCGGGCACCGCAGTCTGCCGGTGGATCTGCCGGGGCACGGGCTGGATGCCTCGATACCGCTGTCCTACCAGGCGCAGGAAATTGCCACATTCGCTGCGGGACCGTCTGCGATGGCTGGAATAACGGTGCAGGACAACGTTGCCCACGTTATCGAAGTGGTGCAGAGTGTCCGCTCGCACGGTCCGGTCATTCTGGTCGGGCACAGCCTCGGGGGCATTACGATCGGTCTGGTCGGTAATGCAATACCCGAGGCAATTCACCGCATCGTCTATCTGTCCGCGTTCTGTCCGTCCACCCCGGACGCTCCCAGTGCCATGGCGCTGAGCCAGACTCCCGAAGCGGTGAAGGACGTTCCGATCCCGAACCCGGATCACTCGCTGTTCCTGGGAATGGAACCGGTGTCCCGCGGCCTCATTCGCTTCAATCTGCGTTCGGCCGATCCCGAAGCCCTCGAGGATTTCCGGTTGACCAATATGCCCGAGGCCACTCTGGAACAGATGCTCACCGTCATCAACTTCGGCATGCAACCCGAGGACGGTGCCCAAACCAGCTTTGCCGATGCCCGGGTCGAGGCCGACACCTGGGGACGGATACCCCACAGCTACATCCGCCTCACCCGGGACAATGTGATTTCGGCGGCCCTGACCACAAAAATGATCGACGATGCCGACCGTCTCACCCCGGACAATCCCTTCGACGTGCACAGTCTGCCGGCCGGACATGTGGGTGTCGTACTCCAAGCTCGTGAACTGGCGGCCATCCTCGATGGCCTCGTGGGCTAGGGTTTGGGTACCGCGACTGGCGATACGTGGATTCACCACGAGGAAGCGCAGCACGGAGCGTCGTTCGCCTGGGCGCTCCTGATCTCGTAGCGAGATGAGGAGCGCGGCAATGGATTTGCGGTACGGGATGAATCCGCATCAGAAGGCCCGGATCACGGACGGTAGTGGTGATCATGTGCGGGTTTTGCACGGTTCGCCATCGGTGATCAACTACCTGGATGCGCTGAACGCCTGGCAACTGGTGGCCGAAGCCAGGCGTGCGACCGGCCTGACGGCGGCGGCATCGTTCAAACACGTCTCCCCGGCCGGAGCGGCCGTGGTCGGCGATCTTGATGAAACCATGCGCCGGAGTTGGGGTTTGGGCAACGGTTCTATCGGTTCGCTGACCGCCGCCTATGTGCGTGCCCGCGACGCCGATCCGCGTTCGTCGTATGGGGACATGATCGCGGTGTCCGAGCCGGTCGACCGCGAACTGGCGGAACTGCTGACCACCGTCGTCTCCGACGGCATCATCGCGCCCGGCTACGAACCCGGAGTTGTTGCCCTGCTTGGCCGCAAAAAGGGCGGGCGATACCTGGTACTCGACATCGATCCCGGCTATCAGCCACCGAAGACGGAGCTGCGCACTGTTTTCGGCATCACCTTCGAGCAGGACACCGACCGATTGCCGATCACCGCGGACCTGCTGCGCCCGGTCGAAGGCGGACCGATCAGCCCGAGCGTGGTGATCGACGCGGTGCTCGGAATGGTCACTGCCCGCTATACCCAATCCAATACCGTTGTCTACGTTCGTGGCGGCATGAGCGTCGGTATCGGTGCGGGTCAGCAGTCGCGTATCGACTGCACGCTGCTCGCCGGAACCAAGGCCCGCACCTGGTGGCTGCGGCGCCATCCCGCCATCGCCGACCTGCCCCTGCCTGACAGCACCCCGCGTCAGCAGCGGTTGAACTGGCAGATCGCTGCCGCCGCGGGCACCCTCACCCCTGCTCAATCCGGCGAGCTCAACGCACTGCTGGCCGGAGCGCACGACTTGCCAGACGATCGTGAACGGAGTTCGTGGGCACAACGATTCGAGGACATCACGCTCGTCTCCGACGGTTACCTCCCATTCCGGGACAATATCGACGCCGCCGCCGAATTCGGAGTCAGGACTGTCGTCGAGCCGGGCGGTGCGCTGCAAGCGGATACCATCGCTGAAGCGTGCCGCGAATATCGAATCACGCTGGCTCGCACCGGGGTACGGCTATTCCACCACTGATCCTCGTACCGATGAACGACGTCGTACCCGCTCGACGTAGCCACTCAGCTCAGGGTTGCTCGCCGATCTATGAGGAAGTCGTGTTCGGCTCGGTTGCGGGCCAGGTCTGCGGCGGAGTCGTAGGCGTCTGCGGCCTCGGCGGGTCGTTCCAGTCTGCGTAGGAGATCGGCCCGGATCGCGTGGAAGAGGTAGTGGTTTCGGAGATCGAGGTTGTCCACTTCGATCAACGCCGACTCCGGGCCGGATACCTCGGCCAGTGCCACCGCGCGATTGAGTGCCACGATCGGGCTGGGTGTGAGGGTCATGAGGTGGTCGTACAGATCGAGGATCTGCTGCCAGTCGGTATCGGCGGCATCGAGGGCATCGGCATGGACCGCATTGATCGCGGCTTGTATTTGATACGGCCCAGGTTGGTTGCGGCGCAGGCACTTTCGCACCAGTGCCTGCCCTTCCTCGATCAGTGCGCGATTCCACAGGCGGCGATCCTGCTCAGGAAGCGGTATGAGCAGGCCATCGGGCGTAGTGCGCGCGGTGCGACGGGATTCGGTGAGCAGCATGAGGGCCAGCAGCCCCCAGACTTCTGGCTCATCGGGCATCAACTCGGTCAGTGCGCGGCCCAGGCGAATGCCTTCAGCGCACAGGTCCGCACGGACCAGTTGATCGCCCGCGGTGGCCGTATGGCCTTCGGTGAAGATGAGGTAGACCACCGTCAGCGCGGCATCCAGCCGGGCGGGTAGCTCGGCCTGGGACGGCACTCGATACGGGATCCGCGCGTCACGAATCTTGCCCTTGGCACGCGTAATTCGCTGCGCCAAAGTTGATTCCGGCACCAGGAAGGCGCGCGCTATCTCCTCGGTCGACAGTCCGCCCAGGAGCCGGAGGGTCAGCGCCACTTGCGCATTGCGTGCGAGCGCGGGGTGGCAGCAGGTGAATATCAATCGCAGTCGGTCATCGCGCATGGCGTCCTCCTCCACCGGCTCGTCGCGGGCATGCAGCAGCGCGGCCTGGGCGTACTTGTCCTGCCGGGCCGCCTCGCGGCGCAGGCGATCCACCGCCCGATGGCGCGCCGTGGTGATGATCCAGCCGGGCGGACTCGGCGGCAGTCCGTTCTCGGGCCAGCGCTGCAGTGCGGTGGCGAAGGCGTCCTGAACCGCGTCTTCGGCCATGCCGACATCGCCGAAGACACGGATCAGGGTGGCGACGGCGCGACCGTAATGCTCGGCGAAGACTTCTGCTATCGCCTCAGCATCGGTTGTGCTGGAAGTCATTTCAGCCAGCCGGGCATATCAGCGATCCTGCACGGGCCGCACCTCGATCGGCAGCGTGACGACGCGGGCCAGCCGCCGTCCCCACTCCAGCGCCGCATCGAGATCGGCCGCCTGGATCACTGTGAACCCGCCGATCTGCTCCTTGCCCTCGGCATACGGGCCGTCGGTAATGAGCACCTCCGACCCGCTGGCCCGCAGCACGGTGGCGGTGCTTGGCGGATGCAATCCGGCCGTGAACACCCATGCCCCGGCCGCGCGCATCTCATCATTGAGCACCGCGAGATCACGCATGATCTCGTCCAGATTGTCCGGCGGATCGGTATCGACCGGCTGATAGATAGTGAGCAGGTACCGCTTCAACGCTGCTCCTCTCCGGTGGGCCGATAAGTCGCGATATTGACCCCGGCCGTGGTGGTGACACTGTCCGTCACCTGCAATTGCCCCAGCTCCACGCCATCGAACAGCCGGCGTCCGGTCCCGAGCACCAGCGGGTGGATCTGCAATAGGTACTCGTCGATCATGCCCGCGCGCATGAGCGAACGCAGCAGATCGCCACTGCCGAGTATCACCAGATCCAGCTCCGGCCGCTCGGTGCGCAGCTGCCGCACGGCACTCACCGCATCACCGGCCAGCAGCGTCGAGTTATGCCACGGCAGCGGTTCGGTGAGCGTGCGGGAGGCCACGAACTTCTCGGTCTTGTCGAGAATCTCGCTGAACGGATTGTCGGTCCGTCCCGGCCAGACCCCATAGAAGTCCTGATAGGTGCGGCGGCCGAAGAGCAATGCCCCGCTGTGCGTGGCCCAGTGCGCGGCGACTGCCCGCCCCTGCTCCGGATCGGCATACGGGATTGCCCAGCCACCGTGTGTGAATCCGTCCCGCGTGTCCTCGTCGGCCCGTCCCGGCGCCTGCATGACGCCGTCCAGGGTGACACTGACGACCGCGACGATCTTGCCCATATTCGCTCCTTCCGAGGTGCCCGGCACGCCACCGGGCTGCACCCTCTACACGAACGGGCGACCGCGAATACGACAGTGCGCCGAAAATCGGCCCGGCCACATTGCGTCCGGCCCCTCGATCAATGATTTCGATGCTGCGATCGACAGCATTGCGCGACCCGGTGCCGCGGCTGAGGGCGCTGTTACGTTCGGTCCGTCGGCCGGGTAGCCGGTACTCATCAGGGTTTGGACGGGTGCGATGACTGAGGTTGACGAGAGTCCCACACCGCGCAGGAAGACGATCAGCAATCCCTATATTCACCGATTGCAGCGTCGGCATTTTCTGCTGTTCGATGTGCTTCCTATCGTCGGCACGATCGCGGCCTTCGCCTTCCTGGCGGTGCGCCCGTTCGGTGTCGCGGAATTCGCGCTGCTGTTCGCCATGTGGCTGGTCACCGGCCTCGGCGTGACGGTCGGGTATCACCGGCTCTTCACGCATCGCACCTTCAAGGCAACGCCTCGGGTAGCAGCGCTTCTGGCGATCCTGGGATCGATGGCCGGGCAGGGCGGCGTGGTGTCGTGGGTCGCACTGCACCGGCGCCATCACGAATTCAGTGACCGGGAGGGAGATCCGCACTCTCCCAACCTTTCCGGAGGCGGCTTCACCGGAGCGGTGCGCGGGCTGGCCCATTCGCACTTCCTCTGGATGCGCCGCCACGAATACCCGAATATCGTGCACTACGCCCCCGATCTGATCAAAGATCGCAAGCTGGTGCGCGTGGCCCGGCTGTACTACTACTGGGTGGCGCTCGGGCTGCTGATTCCGACGGTCATCGGCGGGTTGGTCACCATGAGCTGGACCGGCGCCGTGAGCGGTCTGCTCTGGGGCGGCTTCGTTCGCATATTCCTGCTGGAACACATTGTGTGGGCGATCAATTCACTCCTGCACATGTTCGGCACCCGCCCGTACGAGTCCCGGGAGAACAGCCACAACGGCGGCGTCTTCGCCCTCGTGACGCTGGGGGAGTCGTGGCACAACAATCACCACGCCTTCCCGGATTCACCCTCGTTCGGCCTGGACTGGTACCGGCTCGACCCCGGCTACTGGCTCATCAGAACGCTCGCCGCGGCCGGTCTCGCCTGGGATCTGAAGGTGCCGACCACGGCGCGCATGTCCGCCAAACGTGTTGCCTGATAACGCACTTGCCTAGAACGTTACGCCCGAGAGAGGCGCACAGTGGATACGAGTAAAGAAGCGATCGTCGGCTGGTGCCAGGAGTACCTGGCGAATCTGCTGGAGGTACCCGCGGCCTCGATCGACCCGGCCACCGACTTCGATCGTCTCGGTGTCGATTCGGCCCTCGCCGTGGCCCTGCTGATCGAGGTCGAGGAGCGCTACGGCGTCGACCTGTCGCCGGAGGACCTGTACGAGAACCCGACCCTCGATGCGGTCGCCGACTACCTGCACGAGCAGACCTCGAGAAACGTGGCCTGAGCATGGTCACGATCGATGCCGGGCGAACCGATGCCGCGGCCGCCGCGATCCGCCACCACTACGATATCGGCAACGAATTCTATCGGCTCTGGCTGGACCGGTCGCTGAGCTACTCGTGCGCATTGCGCGAAACAGCTGACGACACACTGGAACTCGCGCAGGAGCACAAGCTGCGCCATCACCTGAATGCGATCGATGCCGACAAGGCCCGCTCGGTGCTCGATATCGGCTGCGGGTGGGGCGCGGTGCTGGAGCGGCTCTCCGGGCGGCACGGGGTGGCCAGATCGGTCGGCCTCACCCTCAGCGACGAACAGGCGGAATATGTTCGGGCGCAGGAGTACTCCGGCGTCGAGGTGCGGGTCGAGGACTGGCTGCACTATCGGCCCGAGGAGAAGTTCGACGGAATCATCTCCATCGGCGCCTTCGAGCACTTCGCCAGGCCCGATGACTCCGCCGAGGAAAAGGTCCGCGTCTACCGGGAGTTCTTCACCCGCTGCCGGGAGTGGCTGACCCCCGACGGCGCACTCTCGCTGCAAACTATCGCCTACGCGAATATGAATGCCGCACAGGCGAATACCTTCATGAAGCAGGAGATCTTCCCCGACGCCGAACTGCCGACCCTGGGTGAGATCACGGCCGCGGCGGACGGACTGTTCGAAGTCTGCGCGATCAGCAACGGCCGCCTGGACTATGCCTGGACCTGCGCGGAATGGGCGCGCCGGTTGAAGGCTGAGCGTCCGGCGGCCACCGAACTTGTCGGCGCCGAGGCGGTAGCCCGCTACGAGCGCTATCTCAAGTTGTCCGCCATGGGTTTTCGGATGGGCAAGATCACCCTGTACCGGCTGGTGCTGCGCCCGTATCGGAGCGAGTACTTCGCCGCCCGGGGAGATCGGGTCGCATGACGGTCGCGGCCTCCGATCCGGCCCGGCCGCGCGTCCGGTTCAATCCGTTCAGCGCCGAATTCCGCCGCGACCCCTACCCGATGTATCGGGAGCTGCGCGCGCACAAGCCGGTGCACAAGACGCTCGGCATGTGGGTGCTGACCCGGCACGCCGATGTGAAGACGGTGCTGCTCGACCGCACCTTCAGCGCCGGGCTGATCCCGCAGCTGGTCAGCGAGCAGGCCGAACGGCTCGGCCAGGGCGATGTGGCGCGTATCGAGCGGCTGGGCCGAAAGTCGCTGGTATTCACCGACAATCCGGATCACGCGCGTCTGCGCGGGCTGGTGAATCGGGTGTTCACAGCGGCGGCGGTGGCCGAGCTGCGGCCGGTGGCGACCGATATCGCAGGCAAGCTGATGACTTCGGCCCGCGCCGCCGGTGGCATGGACGTGATCGCTGATTTTGCTGGCCCGCTTCCCGTTTCGGTGCTGTGCGAATGGATGGCGCTGCCCGAGGAGCTGCGTGAGCGAGTAGGGCCGTGGACACACGACATTCGATTCCTGCTGGAGCCGGGATTGATGAAGGCCGCCGATTTCGCACGGGTGCGTGAGGTGGTCGAGGAGTTCGCGGCCGCACTGGACGAGGTGCTGGTGCAGCGCCGTAGGCATCCCGGCTCCGACCTGATCAGCCGGCTGCTCGCCGCGCGCACCGCCGGCGGTGACGTATTGAGCGACGAGGAACTGGTTTTCGTCTGCCTCATGTGTTTTGTCGCGGGCAATGAGACCACAAAATCCTTGATCGGCAATGGGACTCTGGCACTGCTGCGGCATCCAGCGCAGGCAGCGCGGCTCCGGAGTGCACCCGGAGCGGCGAAAGCCGTTGTAATGGAAGCACTTCGCTACGACAGTCCGCTGCAACTGACCAAACGCCTCGCTACCCGGGACGTCGAGATCGGCGACCGGATCATCCGCACGGGCGACCAGGTGCTGGTGTGCCTGGGCGCAGCCAATCGCGATCCCGAAATCTTCGAGCGGCCGGACGAATTCGACCTCACCCGCGATTCCTCCGATCACCTCGCCTTCGGCCACGGTATGCACGGCTGCCTCGGCGGCCAGCTGGCCGAACTGGTGGCCGAGGTCGCCTTCGCACACCTGGGCACTGTCGAATTCGAGCCGCTTGCCGATGAATTCGACTGGCAGGAACACAGTTTCATCGTCCGCGGCCTGAAGAACCTGCCCGTGGCGATCCGGGACGTGGCATGACCCATACCGAGCCGGGCACCCGAAACTGGCTGCGCTACAACTCCGATACCGCAGCCGTGCGATTGATCTGCCTGCCGCACGCCGGTGCGGGGGCATCGTCGTTCAATCGATGGCTGGAGTTGTTCCCGGCGGAGATCGCACCGATCCGGGTGCAATTGCCGGGCCGGGAGGACGCGGCACGCGAACCGGCCCTGCGCCGGGTGCCCGAGGCTGTCGCCGGATTGCTGGACCAGCTGACCGTTTTCGAGCAGTCTCCGCTGGCCGTCTACGGCCACAGCATGGGCGCGCTGGTCGCCTACGAACTGGCCCGGGCACTGGCCGCCGCCGGAACACCGGTTGTGCATTTGTTCGTCTCCGGCCGCCGCGCACCGCAATTGAGTGCGAGCCGCCCGCCGATCCACGACCTGCCGGAAGCCGAGTTCGCCGCCGCCCTCGCGGCAATGAACGCCTGGGGCGAGGCCGGTCGCAGCTCGGCCTTCCTGCGCTACGCCCTGCCCCTCACCCGGGCAGATCTCGAACTGTCCGAGGAATACAGCCACCACGCGCGGCCACGACTGACCTGCCCGATCACCGTCTTCCACGGCACCGAGGACCCGATGCTCGATATCGCCGAGGCCGTCGCCTGGCAACAGCTGACCGACGGCCCGTTCGCGCTCCACGAATTCCCGGGCGACCACCTCTTCCATCATCGGCATCGCGCCGCCCTCGCGGCGCGCATGGCCGAGGCCGTGCAGTAAGGAACCGAGATGCCGCAGCCCACACTGCTTCCCGACATCCTGCGCGAGCGCGCCGCCACCGAGCCGGACCGCACGGCCTACATCCTCCTCGACGACACGGGGGAGGAGACCGCCACACTGACCTACGGCGGACTGCACACCGCCGCGCTGGGCGTGGCGCAGGAGCTCGCCTCACGGTGTGCACCGGGTGATCGCGCACTGCTGGTCTTTCCGCAGTGTCTCGAATTCATCGTCGCGTATTTCGGCTGTCTCTATGCGGGCGTCATCGCGGTGCCACTGAATCCGCCGCGCCGCAATCGGATTCAGGATGCCACCCGGTCGGTCGTGCAGGACTGCGAGCCGACCGCAGTGCTGAGTCTGAAGCTGTTCGTGGCGCCACTGCGGGCCGCGTTGGAGCCGCTGTGCGCGGCCACCCACTGGCTTGCGGTCGACCGGATGCCCAAGGCGGCAACGGAATTCGAGCCGATCGCGGCCACCCCGGACGATGTGGCATTCCTGCAGTACACCTCCGGTTCGACCGCATCGCCCAAGGGCGTCATGGTCACGCACGGCAATCTGGTGGCCAATGAGGAGATGATCCGGCAGGGCTTCGGCCACGATCGCGATTCCACCGTGGTCGGCTGGGCGCCGTTCTTCCACGATCAGGGCCTGATCGGCAATGTGCTGCAACCCCTGTACGTCGGGGCCACCAGCATTGTGATGTCGCCGGCCACCTTCATCCGCCGCCCGCTGCTGTGGCTGACCACCATCTCCCGGTATCGCGCGCACACCAGCGGCGGCCCGAACTTCGCCTTCGAGGCCTGTGTCGGACGCGCCGCCGCAGCACCGATCCCGGAACTGGACCTGAGCAGCTGGAAGGTCGCATTCAACGGCGCGGAGCCGATCCGGCCGGACACGCTGCGGCGATTCGAGGAAACCTTTGCGCCGCACGGATTCAGCACCGGCGCGTGGTACCCGTGCTACGGGTTGGCCGAGGCGACATTGCTCGTCAGTGGCAGCACACCGGGCCGCGGTCGCCGACTGCTCGAGGTGGATGTCGAGGCGCTGGGTGACCGTCGGTACGTCGGCGCCACCGGGGCACGGACCAAGACGCTGGTCGGATCGGGACACGTGCTGCCAGGCGAAGAGGTGCGCATTATCGACTCCGAGACCGGCGAGCCGTGTCCGCCCGATCGGATAGGTGAGATCTGGGTCGCGGGAGGCCATGTCGCGCAGGGGTACTGGCAGAACGAGACGGCCACCGAGCGGACCTTTCGCGCCGCCGGAAAGTACTTGCGCACCGGTGATCTCGGCCTGCTGCTGGACGGTGAGCTGTACGTGGTCGGCAGATCCAAGGATCTTGTCATCATTCGCGGCCGCAATTACTACCCCCAGGACATCGAGCAGACCGTGCAGGCCGCCCATCCGGCGCTGCGGGCCGGCGCGGGCGCCGCATTCTCGATCTCCGGGCCGGAGGGCGAAAAGCTGGTGGTGATCCAGGAGATCCGCCGCACCGCCGCCGCCGATCCCGGCGATATCGCCGCCGAGATCAAGGCCGCCGTACTGCGTGAACACGAACTCGCACTCGCCGATGTGGTGCTGACCGCGCCGGACGAGGTGCAGCGCACCAGCAGCGGCAAGATCATGCGATCCGCCGCCCGAAATCGCTATCTGGCCAAGGAATTCGAGCTGTGGACCCCGCAGATCGAAGCACTCATCGACACACCGAGGAGCTGAGCATGTCGAACTGGCAGGCACCGAATCCGCATTTCGCGCAGGCAGTGGAGGGCGCTGTGCTCAGCATGCCCGCGGCGCAGCATCTCGGTTTCGAGTTCGGCCGCGTGGTCCCCGGCGAGGTCGAGATCGTGCAGCCGTTCCGGGTGGAACTCACCCAGCACAATGGCTATTTCCAGGGTGGCGTGCTCGGCTCGCTCGCCGACTTCGCCGCGGGATCGGCCGCAGGCACCCTGCTGCAGCCGGGCTGGGTGAATATGACCATCGATTACACGGTGAAGATCCTCGCCCCCGCCAAGGGCAAGCAGATCCTGGCCCGTGGCCGCGTCCTCAAGCCGGGCGCACTCATCACCTCCGCCGCCGCGGACGTCTACTCGGTCGAGGACGAGGTCGAAATCCTCTGCGCCACAGCACTGGTCACCATGCGCAATGTAAAGCTGGGGTAGCCGTGAGCGCCGCGCCCTTCGCCTTCGATCTCTTCGCGCCCGGTTTCGCGGAGGACCCCTATCCGGACTATGCCCGGCTGCGCGCCGAGGCCCCGGTGTACGAGCATCCACTCGGCTTCTGGATCCTGTCCAAGCATGCGGATGTGGCTGCACTACAACGTTCTTCGCATTCGGTCGACGAGGCCAACCTGACCCGGCTGCCCGCCTGGAAGAGCGACAGCGCCGAGCTCGGCAAGGCGAACCGGATCATGCGCGGGCAGTCCATCCTGGATCAGGATCCGCCCGATCACACCCGCCTGCGCCGTCTGGTCGCCAAGGCGTTCACCCGCCGCGCGGTGGCGGACCGGCAGCCGGGCATCGTGGCGTACGTGAACGCCGCGCTGGACCGTATAGCGGCGGCGGGCAGCGCCGATATCGTCACCGAACTCGCCTTCCCACTGCCCTTTGCGATCATCTCGGAAATGCTCGGCATTCCGGTGCGGGAGGACACCCGGGTGCGCGAACTGACCGCGCTCCTGGTGCTCGCACTCGAACCGCTCGCCGATCCCGAACTGCAGACGCGCATTCGGGCCGCCAGCGAGGAATTGCGCGCCATGATCGGCGAGCTGGTCCGATGGAAGCGCACCCACCCCGGCGACGATCTGCTGACCGCGCTGATCAGTGCGGAGCACGACGGTGACGCGCTGACCGAGGACGAACTGATCGCGCAGGTCATGCTGCTCTATGTGGCGGGGCACGAAACGACCGTCAACCACCTGTCGGGCGGCCTGCTCGCCCTGCTGCGCCATCCCGAACAAGCCCAGCTCCTGCGCTCCGAGCCCGCCCTGGCGGTGAACGCGGTGGACGAGCTGCTGCGCTACGACTCCCCGGTCCACCTCATGCGCCGCATCACCATCGAGCCGCTGATCGTCGGTGATATCGAAATCCCCGCCGGCAGCTGGGTGCTCGCCTGCATCGCCGCCGCCAATCGGGACGCCGGATTCTGGGGCGCGGATGCGGACGAACTCCGTATCAATCGTCCGAATGCGGCGCAGCACGGCTCCTTCGGCGCCGGCGCCCACCACTGCCTGGGTGCGGCACTGGTCCGTCTGGAGGGCAGCACCGCGTTCACCGCGTTCGTGCGGCGCTTCCCACGGGCCGTGGTCGAGGAAGTGCGGTGGAACGGCCGCATCAATGTGCGCGGGCCCGCGCAACTGATTGTCACGGTTTAACCGAGGAGCCGACCCATGCCGACCGCCCTCATCGACGGCGTCCCGATTGCTTACTCCGACACCGGGATTCCACCCGGCAACCCGGATGCCCAGACTCTTGTCTTCGGGCACGGACTGCTGTTCGGCGGCTGGATGTTCGAACCGCAGATCCAGGTGCTGCGGCACCAGTACCGCTGCATCACCCTGGACTGGCGTGGTCAGGGTGAAACACCCGCCACCACAGGCGATTACGATATGGACACCCTCACTGCGGATGCCGCTGGCCTGATCGGCCTGCTCGCAATCGCACCGGTGCACTGGGTCGGCCTGTCCATGGGCGGTTTCATCGGCCAGCGTCTGGCTGCCCGCCACCCCGAACTGCTCCGCTCGCTGATTCTGCTGGATACCAGTGCGGGCCAGGAGGATCCGGCCAAGGTCGGCGAGTACAAGCGACTCGCCATGGCCTTGCGCCTGGTCGGATTCCGGGCGATCCAGAGCCAGGTCGAACCGCACATGTTCGGCTCCGTTTTCCGTGCGGGACCGCTGAGCGGGCCGATCATTCGAGACTGGTCTGCCCGCCTGCGCCGTCACGATCGTGCGGCCATCAGCAAAGCGGTTCTCGCCGTGGCCGATCGCAAGTCCGTCGAACACGAGCTCTCGGCCATCGCTCATCCCACCCTCGTGGTGGTCGGCGCCGACGACCGTGCCACTCCACCGCTGCGCGCCCGCCAGATCGCCGACCGCATACCGGACGCCCGCCTGCACATCGTCGAAGACTGTGGCCACACAAGCACTCTCGAACAACCCGCCGCCGTCACCGCAGTGCTCGAGGAATTCCTGGCCGCCGTAGCGGCCAGGTGACCGGATCAGCCGCAGTGGGTATCTGGCGGTAGAACACCACTGACGAAGTAGTTCTCGACAGTGCGCCCCACACAGTCTCCCGTGATCGGCACACCGTGCCCGACCCCTTCGACGGTGATCAAGGCTGACCGTGAGCCGAGCGCACTGTGCATCGCCTGTGCTCCGGCATAGGCGGTGGACGGGTCGCCGGTGTTATTGACCAGCAATACCTTTGCCGGTCCGGTCGAACTGATCGCCACCGGCGGTTCGAGCGGCGGCGACCAGTATGCGCACGGCCAGATATCGACCGGGGAGCCGCCGGTGAGGGGATAGCGTCGCAGATTGTCGGTCACCGCAGCGGCGTAGTGCGCCGGATCGGCAGGCCAGGCGGTATCGCCGCAGAGCACCGCATCCTGACTGCTCACGAAATTATCCGGGAACACCCGCGCCACGGGCAGTCCGGACAGTGCAGCCGCAGGCAGGTTCCGGCTGGCCGCACCGCTGATCAATCCGGCCATCACCGGAAAGTATTGCGGCTGTTCGAGCAATGACTGCACGCCCAGTAGCAAGGCGTTACCGGTGAGGGTGTGGTCGCCGACCGTCAGCGGTGTGGTGTTCAAATCACGGCTCGCCGCGAGGGTCGCGTCACGGACCTCGTCGGCAGTGGTGCCGAGGTGATAGTCACCGTCGCGCTCGGCGGCCCACCGCGCGAACCAGGGGAAGGCTTGATCGACTGCGAGACCTTTGTTTTCGATACCGTCGCGCACCCCGCCCGGCGGGTCCACGCTATTGAGCAGCACTCGATCGGCGTGATCAGGGAACAGGCTGACGTAGACCGCGCCGACATAGGTGCCGTACGAGATTCCGGTGTACGAGATCTTCTCATCACCCAATGCGTCACGGAAACGGTCGATATCGCGCGCGATATCGGCGGTGGTGAGGTGCGGCAGCACCGTCCCGCCGTGCTGTAGGCAGGCCTCGGCAATGCGGTGCGCGCGGGCGATATCCTCGGTGATATCCCCGTTCGGCGCCGGATACGGCACACCCACCAGCGCCCGCCGATCGGATTCGTCGATACCGCACTGAATCGGCGAGCTATCGGCCATCCCGCGATAGTCCAGTCCGTACAGATCGAAGTGATCGCGGACGGCCGCCGGCAATGTGGTCAGCGCCTCGCTGGGCAGGTCCAGACCGGGTTCACCGGGCCCGCCCTGACCGATGATCAGATCCCCGAGACGCTCGCCCGGTTTGCTGGTCCGCAGGCGGGAAACGGTCAGTTGCAGCGTATCCGCGCGGGGGTGGGAATAATCCACCGGCACAGTCATTTTCGCGCACTGCTGGCCGGGGTCCACCACCACGGGCGCGGTGGTCGTGGATGGGGCGGGCGGTGGGCACGATCCCCACGTCAGCGCCGGTGCTCCGTCCCCATCGGTAGCCGAACATCCCGCCGTCACCAGCAACACACCGGTGAGTACTGCCCCCACTCGAATACCGGTACCCATCCGCATCATGTATCCCACGGTGCACCAGGTGAATACGGCCGCGGAACCACCCACGGGCCGGGGCGGCGAGTCCCATTCCCACCCGCGTTCCGCCCCGGGGTGGATGCGTCCGCGCCGCGCCGACGGTCGGGCGCTGTCCGCCGCTTCGTGGACGGAGGCTACCCTGGTAGTCAGGGACGGGGATATCCGTGCACTTCTCGGTGACGGGTGACAGCGCTGACATGCGCCGTTGATACCCTCCTCCGGGCAATACCCCGTCTAGGTATTAATCACCAACGATGTCATAGGAGATCGCGTGTGTCAGCGGATCGTCTGCCAGAGCTGCGGTAAGCCCTCCTTCCAGGGCTGCGGCGAGCATGTCGAGGAAGTACTCGGCGATGTGCCTGTCGCGCAGCGTTGTTCGTGCTCGAACCCGGTGTCGGGGTCTACCAGCCGGGGCCTGTTCAGCCGGCAGTAATTTCACCGGGGTGATCAGTTCCGTGGGTGCGGCGTGTAGACGACGGACCACGGAGCTGCCGCACCCGGCGCGGCCAGTGGCGTACGCGCCATATCCCCGGCGACCACCCGGGTGGCGATCTCGGCGAATCGAGTAGCCGCCGGATGGGTGCCGGTGCCCGGCCACACCATCGACAGGCGACGGCGCAGCGGGCGGCCCCTGAGCGGCCGCCATGCCACTCTGGGCTCGCGGCGTGCGGTCGATTCCTGATCGAGAGCTACCCCATGCCCGGCCAGCACCAGGCCGAGCAGAAATTCCGGATTCCGGGCGTGCCGAATGCCGGCCGGTACAAAACCGTGTTCACGGCAGTGCTCCAACAGCAGATCGTGCCAATCGGGTGCGGTTTCGCGGGGGAAGAGCACCAGATCGTGCCCGCTGAGGTCGGCGAGATCGACCTCGGCCGACCGAGCCAGCGGTGACGTGCGCGGCAGCACCACGCCGAGCGGTAATTCGACGCCGGAACCGCAGTGCAGGTCGGGGCGGTCGATCGGCTGATCCACCATCCCCACATCCAGGCTCGAGGTATCGAGCATTCGAAGTTGTTCCGCGGTGGTCAATTCCAGTAGATCCACTGTGAGACCGGGTATTTCGGCGTCGATTCGGCTCAGTAGCGCGTGCAGTACGGGAGCGGAGAGATCCGGCGGCACCCCGGCGCGCAGCGTGCCGAGATCGCCCGCCCGCGCCTTGCGCATGACAGTGCGCAATCGTTCCTCGGCGGCGAGCAACCGCTGCGCCTCGTCGATCAGTAGGCTGCCCGCGACGGTGAGTTCCACCCGGCGGCGCGAACGGTCGAACAGCGGCACCCCGAGCTCCCGTTCGAGCCGCTGAATCGATTGGCTCAGCGGCGGCTGTGCCATCCCGAGCAGCTCGGCGGCGCGGCCGAAATGCAGCTCCTCCGCGACAACCAGGAAGTAGTGCAGGTGCCGGGCCAAATCCACCCGGCAACGATATGGCATCCGATATGAGTCGCGCCTGCGGCTACCGTGATCGGGTGGCGACAGCGGAACGGATTCGAGAAACCTTCGCGGCGATCCCGGTCCGGGGGTGGCTGCATGCCGTCGATATCGACAGCGGCCGCGAGATCGAGGTGGACGCCGGTGACCAGGTGGTGATCGCATCGATCTTCAAGATCCTGCTGGTACTCGAGTTCTGCCGGCAGTGCGCGGCCGGACAGCTGGATCCGACCGAGCGAGTGCTGGTGCGAGCGGGCGATCGGCTGGGCGGCTGGGGTACCGCGGGTTGTCAGGACGATATCGAGATATCGCTGCGTGACCTGGCGTTCTTCGCCATGTCGGTGAGCGACAATACCGCCGCAGACCTCCTCCTGCGCCGCATCGGCGTGGAGACGCCCGCCCTGCTGGCCGCCGAACTCGGCCTGGACCGCACCCGCGTGATCGGCGGGCCGCGCGAATTGCTGGAATCCATGCTCGCGGATGTGGGCGCGGCCGACGGCGGCGAATTCGCCCGGATCTATCCGGCGCTCACCCGGGCGCAGGTGGCGACCATGCGGGTCTTCCAGCCCGACCACACCACCTCGAGCACACCGCGTGAGATCACCGGCCTGCTCGGCCAGATCTGGCGGGACGAGGCCGGTGCGGCCGCCGCCTGCGCGGCCACCAGGGATCTGCTTCGGCGGCAATTGTTCTGGACCCGCTTGGCCGCCGGTTTCCCGGACGAGGTGCAGGTGGCCTCCAAGACCGGGACGCTCCCCGGACTGCATATGGAGGCCGGGGTGGTCGAGTACCCGGACGGCGGTCGCTATGCGGTCGCGGTATTCGCCCGCACCGAGGAGCTTGGTTCGCGGCGGATCGATGTGGATCTGGCTATGAGCCGCGCTGCCCGGACGGCGGTAGATCAGCTTCGCATGCCCGCTGAAGTGCTCTGATATCGATTCGCATATCAGGTAATTCGCCTTTTGATCTTGGACAGGCCCGGGCCGCGACTGCTTTGGTCGTGCCATGAACTCTCGTATCGATCGCCGGCGCTTCTTCCGCATGGCGGCCACCGCCGGAGTCGGCGCGACCGCCGCCGGGACCGTCGGCGCGGTAACCCTGCTGCGCCGCGACGACTCGAACCGGCACGGACCGGAAAGCGGCGCTGCCACAGCGGAATTACGCTGGCTCGGCGTCTCGGGCTGGCGCATCGACATCGGCGCGGACACCCTGCTGATCGACCCCTATCTGACCCGTTTCCCGGTCGGTCTGGCCACCGGCGCATTCGACCCCGCCACCCCGCTGCGCGTCGACCCGGCCGCCATCGATCCGCACGTCGGGGCGCCGAAACACGTTTTCGTCACGCACACCCACTGGGACCATTTCAACGATGTCCCGTATATCGCGACCCGCACCGGAGCGCGCGTCCACGGCACCCTCACCACCTACAACCTGGCGACGGCCTGCGGCGTGCCGCCGGGTCAGCTGAGCACTCTGAAGGGCGGCGAGATTCTCGACTTCGGTGATTACACAATGGAAGTCGTCGGATCACTGCACAGCCGGACCGCCACCTACGGGATTCCGTTCCCCGGTGTCCGCACCGGCCGCACCGACCCGCCCGCGACGATCGCCGATCTCCCCGAAGGCGACACCCTGAACTTCCAGCTGTCACTGCGCGACGGCCCGTCGATCTTCTTCATGGGCGCAAGCGATTTCGTGGAGCGCAATGTGCGGGGCCTGAACCCCGATGTGGCGATGATCGCGGTCAATGCCGCCGATGTCACCCACGACTACATCGGCCGTCTCCTGCGGGCACTGAACCATCCCGCAACGGTGGTTCCGGTGCACTGGGACGATTTCGAATCCCCACTGCAGAACCCGCCGCCCATCGGCGACCGGGATCTGCAGCGCCGTGATGCGTTTGTCGCCGCCGTCCGCGCCGCCAGCCCCTCGAGCAAAGTGATCGTTCCGGAGTACGGGACGCCCTACCGAGTCGCCTGAGCCACCGGCGCATTCCGAAGTCCGGCGCCCGCGAGCCCCAGCAGTCGTGCGCCCAGTTCCAGCAGCGCCTTGTCGATCCCGGGCTGGGCCTGTAGATGGGGCATGACCGCGATGTCGTTCATCATGGTTTGCGCCGCCTGCACCCGGATTCGCGCGGTGACCGCATCCAGGCCCGGGTGCACCTGGATGAGCAGGTGCACCCACTCCGCGATGTAGGCGTGCTGCGTGGACCTGGCTCGATGCCGTTCGGCCTCGGGCAGGTGCATGGATTCGGAGATGAGCAGCTGGATCAGATCGGGGCTCTCGAAGGCGAATGCGCTGTAGCTGTGCAGCAGGCGCAGCATGCCGTCGCGCGGATCCGTCGCCCGCGCGAACGCGCGATTCATCTCCATCTGCAGCCACTCGTCGCCGCGGAAGACCGCGGCCATCAGGATGTCGGATTTGGCCGGGAAGTGGTTGTAGACGCTCGGCCCCGAAATGCCCACGCCGGCGCCGATTTCCTCCAGGCTCACGCCCGCGAATCCGTTCCTGGCGAAGAGCCGGGTGGCCTCGGCGAGAATGGCCTCGCGGCGGGACTGCCGGGCCAGACCGGCATGTGGGATGTGGTCGGCGGGCTCGATCGGCAGCACGATCGGCGCATCGACGACGGTCGCGATGAGCTCTTCGATCAGCGCGATGAATGCGGGCTCGGGCAGTGCAAGACTGTGGAACGAAAAGCTGTTCGCGGTCGCCAGGGCGGACCAGGCCAGCAGATCGGCCTCGGCGGGGGCGAGGCCGGGCCGGCGCTCGCTGATCAGTTCGGCGAAGCGCGCGCCGATTCGCTTGGTGGACACCCTGATCGAGGCGCGATCGTCCTTGGACAGCTGCCGGGATTCGCGCCGCACCAGCACGCCGACCCTGCGGTGCTGCAGGGTCGCGACCGCGATGGTGGCCGGCAGATCCGCGGCGGTCGCGGTGCGCAGGACCGATTCCATGGTGCCCAGCGCTTCGCCGACAACGGTGACGAGCAGATCCTGCTTCCCGCGGAAGTGCCGGTACAGCGCCGAGGGGCCGATGGACACCGCCTCCGCGACATCGCCCATGCCGACCTTGGCATAGCCGTTCTCGTAGAACAGATCCGCTGCCGCCCGCAAGATCATCTGCCGCCGATTCGCGGGCCGCGTGCCGCGAATGGGGTCACCGAGGGTTCGCTCGTTCGACCCGCTCACCGCGCCATCGCCTCCGATTCCTCGCCCGATGGCGAGCGTGTGATGTTACCTCGACCCGGATCGGCTGTGTCGTACCCGGCCGTCTTGCTGGTTCCGAGGCTGGCGCAGTGCCGCTACCTGCGCCAGCATATGACTAATTCTGATTCACATCATATCAACAAGAATGACTGGGAATGCGCTATTGCCAAGTTACATACAGAGATGTACGTTAATTCTAAATCCAGAGACCCTGCGTCGGCAGCGCGTCCGGGTACCGCAACAGGAGGTGTGCAATGGCGAACAAGGTCTATGTCGTCGGGGTCGGGATGACGAAGTTCGAGAAGCCGGGGCGGCGGAAGAACGAGGACGGCAGCGGCTGGGACTACCCGCAGATGGCCCGCGAGTCGGGTACCAAGGCACTCGCGGATGCGGGCATCGACTACCGCGAGGTGCAGGAGGCCTACGTCGGCTACGTCTACGGCGAATCGACCTCCGGGCAGCGCGCGGTGTACGAGCTGGGCATGACCGGCATCCCGGTCGCCAATGTCAACAACAACTGTTCGACCGGCTCCACCGCGCTCTACCTCGCCGCGCGGGCCATCAAGGGCGGCCTCGCGGACTGCACGCTGGCGCTCGGCTTCGAGAAGATGAATCCGGGCTCGCTCGGCACCATGTACGAGGACCGCGAGCAGCCGCTGGCCAACCATATGGAGAAGCTGGCGCAGATCTCCGAGGTGCTCTTCCCGCCCGCGCCCTGGATGTTCGGCGCGGCCGGCCGCGAGCATATGAAGGAATTCGGCACCACCGCAGAGCATTTCGCCAAGATCGGCCACAAGAACCACATGCATTCGGTGAACAATCCGTACGCGCAGTTCCAGGACGAGTACTCGCTCGACGAAATCCTCGGCTCGCGGATGATCTACGACCCGCTGACCAAGCTGCAGTGCTCGCCCACCTCGGACGGTTCCGGCGCGGCCATTCTGGCCAGCGAGGCGTTTGTCGACAAGCACGGGCTCGCCGGCCAGGCGGTGGAGATCGTCGGCCAGGCCATGACCACCGACTTCGAATCCAGCTTCGACGGCACCGCGAAGAACATCATCGGCTACGACATGAATGTGCAGGCCGCGCAGTCGGTGTACGAGCAATCCGGGCTCGGCGCACAGGATTTCCAGGTCATCGAGCTGCACGACTGCTTCTCCGCCAATGAGCTGCTGCTGTACGAAGCCCTGGGGCTGTGCGGCACGGGTGAAGCCGGGGCCCTGATCGACGCGGGGGACACCACCTACGGCGGGCGCTGGGTTGTCAACCCGTCCGGCGGGCTC
Source organism: Nocardia sp. (assembly GCF_025465275.1). Taxonomy (GTDB): domain Bacteria; phylum Actinomycetota; class Actinomycetes; order Mycobacteriales; family Mycobacteriaceae; genus Nocardia. The sequence continues at coordinate 63,700 of NZ_JAODNK010000002.1, read as the reverse complement.
ATCTCGAAGGGACACCCTTTGGGCGCAACGGGTTTGGCGCAGTGCGCCGAGCTCACCTGGCAGCTGCGCGGCAACGCCGACAAGCGCCAGGTCGCAGGCGTCACCGCTGCCCTGCAGCACAACATCGGTCTCGGCGGCGCTGCCGTCGTCACGGCCTATCAGCGCGCAGAACGCTGAGCTCGCGAAGCGTCATTCGCGACTGCACTGAGAACTTCCGAAAACCTAACGAGGAGAACAGCAATGGGACACGTCGAAGCCACCAAGGATCTTGCCGCCACCCCTGCCGCCGTCTGGAGCGTCATCTCCGACCCGCAGACGTGGGACAAGTGGTTCACCATCCATGACGGCTGGCTCGAGCAGCCTCCGGTCGGTCTGTCGGTCGGCACCAAGCTGGTCGAGAAGATCGTCATGCTCGGCATGGCCAATAAGCTCGAGTGGGACGTCACCGCGTTCGACGAGGGCTCGAAGATCACGCTCGCGGGCACCGGCATGGCGGGCGTCAAGGTGGAGTTCTCCTTCATCGTCGAGCCCGCCGCGGGCGGCTCCAAGTTCTCCGTCATCGGCGATTTCGAAGGCGCGCTGATCAAGGGCGCGCTCGGCAAGGCGGTCGAGAAGGACTTCGGCAAGCAGCTGGACAAGTCCGTCGCGCAGCTGGACCAGCTCGCCGTCGGCGTAGCGGCCTGATTCGCCGGTCGAAAGGGATAGCGAAATGTCCGACGACGCACCGGTATTCGACGATGCCGGTCTGCAGGTCTGGAGCGACGAGGAGAAGTTCGAGGTCGACCGCGACCGCCTCATCGCCTACGCGCAGGCCACCAATGATCCGATCGAGGCGCATCTGAGCGGCGAACTCGCGCCGCCGGTCTTCGCCATCGTCCCGGTCTTCGACTCGCTGCTCACCCCCGCGCTCGAGGTGGTGCCGCTGGAGCTGATCGCGCGAGGTGTGCACGGCGAGCAGGACTTCCGCTTCCATCGGCCGATCCGGCCGGGGGATACGCTGATCTCGCGGGCCAAGATGACCGGCTACGAGGGTCTGCCGAACGGCACCCGTGCGGCGGTCTTCATCGAATGCCGCACGGAATCGGGCGAACTCGTCAATGAGCAGTACGTGACGATGTTCTTCCGCGGCTTCGATGCGGGCAAGATCGAGGGTGAGCTCACCCCGGGTCACAAATTCGATCCGAGCCTGCGAGAGTCCGCGCCACTGGCCACGCTCGTGCAGCATGTCGATGCGGATCAGACGTTCCGGTATTCGCCCGCCTCGGGCGATCCGATGCCGATCCACCTGGACGAGGAAGTCGCGAAGGACGCCGGTCTGCCCGGCATCATCGCGCACGGCCTGTGCACCATGGCCTTCACCTCCTGGGCGGTGCTGACCCAGGTCGGCGGGTCGGATGTGCACCGGCTCAAGCGATTTGCGGTGCGCTTCTCGAAGATGGTGATCCCCGGGGACGATCTGGAGACCCGGATCTGGCGCAAGGGCTCCGAGAACGGCGTGACGACCTACGCCTTCGAGACCGCCCGCGGTGACGACTTCGTCATCACCGACGGCCTGGCCGAAATCGCCGACTGAAACTCGCTGCGGCGAAAGTGAATGAGGAGTGAAGACCATGGGTGCACTGGCAGGACGCGTCGCCGTCATTACCGGCGCGGGCCGCGGCATCGGCCGTGAGCATGCGCTCCTTTTCGCGAAGGAGGGCGCGTCGGTCGTGGTGAACGACCTCGGCGGCAGCAACTCCGGTGAGGGCTCCGATATCGGGCCCGCACAGCAGGTTGTCGACGAGATCATCGCCGCGGGTGGCAAGGCCGTCGCCAATACCGACAATGTCGCGACGTGGGCTGGTGCGGAAGCGCTTGTCGCGCAGGCGATCAGCACGTTCGGCGGCCTCGATGTCGTCGTCAACAATGCGGGCATTCTGCGCGACAGCTTCATTGCCGCCATGACGGAGTCGCAGTGGGATTCGGTGCTCGCGGTGCATCTCAAGGGCCACGCCGCGGTACTGCACCATGCGGCCGCCTATTGGAAGGCGCAGTCCAAAGCCGGGAATCAGCCCAATGCGGCGGTCATCAATACCGCCTCCGCCTCGGGAACCACGGTGCCGCAGGCGGGTCAGACCAATTACGGTGCGGCCAAGGCGGGGATCGCCGCACTGACCCTGGTCGCCGCCGATGAGCTCGAGCGCTACGGCGTGCGGGTCAATGCCATCGCCCCGATTGCCCGCACCCGGCTCACCGAGGCGACCCCGGGCATGGGCGCGATCTTCTCCGCAGAGGTGGAGGAGGGCGAGTTCGACTACTTCAGCCCGGCCAATATCTCGCCGGTCGTGGCCTACCTCGCTACCGAGAAGTGCCCGCTGACCGGGCAGATGTTCGCGGTGCAGGGCGGCGCCATCTCCACCCTCGCGGGCTGGCACGACATCAAGACCATCGAGGCCGAAGGTCCGTGGCTGATCGACGATATCGCCGACCGCCTGCCCAACTGAATCAGCTTCTCGTACAAAGGAGTACATCATGATCGAGTGGTCCGAGACCGATCTGATGATTCGCGACAGCATCAAAGGTTTCATCGATCAGGAGATTCGTCCCACTATCGATGAGCTCGAGCACGGCGATCTTCCGCCCTACGAGATCATTCGAAAGATGTTCACCGCCTTCGGCATTGCCGATATGGCGCGCGACAGCTTCTTCAAGACGATTGCCCGGGAGAAGGCGAAGGCCGCCGCGCTCGCCGCGGGTGAGGAATTGCCGCCACGTAAGAAGAAGTCCGGTGGCGGTATGCCGATGTCGATGGCCTTCGTGGCCTTCGCCGAGATCTGCAAGGTCGCCATGGGCGTCTCCACCGCAGCCGGGGTCAGCGTCGGCATGGCCGCGACCACCATTATGAGTCGCGGCACCACCGCACAGAAGGAGCGGTGGGCGCTGGACCTGCTGACCTTCGACAAGGTCGGATCGTGGGCGATCACCGAACCCGATGCGGGCTCGGATGCCTTCGGCGGCATGCGAACCAGCGTCAAGCGTGACGGCGCGGACTACATCCTCAACGGTCAGAAGACCTTCATCACCAATGGGCCGTACGCCGACACCCTCGTGGTCTACGCCAAGCTCGACGACGGCACCGATGCCGATAAGCGCACCCGTCCGGTCCTGACCTTCGTACTGGACCAGGGCATGGAGGGACTGACCCAGTCCAAGCCGTTCCGCAAGATGGGCATGCACTCCTCGCCGACCGGGCAGCTGTTCTTCGACAATGTGCGTGTCGGTAAGGATCGCCTGCTCGGGGAGACCGAGGAGAACAAGGGCGGTGACGGTCGCGACAGCGCCCGTGCGAACTTCGTCTTCGAACGGGTCGGCGTGGGCGCCATGTCGCTGGGCATTATCGAGGAGTGTCAGCGGCTGAGCATCGACTATGCGAAGTCACGGGAGTTGTGGGGCAAGCGAATCGGCGACTTCCAGCTGATCCAGCTCAAGCTGGCGAAGATGGAGATCGCGCGAATCAATGTGCAGAACATGGTCTTCCGCGCACTGGAGATGGGCGCGGCGGGCACACCGCTCAGCCTCGCCGAGGCCTCGGCCATCAAGCTCTACAGCTCCGAGGCGGCCACCGACGTGGCGATGGACGCGGTGCAGCTGTTCGGCGGCAATGGCTATATGAGCGAGTACCGCGTGGAACAGCTTGCGCGGGACGCGAAATCGCTGATGATCTACGCCGGCAGCAATGAGGTCCAAGTCACCCACATCGCGAAGGGGCTACTCGGACGATGATCACCGAATCACGGGCGTGCTACAACGGCGTGCATACCCGTGTGCTTTCCACTGCGGGCAGTGGAGTGCCGATCGTGCTGCTGCACGGCTTCATGGACAGCGCCGAGACCTGGCGTGAGCTCATGGGGCAACCGGCGATGGCGGGGCGCGCCACCCTCGCTGTCGATATGCCCGGCTTCGGCGAGGCCGATGCTCGGGCGCCGGGGGAGATTCTGCCGCAGCTCGATGCCTTCGTCGATGCGCTGGTCACCGAGCTCGGTGACTGTGTGCTGGCGGGCAATTCGCTCGGGGCGTGCGCCTCGGTGCGAGCTGCCTCGCGCGGGTCCCGGGCCATTCGCGGTGTTGTCGCGATCGACGAGCCGATCCTCGCCTCGCACTGGCTGATTCGTGTGGCGCGTCGCGGTAGAGATCCACTTCGGCTGCTGCCGACTCGGCTGCGCACGCCGGGGGCACTACACAACCGGGCGGTGCGTGCCGGTTTCGCCTATCTGCTGTACCGCCATCCGAAGGCCGCCGATCCCGTCGTCGTTGCTCGTTTCGCCGATCAGGCCCCGGATCTGGCGCATGTGCGTGAGCTGCTGGTACAGGCGCAGCAGGTCGCGGTGGAGACCGCCGCGGGGTACGACACGACGCGGTTGGCGTGCCCGCTGCTGGTCGTGCACGGCAGAAGAGACCGGATCATCCCGGTGCACGCCAGTAGACGACTGCACGCGTCCGTGCCCGGCAGCACGCTCGTAGTCATGCCGGAATCCGGGCACTGCCCGCAGCTCGACGATCCGGCGGGACTGGCCGGGTACATGCTGCCGTTCCTCGATGCGACGCTCGGCGGCCGGAACCACCAAGCAGGATGAGTGGGAGATTCGAAGTGGAAGAAACGACCGGACCGAGCACGCCGCGCACTCTCTGCGAAGCATTCCAACAGAATGTGACGCGGTATGCGGACCGCGTCGCGCTGCGCACTCCGGGTGACCTGGTCCGGGTCACCTGGCGTGCGTACGGCGAGCAAGTCCGCAGTGTCGCAGCAGGATTGGCGGGACTCGGCGTGCGGCCGGGGGACACCGTCGCATTGATGCTGACCAATAGACCGGAGTTCCACGTCTGCGATACCGCCGTGCTGCACGCCGGGGCGACGCCGTTCTCCATGTACAACACCAACCCGCCGGAAATGCTGGCATATCTGTTCGGGAATGCCGAGAATCGCGTGGTCATCTGCGAAAAGCAGTTCGTGCCAGCTGTTCTCGCGGCCGCCGCGCTCGGAGGCAAGGTCGAGCACGTGATCTGCGTCGATGGAGAGCCGGAGGGCACCATCGGCCTCGCCGCCGTCGAGGCCGCGCCCGCAACGGATTTCGATTTCGACGCCACCTGGCGCGCGGTCGCAGCGGGCGATGTCCTGACCATCGTCTACACCTCCGGCACCACCGGTATGCCGAAGGGCGTCGAGCTCACCCACGCGAACTTCATGGCGAATGCGCAGTTGATCGATGAGCTCGGCAGCTGTGGCCCGGGCGACCGCGTGGTGTCGTATCTGCCCGATGCGCATGCCGCGAACCGGTGGATCGCGCACTACGCGAATCTGCTTCGCGGCGTGCAGATTACGACCGTCGCCGATCGCAAGCAGGTGCTCGAGGCGCTGAGCGACGCACGGCCGACCCTGTTCGTCGGCGTCCCGCAGATGTGGATGAAGGTCAAGGCCGCACTGGAGGGGTCGGTGGCCGCCGAGTCCAGCCCGATCAAACGCGCACTGGCGGGCTGGGGCCTGAGTACCGGCCGGGAGCGGGCGCGGCGGAGCACGGACCGCCTGCCGATTTCGCCGGCGCTACAGGCGCAGTACCTGGTCGCCGACAAACTGGTGCTGTCGAAGGTGCGGGAGAAGCTCGGGCTGGACCAGGTGCGCATCGGTGTGTCCGGCGCCGCGCCGATTCCACCCGAGGTGCATCGGTTCATGCTGGGTCTCGGAATCACGGTATGCGAGGCGTGGGGTATGTCCGAGCTGACCGCTGCGGCAACGGTGAACCGCCCCGATGACATTCGAGTCGGAACCGTCGGTCGCGCGGTGCCGGGCGCGGAGATCAAGGTCGCCGCGGACGGCGAATTGCTGGTGCGCGGCCCGATGCTCATGAAGGGCTACCGCAACGATCCCGAAAAGACCGCCGAGGCAATCGATTCCGAGGGCTGGATGCATACCGGCGATATCGGCACCATCGACGCCGACGGTTTTGTGAAGATCGTCGATCGCAAGAAGGAACTGATCATCAATTCGTCGGGCAAGAACATGTCCCCGACGCATATCGAGAACGCGGTAGCGGTCGCCTGCCCGCTGATCGGCTCGGTGATCGCCATCGGTGACCAGCGCCCGTACATCGTCGCCCTGGTGGCGCTCGATCCCGAGGCCATCGCCGCATTCGCCGGAAAGCACGGACTGCCAACCACATCGGTGGCCGAACTGCACTCACATCCGCAGGTGGTGGCCGAGGTCGCCGCAGGCATCACGGCAGCCAACAGCACTCTGGCGCGCGTCGAGCAGATCAAGAACTACACGATCCTGCCCGACATCTGGGAACCCGGCAGCGACACCGTGACTCCCACCATGAAGCTCAAGCGCAAGCCGATCGTTGCCAGGTACGCCACGGAGATCGACAAGCTGTACGGAGAAAAAGCATGACCGGAATATCCGTCATTCGCGGCAAAATCATCGTCATCACCGGCGGCGCACGAGGAATCGGCTTCGCGACCGCCACCGCGCTGCATCAGCTCGGTGCCAAGGTCGCGATCGGCGATGTCGACGAAGCCAAGCTGAAGGAGTCCGGCACCGCCCTCGGCCTGGACGTGTACGGCAAGCTGGATGTGACCGCGCCCGACTCGTTCGAGGCGTTTCTCGACCGCGTCGAGCAGGAGCTCGGTCCCATCGACGTGCTGATCAACAATGCCGGAATCATGCCCGCCGGCAAGCTGATCGAAGAGCCGGACCAGCTGACCCGGCGCATCCTCGACATCAATGTCTACGGTGTGATTCTCGGCAGCAAGCTGGCCGCGCAGCGCATGGTCCGGCGCGGCACCGGCCACATCATCAATATCGCTTCGCTCGCTGCCGAAAGCCCGACCCCCGGCCTGGCGACGTACTGCGCCAGCAAGTACGCCGTCCTGGGTTTCACCGACTCCGCTCGAATGGAGCACCGCGGCACGGGTGTTCAGTTCTCCGTGGTGCTGCCCACCTTCACCAATACCGAACTCACCGCGGGCACCACCGGGCCGAAGGTGCTCAGGAACGCCGAACCCGAGGACATCGCCGCGGCGATCGTCGCCCTCATCGCGGCCCCGAAGCCGCGGGTAGCGGTCACCAGAGTGGCGGGCCTGCTGGTGACTTCGATGAGGTTCATTCCGAAACCCTTGGCCGAGTACACAAGCCGACTGCTCGGAATGGACCACGTGTTTCTCGAGGGCGTGGACACGGACAAGCGAAAGGCGTACGAGGACCGCGCTCGCGGCAATAACTCGGAAATCTGACTCCGGCGCGGGTCCCGGCCCTCCCGGCTGAACCGGCGGTTTGTCCTCCGGTTACCGTCGATGGTGTTCGTTCGAATTACTGTCTTTCGGAGGTAGTGACATGGCTCGGATTTCCGCGTTACCGACATCCCTGCTGGCTGCCGGTGGTCTCACCGGCGGCTTCGCGCTCGCGCAGGCCACCAAGCAGCGGCAGTTGGGCGGGGCGGTGTTCGCGGCGGGTACGGCGGCGGCATTCCCGCGGTGGCGCAAGACGGTCGGAACGGGCGGCGCTGCGGCACTGACCGGCCTGTCGATCGGTGCGATGGGCGCCTCGCATCCGCTGGCGAAGAAGATCGGCGCGTGGCCGGCGGTAGCGGTCGTCTCGAGCGTCGTCGCACTCACGGCCTGGGCGGCCGTCGACCGCCGCGCCTGAGCGGCGGCGCGGTACCAGGGCTCGACGATGAGCTTGCTGACTGAACAATTGGTCAGAATTCTGCGCTAGGTGGATTGTCGTCGAACCCTGAGCCCCGTGGAAAGTGAGCGAATGTCTCGTCGTACCGGCATTCTGGAGGCCGCCGTCCGGGTTGTCGCACAGCGTGGCATTCGCGGGCTGCGGGTCGAGGAGCTTGCGGCGGAGGCCGGCGTATAGACCGCGCTGATCTACTACCACTTCCGTGGTCGAGCGGGTGTGGTGTCGAGCACGCTGGAGTTCATCAGTACGCGGGCCGAGCAGTACACCGAGGTGGACGCCGATCCCGAAGTCGATCCGCGCGGGCACCTCAAGCAGACCCTGCTGCGGGAATTGCAGGATACCCCGGTGGTTGTCGAGAACAGCACGGCCTGGGGCGAATTGCGCGCCTCCGCGATCTTCCAGCCCGAACTCCGCGACGCGCAGATCGCGGCGGGCGGCTCCGTCGACGTACTGGTCAACAATGCGGGCGGCAATCCCGCGCAGCAGCCGGACGGGCTGGCTGCCCTCGCTGACGCTTATGCCGACACCTTCCGCTTGAACGTCATCACGGCAGTCCTGTTGACCGAGGCCCTCATTCCCCATTTCACCGCCCCGGGCGGTCGAATCGTTTCGGTCAGCTCCATCGCCGCACTGCGCGGTGCGGGCCCCTACGGCGCAGCCAAGGCCGCGTTGCACGGCTGGACGATGGGTCTCGCGCAACAGCTTGCCCCACAAGGCATTACCGTCAACCTCGTCGCGCCCGGCTTCGTCCCCGCCACCGAATTCTGGGCCGAGCGCCTCACCGCGGAACTGGAAGCCGACCGAGTCTCACAGATTCCCCTCGGCCGTCCCGGCACCCCCGACGAAATCGCCGCAGGCATAGCCCATCTCGCTTCCCCCGAGGCAGGCTGGACCACCGGCCAAATCCTGCAGATCAATGGCGGAACCCTGTTCGGCCGCGGCTGAATTCCGCCGCTAGCTCGGATGCTGCACGGACACCGTGAGCACGGGCTTGTCCTCGTCGGACTCATCGGGCCCGGCGATCTGGTCCCGTACGCCCAGTAGGGGTGTGAAGTCCCGGAATACGGCAGCCATGTCGACGGCCTCCGGATCCAGTAGCCACTGTGTCTGCAGGCCGTCCATGACCGCAACCAGCAGTGGCGCAGCCTGTTCCGGTGTCAATCCGCCGGGTAGGCGGTCGCCGAATTCATTGCGCAGGACGTCCGCGAGTGCCGCGCGGGCGTCCACGTAGCGGTCTTTGAAGAACTCCCGTGCCGGATGGTCGTCGGTGACGCTCTCGCCTGCGAGGGCGGAGAAGGTCTGTACGAGGCCGCGGCGCATGGCGTTGTAATCCACCAGCTGCTCGACATCGGCTACGCGCCAAGAGCTTTCGGACTTCGCGGGGAAGGCGGCGATATCCCAGCGGTCGCGGGCTTCGAGCACGCCGATCAGCAGCAATTCCTTGCTGGGGAAGTAGTGCAGCAGTCCGGGCTGGGTCAGCCCGACCCGTTCGGCTACCGCGGCCAGCGATGCGCCGCGATAGCCACGTTCCGCGATGACCTCCATCGCGGCCTGCAGGATGGATTCCCGCCGGTCTTCCGCCTGGGCGGCTCGCCCGCCACGCTGTCGCTGCCTCACGGCACGAGCCTATCGGGCAGCGCTGGTGCGGGCTGTGCCCGGCGAGGCGATACGTCGCGATGGCAACAGCCCGCACCGTGGTCAGGAGGTGATATTGCTGATCTGATTGCTCCAGCTCGCAGTCTGGTCGAAGAGCTCGCCGGTACCTGAAACGAACACGCTGTGCGCCCGGGCGTCACCGGTCAGCTGATCCAGCAGCCAGGCCGTCGGGTAGCCCAGATAGCTGTACACCCCGTGCGCACAGGGGAAGCTCGCTGCCGCGCAGTCGGGCTGACCTTGCACGTCATTGTGGTCAGCGCCGTTCACCGTGGCCCAGGCCTTGGTCACCGTCGGCGGAGTCGCCTCGTAGTAGGCCTGATCGGACTGCAGTCCGCTCGTCTGCCACGGCTGCTGCTGTGTGGAGGGTGAGATGACACCGTCCTGCGCACCGTTCACGAAGAACACCGAGCCCGCGCCGATCCGGCGGGTGTCGGCGCAGATGCCGGGCAGGCAGGACAGCTGCACGGGTAGCTCGATCGGGACTGCGGTCTTGATCGCACCACCCGAGTTGATCAGGGCATTGAGTGCGCCGACAGCGCCCTGCGAGTGGCCGACCGCGCCGATCTCATCGGGGTTCAACTTCTGGAAGAACATGCTGGAGGGGGTCGAGTTCTGCTGCACCAGATAGTTCGCGGCGGCCGTGATGTCGGCGCCGGTCCCGGTGGCCTCGTTCTCGGGGGCGATCACGACGAAACCCCACGAGGCCAGATGCTGCAGCAGATACGTGTACTGGTGCGGCAGTGCCAGGGTGCCATCGCCCCAGGCGATGATCGGATGCCGGAAACCGTTGGCGCCCAGGTCGGTTGGATACCACACGTCGTAGGCCGCGCCGGTCGTGTCACAGCACGCGAAGGCGTGCTGCGCGGTCACCTGCCACGGCCCGGGCGCGCTGTAGACGGATTCGGTCGTGCCGGCCGCCTGTTCGCTCGGGGCGGCGGTCGCGGTGGCTGCCGCGGCGGTCGCGAGGCAGGTCGCGGCAGCCAGCGCTGCCAGCGTGCGGGTCAGTGTGCGGGCCATGGGGATTCCTTTCACGCCCACAGAGCATGCAGACTGCGCCGCCACTTACTGAGTACTAAGTAGGAGTTGTTATACGCCCGTTATGCTTGATGCATTAATACTCCAGTATTAATGTCGGGAACATGACTCAGGGCGGTGCAAGAAAGGCAATGATCGATGCTGCCGAGCGGCTCATCGCCGAACGCGGACTGGCCGCGGTAACCCTGCAGGATGTGCAGAACGCCGCTGGTCAGTCCAACCGATCGGCGGCGAAGTATCACTTCGGATCACGCGACGGCCTGCTCGACGAGTTGCAGGCCCAGAGCGCCCTGCTTTTCCGCCACATCCAGCGTCCCGAGTTCCAGGTGCGGCTGCGCTGGCAGCCGAATACCGTTGCGATCTGGGACAATCGGACCTGCCAGCACTACGCCGCGAGTGACTACTTCCCGGCGCGGCGCGTCATGGACCGCATGTCGATCGTGGGCGATCGGCCGGTCGGAATCTCTGCCTGATACTGCGAGTTCGCCACTGCCGCTTAGCGCTGGTTCACGCCACCTCGCCGGGGCTGTCGGCGGTCTGTGTACGGCCCGCGAGGTGACTCACGGGCCGTATCTTCTTCGTCGGTGACCTAACTGGACGTCTCCAATTCGCGGGAGTCGTTCTGCGGTAGCGTATTCGAGAGTGCCTGAGGTGATTCGGGGGAGTAGAACTGGGCGTACCAGCGCCGCAGCGCCTTGATGCCCTTCTCGTGCGGCAGCAGAACAGGTCGGGGCCGATGGATCTTGTGATCCCAGATTTCGAGTTCCTCCCGCACCTCGTCCAGGGCCACCATGCGGAAGGCCAGTTTGAGCAGGGGAGTGGCGTATGGTACCCGGGCCGGACGCTGGATGTAGTACAGCATCCGCAGCTCGCTGGTGGTGTCGTCGATCGGCGTGGTGAGCGCGATCGCGGTCATGGTGATCAGCAGCCCGCTGGTCCGCACCACCATGACACCGGGGCCGTACATGAAGACATCGAAGCTGTTGTCGAGCCAGTACCCCAGCACGGATTTGCGGAACCGGCTGTGGATCTCGGCGAACGGCCCGTCGGGGTGCAGCTCCTGCACGGGCGGTTCGCTCTGACCGTGAATGTGGTGGAAGTGGGATTCGTCGACGATGTTCTCCCGCATCTCCTGCACGTGGATTCGGGCCTGCAGCACATCGTCGATCGGGCGGGCGTAGTCGCGGGCGGTGGCCTCCGGGACGACGGGTACCTCCCAGGTCGGTTCCTCCGGCCCGGTATAGACGAAGATCAGCCCGCTGTGTTCCCGGACCGGGAACCCGCCCAGCGCCACGCGGGGTGCGCGGGCCGCGAACGGCGCGGAGGCGCAGGAGCCGTCGGTGTCGAATTGCCAGCCGTGGAACGGGCATTCGAGCTTGCCGTCCACCACCCGCCCCCCGGCTCCCAGATGAGCGCCGTAGTGCGGGCAGTGCGCATCACGCACGGCGACTTCGCCGTCGCTGCCGCGGAAGGCGACAAGCGCACGGCCGAAGTAATGCAGGCTGACAACTTTGCCGCGGCGCAGATGTGCGCTGCGCAGGACCGCGTACCAGCCGTCGGGCACGCTGGGCATCGGATATTGGTCGGCGCGCGGATCGCGCGGCAACTCGGATAGGCCGGGACGATCACGTCGTAAGATCACACCGGCCACCATAACTAGAACGTGTTACTGAACGATGAACCGTATGTGTTCGGAGTGAGCGAATAGCGTTGTCCTGTAACGAAACTCACTAATGGAGTGTGGCGGCTCCGATTTCGCAACGTTCGGCCGGGTGGGGCGCCGCTTCAGAATTTGTTCAAGGGGCGAATCGGCGGGGATACGGCCGAATTCACCTGTAGCGCGATGATCACGCCGATGCTCAGGTAGGTGCTGATGGGGCACAGCGCCACGCTCACGGCGTACAGCAATTGCACGATGCCGATGCGACGCCGAATCGCCGTGACGTCTTCAGGTGTGGTGGTGTCCGCGAAGAGTTCTGCTCGCCGGGCGTATCGCAGCCCCGCGAGCTGCACCAGGCCGAGGTAGAGCAGGTCCACCCAGTAGACCAGCAGCGCCAGTCGGGACTGCGGAAACGCGGCCAGCAGTGCGGTCGCGAAGGGCACCAGGCAGATTCCGAACAGGAACATGATGTGGATCCACGCCAGCGAACGGTCGGCGCGGGTCAGCAGGTTCAGCTGGGTCTGCTGTCCGATCCAGAACATGCCCAGGGTGAGGAACCCCAGCAGGCAGATGGCGAACTTCGGGCCGGTGTCGGTGAGCGCATGCCACACCTGTTCCTCGTCCGATACCGCACCGGTCGACCACAGCAGCCGCTCGTGCCAGGTCTGCGCGGCCGGTACGCGCAGATCCAGGACCAGCAAAGTCATTGCGACAGCGAATATTCCGTCGCTCAGCGCGGCGAGCCGTCCCAGATCCTGGGCGGCAATGCGGTGATAGCGGGTCGCCAAACCCCTACCCCTTCCTGTCGAAGCCACGCGGGGGCGGTGGCCGGGTCGGCTCCGAGTATGACGACGATCGCCGACAGTGGCAGTGCGGCGCGCATCGGCCCCGGGTCACAGGACTCGGGGCTGATATCTGCGGTGTGATGAATGAGCCTCGCGTGCAAATCAGTTTGTGATCCGCCCGCCGGCCACGTCGATGGTGATGCCGGAGAGGTAAGAAGAGGCATCGGAGGCCAGGAAGAGTGCGGCCTCGCCGACATCGGTGGTCAGGCCGAGCCGGCGCAGCGGATGGGCGGCCGCGACCTGCTGCTGTACGGCGTCGGGCATGCGGGCGGCCACCTTTTCGGTGCGGATCGAGGACGGAGCCAGGGCATTGACACGAATACCGTTGGGCCCGAGCTCATTAGCGAGATGCCGGGTCAGCATGATCAGTCCGGCATTGGCGACGCCATAGGCCAGATTCGCCTGGCTGGGCTGGCGGCCCGCAGCCGAGGCCATGGTGATGATGCTGCCGGAACCCTGGGCGATCATGCCGGGGAGAAAGGCCTGGATGGTCAGGAACGCCGAGGTCAGATCCGAGTCCAGCACCTGACGCCAGCGCTGTTCGGTCAGATTCGGGGTCGGCACCGGCTCGCCCATACCGCCGGCGAAGGCGGCGAGGATATCGACGTGGCCGAGCCGGCTCGTCACGAGATCCCGGACCTGTTCCAGTGCAGTCGTATCGGTGACATCGGCGACGGCCGCGAGCGCCGTGCCGCCTGCCTCGCCGATCTGCGCTACCACCTCGTCGAGCGCCTTCTCATCCCGGCCGACAACGCAGACCTGCACACCCTGGGCGGCCAGCATGCGGGCGGTCTGTGCGCCGATGCCGCGGGAGCCGCCGGTGATGACCGCGGTCTTGCCGGAGAGGTCGGTGTAGCTGCTGAGGGACATGAGATCGAGCCTTTCGATGAGTAGTAAAGGGAAGGAGGTGAATTCAGCGCCGGGACAGCACTACGGAGGTGGCGATCAGCCAGAGCAGGCCGCCGAACCGGACCACCGGCAGCAGGTAACCGAATCCCGAGGCAACCAGGGCCAGCGTGGACAGCGCGGCGGCCGCGGCAATGGCGAAGCCGATCCACACCAGTACGCGCGGCAGCTGCCGATTCAGCAGTGCCGGAATCGAAATCCCGATGATCAGCAGTCCGAACCCGGCGGAGTAGGCGGGCCCACCGGTCAGATAACCCAGGTCGGCGATCGCGCGGGCCAATTCCGGTGCGCTGCTGCCGGCGAGGTGTCCGCCGGCCCAGGCGAACAGCGCGCTGAGGGTGAGCGCGGCGGCAGCGAGCCCGGCGCCGACGGTGGCGATGGCCGGGGCGCGCAGCGTGCGCTGCAGCAGTGCGCCCGCTATGGCCAGCGGGGTGGCCGACACCAGCATCAGCACTGCTCCGGCATTGATCAGTCCGGTGTGCGAGGTCGTGTAGGCGAGCACATCGGCGCCGCTGGCATCGGGGTGCGGGACGCCGGCATTGGTGGCCACGTAGGCGATGGTGAACGCCGCGAAGGCGAGGACGGGGGCGAGAACTGCAGGGTTGATACGAGCGGTGGTGGTGCGAGCGGCGGTAGTGGTGCTCATGGCGGCGATCCTCAAGCTCGGGTGAACCGTACTTACTCAATAATGATTACAAACTGTAACGATTGTCAATGGGGAATCGTATCTTCGCTGCTACCATTGCGTCGTGGATACGAAAGAAGGATCGGGCGGACACCGCACACCCAGGGCAGTCGGATTCCTGCTTGCCCAGGTCGGAGCCCATGCCGCCAGTAGATTCGCCGAGGGCACGGCAGCGCTGGACCTGACACCGGCGCAGGCGGGCCTACTGCGCGCGCTCGTCTTCCGGCCCGGCCGCAGTCAGCGCGAACTCGCCGATGATCTGGGTATGCCGCCCAGCCGCTTCGTGCAGTTCGCCGACAAGCTCGAAGAGCGCGGCCTGATCGAACGCAAGCGCAATCCGGACGACCGCCGCCTGCATGCCCTGTATCTGACCCCGAAAGGTCAAGCGACACTGGGGGAACTGGGCGCGGTCGCCATTAAAAATGAGGCACAGCTGTGCCGTTCCCTCACCGACGAAGAGCATCAGCAACTCGCCGAACTACTCGGCCGCATCGCCGCCGATCAGGGCCTCACACCGGGCATACACCCCGGATACAAGTCGGTCTGAGCGGTCCGGATCACGGAATGCGGAGCTCGGTGAGCAGCGGTCCGCCCGTGACGCGGGCGCGGATCAGGGCGGTGAAGAGTTCGGGCTGCTCGCCGTTCCAGGCATGTCCGACCCCAGGCACCAGCCGCGCCAGACCTGAGGTGAATGCGGCAGCGCAGAATCACGGCGGGAGCTCCCCGATCGCCTGCCTCGTGCACGTAGAGCGGCATATCGGCCATCATTACACGCGACAATGCGAGCGGTGGTCGAAGTCGTTGAGTGACAACCAAATCGACCCCCGCCCTCATGCTCAGGTGGTACCGACCAATTCGCGCTTGTCGGCTGTTGTGCGGCGGGTGCGGCGCCAGGCGTAGGTCAGGAAGATGATCAGGCCCAGGAGCGGGAGGGAACTCACGGCCCAGCTGATGGACAGCGGGGGACCGGGTTGCTGCAGGACCGTGAGGTCACGGAGTTCGCCGACACCTTGGCCCTGCGGGCCGTCGATGGTGAAGCGAAAGGTCCAATTGCCCTGTTGATCAAGCGATCTGACGTCCAGACCCCAGACCTCGTGTTTACGAGGGTGGCGGGAGAGGGGCTGGGATTTGCTGATTTGGCCGTTGGGCCGGATCGTGGTCAGGGTGCCTGACTTATCGGCGATGCCGCCTTCCGGATCGAAGGTGAAATCCAGTGATTGCAATGCCCGCAGCGGCCACTGGCTGAATCCGATGGTGAGGCTGTACGGACCCGCTTGGACGTGCTCGCTGTGCACGATATCGACCGGCTGATAGGCGGCGGCGGTCCCGGTAGCGGTCGCCAGCAGTCCCAGGACGGCGAAAAGTGTTGCGGCGGTGGACAACAGTCGGGCGATCATGCGCGGGCTCCGATGGTCGGGGCGGCGAGGCGCAGCATGTCGCCGAAACCCTGGCCGAGGAAACCGGCGATGGCGCCGAAGATCGCGCCGAAGACGGTGGTGCCGATAATGGTCGCGGTCACGGGCAGGGAACCGCCGTAGATGAGGATGTTCTGCCAGGGCGCGCACAGTGCGACAATGGCGCCGCTGAGCGCGCCGGCCAGCACCGGAAGCAGCCGGATGGTGCGCCCGGTACGACGCAACAGCAGATCGACGACAATGCCCACCGGGATCAGGCACAGCGGAATCAATGCCGGGGTCGCCGGAATTCCCCGAATATGCTCGCGCATAGGCAGTCCCACGAAATCCGCGTAGGCCCGTGCGGCCCACGGCGCGAACCACCAGAACAAGCCCTGCATGGCGGCCGCCGCGAGGGCGGTGATCGTCGCGCCGCCCTTGCGGAACGAGGCGCCGGTGACCAGCAGAATCAGCGCCATGAATGCGGTCACCACGACGGTCCATCGAATCGTGCCGCCGCTGAGCCGCTGCACGGCCAGCGCGGTGATCGTGCTGGAGACCAGCAGATTCCCGAGGCACACGAGCGCACCGAGTTGCCCCCACCGCTGTTCGCGCGCTGCGGCGAAGACGATGACCGTGCCCACCGAGGTGACGGTGCTGGACAGGAAGAGTCCGATGTGCGGCGGTGAATCGATGATCGCGTCGAAGCCGTACAGGCTGTGCCACCACAGATCCCACAGTCCGTACAACAGGAAGGACGCCGCGCCCAGGCTTGTCACCAGATAGCCGAGCGGTGCGGTGAAGGTCCGGCCGAAGACGCCGATGCCCGGTCCGCCGAGGGTCGCGTCGACGCTCCTGCCCGCGCGCCCCGCCGCCGTGGTAGTAAGAATGACTGCGAGACTGGTGAATCCGGCCATGGCCGCGCTGGCGTAGATGAACAGGTGCGGCAGGGTGAAGAAGGTGTCCGGGCCGACGTCGCTGTGCCACTGGATATCCCAGGTGGCGCCGACCGCCCAGGTCATGGTGGCGGCGAACAGGATCGACGCGGGTAGCCAGGGGCGGAGGGAGGTGGCGGGGGAGGCCACCGAGGTGGTTATCCCGCGCCCGGATGCGGTGAGGTCCATGTGCTGCTCCTGATCGGGTCAGTTGGCTCGGACGGTTCAAGTGGTTCGGACGGCTCAGTTGTTCGACGGCTCAGTTGGTTCGGACCGAAAAGGTGGCCCGCCCGGTGCCCTGCGGGCCGGACAGGTCCACCGTGATCTCCCACTGCCCCGGCATCGGCAGATTCACGGTGGCGCGGTAGTGGCCGGGTGTGACGGTGGCGGCGGTGGCCGGTGGCACCGCATGGCCCATCTGCGGCATGGCGGGCTGTACCGAAACCCGGTCCGGTGCAGCGGGTTTGCCTTGCTGATCGGTGATCTCCAGCTCGGCCGAATTATCGCCGGTATGCGCCGAGCCGTCGCTGACGGTCAGCTGGACGCGGTACGGCCCGGCGGTCATCCGCTGCGCCGGTGCGGAATCGCTCGGCCACAGCCACCAGGTCGCCAGCGCCACGATCACTGCGGCGGCGACCAACAGCAATCCCCTGCGAGTGGTCATTGTGGCTCCTTCGCCCGGACATCGACCGTAGTGGGCACGGTCAGCACGGAATATCCACGTTCGGCCTGCGCCCAGACCAGATATCGGCCAGGCAGTGGGAAAGTGAAGGTGAACGAGACATCCGGGCCGTACGCGGCGACAGTCTCGTCCGGCAATTGCGCGCCGGGGGCGAGCATCGGTGCCATGGCGTGCGCATGCGCCCAGATCGGAGCGGCTGCGGCGGCCGAGCCGGTGGGTATCCCATCGGGCAGTGGGCCGACGGCAATGAGATGACCGACCATGCCGAGCCAGGGTTGCAGATCCAAGGATCCGCCGAAATGTGTAGTGAGCGTGCCGGGTTCGCCCGCAACCAGCGCGGTGGGCACGAACTCGGCCCCGGCGGGAGTGGGAGCGGAGACCGGGGTGGAGTCGCCGGAAACATGCAGCGCGGACCGCAGTAGCTGCACTCCGCCACCGCGGCGTGCGATCTCCGCCGCAACCCCGTAATCGCCGGACTGGTTGAGAGTGAGGCGAATCCGATACTCACCCGGTCCGGTACGAATCGGGTGCCGATGCCAGAAACTGCCGTTCGGGCCGACGATCATCAGGTGCAGTAGGGCGTCATCATTGACCAGCAGATCGTCCACGGGCCGCCCGGTGGCCGCATCGGTGAGCGACAGGATCAGCTCGGTGGGATGACTCGTCTCCGCCACCCCACGCGTGGTCAAGGTCAGATTCACCGGCGGCCGTGAGTAATTCGTCGTCATCGGCAACTGCCGCTCCGGATATGGATCGCCGATCGAATCCGAGGTGGGATCGAGCAGACTGCCCGCCGGTCGCGGCAGCGGCGCACTCGCGGACAGCGTCGCCCCGGTAATGCCGACCGCCAGCGCCGCAATCATCGCGCCCGCGGGCAATAGCGTCGGCCACCCGCGCTTGGACACCATCGCCGTGCCGATCGAAACGAGCAGCAGCACACCGGCCCCGAAGAATCCGCCGTAAGCCGCTCGCTCCCACGGTGTTACGACCGTAGCCGCCACCAGAAACGGTATATGCGCCACCTGATCGCCATCCCCGACCACCAGCTCCCACGGCCCCGCATGGTCCACGTGCAGCGTCGCCGAATAGACACCGGCCCGATCGCCCAGAACAACGTTGCCGGATGACCCGTCCCCGCCTCGATCCGAAGGCGTGACACCCAGCGCGAGAGTGCCTGCCGCAGAACCGGTATGCGTAATGATGTCCACCCGCAGCGGCCCCGGCACCGGTTCCGCTCGCCGGATGACAACCGTCAACTCTCGGTCGCCCAGCGACTGAGCCACCATGAGATCGCTTCCAGCCACCCCGCCATCGGCGTGCGCCACCGCCCCGCCGACGAGCCCGATCATGCACAGCCAACCGCCGAGCACCACTACCGCAATCCGGAGCCAGCGCATCTCAGGCGTAGCTGCTCACTGCGGACACCCGCATCGCACATCGATGGCCCGGGAGTCCGAATCTGGTCAAGGCACGAGTTGTCGGCGGCTGCTGCACCATTCCGAAGTTACCGAAAGACCGGCACACGCAACTCAGGGAAGACCCCCATAAGAGCGAAAGCAAGTCTTTGTCTTTGGGGTCTTGTTCTCGAGAACCGGACCACAGCCGGTCGACCGTGCTGGTACCGCAGGTAATCTCTCCCAACTGCGGAAGGATCGGATACCTCTCCCGACGTGCCCAGCACGGCCATCTCGAGCTCTGCTCGCACCCGGGGGCGCAAAACCGCTCGGGATGCAAGAAACCCCGGTGCACCGACCGTTTCGGCATAGAACCCGTCGGGCGTCGGGGATCGCACAGCGGGTGTCTCGGCGGCACAACGGTTATCGGGTCTGTACGGTGCGGATACGGGCTGTGCGGTCCGGGAGAAGTGCTGTGTGGTGCCCGCTTCGGGGTGGTTTCGAGGCCGCGAGAAGCCGGTGCACCTGGGTTCCTTGCGTCGAAAGAAGGTGTCGGGGTTCCGGGTGCGAGCAAGGCTCGAGATGGCCGTGCTGGTGGCGTCGGGTGGGGTACCCGATTTACCTTCCGCGGTCAGGAGCTGACCTGCGGTACCAGCCGGAAGACCGGCTGTGGTCCGGTTTCAGAGATACAACACGAAAAGACAAAGATTCAAAGACCAAGACCTGAAACACCAAGTCGGGCAACGGCCTGTGGCACCGCCAGGATCAACCTGACGGTGTCTACAGGGGTGGGACTCGCTATTCGCGGGTCGGGGTCGGGGTCGAGGTGTGGTCGGTTTGCGGGCATCGAGGCACGCCTGCCGTTGTGGTCGCTGGGCCTGGGGCTGGGCTCGGATCTGGTTGATCGGTGTCGACGGCCACGAAAACCTCGGTGGGCAACGCCTTGTAGCACCGTCAGGACCAGCCTGACGGTGTCTACAGGGGGTGGACCCGCTATTGGCGGGTGGGGGTCGAGGAGCGGGTGGTTTTGCGGGCATCGAGCCACGCTTGCCGCTGCTCACGCTGCGATCGGTCGCGCGCCCGGATCGTGGTGATGGTGTCGGCCATCAGCTCATCGGTGTGGTGCAGGTGATTGACCTGCGGGGTCCCGGTCGGATCGATATGCGTCGGGGCGATCCACCCGATCCGGCCCGGGTAAGGCGAATCGTCCCCCATCACAACGGTTTTCCAGCCGCCGGGCCCGTCGTGGATCATGGCGTGGCAGCCGTCGCAGGCGAGGGTGAGGTTGTCGATATCGGTGCGCCCGTCGTTCGCCCATTCGGTGACATGGTGTACCGCCGACACCGACGCCGGGGCACTGCACCCGGGTCGGGTGCACCCCTTCTCCGAGGCGATCAACGCCAGTCGCTGTGCAGGGCTGGCCAACCGGTGCCGACCCCGACCCAGATACAACGGCATCCCCGCCCTATTGAGCACCGCGAGCAGCGGGCGGGTTCCGGCCGCGAGCGCGAGGGCTTCCGGGATGGACAAGGTGCCACCGGTAGCGGTCGTGGCGATCCCGGTGCCGCGTTCGACGTCTTCCAAGCGCATGGTGATGATCGCCTCGACCGGCAACCCCCGGTGCGAGCCGAGCTTTTTGCGGTCGATCTCGAAACGCAGCACTGCCAGCAGCGCATCATGATTGCGTTGCGCCACACTACGGGTGTCACGCTCGGCCGCCGCTTGCAGCTTCTTCAGGTTGAGGGTCCGGTCGGCGACCTTCGGGCTGTCCGGGTCCTCGGGGTTGCACATGCCGGGGCGGGCGAACTTGGCGAACAACGGCTCGAGCACTTCCCGCAGTGGCGCGGTGAGTTCTCCGTTCAGTGCCGACATGCCGTCGGCGCGTTTGCGTCCGAGGGTGAGCCCGCGCATGCGTTCGCGGTCGGTGTCCTGGGTGAGGGTGCCGTCCGGGTCGATGTGCGCCAGGATGGTCTCTCCGAGATCGAGCAGCTTGTCCGGGCTCCCGGTCCGCGCGTAGGTGGTCAGCACTTCCTCGGCCAGTTCCCTCTGACCCGGATCGATCGCGCACGGGATCCGCTTGATGATCTGCGCGATCCTGCGTACATGATCGACCGAAATGTCCCCGTCGCGTTGAGCTTCGGCGACATACGCCAGTTCCGGGTCCAGTTCCCCACCGAGGGCGGGTTGCGGGCTCAACTGCTTCGCCGCGTTCACCCGGGAGGCCGCGTCCGCGTGGCTCAACCGCAGGGTCTGTTCCAGGAACTTCACTGGCGACGCCGATCCGGCGCGCGCCGCCAAAGATCGGGTGCTGGTTTCGGTGACGAAGCGGTGCTTGACCGCTTCGAGCTTCCGCATGCTGGTCTCGACGTCCCGCATCACTGCGATGAATTCGTCGTCGAGCAGTGGCGTGAGGGAGGCGTCCAGGAGTGATTCGACCGCGGTATCGAGTGCGTGTGCACTCGATACGATTGTGGTTTCTCCCCCCGGATTCATGTTTCTATTCTACCGCCACAGAACTGACCCGGAAAGGCGAAAGACGTTGTGATATAAGGATATTCAGACTGGCGGACCGTCCAGACTCTTTCGCGTTCTTGTTCTTTGAACCCCTGGACCCCTTCACGCAGGCATACCGTGGATCCATGATCGATATCGAACCTGCGGGCTGGGTGCCGGACTCGTGCACCTTGCCGACGGCAGAGCAGCCGTTCCGCGTAGCCGAGTTCGCGACCTTCTTTGCCGAGTCAGTCCAAGCAGCCACACGTACGGCACCAACCAGACTGGATCTCGCACTAGCTGCCGGCGCCGATTCCACCGCCCGGGACTTGGCCGCACGAGAGAGCGGCTGCTGCTCGTTCTTCACCTTCGCCTTCACCGAGGACGGCTCCGAAACGGTGATGCGCATCGACGTGCCTACTGCGTACGTCGAGGTGCTGGACGCTTTCGAACAACTTGTGGCGCAGGCGAACCCGATCTCGTCGACGTGACGTCGGCGAGGGCGATGTCGATCAACCCCGGAAACCGGGATTCGAGGTCGTCGCGGCGGAGCGTCAGGTAGAACTTCCGGCCTTCGCGGCGCTGATGGATGAGGCCGCTTTCGCGGAGGGCGCGCCAGTGGTGGGTCATGCTGGATTTCGGCTCGTCGGGCAGGATTTCGCCGCAGAAGCGCTCCTCGCCGGAGGTCAGGGCTCGGATGATTTCGAGGCGGACCGGGTGGCCGAGGGCGGCGAACACATTGACGAGTTGGATCTCGTCGGTCGCGGGGTGGGGTAGGTCGTCCACGGATCCTCACTGTACGGGTATTTCGTACTGACACTTGACGGGACTCGCTCACTGTACGAACATCTCGTACAGTAATAGTACGAGATGTTCGTACTACTCGGCGATATAGCGAGGGACGTATGAACACCACCACGACCGAAGCCCTGTCCGACGCGGCGCTGGCCGACTCACTGGAAGGCGAGTTCGTCAGCCGATACGCAGACGTCAACGGAACGCGGTTGCACTATGTCGAGGGCGGGATCGGGCGGCCGCTACTCCTGCTGGGCGGCTGGCCGCAGACCTGGTGGCAGTGGCACAAGGTGATGCCTGCCCTGGCCGAGCGGTACCGGGTGATCGCGGTGGACCTGCGCGGGATGGGCGGGTCCGGCAAGCCTTCCGACGGGTACGACAAGAAGACGATGGCCGGCGATATCCTTGAACTCGTCGAGCAATTGGGCCTGGAATCGGTCAGCATTGCCGGGCACGATATCGGCGCGATGGTCGCCTACTCCTATGCGGCGAACTATCCCGAAGCCACCGACAAGATCAGCCTGCTCGATGTGCCGCATCCCGACGGCGGTTGGTCGGATTTCGGATTGCTGCCCGAGCCCGACCAGCATGCCGACTCGGTTATCGAGTCCGGCGCCCGTTCATATCTGTGGTGGTTCGCCTTCAACCAGGTCGCGGAGCTGCCGGAGCTATTGCTGGAGGGCAGGATTCGGCTACTGGTGGACTGGTTGTTCGGTCGGCAGGCCGCTGATCCGGGTAGCATCGACGAGTTCTCGCGCTGCGTGTACGCCGAGGCGTACTCGACGCCGGATGCCATCCGAGCAGGTAATGCCTGGTACCGCACCTTCAATCAGGACATCCTCGATGAACGCGCCTACGGCAAGGTCGCCGCGCCGATTCTGGCGCTGGGCGGGGATCGAAGCAACTACGAGTACCTGCGAAACCTGATGCCCGCCAAGGGGAGTGATGTCCGCGTGGTCGAAGTGGCCGAGTGTGGTCACTACATCCCGGAAGAGCAGCCGCAGGCGGTTGTCGACGCCCTCGTCGGCTTCCTCGGCTGAATTCGCACAGCCGACAATCGCGATACCCGGGAAGCATGTCGGCGACGGTGCCCGGTCGTAGAGTGGCGGGGGAGGATTACCGACTCGAGGGGTGCGTGTGGTGGCGACACTGGTGAAGGGGCAGAACGCGGCGCTGACTGCCCATGATGTCGTGGTATCCGTACAGGTCGCGGCGCCTGCGGAGTTGTCCGCACTGCTGGTGACCGAGCAGGGCAAGGTGCGTTCGGACGCGGATTTCGTGTTCTACAACCAGCCTTCGGGTCCGGGGGTGCGGTTGCAACCCGGGCAACCGCCTTCCGTGGCGGTGTCGTTCGTGCAGGTCCCCGCCGAGATCGCGCAGATTCGAGCGGTGATCACCCTCGAGAATGCGGGTAGCAATTTCGGGCAGATCGCTCCGCCGACCGCGATCGTCTCGGATGCGGCCGGGAATCGGTTGTACGAGTATCAGATCGCTGATTTGAGCGCTGAGTCGATTGTGGTCGCCGTCGAGTTGTACCGCCGTCAGGGCAGCTGGAAGGTGCGTGCGGTCGGGCAGGGGTATGCGGGCGGATTCGCGGCGCTGGTCACCGATCATGGTGTGTCAGTGGACGATGCGCCGCGCACGAGCATGCCCGCCGCGTCGCCGTATCCCACGCAGCCTCCGCCCGCACCGCTGCCGCCCGCTGCTCCGCCCCAGTCGCCCGTTGCCCCGACACAGTCCCCCGTTGCTCCGCCCCCGCCGCCTTTTGTCCCCTCGCGGCCGCCGATCGCCCCGCCGGCAGCCTCCTATCCCGCTGCTCCGCCCGCCCCTCAATCTTGGGCAACCCCGCCTCCACCCCCGGCCCCGCACTCCTCGGGCGAGGTCAGCCTGTCCAAGGACCGTCCGGTCAGCCTGGCGAAGGGGCAGCGTGTCACCCTCCGCAAGGACGGCGGCGTCGCATTGACCGCTGTGCGAATGGGTTTGGGCTGGGATCCGGTCAAGAAGGGCTTCTTCGGCAGCCGTGCCGTCGATATCGATCTCGACGCCTGGGTCGCCATGTTCGCGGGCCGCAATCTTGTTGATGTCGCCTACTACGGGCAGCTGACTTCCAAGGACGGCTCGATCCGGCACCAGGGCGACAATCTGGTCGGCGGCGGCCAGGGTGACGACGAGGTGATCCAGGTCGACCTCACCCGGGTATCGCCGCGCGTCGACACGCTGCTGTTCGTCGTGACGTCCTACCAGGGGCACACCTTCGAACAGGTGCGGAATGCCTTCTGCCGCTTGGTGGATGGCACCACCGGCACCGAGCTGGCGCGCTTCACGCTCTCCGGCGGTATGGCTTTCACCGCCTTGGCCATGGCCAAGCTGTACCGGGCCGACGGCGATTGGAAGATGCAGGCGCTCGGCGACGGCTTCCAGGCCAAACATCCGGGCGAGGCGGTGCCGCAGCTGGGCCGGTGGGTAGTCGACTGAGCGCTGCGGAACTTGCCCGTACCTAGCGGACCAATCGGCCGAGCAAGGACGATGCCGAGATGACGCCGAGGATGGCCGCACCGGTGAGGACCAGGAAGTCGAGCCACAGATTGGCGGGGGTGCCTACCAGTAGGCCGCGGAGTGCGTCGACTTCATAACTGAGTGGATTGATGCGACTGATCACCTGAAGCCACCCGGGCATCAGATCGATCGGATAGAGCGCATTGGACGCGAAAAACAGTGGCATCGTGATGGCTTGGCCGATGCCCATCAGCCGGTCCCGGGCCTGCACGATCCCCGCGATGGTCATCGACAGGCAGGCGAAGAACGCCGTGCCGAGGAACACCGCCGGTATGGTCGCCGCGATCCGCAGCGGGTTCATCGTCATCCCGACACCCATGAGCAGCGAGACGATGACAACCACGACAATCTGCGCAATGGCGCGCACACCCGCGGCGAAGCACTTTCCGGCGATCAGCGCGGACCGCGGCGTCGGAGTCACCAGCAGCTTATTGAGGATGCCGGCGTCACGATCCCAGATGATCTGAATGCCGTAGAAGATCGAAATGAACAGTGCAGACTGCGCAATGATGCCGGGCGCCAGGAAATCCAGATACGGCACCTTGCCGGTCGGAATCGAGCGCAGCCGCGAGAAGGTGGAACCGAATATCACCATCCAGAGCACGGGTTGTACTGCCCTGGTGAGGATTTCGGTCTGATCGTGCCGCAGCTTCTGAATCTCGACCAGGGCGAAGGTCCCGATGCGAGAGATCAGCGCGGGAATGCGGGCCCAGCCCTGTGGGGCTCGGGTGGGTTCAGCCCATTCGTTGGGCTGAACGGCGAGTAGTTCGGACACTGCGCATCCCCGCTTCCGTCTTGTCGTCGTCGAGACTTTCGCCGGCGTAGTGCCGGAACACATCTTCGAGAGTCGCGGCGGGGCCGATCTCGTTCTTCAGCGCGGTCGGTGAGCCGACGGCTCGCAGTACACCCTTGTGCAGCAAGGCAACTCGGTCGCACAGTTCATCGGCCTCGATCATGTAGTGCGTGGTGAGCAGCACCGTCATGCCGTAGGCCCGCCGCATTTCCGCGACCCGCTCCCACACGCTGTCGCGGGCGATCGGATCCAGGCCCACGGTCGGCTCGTCGAGCACCAGAATCGCGGGCCGGTTCACCAGCGCCTGCGCCAGCTCGAGACGGCGAATCATGCCGCCGGAGAAGGTGCCTGCCATCTGTTCGGCGACATCGAGCAGATGCATTGCCTCGAGCGCCTCATCGACCCGTTCCGTGCGTTCGCGGCGCGGCACATCGAACAGTCGCGCGAACCAGGTCACGTTCTGCCGGGCGGTGAGTCCGGCCTCGATCGAGAGTTGTTGCGGCACATAGCCGAGGTTGTAGCGGACATCGGTGGCCTGTTTGGTGACATCGAGTCCGAGCACCCGAACGGTGCCGTGCTGCACCGGAATCAGCGTATTGATGAGCCGGATCGTGGTGGACTTGCCCGCGCCGTTGGGACCGAGCAGGCCGAAGATCTCGCCCCGGTCGATGGTCAGGTTCAGGCTGTCGACCACGGTATTCGCGCCGTAGCGGTGCGTGAGATCGCGGCATTCGACGGCAGGTGGCGATGGATTCATCGAGTTTCGCCCTTCTCCCGCTGCTCGTGCTCATGGAGCAGATCGGTCAGCGTGGTTATGACATCCAGGCCGCGTCGCAGATCGGCGCGCTGGTCGGCGGTCAATTGATCGACGGCCCACGAGACCAGTTCCTGCCTGCGCAGCCGGGTGCTGTCGGCGAGCTGCTGGGCATCGGCGGTCAGTGACAGGCGCATCATCCGGCGATCGAGCAGATCGGGTTCGCGCACCACAAGTCCGGCCTTGACCAGGGCGGTGACAAAGGTGGACACGCTATTGGCGGCCAAACCCAGTTCGGCCGCCGCAGCCTTCACGGAAACGCCGGGCTGGCGGCCGACCAGGCGCAGGAATTCCGCCTGTGCGGCGGAGAGGTCGGGCCCGTCGAACGACCGCCCGGCGATCCTGCCGAGCTGCCGGCGCAGGCGGCCCATCGCGCCGAACAGCAGGGAGAACATCTGTGCGGGCTCGACACCGTCGTGCTGGACCGGGCGGAGGCCTGGTTCGGCATCAGGGGAAGGAGCTGGCATAACCCGACAATACCTCTGCTTCAGAGGTATTGTCCAGGCGGCTCATGGTCGAAGGGCGGCTACTCGTACCGGACCTGCCAGCGTTTGATCCCATTGATCCAGCCCGACCGCAGCCGCTCCGGCTCGGATACCTGGGACAGGTCGGGCATGACGTCGGCGATGGCATTGAACATCAGGTCGATCTCCAGCCGAGCCAGATTCGCGCCGACACAGTAGTGCGTACCGGTGCCGCCGAATCCGACGTGCGGATTGACCTCGCGGAACACGTCGAAGGTGAACGGGTCCTCGAAGGCCTCCTCGTCGAAATTGGCTGAGCTGTAGAACAATCCGACCCGATCACCCTTGCGGATGAGCTGTCCGCCGACCTCGGTATCCGCGGTCGCCGTGCGCTGGAAGGCGGTGACCGGCGTAGCCCAGCGCACGATCTCGTCGGGTGCGGTGCGCGGGCGCTGCCGCTTGTAGCGCTCCCACTGCTCCGGATTGTCGATGAACGCCTTCATGCCGTGGGTGATGGCATTGCGAGTGGTCTCGTTACCGGCGACCGCGAGCAGAATGACGAAGAAGCCGAACTCGTCCGAGCCCAGCGCCTCACCGTCGAGATCGGCGGTCACCAACTGCGAGACGATGTCATCCACCGGGCAGGCGCGCCGCTGCTCCGCCAAATTCCAGGCGTAGCCGAGGATTTCGACCGAGGCATTGGTTGAGGAATCGGTGGTCGTCGCATCACCGAATTCCGGGTCGTCATAGTTGAGCATCTGATTGGACCAGTCGAAGAGCTTGCGGCGATCGGCCTGCGGCACGCCGATCAGTTCCGCTATGGCCTGCAGCGGCAGCTCGCAGGCCACCTGTTCGACAAAATCGCCGCTGCCCTGCTGTTTGGCGGCGTGCACGACGGCCGCCGCGCGCTCCGTCAGCGCCGCGCGCAGCCCCTCGATCGCGCGGGGGCTGAAGCCTTTCGAGATGATGCGGCGGGTCTTGGTGTGCTTGGGCGGATCCATATTCACCAGCAGGGCGCCGGTGAGTTCGATCTGCTCGGGCGTGACCTCGCCGGGCAGCCGGATGATGGAGCCCTTCTGCTGTGAGGAGAAGAGCTCCGGTTTGCGGGAGATCTCCTTGATGTCCTCGAGCTTGCTCACCACCCAGTAACCGCCGTCGCGGAAGCCGCCGGAGGTCTCGTCCGATTGCGCGTTCCACCACACCGGGGCCGTGCGGCGTAATTCAGCGAATTCCGTTACCGGATTACGGGTTTCCCACAGTGCCGGATTGGTGAAGTCGAATCCGGCGGGCATGGACGGCACAGCTGCCTCCTGGAAAGTCACGTCGTTGTGGTCCGGAGTCACCGCTGGCGGCGGCGGTAGCGGACACGGCACGGCTGCTGCAGCTGCACCACCATCTTGGAATGATCATTGCGGTAGGTATCCGACGGCTGCACCATCTCGAATTCCCAGTCCCGCAGCAGAATCGAGAAGATCGCCTTCAGCTGCATGAGCGCGAACGCGGCCCCGACGCAGCGATGCCGTCCGGCGCCGAAGGGAATCCAGGTCCAGCGGTTGAGAATGTCCTCCTGGCGCGGATCCAGGTAGCGGTCCGGATCGAAGGCATCGGGATTCGGGAAGTCCTCCGGAATCCGATTGGAGATGGCCGGGGTCGCGGCCACGAGATCGCCCGGGGCAATCCGGTTTCCGCACACCTCGAACTCGTCGCGCGCCACCCGCATCAGAATGATGAGCGGCGGATGCAGCCGCAGCGTCTCCTTCAGCGTCGCCTCCAGATTCGGAATCTGGCGCAGCGCATTGTGACTGACGTCGGAGCCGTCCGCGTACAGCTCGTCCAATTCGGCGATGACGGTCTGCAGCAGCTCCGGATGCCGCAGCAGTTCGATGACCGTCCATGCCGCGGTGCCGGAGGTGGTGTGGTGCCCGGCGAACATCATGGAGATGAACATCCCGGTGATCTCGCTGGCCGAGAATCGCGGTCCGCCGTGCTCATCCTTGACCGAGATCAGGATGTCGAGCATATCGCGGTCGTCCTTGCCGGCGGGCGTGGCCTCGCGCTGAATCATGATGTCCTGCACCAGTTCGACCAGCTGGACGCGCGCCTCGTCGCGTCGCCGGAAGCTGTCGATCGGTGCGTACGGATCCACGTAGGCGAGGGCATCGGTGCCCTGCTCGAGTTCGTGGTAGAGGTGCGCGAACCGCCCGTCGAGTTGATTGCGGAACTTCACGCCGATCAGGCAGGCGGACGAGGTGTAGATGGTCAGCTCGGCGAAGAAATCGAGCAGATCGATCTCGCCCTCGTCGTCCAGGCGGGCGGCCATCCGGTCCACCTCGTGCGCGATGGTGGCGGCATGCCCGCGCATGTAGTCCGCGCGCAGCGCCTGATTGTGCAGCATTTCGCGACGGCGTTCCGGACTGGCGTCGAACACCACGCCCTCGCCGAAAATCGGCTTCATGAACGGGTAGGCCGCGCTCTGGTCGAGGTCCTCGTCGCCGGAGCGGAAGAAGAACTCATTGGCCTGAGCGCCGGACAGCATGATCACATCGCGCCCCGCGAGCTCGAAGGCTCCGACATCGCCGCATTCGGCGCGGACACGATGCATCAGGGCGATCGGATCGGTCCGGAACTCCTCGAGATGGCCGTGTTCGTGTTCGCCTCCCGAGACCCGTCGCGGCTTGACCAGTGTCATTGGAAGTCCTTCCCGGAATAGCTGCCCGGACACGTGCCGGACACGTGTCCGGACGGTACTACGATTGCAGTCTCGCGACAAGACTCGAATCGGACGTGAACAGGTATCCGATTGCGGCATTATGAGATTGGAGAAGGCCCGGACCTGCGCACCGGCATTCCATCCTTGTGCCCGGCCGAATCTTCGAACTATATTCCGAGCACCTGTCCAGACATGTATCGGAGCCACCCATGAACGGCCTTGTTCCCGTCGGCGGCACGCCCCTGCTGATTGGCGGCAAATTGGTCCCCGGCGGGGCCGGCGTCTTCGCGACGATCAATCCCGCCACCGAGGAGGTGCTCGGCCATGCCGCCAATGCGTCGGCCGAGGATATGGACGCCGCGATCGGTGCGGCCCGCAGCGCCTTCGACGACACCGACTGGTCCCGCGATCACACCTTCCGCGCACACTGCCTGCGCCAGCTGCGCGAGGTCCTGCGCGATCATCTCGACGAACTGCGCGAGATCACCATTGCCGAAGCGGGTGCGCCGCGCATGCTGACGAGCGGGCCGCAATTGGAAGGTCCGATCACCGATCTCGGGTTCGCTGCCGATCTGGCCGAAAACTACGGCTGGGACACCGATCTCGGGCTCGGGGTGACCATGGGGATCACCAGCCGGCGGCGGATTCAGCGCGAGGCGGTCGGGGTTGTCGGCGCCATCACCCCGTGGAACTTCCCGCATCAGATCAATCTGGCCAAGCTCGGCCCGGCGCTGGCGGCGGGAAATACGGTGGTGCTCAAGCCCGCTCCGGACACCCCGTGGTGCGCCGCCGTACTCGGCTCGCTCATCGCCGAGCACACCGATATCCCGGCGGGCGCAGTCAATATCGTCACCTCCGACGATCACGAACTCGGCGCCCGGCTGGTCGCCGATCCGCGGGTCGACATGATCACCTTCACCGGATCCACACAGACGGGCCGATCGGTCATGGCCGGTGCGTCCGCCACCCTCAAGCGCACCTTCCTCGAACTCGGCGGCAAATCGGCAGCCATCGTGCTCGACGACGCCGATATCGCGACCGCGTGCAGCTACACCGCATTCTCGGTGACCGTGCACGCCGGGCAGGGCTGCGCCTTGACCACCCGGCTGCTGGTGCCGCGTGCCTCCTACGACGAGGCCGTTGCTGCGACCGCCGCCACCCTGCGTGGAATTCGCCCGGGAGACCCGGCGAAGGCCGGAACCGTCTGCGGCCCACTGATTTCCGCACGCCAGCGGGACCGTGTCCAACGCTATCTCGATATCGCGCGCGCCGAGGGCGGCCGCATTGTGGTCGGCGGCGGTCGGCCCGCCGCTCAGGAACGCGGGTTCTTCGTCGAGCCGACGCTCATTGCCGATGTCCCCAATACCGCGACCATCGCCCAGGAGGAGATCTTCGGTCCGGTGCTGGTGATCATTCCGCACGACGGTGACGCCGATGCGGTCCGGCTGGCCAATGAATCGCCCTACGGCCTTTCGGGTTCGGTCTGGGGGAGTGACCCCGATCGGATCGGTGCCGTGGTCGCCGGAGTGCGCACCGGGACGCTGAGCGTGAACGGCGGTCTCTGGTACGCCGCCGATGCACCGTTCGGCGGCTACAAGCAGTCCGGCATCGGCCGCGAAATGGGCGTGGCCGGGTTCGAGGAATACCTGGAGACCAAGCTGATCGCCACTCCCGCCTGATCAAGCATTTTGAAACACGCTGTACCGCACAATATTTAGGAGCTTCCATGGCCCGTTTTACCGATCGGTCGGCAATTGTCACCGGCGCCGCACAGGGCATCGGCGAGGTCTACGCCCGCGCACTTGCCGCCGAAGGTGCGAAAGTTGTTGTCGCCGACCTGAATGTCGAGCGCGGCGAGGAAGTCGCGAAGCAGATCACGGCCGACGGCGGCACCGCTGCCTTCTGCCGAGTCGATGTCGCGGATCCCGAATCCGCCGCCGCGCTGGCGGAATTCACCGTCGCGCAGTTCGGCGGCATCGACCACCTGGTCAACAATGCCGCCATCTACGGCGAGATGAAGCTGGATCTGCTGCTCACCGTGCCGTGGGACTACTACAAGAAATTCATGGGCGTGAATCTCGATGGCGCACTGAACGTGACGCGTGCGGTGTGGCAGCAGATGGCCGCGGGCGGCGGCGGTTCCATCGTCAATCAGTCCTCCACCGCGGCGTGGGTGTACTCCGGCTTCTACGGTCTGGCCAAGGTCGGTATCAATGGCCTGACCCAGCAACTCGCGGTCGAGCTCGGTGGCTCAAAGATCCGGGTGAATGCCATCGCTCCGGGGCCCATCGATACCGAGGCCACCTTGACGGTGACACCGGGAAGCATTGTGAAGGATATGGTCTCGCGCCTTCCGATCAAGCGGATGGGTACGCCGCAGGATCTGGTGGGCGCCTGCCTCTACCTGCTCTCCGATGAGGCGAGCT
This sequence comes from Nocardia sp., assembly GCF_025465275.1. Lineage (GTDB taxonomy): Bacteria > Actinomycetota > Actinomycetes > Mycobacteriales > Mycobacteriaceae > Nocardia. The sequence goes on along the minus strand of NZ_JAODNK010000002.1, from coordinate 31,740 downwards.
GGGTCACCGGCCATATTCTCAATGTCGACGGCGGGCAGATCATCCGATGAGCGTCGAATCCTCCAGTGTCCCTGTCGGTTTCATCGGCCTGGGCAATATGGGCGCGCCCATGGCGAAACGGCTGCTGGATTGGCCGGGCGGGCTCACGGTGTGCGATGTGAATTCGGCCGCGACCCTGCCGTTCACCGAGGCGGGCGCGCGGGCGGCAACCGATCCCGCGGCTTTGGCAGCCGAGTCGGCGGTGATCTGCGTGACCGTCGTCAATGACGAACAGGTACGCGACGTGCTCACCGGCCCGGCGGGCATTCTGCGTACCGCGGCTCCGGGAACCGTTGTCGCCGTGCACTCGACGATCAGCGATGAGACGGCGGAGCAGCTCGCGGCGGTGTGCGCCGAGCACGAGGTCGAGTTCGTCGATGCGCCGGTGAGCGGTGGCGCGCCCGGCGCCGCACGAGGTGCGCTCGCGGTCATGGTCGGTGGCAGTGCTGCTGCGGTGGAACGCATTCGCGCGCCGTTCGGCTGCTTTTCCGACCTGATCGTGCACGCGGGCGCGGTGGGCGCGGGCACGCGAATGAAGCTGGCGCGCAACCTGTTGCACTTCGTCGCCTTCACCGCCGCCGCCGAGGCGCAGCGCCTGGCGGAGGCTGCCGGGCTCGATATCGCCGCGCTCGGCAAAGTCGTCCGGCATTCCGATGCCATTACCGGCGGACCGGGCGCGATCATGTTGCGCGACACCACGGCACAGATCGACCCCGCCGACTTCTGGTACCCCATCCTCGGGCATGTCCGCGACCTCGGGGAGAAGGATCTGAGTCTCGCCCTGGAACTAGGCGACCGGCTCGGAATTCAGTTGCCCCTCGCGCAATTGGCCCGGACCGGACTCGGCAGCGGGCTCGGGGTCGGCGACACCGCACTCAGCTCAGGCTGATGGTGTGGCCGGTGTGCTCGACCTTGGCGCGCAGGTAGTGCAGGTTGCTCGAGGTGGCGTGGACGGCCGTCGGCACGAGGGTCCGCACACCCACTCCGAGCGCACCGAGTTGGCGTGACTTGTCCGGATTATTGGTCAGCAGATCCACTTCCGTAATGCCCAGTGCGGCGAGCATCTGCGCGGCGGCGGTGTAGTCCCGGGCGTCCTCGGGCAGTCCGAGCGCGGTATTGGCCGCGTAGGTGTCCAGGCCCAGATCCTGCAGCGCGTAGGCGTCGAGCTTGTTGTACAGGCCGATATCGCGGCCCTCTTGACGCAGGTAGAGCAGCACTCCGCCGGCGTCGGTAATGCGTTCGGCGGCCTCGCGCAGCTGAGGTCCGCAATCGCAGCGCGCCGAGCCGAAGACGTCTCCGGTCAGGCATTCCGAGTGCAGGCGGACCAGTGGGGTCCGCGCCGACCGCTGGTCGCCGAGCACCAGGGCGAGGTGTTCCTTGCCGTCGGCGAGGCCGTCAAAGGTGACGGCCTCCGCGACGGTCGAGTACCCGTCCCCGAAGGTCAGCGGGATCGTCACTCGGGTGCGAATACTCGCACCCACTGCGGTGGTGGTGTCCATAACTGCTCCGGTGTTCCGAGGACCTGTTCTGTTCAAATTTGAACCTCGGTGGTCAGCTGCTTATTCCAATTCGAACGATCGCTGTAACCTGGGACTATGGGTCATTCGCGGTGGCTGAACGGCGAGGAACGCCGGGTCTGGCTCGCTTTTGTCACCACCGCGACCCTGCTGAATCGGCGGCTGGATCAGCAGCTCGAGCACGATGCCGGGCTCTCGCATCCGCAGTACGAGATCCTCGTCCGGCTCGATGACGCACCCGGGAACGAGCTGCGTATGAGCGAACTCGCCACGGCCATGTTCAATTCGAAGAGCAAGCTCTCGTATCAGATCGACCAGTTGGAGAAGGCCGGTCTCGTGCGCCGCCGCTCGTGTCCGGCCGATATGCGGGCGGTCTATGCCGTGCTCACCGATGTGGGCCGGGAGAAACTCGAACAAGCCGCGCCGGGGCATGTCGCGGCCGTTCGGGAGCTGTTCATCGACATGCTGACTCCGGCGCAACTCACTGCGATTGCCGATGGCCTCGGGCGCATCAGCCGGCGATTGAGCGAATCCGGCGGCAGCTAAGCCAAAGGCTGCCAGGTCCATGTCGCGGAGATCTCCAGCGGATCTGTCGGCGTGACCAGGCGCGGCAATGTGTTGAGTCCGTTCGGTGGACCGGACTGCGCCTCCACACAGACCGCTTCTGCCTGCTCGTCGTAGATCACTGCCCATTCGGCCCGGCTGGTGATCCGCAGTTCCACCGCACCCGGCCAGGTGAGGGTGACGTCCACGCCGTCGGGCATGCCGAAGCAGTCATCCCACGGGCCCGGTAGCGGGGTGATGCGCCGGCCGGTGGGCAGATAGTCCGCACCGCGCTCCTCCTGCCATGCGGGTTCGAAGGCAAGCTCGACATCCTTGCCGCGGGCGAGGTTTCGCTGGAACCACGGATGCCAGCCGGCCTGTGCCGGGAACGAGTCCGCGGTGGCCTCGACCCCCATGGTGAGGGTCAGGGAGTTCTCGTCCAGCTCGATCGTCTGCGTGACACGACCGGGGAACGGCCAGGGCTCGACGAGGTCGTAAGTCAATGCGGCGGAACGTTTGTCGCTGCGGACGACGGTCCACGCGGTATTGCGACCGGTCCCGTGGATGGCATGCGGGGCACTGTTGATGGGCATCTGATAGCGCTCCCCGCCAGAGCGCAACTGCCCCAATGCGATCCGGCCGCACCAGGGCACCATGGGAAACATGCCGAATTTGGCCCCCTGCCGGAGTAGTTCGGTGTCCCAGAGCCGAAGGCTCGTCACACGGCAGCCGTTCTCGGGATCGATGGTCAGTCCGGCGTCTCCAGCGGACAGCGAGATCTTCGTGTCGGTGGTCACTAACCGACCATACGACTCGAACGGGCTCAGCCGCAGTGGGCTTCGAGGTAGAGCTGCAGGATCATGCGTCCCTGGCTGACGATCCATTCATTGCGCGGGGCATTGCGATAGGCCTCCTCGATGGTGCCCTCGACGATGGCGATCGCTACGGCGAATACGCGGTGCACCGTCGCGAAGACCGCGATCGCATCGGCGATGCTTGTTGCCCGCAATGTCTGGACGTCCTCGGCGATGCGCCGGTCTGTTCGTTCCGCTGCTGTGCCGCGTGCTGAACCGGGAGTTCGTGGTGGAATCCCGGCCCGCTCAGTCGGTCTCCGGCCCGCCCGCCCTGTCGGTCTCCGGTTCAACCGGCTTCGGTCGGCGGCACCGGTTCGTGAGTGCGTCGAACAGCCGGTAGTTCGGAATCAATACGAGCTCTGCGCCTTTCAGTGTCTGCCGTACTCCGCCGACCGTTATGCCGACCCGCCCGTCGTCGACACTGATCTCCTCGACGGCGGGCCATGCGACGGCAGCGCCGCTGGCGGAAATATCGGTGGCGGAGATGTGGATCGGGCCGAAGTCGAGGGTTTCGCCCGCGTCGAGTGCTGCCGCGGCGGCCTCGAAGCGGGCGGCGACGATGCGGTCATGGATTGTTGGAGCCCACTGTTGCGGGTCGGTGTACCCGCCGCGTTGCCAGAAGTCGGTCTCGAAGTATCCGTTGAGCGGAAAGCGTTGTCCCGCAATATCGGTGAGGCCGCCGGTGTACTCCTTCGGCCGACCGTCCTTGCGCCGGAAGGCATCAGCCTGGTATTGGCCGGCGTACAGGTATGCGAGCGTGCTGTCATAGCGCGCGATTCGGATCATCCCATCGGCGCCCACCGCGACGAGCCCGTGCTCGTAGAGCGCCAAGTGTGCATTCTTGTCGATGAAGCGCGACCGTCGGCGAAGCACGGGCGGTATGGCCAGAACGAGGATCCACAATGCCGCCCAGCCCACGCCCGCGGCGGCTCCGGCCAGATATCCCCACGCTCCGCAGAGAACGAGTACGACGGCGCCCCAAGCCAAGTAGCCGCGCCAGGGAATCGGCGGCATTCGCCACGGGTAGGTCGCCACAGGTTTTCCGAGATGCGCTTCGGCAGCGGACTTCTCGACCCCATCCGGCATTTCCAAGTCATCGTGTTCAATCGATTCGGGCACGACGCCTCCTTCATGTCGTGCCGTTTGACGTTACCGTTGCCCGTCGCGTGACGCAGGGAATCGATCCCGGCGAGAGTTCAGGTGGTCCTGCGGCGGACGGTGCGCTCGAGGATTCCGAGGGTGGATTTGAGGGCCGACTCGGGGACTACCGGGAAGACGATGCGGTTCCGCCACTTCTCGCCGACCTCGGACCAGTCGTAGTAGGACGTGACGAGGGTGCCGTTTTCGGCCGGCTCCAGGCGGTAGCCGTAGGCGTGGCGGACATGAGGGCGGAACCGGCCCTCGACGGTCCAGGCGATCTCCTCGTTCGGGGTGAGCTTCGTGATGACGACCTCGACGTCGTACTTGCCCAGGGGTACGTCCCCGAGCGCTTCGCGGTCCATGTGGACCAGGAACCGATCACCGGCCTGTTCGACCGTTTTGCCTTCGGCATCGAGGAGCATTCCTGACGCGTCGATATCGACGTGGCCCTTCGGGTCGGTGAGGACCGCGAAGATGGCATCGGCGGGGGCGGGAATCAGGCGGGACACTTCGATTCGTTCGATGTCCTTGTCCGCGAGCCCTTCTCCGTCATGTGGCATTGGTTCGGCCCACTGAGCGCGCGATGGCCCCGGCGCGAATGCGTCGCCGAAGTACTGAGCCTCGCGGACTACTTCGGCCCCTTCGAATTCCATGATGCTGACGACGTACGAGGGTTGCCCGTCGTACTGGATGACGAGTTCGGTGATCCACAGAGCTCCGCCGCCGAGGATGCGGCGCACGGTGAAGCGTTTCGCGTTCGGCTGGGCGGTCCGCGATGCCTGAATATTGTCCCGGCCGCGGATACGCTCGCCTGATTGCGGATATTCGAGAACTGCGTCGGCTCGGTAGATTTCGTGCTCCGTCGCGAAATCGTTGGCGTCGGATGCAGCCCAGTGGCGCTGCAGAGCGTTCCGCAGATCGTCGTCATGCATGGCGAACTTTCCTTCCCACGGATGTGCCGGTCACTCCGAACGTAAACCCCGCACATATCTCAGTTGCCGAGGCTACTTCGCGTCCCCATAGCACTCCACCACCGCCGTCGTGAAGGGGAACCGAACCGGTGTGGGCCCGAAGGCGATTCGGCCTGCGTTCGCCGCTGCGGTGGCGATTGCCGCGGCGACCGTCTCGGCCTCGTCCTCCGGACAATGCACGATGACCTCATCGTGCTGGAAGAAGACCAATTCGGCGCGCAGTCCCGCGTGGGTCAGCGCATGACGCAGCCCCGCCAACACCAGCAGTGTCCAGTCGGCGGCGCTGCCCTGCACCACGAAGTTTCGGGTGAAGCGGCCTCGCGCACGCGCGCTGGGTGTACTGCCGAACCGCCCGGGATTGTCCTGCGAGTGATCTACCTGATCGGAGGCCGCGGCGACCGGCGTACAGGTGCGGCCGAACCAGGTGCGCACCAGACGGCCTTCCTCGCCGGCACTGGCCGCATTGTCGACATACGCCACCGCGGCCGGATAGCGGCGGCGGAGTTCGGCCATATGGGTGAGGGCATCTCCGGAGGTCTGGCCGTAAATAGCCCCCAGCATCGCGATTTTGGCCTGGGCGCGATCGCCGCCGAAGGCCCGGGCCGCCAGATCCGCATAGAGATCTTCACCGCGACCGGCCACCTCCATCAGCCCCGGATCGCGCGAGATCGCGGCCAGCACCCGTGGTTCCATCTGGTCGGCGTCGGCGACCACCAGCCGCCATCCCGGGTCGGCCCGTATCGCTTGCCGGATCACCTTCGGAATCTGCAGGGCGCCACCGCCATTGGTGGTCCACCGGCCGGTCACCGTGCCGCCCGGCACATATTCGGGACGAAACCGGCCGTCGTGCACCCACTGCTCGAGCCAGGACCAGCCGTGGGCGGTGTACAGGCGGTAGAGCGATTTGTAGGCCAGCAGCGGCGCCACCGCGGGGTGATCGACCTCCTGCAGTTCCCATTTCCGGGTGGAGGACAACAGGATCCCGACGCGGCCGAAGGCCCTGATGATGTCCTGCGGCAGGTCGGGCCGGACCCGCACGCCCGCCCCGAAGGCCCGCGACACCTCCTCGGCCAGCTCTGCCATCCGGCGCGGTTCCGTCCCGCCCGAAATACGTTCCCCCAGCAGGCTTTCGAGTAACTCCCGGTGCACGTCCGCGTGCCAGGGAATTCCGGCTCGGTACATTTCCGCGGCCACCAGCATGCCCGCTGATTCGGCGGCGAGCAGCAGGCGCATGCGTTCGGGATATTCGGTCTCGGCCGTGCGGGCCACCTGTGCCGCGTAAACCTCCAGCAGTGCGGTGAACTCGTCCGTACCGGGCGGTAGCGGCACCGGACCCGACTCGAACAGAGACGGCTGGGTCTCGGCGGCCCGTGCGGGCGCGTCCGGCGGGACCGGCAGATTGTGCAATCGCGCCCAGGACGCGGCCAATGAGCGAGCCTGCCCCGACTGGCCCTGCTCATGACCGATCAACAGCGATTCGGCGGCCTCCACGTCGTAGCAGCGCTCGACCCGCACTCCCGCTGCAAGCAGATGCCGATATATCTCGGAGGTCGAGCGCCAGACCCACCGCTCGACCTCCGGACGTGAGCGCACCGCCTCGGCGAGCGAGGGCTCGTGCAGCACCGGCCCGGCCGGGCGGCCGTCCGGACCCAATGGGCACAGCCGCGCACCCCCCTCGCCAGTTTCCGCCACCGCCCATCTCATATCCCCGAGTCTGGCAGCGGGCACCGACATCACTGTCGATCTCCGCTATCGCGGCGGGTTCTACCCGCGTCAGGGGCCGAGTCCCGCAATACGGACGGGTAACCCCGTGACGCTGTGCATCTGCTCGAAGCGGAGTGCACACTAAGCGGAACCGGGAGTAATCACCATTGCCCTACCGGGCCAGTGCTGTGGAAAGGAGTCGGCGAGTTGTTCAGCCGCATCGCCATCGTGAACCGGGGAGAGGCCGCTATGCGCCTCATCCATGCCGCCCGAGATCTGGCCGCGGAGACCGGAATACCGATCGAAACCGTCGCTCTGCACACCGATGTCGACCGTAATGCGACATTCGTGCGCGAGGCTGACATCGCCTACGACCTGGGTCCGGCCTCCGCCCGCCCGTATCTCGATCTGAAGGTGCTCGAGCGCGCCCTGCTCGCAACCGGAGCCGATTCCGCTTGGGTCGGTTGGGGTTTCGTCGCAGAGGACCCGGCATTCGCGGAGCTGTGCGAGCAGATCGGCGTCACCTTCATCGGGCCCAGCCCGGACGCCATGCGCAAGCTCGGCGACAAGATCGGCGCGAAGCTGATCGCCGAGGAAGTCGGTGTGCCGGTCGCGCCGTGGAGCCGCGGGGCGGTCGAGACCGCCGACGACGCCCTGTCGGCCGCGGCCGATATCGGTTATCCGCTCATGCTGAAGGCCACCGCCGGCGGCGGCGGGCGCGGCATCCGGATGGTGTCGAACGACGCCGAACTTGTCGATGCCTATGAACGCACTCGTCAGGAAGCCGCGCGTGCCTTCGGCAGTGGTGTGGTCTTCCTGGAGCGTCTGGTCACGGGCGCCCGGCACGTCGAGGTCCAGGTGATCGCCGACAGTCACGGGACCGCGTGGGCGCTGGGTGTGCGCGACTGCTCGGTGCAGCGGCGCAATCAGAAGGTCATCGAGGAGTCGGCCTCACCGGTGCTGAGCCCCGAGCAGGCAGCCGAGCTCAAGGCCTCGGCCGAGCGGCTCGCGGTTGCGGTCGGGTACTGCGGCGCGGCGACCGTCGAATTCCTCTACCACCCGGGTGAGCGGCTTTTCGCCTTCCTCGAGGTGAACACCCGCCTGCAGGTGGAACATCCGATCACCGAGTCCACCACCGGTTTCGATCTGGTGCGGGCGCAGCTGCTGGTGGCCTCCGGCGGCCGGCTCGAGGGCGAGCCCCCGGCCGAGCGCGGCCACGCCATCGAGGCTCGGCTCAATGCCGAAGACCCCGATCGCGACTTCGCGCCCGCCCCGGGCCGCATCGCGCGACTGGACCTGCCGGCCGGACCCGGAATTCGCGTGGATACCGGTGTCAGCGAGGGCGATACGATTCCCGCCGACTTCGACTCGATGATCGCCAAGATCATTGCCTACGGCCGTAACCGCGACGAGGCGCTGGGCCGGTTGCGCCGGGCCGTGGCGCAGACCCGCGTGGTCATCGAGGGTGGCGCCACGAACAAGAGCTTTGTGCTCGACCTGCTGATCCAGCCCGAGGTGATCGACGGCAGCGCCGACACCGGCTGGATCGACCGCGTGCGCGGTGAGGGCCGGCTGGTCTCGCACCTCAACTCCACGGTCGCCTTGGCCGCCGCCGCGATCGATGCCTATGAAGAGGAAGAGCGGGTCGAGCGAAACCGGTTGCTGTCCACGGCTTCCGGCGGACGCCCGCAGGTGCAGCACGAGAGTGGCCGCCCGCGCGATCTCAAGCTGCGCGGCGCCGGCTACCGGGTGCGCGTCGCGCGCATCGGTGCGCACCGGTTCCGTATCGCGGTCGAGGCGGGCAGCGATATTCGCACCGCCGATGTCGATCTCGAGCGTTTCGATCACCACACCGGGCAGATCGTCGTCAACGGCACCCGGTACCGATTGACGACCGGCACGCACGGCCCGATTCACGTGGTCGATGTCGACGGTGTCACCCATCGCATCAGTCGTGACGAGGGCGGTGTGGTTCGCTCACCGGCTCCCGCGCTGGTGGTCGCCACGCCGCTGGAGATCGGCGCCGAGGTCGAGGCGGGCGCGCCGCTGCTGGTGCTCGAGAGCATGAAGATGGAAACGGTGCTGCGCGCGCCGTTCCGGGCGCGATTGAAGGAATGCACTGTTTCCGTCGGCTCCCAGGTGGAGACCGGCGCGCCGCTGATGCGGCTGGAGCCGCTCGCCGATGACGACGCGGAGGCCGCGGCGGTCACGGTGGGCGAGCTGGATCTGCCCGTCGAATTCACGGCGGTGCTGCCGCACGAGCGGCTGGCCCGCGGTCAGCAGGACCTGCGCGGCATGCTGCTCGGCTTCGATGTCGATCCGCACGACGAGCGCCGGGTGGTCGAGGACTACCTGGTCTCGCGCCGGGAAGCCATCCTGGACAACCGCCGGCCGCTGGCCGAGGAGCTCGAACTCATCGAGGTGTTCGCCGATCTCGCCGAGCTGACGCACAACCGCTCGTGGGACGAGGACGGCGGTCACAGCCACGTCCACAGTGCCCGTGAGCATTTCCACACCTATTTGCAGAGCCTCGATGTCGAGCGGGCCGGGCTGCCGGAGACCTACCGGGCCAAGCTCGCCAAGGCGCTCGGGCACTACGGCGTCACCGATCTGGATCGGACTCCCGATCTCGAAGGCGCGGTCTTCCGTATCTTCCTGGCCCAGCAGCGTCCGGCCGACACCATCACGGTGATCACCACGCTCCTGCGTGAGTGGCTGCGCGAGTCGGTGCCGGACCGTGCGCTGCGCGAGCCGGCCGGTCTGGCGCTGGAGCGCCTGGTGGCGGCGACGCAGGTGCGCTTCCCCGCGATCGCGGACCTCACCCGCGGCGTGGTGTACGCCTGGTACGGCCAGCCGCTGTTGCGGCGCAACCGTGCTCGCGTCTACACCAATGTCCGCAAGTACCTGCGCCACCTCGATACGCATCCGGATACCCCCGATCGCGCCGAGCACATCTCCGATATGGTGCGCAGCACCGAGCCGCTGGTGCGACTGCTGGGCCAGCGGCTGGTGCGCGGCCATGCCGACAACACGGCCATGCTGGAGGTGCTGACCCGCCGGTACTACGGCAACAAGGGGCTGGTCGATGTTCGCACCCATGAGGCGGACGACTGCACCTTCGTCATCGCCGAGCGCCGGGGTCTGACCCTGGTATCGGCCGCGGTGAGTTTCGACGCGCTCGACACCGTGCTGCGCGGTCTGAGCGAATTGGCCAGTGGCGCTGCCTCTATCGAAGCCGATATCTATCTCAGCTGGGAGAAGCAGCCCGAGGACTTCGACGCCATGGCGGCGGCCCTGCAGGAAGCGCTCAATGCGCAACCGCTGCCGCACCAGGTGCACCGGATCACCGCCACGGTCGCGGGCAGCGGCGGTGCGGTCATGCACCACCACTTCACGTTCCGCCCGTCCGCTACCGGTCTGGCCGAGGAGCGGCTGATCCGCGGTCTGCACCCGTACATCGCGCAGCGGATGCAGATGAAGCGGCTGCACAAGTTCGACCTCACTCGGCTGCCGTCCTCGGATGACGAGGAGATCTACCTGTTCCGGTGTGTGGCAAAGGAAAACCCGTCGGACGAGCGACTCGTCGCGTTCGCGCAGGTACGTGACCTGGCGGCACTGCGGGAGCACGACGGCCGGTTGCTCGCGCTGCCGACCGCCGAGATCACCATCGCCACCTGCCTCGATTCGATCCGCCGGGCGCAGACCCTGCGGCCGTCGGCAAAACGCCTGCACACCAACCGCATTGTCATGTACATCTGGCCGCCGGTCGATATCACCCGCGCCGAGCTGGAGACGATCGCCGCCCGCGTGCAGCCGACCACCGCAGGCGCGGGGTTGGAGGAGATCCTGATCATTGCGCGGCATCGGGATCCGAAGACCGATGAGCTGAAGAAGGTCGCGGTGCGCGTCCTCTTCGGCGCCACCGGCGGCACCGAGGTCATTATCGGTGAGCGGTCCGATGATCCGGTGGAGCCGCTGGACGAGTACCGGCAGAAGGTGCTGCGGGCCAGCAGCCGCAATACCGTGTACCCCTACGAATTGACCGGCATGCTCGGCGATTTCGCCGAGTACGACCTCGACGCGAACCACGCGCTGGTGCCCGTGGACCGGCCCAAGGGCCGGAACAAGGCCGCGATCGTGGCGGGTGTGGTCAGCACGCCGACCACGCAGTATCCGGAGGGTGTCACCCGCGTGGTGCTGCTCGGTGATCCGACAAAATCGCTTGGCGCACTGTCGGAACCGGAATGCCGCCGGGTGATCGGCGCACTGGATCTGGCCGAGCGGATGCAGGTGCCGCTGGAGTGGTTCGCACTGTCCTCCGGCGCCCGGATCTCGATGGAGTCGGGCACCGAGAATATGGACTGGGTGGCCGCGGCGCTCAAGCGGATCGTCGAGTTCACCCAGGACGGCGGCGAGATCAATATTGTCGTCGCGGGCATCAATGTCGGTGCGCAGCCGTACTGGAACGCCGAGGCGACCATGCTCATGCACACCAAGGGCATTCTGGTCATGACACCGGATTCGGCGATGGTGCTCACCGGCAAGCAGGCGCTGGACTTCTCCGGTGGTGTGTCGGCCGAGGACAATTTCGGTATCGGCGGCTACGACCGGGTGATGGGTCCCAATGGCCAGGCGCAGTATTGGGCGCCGGACCTGCAGGCCGCGCGGGATGTGCTGATGGCGCACTACGACCACACCTATGTGGCGCCGGGCGAGCAGTCGCCGCGGCGGGCGCAGACCACTGACCCGATCGACCGCGACGTCTCCGACTACCCGCATGTGGTGGCGGACAGCGATTTCACCACCGTCGGGGAGATCTTCTCCGCCGCCGCGAATCCGGATCGCAAGAAGCCCTTCGATATTCGAACGGTGATGCGGGCGGTGTCGGATCAGGACCACCCGGTGCTGGAGCGCTGGGCGGGTATGGCCGATGCCGAGACCGCCGTGGTGCAGGACGCGCACCTGGGCGGTATTCCGGTGTGCCTGCTGGGTATCGAGTCGCGGGGGGTGCCGCGCCGCGGCTTCCCGTCCACCGACGGGCCGGATACCTATACGGCCGGCACGTTCTTCCCGAGGTCGTCGAAGAAGGCCGCGCGGGCGATCAACGCTGCCAGTGGCAATCGGCCGCTGGTCGTGCTGGCGAACCTGTCCGGCTTCGACGGTTCGCCGGAGTCCATGCGGAAGTTGCAGCTCGAGTACGGCGCCGAGATCGGCCGTGCGATCGTGAACTTCCAAGGGCCCATTGTGTTCTGCGTGATCTCCCGGTATCACGGTGGCGCGTTCGTCGTGTTCTCGAAGGCGCTGAACCCGAATATGACGGTGCTGGCGATCGAAGGATCGTTCGCCTCGGTGCTCGGTGGGGCTCCCGCTGCGGCAGTGGTGTTCTCGAATGAGGTCAATGCACGCACGGCCGCGGATGCGCGGGTGCGGGACCTGGAGGAGCGCGCCGCGAATTCCACCGGCATGGATCGCGCGGCTCTGATCGCGGAACGCGACGAGATCCGGGCCTCGGTGCGCGTGGAGAAGCTCGGTGATGTCGCAGCGGAATTCGACCGCGTGCACAATATTCCGCGTGCCGTCGAGGTCGGTTCGGTCGATGCCATCGTCCGCGCCGCCGAACTGCGCCCCCGCATCATCGAGGCTATCGAGGTGCGGCTGCGGTAATACTTCCGATCTCCTGATCGGCGGTGCTTCTCAGCTGTGTATTCCCCTGCGCCCCAGAGCTTTCCGAGTTTCGGTCAGGTCTGGGGCGCAGGGCGTTCGGCGGTGCCCTCGTAGCCGAGTCCTGCCGATGCGCGACGAAAAGCACCTGGTGAGGGCACACTGAGTGGGGCATCGTATGCTTCCAGCGCAGATAGTTCGCTGGTGATTTGCGTTGTCGAGGTGAAGTATCAGTGCTCGGGGAAATGGGAATCCACGGGAAGGAGGGCCACCAATGGGGGTGGACCCGCACCACCAGACGGAGATCGACCGGATGTCGGCCCGAATCGCCAGCATCCTCGACTGGATGAATCTGGAACCGCTGGAGTGGAGCCTGCACACCGAACCAGCCGACGAATGCGGCCTCGGCATCCTCACCGAGGCCCTCGGCGCAGTCCCCGCCGACTACGACTCGGTCGCCGCCGAACTCCTAGCCCTCCAATGGGCCGACGCCCTCAACCTCACCGAACAGCCCGCCATCACCGGCCGCCGCGAATTCTCCAGATACTGCGACCAATCCGACGACATGCCCGTCGACCGCATCCGAATCTGGTGCAATTCGATCCTCTCCCAAGACCTCTGAGCCGCACCCTGTCATTGAGTCCACGGCGTACTCGATCCGTTAGGTGGAGATGAGTTTTACGTCGCTGACGAGCCAGCGGCCGTCGGGTTGTTCTGCTGCGGTTACTACCGAGGCGGTGAGGGAGACTGCCGAGGTGGGGGTGAGGTCGGTTGTGGTGGATTGTTTTACGTAGCCGAAGCCGGCGGCCTTGGTCGCTGAGTTCGTGCCGCCCTGTGCTGCGGTGGAACCGGCATCTCATCTTTTCGGGTGTAGTACGTGGCGGCCGTTGCGAGACGATATCTGCCAGAAGACGATTCAGCAGGCGAATCGATTGAATCCAAGGCCTGCAACCCATTTGTGTCGGACTTGCGTGAAAGGTGTTCTGTGCGGCGTACCTGGATCAAGTGGACGCTTGCTCAATAACCTGGGTTCGAATCGATATAGAACTTTGATAGCGACAAGGTTGCCGCACAAGGGATTTTGTCGGAATCGTCCGCTACAGTGCGCAATTGGATTGCATCCCAGGTCATTTCCCCCGCGTCATCCTGCGGTACCCCTCGCGCTACATCCTTTGAGCCTGGAGGTCGAATGACTGCTGGTCCGTTCGCGCCTGGAACCAAAACCGTCGCACAGGTACTGGCGCATACCCGGGAACTGGTGGAACCAGCGCATCGCGCCGCGGTGGACCGGCTGCCCGAATCCTTGCGGCACATCGCCGGGTATCACGCCGGCTGGTGGAATGCCGACGGCACCGCCTGCGCGGAAACGGGCAAGGCGGTGCGACCGGCGTTGGTGCTGGCTGCTGCGCGGGCGGTCGGCGGCTCACTGGGCGATCTGCTCGTAGAGGCTGCGGTGCCTGCCGCGGTGGCTGTCGAACTCGTGCACGACTTTTCGCTGCTGCACGACGACGTCATGGACCACGACCTGACCCGCAGGCACCGCCCGTCGGCATGGTCGGTATTCGGCGTCGGCCAGGCGATTCTGGCCGGTGATGCCCTGCAGGCGTTATCGATTGACGTGCTGGCCGAACTGGCGACGCCGGGTCCCGCATTGCGCGTACTCACCGCGACGGTGCTGGAACTGTGTGCCGGCCAGTCCGCCGATATCTCGTTCGAGGGCCGCACCGACGTCACCCTGGACGAATGCCTGACCATGGCGGCGGGCAAAACCGCTGCGCTGCTGGGCTGTGCGTGCGAACTCGGTGCGATCGCGGTCGGCGCGGCACCGCGGCAGATCGGTGAGATGCGCTCCTTCGGAAGGCATCTCGGCACCGCCTTCCAACTGGTGGATGATCTGCTCGGCATCTGGGGTGACCCGAAGGCGACCGGAAAGCCCGTCGGTTCGGATCTGCGCAGTCACAAGAAGTCGCTCCCGGTCATGGCGGCGCTGTCGTCCGGCACAGCGGCCGGTGCGCAACTCGGCCGCCTGTACTACCGCGACGAGCCGGTGGACGATCCCGCGGTCGTTCGTTTCACCGAGCTGATCGAGCGGGCGGGTGCGCGCAGATGGGCGAGCGTCGAGGCGGAGCGTGAGATTGCCGCCGCGCTGGCGTGCCTGCAACGCGCGGGCGCGGATTCCGAAGGCGCTCAGGATCTGCGCCTGCTCGCGGATCTGATTACGCACCGCAATCACTGAGTGCCGGTCTACGGCGCTTTTAAAGCAGACCGAGTGGTTCGGATCACACTGCCTGCGGTTGCCAGCAGATATCTGGAGTCATATGGTTGGGCCGTTGCGAGACGCCATGGTTCCGTATTATTTCGGCTCGGCCGCACCTCGACCCTCGGTCAGAAGGGACAGCGCATCATGAATGCGACGGACCCGATTTTCTCCCTTCGACCCGGGCGATTTATGCCCGGCATCATTCGAACCGAGAACCGAATGGGTCAGTTGCTGATCGAGGCGAACGATGACCTGCGCGCGCCGCTGACCGAGATCGGCGACCTCGTCGATCGGTATCGGCAGGGCGCGGAATCCGACGGCGATCTGGTGATCGACCGGATCGCGCAGGAGTCGGTGCGCATGCGCCGGATGCTCGACGAGTTACTGACCCTCACTAGAATGGATGTGCTGTATCCATTCGAGTGGCAGCCCGTGGATATGGGCGTCCTGGCCGATCTGGTGCTGCGCGACGTCCATGTCCCGGAGGCGCATAATCGCCTGGCGGCGTTGACAATCGAGGGTTCCGATGCCATCGAGGTGGTGGGGGACCGAATCCGCCTCCGGCTGGCACTGTCGAACCTGATCGCGTGCGCGGTGGCCGCCGCTGAGCCAGGCGCCGCGTTCTCGGTGCGAATCATTGCCGACGACCGCGTGGTTCGTGTCGAAGTCACGACGAATGGTCCGGCGACTACGGCGGACAGGGTTGATGCCGGCCTGGGGCTGGCCGTGGTTCAGTCGATAGTCGCCGAGCACGCCGGTGCGGTGTGGGTTGATCAGGAGCCCGGTCGCAGTGGCACTTTCACTGTCGAACTGCCCCGAGCCGTCACACCGTGCGGCGCTGGAACTCCCGGTGGTATTCGTCCATGATTTCGGTCAGCCACTGACCGATCTTGCGATAGCTGTCCTCGGCGAGATTGGCCAGTGACACCCGTACCGACCATTCGGGTCCGCCGAATCCGCCACCATTGAGCAACACCACCGACCCCTGCTCGGCCAATCGGAATACCGGGTCGACAGGCTCGTACGCGGTTTGCAACCACTCGGCGAACCCGTCGCTCCACCGCTGTTTCACCCAGAAGATGAGATCGACCTCGGCGTAGTAGTTGGCGGCGTTCGGATCGACCGGTATCGGTATACCGAAACCGTCGCACAGCGCCTTCAGCCTGCGGGCGACGATCGTCTCGCAGTCCTTGCGGTGCTGGAAGTTGGTGTCCAGCAGATCTGCTAGCGCGAACAGCGCCATCTGCACCTGCTGCGGTGTAGACAATCCCGCAGTGTGGTTGAGCGCCACATCTCGTGAGTCGGCGACCATGCGATCGATGAAGGTGAGCCGCGCCGGGTCCACAGCGATTGCGGAGTATCGCTGTGCCAGCCGATCCCTTTCCGCCTCGGGCAAGGCCGCGAGTCGCCTGTCGAAGACATTGTCCTTCGCGACGGCGATGACCCCCAACCGCCAGCCGGTGCACCCGAAATACTTGCTGAACGAATACACGCCGATGGTGTTGGCGGCTGCGATGGACATCAATGATCGAAAGCCCTCGACGAAGGTCCCGTACACATCATCGGTAATGATCGTGAGGTTCGGATTCTCGTGCTCGGCGATTGCCGCAACGCGCTCGATCGTGCTGTGGTCCAACATCACCGAGGGCGGGTTCGACGGATTGACCAGGAACAGCGCCTTGATCGCAGGATCGGTCAGCTTCTCGATTTCCGCGGCGGGGTACTGCCAGGTGTGCACACCTGTACTGGTCTCGGTGACTGCTTCCAGTTCGACAACATCGAAATGGAAGCGATCCAGCTGGGGAATCTCCAGGTACGGCGTGAAGATCGGCGTCATGATCGCGATCCGATCACCCGGCGACAGCAGGCCGTTGAGCACACAGCTGTCGAACAGATAGCACATGGCCGCGGTGCCACCCTCGGTGGCGAACAGATCCCAGCCGCCTTCCGGCGCTCCGCCCATGGCGAGATCCAGATAGTCGTGCACGACCCGCTCGATACGGGTCAGCATGCGGTCCGGAAGCGGGTAGTGGTCGCCATGGATGGCATCGGCGAGCTCGCCCACCCAGGAATCCGCGTCGAAACCCAGCCGGGTGACGCCGTATTCGACGGCGCCACGCAGCAGTGCCACGGCGGGGCTCTCCTGGTGCGCGGTGAGGAATCGGTCGAGTCGACCGGCGCTGCCGTCCTGCTGCGGCATACCGGCGAGCTCGGCGAATTCGCTCCAATCCCGTCTGGCCTCGGTGACTGCGAACTGCCCGAGCAGATAGAACGCCTCTCGCGGAACGAGGGAGGTCCAATTCGGATTTCCGCGTCCCGCATCGATCATCGAGTGTGCGGTCTTCTTCAGGGTGTCATCGGCCAGATCGATGAGCTCGTTCTTCAGTTCGAACGGACTGAGCCGCTCATACCTCTTCTCGGTGGCACGGTCGACGCCCGCATCGTCGGCGCTCATCGTCAAACCTCCGTCTGGTCGATCCCGAATCCGATGCTCACCGTTGCGCACGGCGGATTCCCGAGCAGCACGACACGCCGTACCGCATATTTCGAGACGGACCGGGGGGTCGTTCAGATGAGTGCCCGCAGCATGCCCTCCGGTTCGATGCCCATCGAGGTCAGGGCGTCGGAATGGTAGATCGATCCCGGAATGTGAATGGCGTGCTGCAAGCCCACGTGCGCGTCCCGCCAGAAGCGTTGCAGCACATGACCCTTGCGCACGGCATTGCCACCGGACCGGGCGAAGATCTCGTCGACCGCCGCTACCGCGCGCCAGGCGGAGCGAACTTGGTTGCGGCGCACCACGGATCGATCCGCGAAGGTGATCGGCGAGCCCGCGTCGGCCAGATCGTAGAGCCGGCTGATGCCGTCCAGCAGCTGGGCTCGCGATGCCGCGATCTCGGAGGCCGCCTCCGAGATGGCGTACAGCACGTACGGATCATCCTTGATCGCGGTGCCCATGGCGGTGATCCGGCCGCGCTGATAGTCCAGATGCGCGGCCAGCGCACCCTCCGCGATACCGATGACCGCCGCGGTGATGCCGAGCGGGAACATGGCCCAGAACGGCAGCCGGTACACGGTTTCGGTGCGCCCGGCCCGGTCGGCGGCAATGGTCCCGGAGGCGACCTCCTCCGAATCGATGGTGCGATACGCGGGGATGAACGCACCGTCGACGATCACATCCTTGCTGCCGGTGCCGCACAGTCCGATGACATCCCAGGAGTCGTCGACAATGGTGTAGTCCGCGCGCGGCAGCACCACGTGCATGGTCCGGGGCGGCATCACGGGCTTACCCTCGGCGTCGCCGACCAAGGCGCCCAGGAAGATCCAGTCGCAGTGGTCGGTCCCGGAGGAGAAACTCCACCGGCCCTTCAGGATGTAACCGCCGTCGGCTGGCGTGGCGATACCCTGCGGCGCATAGGGCGAGGCGATCCAGGTATCCGGATCCGCGCCCCAAACCTCCTCCTGCAGACGGCGATCCATGAGCGCCATCTCCCACGGATGCACTCCGCCAACACCGCATACCCATCCCGTCGACCCGCAGGCCGCGGATACCGCCATGACCGCCTCGGCGAAGTCCCTCGGATGCGCCGCGAATCCGCCGAAGTCGGTGGGCTGCAGCATGCGCATCACCCCGGCCTGCCGGATCAGCGCGACACTCTTATCGGAGAGCTTGCCCGCCTGCTCGGTCTCCGCCGCGGTCTCCGCCAACTGCCCGGAAATCTCTGCCACCCGATGAACAACGCTGTGCGACATGCCCGCACCTCCGAACCACTAGCGAGAACCAACCCCGCCAAGCGGCGAGGTGCCTCTCGAAGTTAACGGTGACCGCCCTCACAGCGGATGGTCGTCCCACTGATCGGTGCGATGGATGGTGATGCGGCCGCTGTTCCAGTACTCTCTACACCCCTCAGCCGAGGACGAATCCGCCGCTGGGATTGGTGTGGTGGGTGTCCTCGACACCGTGCAGCATGGCCGCCATGGCTTGCAGCACTTGACCGAGAGCGGTGACGGCGGCGTTCTCCGCCGGATCGGTGGACCAGGATTCGGTCATGACAGCCCTTTCAGGGTGGTGGGTGTGCGGAGGTGGTGGTCGGTCAGGCGCTGATAGGCATCGCCGGCCCGCAGCACGGTGGCTTCGGCGAAGGGTCTGCCGCTGAGGGACATCGAGAGCGGTGTGTGCTCGCTCGACAAGCCGATCGGGACGGCGAGGGTCGGATTGCCGAGCGGATTCCAGTACGGAGTGTGCAGGGAGGCAAGCACATTCAGCGGTTGCATCTGGTCGATGGCGGACAGCGGCGGGGCGCCGAGGTGGCCGGTCGGAGTGAGGACGAGGTCGACCTCGGTGAACAGTTCGGCCATCTGCTGCTGGGCGATGCGCCGAACCCGCTGGGCCTGAATGTAATCCGAGGCGCTGAGCGCATCTCCGGCGGCGAGGATGATGCGGGTGCCGCGACCGTAGTCGGTCCAGCGGGTACGCAGGTCGTCCCGATGGTAGGTGTGCGCCTCGGCGAGCATGACCACGACATCGATCGCGGTCACCTCCGGATACATCGGGATCTCCACCGGAACGATGGTTGCTCCGGCCTCGCGCAGCGCGTCGAGCGCCTCGGTGAACAGTTGCGGCTGGGCCGGGTCGATGCCCGCATTGGCGTAGCGGTCGAGATCGTCTACGCCGATGGTGATTCCGCGCAGATCGCCGGTGAGTGCACCGGAGTAATCGTCGACTGCGACGGACGAGCTGTACGGGTCGGCGGCCTCGTGCCCGGCGATCACCGAGAGCAGCAGGGCGCAATCCGCCGCCGAACGAGCCATCGGCCCGACATGGTCGAGGGTATAACCCAGGGGGACAACACCCGATTTGGGCACCCGGCCGAAGGTGGGCTTCAAACCGGTGATTCCGTTGAACGCGGCGGGAATTCGGATACTGCCCGCGGTATCGGTGCCGATGGCGCCCAGGAACAGGCCCGCCGCCACGCCGCTGCCGGATCCGGAACTGGAACCGCCGGCCCAGCGTTCGGGGTCCCAGGCATTGCGCGGCACCGGGAACGGCTTCTCCGGATCGGGAACACCGATCGCGAATTCCATGGTGGTGGTCTTGCCGGTGACAATCGCCCCGGCCTGTTCCAACCGGGATACCACGGCGCAGTCGCCGGTGGCGGTACCCCATTCCGGCGCGAGCACAAGACTCTGCGCGGTGGTGGAAGCATGGGCGTGGGCGAGAATATCCTTGACGCCCAACGGTATTCCGTCCAGCGGCGCTAATTCCTGACCGGCTGCGATCTTGGCGTCGACGTGTTCGGCTTGCGCTCGCGCGCGTTCGTCGAATCGGGCCAGGAAGACGCCGAGGGTGCTGTCGACTGCGTCGGCGGTGGCAAGGGCCTGGCCGACCAACTCGACCGCGGATACCGCGCCGGATCGAAGTGCGGCGGCAGCGTCGATGAGAGTCGAAAAGGCAACGGGGACTGTTGTTGTCATGATTATTCCTCGGTCAGCGGGGGAGCGTGCCGGTCAGATCGATGCGTGGGATCGCGCCGATGCGCAGTTGCATTTCGCTGCGGCAGGTGCCCAGCGCGTAGTCGATCGCCTGGCCGTCGCGATCGCGAATGGTCTGTTCCATCAGCAGCACCGGCTCGCCGGGCAGCACATGCAGCAGTGCCGCCGCATACTCGTCGGCCAGCGCCGCCTGCAGGCCCACATCGAAGGACGTGAAGTTGATGCCGCCCGCGTGCAGCAGTGAGTAGAAGTCGTCCCGGAATGTGCTCAGATCGACTCGAGCTGCTTCGGGAGTGCGTAAGTAGTTGGTGAACAGGGCCATCGGCCGCTGATCGAGCAGCAGGACGTACTCGATGCACAGGCAATCGTCGCCGAGGGCGATACCGTCGAGATGGTCGGCGATCACCTGTGGCGCCGGAACCCACGCCCAGTGCAGCAGTCGCGGCGAGATACGTCCCAGCGCGAGGTGCTCCTCGAGCGAACGGCCTTCCGGTGGAAGCGCTCCCGAGACGAGGCGTTCGGCGCGGACCGGTACGGTGCCCACTCCGCGCCGTCGCTCGATGAGTCCGTCATTGCGCAGCAGGTCCAGTGCCTCGCGGACGACATCACGCGAGGCCTGGTACTGATTCATCAGTTCGGCCTCGCTCGGCAGTTTGCCCGAGCCGAAGGTGCCGTCGCGCAGGGCGGCGCGCAGCAGATCGTGCAACCGCCGGGCAAGCAGCTGTGCGGAGCCCGGGAGACACTCCTGCACCTGAACGCGGAATCGGGTGCGTTCCAGTGCGAGATCGTTGCTGTCGACTCGGCTGGGCCGCTGGTCACTGGGCTGCATGTCTGTACTGTGCCCGCGCGGCATGTTACGCGACAAGGAGTTGGCGTTAATCTCCAGTTACGCGGGCATCCGAGCCGAATCGGGCGCTGTGACCTGGGGATTTGCCCGGCAGCGCGCTGGTTTCGCGGTGCCGGGCGGTCAGCGTCGGGTGAGCGGCGGGCGCAGGCCGAGGTGTTCGCGGAGCGTGGTGCCCGCATAGGCGGTGGGATAGGAGCCGCGTTCCTGCAGTTCCGGAACCAGCCAGTCGACAATGTCGTCCAAGCCGGTCGGCACCAGATACGGAGTGATATTGAAGCCGTGGCTCGCACCGTGCCGCACCCAGTGGGTCAGCTCATCCGCGACCTGTCCGGGAGTGCCCGCGAAACCGAAGCGCGCGGTGGTCTCGATGGCCACCTGACGCAGGCTGAGGCCGCGCGATTCGGCCAGTGCGCGCCATTGCCCGGCAATGGCGACCGGGTCCTGGCCGTCGCGCTGGGAGCCGCGAGTACCCGAAATCACCGACTGCTCAGGGTCTTCCGCAGGAAGCGGGCCGTCGGGATCCAGGTGCGAGAGGTCTTTGCCCCAGACCTGACCGACCAGTGACAACGCGGTCGCACCGGTGATCTGCTGCTCGAGTACCCAGCGCTTCTTCTCCTCGACCTCCGATTCCCGTTCGGCCAGCACGATCTGGGTGCCCGGCAGAATGCGAATATCGTCGGCCGGGCGGCCCGCCGCGACCAGTCGGGCCCGAATATCGTCGGCGAATTCGCGGGCCGGGTCGAAGTTGGTTCCGAAGGGGGAGAAGATGACTTCGGCATGGCCTGCCGCGAAATCGCGGCCCTGCGGGGAGACGCCGGCCTGGAAGATCACCGGATGACCCTGCGGACTGCGCGGCAGGGTGGGCGTGATGGCAACCTGGAAATGCTCGGTATCGCGCTCCACAGCCTGCACCGCGCCCGGTGTCAGCCAGGACGAGCTGCGCCGGGACGGGGCAATCGCCTTGTCGGACCAGGAATCCCAGATCTCGCGGGCGATCGTCAGGAATTCGGTGGCGCGCTCGTAGCGGTGCGCGTGGTCGAGAAAGCCGCCGCGCCGGAAGTTCTCGCCGGTCCACGCATTGTCGGTGGTGACGACATTCCAGCCCGCCCGGCCTTCGGAGAGCAGATCGAGCCCGGACAGTCGCCGCGCCAGGTCTGCGGGCTCGTTGTAGGTGGTGTTCTGCGTGGCTACCAGGCCGATTCGATCGGTGATCCCCGCCAGCGCCGCCAGTTGGGCGATCGCGTCCGGGCGTCCCGCGATATCGGTGTCGAGCAATTGCCCGTCCTGTTCGCGCAGGCGCAGGCCCTCACCGAGGAAGAAGGCGTCGAAGAGCCCGCGCTCGGCGGTGGTGGCCACCCGGCGGAAGGTCTCGAAGTCGATCTGCGAGCCGCTGCTCGGATCGGACCAGACGGTGCTGTGGTTGACGCCCTGGAAGAAGACTCCGAAATGCACTCGGGCATCGGGGAACGGGACCTCGGTCATCGCGTGAGCTCCTTGGCGTAACGGTCGGCAGGCCGGGACAGTCCGAGATTCGCGCGGAGCGTCGAACCGGGAACGGGGCGGTGTGCGATGCCCGCACGCAGCAGGGCGGGCAGGACGTAGCGGGCGAGAACGGTGAGGTCCTCGTCGAGGACCGCGGGGTGCAGGCGGACGCCGTCGGCATGTGCGGAAAGATCGGTCAGCAAGGCGACGAGGTTGTCGGGACTGCCCGAAAAGTGCAGCCGTTCGGGGTGATTCGGGAGGGCGTCGGCGCCGAGATCGGCGAGTCGCTCTGCCGCGGTCTCGGTGGGTGTATCCAGCGCGACCGTCAGATCGACGAGCCCGCGCGCCGCGCCGGACTCCCTCGCGCGCTGTACCGCCGCCACCGCATCCGGCGTGTGCGCCCCACTGACCAGCGCCACATCGATACCGGATTGCGCTGTGCCGTAACCGAATACCACCACCTGACCCTGTGGTGGGCGCGGCACGATGGACGGCCCCTTCACCGAGAATGTCTCTCCGATGAAATCGATGTGGTGCAGCCGATCCCGGTTCAGGAACTTGCCGGCGGCATAGTCCCGGACCACCGCGTCGTCTTCCCACGAGTCCCACAGCCGCCGTGCGACCTCGACGGAATCGTCACGCTCGCGCCGAATTTCGGTTTCGGTGACCCGCGGCGTCGCACCCCAGGTGCGCGCGGTCTCCGGGTCATCGGCGGCCAGCCAGCCCGCGCGGCCTCGTGAGGCGTAGTCCAAAGTCGCCAGCTGCGAGGAGATATGGAACGGTTCGGCATACGTGGCGGCGACAACGGGCACCAGCCCGAGGGTGCTGGTGGTGGCCGCCACGAACGAGGCGCGGCCGATCGCGTCGATCCGGCCCGCGATCTCACCGGCGGGGACGATGGAATCGTCGAAGGTCGCGAAGGTGAATCCCGCGTTCTCGGCCGCGGCCACCTGCGCGCGCAGCCTGCGCGGACTGAGGAACCGGGTGGGTTCGTGCCCGGCGCGACGCCACGCTCTCGGGTGGTATCCCTCGCCGTCGAGCTCGATTCCCAACGCGAACAGGCTCTTCCGGACTGCGCTTTCGCTGGCCATAAGTTCGACGATCGTCGAACTTGGCGGCCGCCGCCACGGTTGGCGTCAGCGTGATCCGAACCCTGTGGGATACGGCCCGGTCAGCTGTGCGCGGTGGCGAACTTGGCCGCGATCTCCTGTGCGGTCACCTTCGCCAGCTCGACGAAGAACGGCACTCGTTCGGGAATCATCAGCGTGGTCGGACCGCGCAGCCCGAGCGCGAAGCGGCACGGGGCGGCGCTGTCGCGGGGATCGAGGATGGGCAGCCCGATGGTGCGGAACCCGGGATCGAGTTCCTCGTCGTTGTAGGCGTATCCGCGTTCGCGGGTGGTGATCAGTTCGCGGCGGAGTTCGGCGGGTCCGGAGACGGATCGCTCGGTGCCTTCTTCATAAGGAAGGCTGCGCAATTCGTCATCGGTGGTCGCCGACCAGGCGAGCAGCGCCTTGCCGAGGGCGCTCGCGTGCAGGGGCAATCGCACGCCCTGTAGTGCGTGGCCGTCGGTTTCCCGCCAGTGGCTGGTGCCGAGCAGTACGGCGTGGATATTGTGCCGCGTCGCCACCGACGCACTGGCTCCGGTGGTGTTCGCGAGCTGTTCGAGATGCGGCTCCGCCAGATAGATGCGGTGCTGGCGGTAGGCGATCTGCCCGTACTCGGCGAGCGCGCCGCCCATGCGGTAGCGGCTGGAAACGGTGTCCTTCTCCAGAAAGCCGGCCTGCACCAGTGCGGCCAGCAGACGATGGGTGGTGCTGACGGCGAGCCCCTGCTGCCGTGCGATCTCCGAGACGCCGCGCTCCTCGCCCCCTCGGAAACAGTCCAGGACGGACAGGGCGCGGGCGACGGTCTGTACGCCGGAAGCTTCCACAGGGCCGACGCTAACACAGCGGCGGACCCGCAGCGGCTGTTGAGCTTTCCGATAGATGGAAAGCTATTCGCCGAGCGGGCCAATAGCAGGGTTTATCGCGCTGTCAAGCCTTCCAATCCACGGAAAGCATTACCTGGCCGTCACCCCACCGTCGTCCCTACTCTGCGGAGGCATTGATCGACAATCCGGAACAGGAGCCTCCACGATGTCCCGCAGGCGAGCCCTCATGCGTATCGCAATCGCGATCGTCCCCATCGCCGCACTCGTCGCCGGGTGTAGCTCCGGTTCCGGTGGTGGCGGCAATTCGTCCATCGTGCTCAAGGTGGTCGACCCGGGCAACGAGGGGCCGATCGCGGTCGGAAAGCGGGACGGCACCTTCGATGCCGCGCTCGCTCCGCTCGGCGTGAAGATCCAATGGGTGCCCACCACACCGGGTTTCAGCTCCATGCTGAAGTTGTTCAATACCAAGGAACTTGACGTGTCCGGGGCGGCCTTCAGCCCGGTGGTCGGCGCGTTGTCCAAGGATGTCGGCGTTCGGATCGTGGCGGTGCAGGACCCGGCCGGTCAGGATCAGAGCGGCATTATCGCCTCGCCGGGCTCCGGGATTCACTCGGTCGCCGATCTGGTTGGTAAGCGGGTAGCGGTGAATCCTGCCGCCAAGGGCGAGTACATCCTGCTCGAGGCGTTGGCGCAGGCGGGCATTCCGGCCGACAAGGTGACGCGAGTTCCGTTGCAGCAGAAGGATGCCGCGTCCGCCTTCGCTTCCGGGAAGATCGACGCCTGGGCGTCGTTCCTGATTCCGTACCAGGAGGCCAAGGCCAACGGCGGCGTCGAGATCGCGACCGAGAAGAGCATCGGCTCGAAGGACAATAGCGTCGTGGTGTTCCGCACCGAGGTGCTGGACCAGCATCCCGAGATCGCGGCCAAGTATCTCGAAGTGCTGCAGGGACTTACAGCCAAGCAGCGGGCCAATCCGGCCGACTTCGAGAACGTCTTCGAGAAGACCGGCCCGACCGCGCTCTCCGGTGCGCGGCTGGCGGATGCCGTGCGTGTCGGTAGTGAGGCGACCGTGCCGCGACTGCCGTCCGCCGCCGATGCGACGGATCTGGGCGATGTGGTGAATACGTTCTTCGGCAATGGTGTCATCACCCGCCAGATCACCGCCGGCGATATCTTCTACGACCTGAAGGCCAAGCTGACGCCGGAGCAACTGGCGGCGGTCAAGGTGGGCAGCTGATATGGCAGTGATCTCGGGAGTGGTCACCGACCCCGTGCGCGCTGAGCCCGTCCTCACCGATCCGGTCCTGGCCCCGCCCCGTAGCCGGGTCGAACGGCGCAGGCCCGCATGGCTTTCCGTACCGCTGCGATTCCTACTGCCCGCGCTGATCTTCGCCGCCTGGTGGATCGCCTCGGCGACCGGCACGGTCTCGCCGCAGGTTCTCGCCGGACCGCCCAAGGTGTGGACGGCCTTCACCGAGTTGGCCTCCAGCGGTCAACTGGTGGACTTCGCGATGGCCTCACTTGTTCGCGCGGCCGCCGGGGTCGGAATCGGGGTTACCGCCGGGCTGGTGCTCGGCCTGCTGGCCGGATTGGCCAGTCTCGGTGAGGAATTGGTCGATTCGACCATGCAGATTGTGCGGGCCGTGCCCTTCCTGGCGCTGGCGCCGCTGTTCATCGCCTGGTTCGGCATCGACGAGCTGTACAAGGTGCTGCTGATCGCGGTCGCCACCATCGCGCCGATGTACGCCTATACCTATCTCGGGGTCCGCAATGTGGATCGCAAAATGGTCGAGGCGGCACGGAGTTTCGGCTTGCGCGGGCCGCGGCTGGTGCTCGAGGTGATCCTGCCATCGGCGCTGCCGGGCATTCTGATGGCGCTGCGCGTGTGCTTGTCCATCAGCATTACCGGGCTCATCGCGGCCGAACAGGTCGGTACCCGGGAGGGTGTCGGCTACCTGGTGACCCTGGCGCAGGAGTACAACCGCACCGACTACATGGTGCTGTGCGTGGTGCTCTACGCGGTGCTGGGCTTGATCTTCGATGTTGTGGTGCGGGTCATCGAGAAGTTCTCGATGCCGTGGCGCAAGCAGGTGGCGATTCGATGACCACCGCCGTATCGATCACCGGGCTGCGGAAGTCGTTCGGCGACAAGACCGTTCTCGACAGTGTCGATCTCACCATTCATAGCGGTGAGTTCGTGGTGCTGCTGGGGCCCAGCGGCACCGGTAAGACGACACTGCTGCGCCTGCTCACCGGACTCGAAGTCCCGGATGCGGGGGAGGTGCTGGTGCCGGCGCGGCGCACCACCGTCTATCAGGAGCCGCGTCTCATCCCGTCGAAGCGGGTGCTGGCCAATGTTGTTGTCGGCCAACGTCATTCTCGCGAGAATCGTGAAGCGGGGCTGCGGGCGCTTGCCGAGGTGAATCTCGACGGCAAGGCCCGGCAGTGGCCTGCCACCCTCTCGGGCGGTGAGGCGCAGCGCGCAGCCCTGGCCCGCGCGCTGGTCCGTGAACCCGAATTGCTGCTGCTGGACGAGCCTTTCGCGGCGCTGGACGCACTCACGCGATTGCAGATGCAGGACCTCGTGGGTGACCTGGTCGCCCGGCACCGTCCGGCGGTGCTGATGGTGACTCACGATGTCGACGAGGCAATTCGCCTGGCCGACCGGGTGCTGATTCTCGACCGTGGTCGCTTCGCCGTCGATGTCACCATCGATCTCCCGCATCCCCGGGACCGCGCAGCGGCCGAAACCATCCGCTACCGAACCGAATTCCTCGATCAGCTCGGCGTCCACTGAGACCGGCCGCTGACACCTTCGCCTCATCAGGAGCGCTCATGACCGAAACCCTTTGGTACACCCGCTGCCCCGTCCCCACGGCCAGCGGTCTCGCGAACAGCCTCGGCTGGCTGGGTGAGACCGCCAGTGCGGCCGGGCTGGAGTTCGGTGTCCTGCAGGACACCGGGCCGGAACTGGCCGCGCACCACTTTCTGCACGATCTGTCCGGCCTGGTCCGGGAGGGCGGCAATGTGCCCGCACTCGCGGCTCGCGCGCAGGGCTCACCGACCCGGCTGATCGGACTGACCTGGATCGACGAGGCGCAGGCCATTCTCGTCGGACCCGATGCGGAGGTCGCCGGTCCGGCCGAACTCGCCGGGCTGCGCGTGGGAATCCCCGCGTGGGCACAGGATCAGGCCCGCAGCTTTCCACGCGCGATGGCACTGCACGGTTTTTCCAGCGCGCTGCGACTCGGCGGGCTCACCCTCGCCGATGTGACCGCCGTGGAGGTCGGTACCGAGCGGAACCCGCAGGTGCGCACCCAAGCCCGCGCCGAGGGCCGCATCACGACGTGGGGCGTCGAGGAACTGCTGCGCGGTGAGGTGGACGCCATCTACGTCAAGGGCGCACGGGCACAGGAGGTCGCGCGGGAGCACGGGCTCCGGGTCGCGGTGGATCTGGACGCTACCGAGAGCAAGCGGCTGCGGGTCAACAATGGCACTCCGCGCCCCATTACCGTGCACGCGGACCTGCTGGAGTCGCGACCCGAGGTCGTGATCGGATTCCTCGCGCAGAGCTTGCGCGCGGCCGATTGGGCAGCGGGCAATCTCGATGCTGTCCGTGAGGTGCTGCAGCGCGAAACTCTTTCCGGGCCCGAAGGGGTCGTTGCGGCCTATGGCGAGAACTTCCACAAGGACCTGCATCCGTCACTGTCGGATGAACGCGTCGAGCTGATCGGGATCCAGCAGCAGTTCCTGTACACCCACGGATTCCTGGCCACAGGCTTCGATCTCGAATCCTGGGTCGCCCGTGAACCTTTGGAACGGGCTCGTGAGCTCGTCGAGTCGGGGAAGGCGCCGGCGTGACCGAGTTCCTGTGGCGGCTGCCCACCCAGGGTGATGGCAGGCATGCCGGGCCGGCGGCGCGTAATCGCGGCGGTTTCGGTGGGCCATCGCGGGTCACCCCGGCCACCGATGTGCGGCCGGGGCAGTTCGGGCCGTTCGATGACCTGCACCAGATCGTCAATGCCGCAGAGCTTTCCGGACTCGACGGCGTGCTGGCTCCCTATGATCCGCTCGGCGAGGAATCGTGGATCGTGGCGGGCGGGGCCCTGCGCGCCACCCGGCACGCTCGAGTGATCGTCGAATTCCAGCCTGCCTTCGGGACTCCGGTCTATGCGGCGAAGGTATCGGCGACGTTGCAGCAGATTTCCCGGGGGAGGTTGTCGTGGCGGATCGCTGTGGAGACCGGCGAAGCCGATGCCCGCGCGCGGGGCGATCGGGTCACCGGCGACGAGCGCTACGCACGCGCCGCGGAGTTTCTGACCGTGGCGCGGGGCGTGTGGAACGAAACGCCTGTCCCCGGAGCAGGATTCAAGGGCACCGGCTTCGAATTCGACGGCGAACACTATGACGTGATCGACGGTGGCTTCCGCGGCATTCTGTCCGGGCTGCCGTTCCCCACGGTGTATCTCTCCGGCACTTCGGCGCAGGCGCTGGAACTCTCGGCTCGGCACGGTGACGTTCACGTGTTCACCGAAACACCGGACGGCATCACGGCATCGGTGACAGAGCTGCGTGAACGTGCGGTGGCTGCGGGCCGGACCGTGCGGGCGGGGCTCGAGATCCCGATCATAGCCAGGGAAACCGAGCAGGAAGCGTGGGCGCGAGCGCACCGCCAGTGGCGCGAGGTGCACCCAGAAGACCCTTCGAACGCCTTGGATCTCGGCGACGGCCGCTGGGCGGGATTCGCCGAGCTCGGCTACTCCCAGCCGGTGGGTCTGGTCGGGAGCTATGAGCAAGTGGCGCAGCGGCTCTCGGCCTACATCGACGCCGGAATCGAATCCTTCGTGCTCGTCGGTCACCCGCATATCGAGGAAGTACACCGCACCGGCGAACACCTGCTGTATCTCGTCGACCCGGCCGGGCGCACCCTGGCCGCCCAGGAGGCCACGGCATGACCATCGATATCTACTGGCGCATCGGCATGGAGGGCGACCACGCGTCGCTGCGCACCCCGCGCCGTGCCAACCGCGGCCATGCAGGCGGTTACGGCCCCGGCAATATCGCCCCGGCCATCCGTGACGGCGAACTCGACGGGTACGGCTATATCGACCATATGGCCGCTGTCGCAAAGGCTTCGGAGTCTGCGGGATTTCTCGGCGGTTTGCTGCCGTCGTTCCCGGTCACCGACGACCCGTGGGCGGTGGCCGCCGCGCTGGCGCGGGAAACCACCACCTACCGGTTCATGGTCGCGTTCCAGCCCGGCTTCCTGCATCCGGTGCAGGCGGCGCGCATGTCGGCGAGCCTGCAGCGGGCCACCGGGGGCAGGTTGGTCTACAACATCATCAGCGGGGGCGGCGGTCCTGCCCAATTGTGGTGGGGCGACAAGGTTTCCCACGATGACCGGTATGCGCGTACCAGTGAGTTCCTGGATGTGTTGCGCGGCGTGTGGGACGGCGAACCGTACGACTACGACGGCCGGTTCTTCCATACCGAAGGCGCGGCGCTCCCACCGGGATTGGCCGGTCAGCCGTTCCCCGAGGTGTACTTCTCCGGCTCGTCGGGTGCCGCCGTGCAGGCTGCGGGCCGCCACTCCGACTACTACCTGTCCTGGCTCGAACCCTATGCCGATCTGCGCGCGAAATTCGACGGTGTCCGTGCCCATGCCGAAACCTCGGGCCGCACACCGAAGTTCGCGGTGCGCATCGATATCGTCGCCCGGCACACCGAGGAAGCGGCCTGGGCGGAAATCGAAAAGGGCTGGGCCTTCGTCGACCGGGACGCCGCGAATCGGGCCGCCCAGGGCGACTCCGTCGGTGCGGCCCGTATCAAGGGCTGGGTGCCCGAAACCATCACCGGCTACCGCGATCTCGAAGTGCAGCCGAATATGTGGTGCGGCTTCAGCCTCATTCGCGGTGGCCCCGCCTTCGGCCTGGTCGGCAGTTACGAGCAGGTCGCCGAGCGCCTCGACGAACTGATCGACCTCGGCGTCGACGCCTTCATTCTCGCGGGCAACCCGCACCTCGAGGAGGCGTATCGAGTCGGCGAGGAGGTCCTGCCGCTACTGGGCCGCTCCCGGCTCACCGTGCCGACTTCCGAAGCAGCACTGTCCTTCTCCCGTTGACCCCCTCGATCCCAGGAGCATTCATGTCCCTTCGTGTCGGCTACTTCCCGCACAACAACTCCCTGTTCGTCCTGCGCCACCGTGGCATTCTGGAAACCCGGCTGCCCGATGTGGAATGGGTCGACCTGCGCGCCCTCCCGCAAACCGAGCGGGTCGACCCCAAGACGGGTTTGCCTTCGCTGCACTCGGATTGGCTGTTCACCGAGGGCGGTTACGACTTCATCGGCACCGGCTTCACCCCGCCGGTCACCGGTCTCGCGAACGGCCGCGACCTGGTCTACGTCGGCATCTCGGGCCCGCGCGTGGAGAACGGCCGCCTGGTCACCAAGTCCGACAGCGGAATTCGCACCGCCGCCGACCTGAAGGGCAAGCGCGTAGGCATCGCCCACGGCTCCTGGCAGACCACCCTCCTGCTCTTCGCCCTGGAGAAGGCCGGCCTCACCTGGTCCGACGTCGAGCCCATCGACACCGACGTCCGCGACGGCGGCGACGCCCTCCTGGCCGGCGACCTCGACGCCTGGGTCGGCGCCTACCCCGGCCTGACCGCCATCGAAGCAACCACCGACCTGCACACCCTGGTCGACACCGAATCCGTCTTCAGCCACCCGTCCCTATGGTTCACCCGCCGTGACGTAGCCGAAAACAACCGCCCCGCACTGGAAGCGATCATCGCGTCGCTGCAGGAATCCGACGCCTGGATCACCGCCAACCCCCGCGAAGCAGCCCAGTACTTCGTAGCCGACGTCATCGCCCGCGGCGGCAAGGCAGACCTCGACGCCTGGGAAGCCGCCCTCCGCGGCCGCCCCTTCGGCATCAACGCGGTCACCGAGGATTTCCTAGACGAACAACAGCACGCCGCGGACCTTCTGGCGGCGAATGGCCTACTGCCCCAGGTGATTCAAGTTCGCGACGCAGTCCTGCCCTGGATCGGCGAAGCAGTCGAGGCGACGAAGTCCGCCACGGCGGTCTGATCCACCGGGCAGAGGCAACGTTCTCACTGATCCCCGGTGGGATCCCGGTGGAGCGGATCGACCCAGTAAACGGTGTCCGGCCGCTCCACCGGCTCAATATCCAGATTCACGACAACAGCCTCACTCCCACTCCGCACGAGCACACACTCCAGCGGCTCATCCGTACTCGCATTGATCTCCTGATGCGGCACATACGGCGGCACG
>NZ_JAODNK010000210.1 GCF_025465275.1 Nocardia sp. | reverse complement strand
ACCCGGCTGACCTCGGCACGATCAGTTCGTTCATCTCCAACGGCCACGGCTCACTGCCGGTATACCTCGGCGCCTGAACCGGGCAGGGTCACCGCCCGATAACGTGAGCACCGCGAACCGGCCGGCGGCCCGAGCCCAGTTTCGGGCTCGGAGTGGGCTTGGTGGGCAGGTCAGGATTGCCCGCATGGACCGAAGAACCGGCACTCGACCAGCTCCCTGGGATTGAGACTGCGCGCGGTGGGTTCAAGTTTGTCGAGCAAAGTCGAGAGATCGGCCAATCTCACTTCGTTGCCTTCACCGGGCGAAAACTGCCACTCAGCCTGGATATGGGCCGCGCAGCCGCCATAATTCCCAGCAGAGATGACCGCAAGTTCGGGATCGCGACCAGCCCCGCACTCCAGCCGGAAGAAGCACAGCAGCGGGCCCGGGGTCACGTCATCGATCTGATTCATCGCCACACCGGCGTAGCTGGCGGAGTAGCGCCACCCTGATTCGGGATCGATTCCATCCTTCGAGCCGGGGTGACCGAAGTCCTCGATGACCCAACCGCGCGCCGTCAGGTATTCGTTCAGGCGGTGAAGGTCCTCTTGCGTAGGGGTGGGATATCTGACCACGATCGAATCCGAAACATGTTGGGTATCGGTGCCTTCGGTATCCGTGCTGTCCACTGTCTGCTCCCTTCGGGCCGCCCCTGCGGCGCAGTGAATACTCGCACTGCCCCGGCGCGCACGGGAAGTTGACGGCTGCGACTCTGCGGATTCGCCTGTGACGGTTGAGAGCCCGGACATCCACGGTGGTTGTCGGCAGATCGCCTGGCCAAGGGATCACCTCACCCGGCGATTCTGATGCAGCCGCAACGTTGCTGCGGGCCGGGCGTCGATCGAATCCCGGGCGTGTCCACCGCCTTCCTTGGGTATCATTCTGCCGCAACCGATTTCAAGGAGACCCACGTGTATTCGCAGCACACGCATCAGGGTGCTACCGGCAGCTCGAATTCGCCGATCGAGGACATCGGGCCTCGAATCCCGATCTACACACCGGAATTCGCCGCCGATCCCCACGGGCACTACCGCCGGATGCGCAGCGACTACGGATCGCTGGTACCGATCGAGATATGGCCGGGAGTACCTGCAACTCTGGTTATCAAATACGCGACCGCAGTACGTATCCTCAACGACTCCAGTCGTTTTCCGGCCGACCCGAGCACCTGGCAGAAAACCGTACCTGCCGGTATCCCGATCATGCCGATGGTCGAATATCGACCGAACGCAATCCGCACCAGCGGTGCCGAGCACGCTCGCTACCGCAAGACCCTGACCGACGCCTTCGCGGGGATCAACCTGCACGCGGTGCGATCGATGGTGGAGAGTACCGCCATCGGTGTGGTCAACACGTTCTGCGAAGACGGACACGCAGACGTATTGAGCCAATACGCCCTCCCCCTGGTCTTCTCGGTGTTCTGCCAAATACTCGGCTGCCCACCGGAAATCGGTGAAAGGGTCGCCGCCGCCAGTGCCGCGATGTTCGACGGTGTGGACACGGCCACGGTCAACGCGCAAATGGGCGAAGCGTTGCTCGACCTCACGGCACTCAAGCGCGTTCAGCCGGCAGATGACATCACCACGAGACTGGTCCAGCATCCCGCCAGGCTCACCGACGAGGAAATGGTCCATCAGCTGGTCCTGCTGTTCGCCGCAGGTGTCGAACCGCCACTGAACCTCATCGCCAACACACTGCTGCTGATGATGACCGACACCCGCTTCACCACCACGGTGCAAGGGATTCCGCTGCCGACGAGGAATGCCATCGACGAGCGGCTGGCGACCGACCCGCCCATGGCGAACTACTGCATCACCTACCCTCGCCAGCCCACCCTGATCGACAACGTATGGCTGCCCGCGCATCAGCCGGTAGTGATCAGCATGGCCGCCTGCAACACCGATCCGCAGTTGGACCCTGGCAGCTCCCTGGACAATGGCTGGAACCTGGCATTCAGCTCCGGCGATCACGCCTGCCCCGCGCACGCCCGGCCCTACGGGATCCTGCTCGCGCAGGACGTCATCGATCAGCTCCTGGACTACCTCCCGGAAGCGAAACTCGCGGTCGCCGTGGAGGACCTCGTATGGCGCCCCGGCCCGTTCCACCGAGCACTGACGGCGCTGCCCGTGGTGTTCCCCCCTACTCGCCCGTTCCGCACTCTGTAGGCACCGCTCCCGGCGCATCGAATCCGTGGTGGCTGAGCTGCTCGCCCAGCTACCACGACCATGCGGCACCACCACCTGCGGCACGTGATGGATCCACTGATGGCCGCCGGTCGTCGAGAATCGCACCCTGACCGGCGAAGGCAGCGATCGGGCGCGACTATCACCCCATAGCCCTGGCAACGTTCACGAGTTTCCATGAGACATATTGTGTAACATTACAATTCGTGAATGTTAGGCCGAAGGCGGCACTGCGGCAACGAATCACGCGGATCGACACGACTGTCATAGTGGTTCACCAGCGGTTACATGCTGCCGCCCGGCCGATACGACCAGAGCGCCCGCCCCGCCGACACGACCCGATCGGCGCCGTGGCTTCAGGAACTTTGTCCGGCGTACCTGCGGTTCCTCGGGCGCCGGGTTCTGCGCCGGGTCGACTCGGCTTGCACCGGCCGCGGAACCCAATGGCCAGGTACCGAACGGAATCTCACGTAAAGGTGTGTGATGCGTCGAGCTTGTGACAGGTGATCGCCTTCCCCTTCTACCGGTCCCCGCGTTGCCCCGACTGAGCACGCGGTAACCGCGGGCCCGGTGCGTCGAAGTGCGGCAGCGATGGCCTCGTATGCCCACCGGTGGATCAGTCACCGCTGGGATCGTGAATGAGTAGGAGGCGGTTATGGGTACGCACGGGCACAAGGTAGGGACATCGCTGGCCGAGCTTCTTCGGCACGGCAGCCTGGACTTCCACCAGCAGCTGCAGAAGGTCCTGAGCAACCCGGACTACTTCGTCACCGAGAAACAGAGCCAGGAGCAGCGGCGGCAGAACGCCTACGACCAGTTGCGGTATCTGGTCCAGGATATCGGCAGTACCCGCGACATCGCGATCGACCTGCCCGCGCTGTTCGCGGTGTTCGACTGGTCGGCAGTGCTGGCGACAGACCTGATTCCGCTGATCTCCGGCCACTACAACCTGGCCTCGGGCAGCCTTGCCACCCTCACCGATTCCGACTCGGCCGCACCGTATCTGCAGGACCTGGACGACGCGTCGGCCATCGGCGTCATGCTGCTGACCGAGTACGGATGCGGCTCCAACATCCAATTCATGCAGACCACCGCGACGTGGGACGGCGGCGGGTTCGCGATCAACACCCCGAACCCGCGGGCACGCAAATTCATGCCCAGCGTCGGCATCCCGGTCGCCCGGGTCTGCGTCGTCGGTGCCCGCTTCATCGACGCGGCGGGCGTGGATCAGGGCGTGCACCTGTTCACCGCTCGGCTGCGTGACGCCGACGGAGAACCCGCACCGGGGGTGACGATCACCCAACTCGACCACCAGCCGCTGGTGATCATGGACAACTCGGTGATCAGGTTCGACAACCTCCGGGTCGAGCGCAGTGCCTGGCTGAGCAACGACCTCGCCACCATCGACGAGCACGGCGTGCTGACCTGGCGAGACGAGAGCAGCCGAAAGCGGGCATTCGCCTCGGCGATCAGCCAGCTCACCGTGGGCCGATTGGCACTCGCATCCTGTCTGAACGCCACCGCCCGTGCCTCGCTCTACATCGCGCTGCGCTACGCCGCCAAACGGACAGTGCCACTGACACCCTTCGACAACCCGCGCATGGCAGATATTCCGCACGTGCGTGACACTTTGCTCACCGACCTGGCCGGCACCGTCGCCCGCACGATCTATGGGAACGCGATCAAGACATCGCTCGCGGGCAGCGATCTCACCGATCGCGACACCGTCGTCTCGGTGATGCTGGCCAAGCACTTCATCCAGCCACACGCGCTGAGTTCGGTGACGAACAGTCGCCTCAAGATGGCTGCCCAGGGCATGTTCAGCGCCAACCGGGTCGCCGACTATATCGGGGTTTGCCACGCGGCCATCACCGGCGAGGGAGATTGCCACGTCCTGGGTTCGGTAGCTGGTCGGGTCCTGGCCAAACACCTCGCCGGCAAGCCGGCGCCCGAAGCCGGTGTCCACGATCCCGCCGACCCCGGCGACCGTTTGAGCTTGTTCCACGCTCGCACCTTGACGATCGTGCAGGAAGCACAGCAGTACCTGGCGACGCCGGGGCTCGAGGCACGGCTGGCGATCATTCCGGACGCACTCGCGCTGTCGGAGGCTTACTGCGCCGAAGAGGCGCTGCAACTGCTCCACGAACACGGCACCGAACACGCCGAGATCGCCGCCGTGCGTGACGTTTTCGCACTGAGCTACCTCGATCAGCACACCACCTGGTATCTCACACATCGCCTGCTCGACATCGACGCAGTCGAGACGATCAAGCAGCACCTGCGACGAGCCATCGACACCCTCGCCCAGGCCCTGCCCCCACTGCTGGAAGCCTTCGGCTTCGACGATGAAATCCTCGGCGCACCAGTACTATCCGAGGATCTACCTGCCGCGTGGGAATCGCGCTGCGACGATCCGCGCCGTCACTGATCCCGCCGAGGAAGTCAGGATCGGGCGCCCGTCGCGGCGCCCGATCCGGTAGGCCCTCCCACCGCGCAACGCCGATGATGGTCGCGTGGATGAGGATGGGATGGACGTTGCCGACCTGTTGGGGTTGCGAGCGACTGTTTCGAGCTTCAGTGTGTCGCTTGGAGGGTTTCCGTTCGGGCAGGACCGGCTCGGTGCATGTCGTGATCACTGCGCTGTCTGCTGAGAGTCCGCGATCCCAGTGAGGATGCGGCGCAAGCCGTACGAGAACTGATCGGCCGGGCTCAGGTCGGCGGCCTCGGTCATGCGCGAAACCCGGGGATATGCG
>NZ_JAODNK010000198.1 GCF_025465275.1 Nocardia sp. | reverse complement strand
CTGCGCTACACCCCGTGACCTGTTCGGCCGAGGCCGAGGCTCCCAGCAGGGAGAAGAGCGGGTGACGGGAATCGAACCCGCGCTATCAGCTTGGAAGGCTGAAGTTCTACCATTGAACTACACCCGCGTACCGCGCACCGGAAGCCCGGTGCGGCATGCGTTGAGCACTCTACCGAACCTCGCTCCGCCAATGCCAATCGGGCCGTATCCGCCCACGTTGCTGCCGGTCGTGCCGGAGCCTTCGGCGCGTCGCGGAGACTCGCGGAAATTGGGTGTAACGCCTAGTGTGCGAAAGCGATCAGACATCCGATCGCCATTCGCGAGGCACCGGGAACCCGTTCGGAAACAGGGTCTTTCGATGCCGGGTGGCTTGCTCGGATCCTTTTTGTCCGGACGGGGGTATCTGGAAAGGGGGCGGTGAGCGTGCACCATACATGCCGACCGCGAGTTAGTGAGTTCGATTCGAAGGGCACGACGGGCGCAGGCAGCGCCCGCGTCATCGGCTTCGCCGCTGGCACAGACGTCACGTTCGCCGGGTGAGCGCGCATGCCCATCCGACTCGACAGCCGAACCAGCACGATCGTCAGGGCCACCATCCGGGAATGGGTGCGGGCAGTGCACCCGAGCGGCACCACCGTGCCGGCACTCGGCCCGGAGGAAGTGGAACGTATTTTCACCCGCATCATCGGTGAACTGCTGGAACTAGCCGGATCCGAACCGTTTCCGGTCCCCGCGGCCCGCGCCATCGGCCGCCGGCTCGCGGAATCACCGTTCGACCGCACCCGCATGCTCGCACCGGCCAGCCGGGCCCTGCTGGGTCTCGCACCCGGCGAACCAGGATCACTGATCGCCACCCGCTGGCCGTTCATCGCCAGTCAGGCCATCGACAGTTATGCCGAAGCCCTGCAGCAGCGGGCGCTGGCGCAGCAGGAACGCAGCCTCTCGGAGGCGGTGTCGGTGCGGGTGCAGGAAATCGCGGCATTGCAGACCAGGCTGCGGCACGAGGCCACGCACGATGCGCTCACCGATCTGGCCAATCGCTCGCTGCTCAAGGAACGGGTGCGCTTGATGGCCACCGATCCGATGCGCGGGGTGGGGTTGCTGCTCATCGATCTGGACGACTTCAAGCAGATCAATGACGGCTACGGACATTCGGTCGGCGACGAGGTGCTGGTCACCATCGCACAGCGGCTGCGCGCCACCTGCCCGCCCGAAACGGTGATCTCCCGCTACGGCGGCGACGAATTCGTGGTCGCACTGCCCGCACGCCGCAATGCGCTGGGTGAGCTGGCCATGCGGGTGCTCGCGGCGCTGTGTGAGCCCGTCTACACGGCGGCCGGTCCGGTCCCGGCGTCGGCGAGCGTCGGTACTGCCTTCTGCCCGCCCGGCCGCGACTGCGACTTCCCGAATCTGCTGCGCAGCGCCGACCGTGCCATGTACTCGGCGAAGACCGCGGGCAAGCGACAGTTCGCGGTGTCCGAACTCGACCCCGAGGAGGTCGATTCAGACGCCCCGGGTCCACGATTCGCCGCCGTCGCAGGCTGAGACAGTCCTGCCACAGCGCGCGTAGCAATTGACCGGCAATCGCTGCGCGTAGGGTGGTGGACGTGGCTACGGTTGTCGTTCTGCTCCTCGTCATGGTCGTCGTTCTGCTGGCGGTACTGGTCGTCAATCGCGGCCGAGTGTCCCGCGCGAATACCCAACTCGCCGATGCCAAAGCCGATGCGCGGCGGGTCATCGAACGGCTCGGCGGACAGGTCTACAACCTGACCGGATCCGACGATCCCTCCCGCCAGGCCCTGGCCGACGCCGGTGAGCGATTCAATGCCGCGGGCTCGCAGATCGAGCAGGCCACCACCCTCGCCCAAGCGCGCCTGGCGAAAGAGACCGCGCTGGAAGGGCTCTACTACGTGAGCGCCGCCCGCTCCGCCATGGGCATGGACCCCGGCCCCGCGGTCCCCGAACTCGACGGCCAGCGCAGCGCGGGCAAGGTCACCGAAGCCCGCACCGTCGCGTACGACGGCCGCAGCATCGAAGCCTCCCCCGCCCCCTCGGACCAGACCCCCAACTACTACCCCGGCGGCCGAGTCGCAGGCCGCCCCGTCCCCGCCGGCTGGTACTCCGAACCCTGGTGGCGCACAGCCCTCGTCGCAGGCGCCTGGGGCGTCGGCTCGGTCCTGCTCTTCGACGCCCTCTTCACCGGCATGTCCGGCGTCGACTACAACGCCGCCGCCTTCGAAAACGGCTACGGCGACGGCTACCAAGCCGGCCTGGACGCGGGCGACACCAACACCGGCGACCCCTCCGGCTACGACAACAGTGGTGACGACCCCGGCTACGCCGACGCCGGCAATATCGACCCCCGATCCGACCTCGGCGGAAGCGATTTCGGCGACTACGGCGATTTCGGCGGCATGGACAGCTTCGACGGCGGCGGCTTCTAACCCACCGTTCCTCCCGCAACCGCTGCCATCCCCGCGAGTACATTCGGAGGCAGTCGACCACCTCTCGTATGTCGAGTCGATGCCGGATTTGAATCACCTCGATGAGAGCTGCGTCACCACACCGGTCCGCGATCGGGCGAGTGCGGGTCCGCTCGAGCCGTTCGACGGCGGGCAATAGTCACTGCGGGGCTAAGCGGGCCGACTCCGATGAGCCTTCCAGCAGGGGTTGCGGGAGGGATGCTGGACAACTGCCCGTAACCGGAAGTTGTGCCTCCGTTTAACCTGTGTTATCGATTTACAGTGCTGGTCGACCATGAGGTGAAAGTTTCCGGCTCGTCGCTGTCCGGCGACGGGGTCGGTTCTCGGCTCATACCTGCTGCCGGACTGATCGCGGCGGCGGTGCTGCTGGTGGTCGTTCAGGTGTGGGCCTCGACGCACGGGGTCATGGGTCCACTGCGCAGTCTGCTCGACGATTACCTGGGCAATCCGCAGTCGGCGGCCGTGTCCTGGGCGGGGCTGGGGCTGGCCTGCGTCGGCGTTCGCGCGCGCGCGCGGATCGTCAGCCTGGCCGCGGCGGCGGTCTTGGATCTGCTGACGCTGGGTTTGCAGGTGGTGTGCGGATGGCATGTGTCGATCGGCACCGGCCCGACGCTGGCCCTGACCGCATTGACGGTGACGGCATGCCGCTGGCGGGGCCGGCAACGGCGTACGGCATTGCACGCGATCGCATTCGGCGTCCTGCTGATCATGGCCTCGAAGGTCGCGGACACCTGGCTGATGGTCAGCATCATCGCGGGTCCGCAGGTGCTCGATCAATATGTTCAGCTCGCCGATCGGGCGCTGGGAGAACCGGCCTGGCTGGTCGGCCGAATGCTCGAAG
This sequence comes from Nocardia sp., assembly GCF_025465275.1. GTDB lineage: Bacteria > Actinomycetota > Actinomycetes > Mycobacteriales > Mycobacteriaceae > Nocardia. The sequence goes on along the minus strand of NZ_JAODNK010000198.1, from coordinate 11,895 downwards.
CGCTCGGCCCCATACCGTCGCATGTGCTGCATGTGGTGTACATCCAGCTGCCGGTAGCGGCGATGGTGGTCGCGGTGTGGCAGCTGCGCAATGTGACAACCAGTCCGTGGCCGCAGCACAGCCTGCTGCGCACCTTCCTGGCGCTGGGCGTGATCGGCCCGATCGGCTATGTGCTCTTTCCCGTGGTCGGCCCAGTTTTCGCCTACGGTCCACTGGGCCATGGGCTGCAATTGGGTAACTGGCCGGATGCACTGCCCGCCTTGACATACGCGCCGAAACCGATGCTGTTCGATTCGGTCACCGCCCGCAATTGCATGCCGTCGATGCATACCGCCTGGGCGACAGCGCTGTTCATCCACTCCCGCTCCGCGCCGCGGTGGCTGCGCTGGGCCGGTGCGCTGTGGCTGGTGTGCACGCTGCTCGCGACGCTCGGCTTCGGCTACCACTACGGCAGCGATCTGGTGGCCGGTGTGGTCCTGTGCCTGACGGTGGAGTCGGTGCTGCGCGACCCGGACAGCGGCTGGCACCGCAATCGCGTGCGCATCGTGTCGCTCGGTGTCGTGGCACTCGCCGGGCTGCTGCTGTCCTACAGATTCCTGGCCGTGACCATGGCCGAGTATCCGGTGCCCGCCGGGTTTGCCGTGCTGGGCGTGCTGGCTACCGTTTCGCTCGTGTTCTACGCGACCTGGTTCGCCTCGGCCGGGAGCCGTTTGGCGCACTGGGGCGGTCGGGGTGGGACAGACTCCAGCCATCTACTAGCCACTCCCGCAATGCAATCCGGACAACTCGCGCGAAAGCCGAAAGGTTAGTGTCTGCCTGATGATCACGATGCGGACGGGGCAGCGAAGCTTGCTGCGCAAACCTAAGTCCGACGGCCGAAGGTACATTCCCGTTGTTCCGATCGTGGTCGGAGTTCTGCTATCGGTGGGCCTGACACTTCTCTTCACGGCGCTGCACGGCTTTCTGGACCTGCAGGTCTATCGAGTCGGCACGCTGGGCTGGCTGCATCACGGCGGACTGTACGGCCCGACCCTGCCGGTGCGCGGCCATACCGATCTACCGTTCACCTACCCCCCGTCCGCGGCGCTATTGATGATTCCGTTGGCGGTGGTGCCGCTCTGGCTGGCCGAACTGCTGGTAACGGCAAGTTCGCTGGCCTGTCTCACCACGACCCTGTGGCTGGTGCTGTCCCGGGTTCGACCGGATCTGGAACTGCGCACCAAAGCCGTGCTGACGGGGACCGCGGTCGCCACCATGCTCGCGATCGAACCCGTCCGGACCACCATGTGGTTCGGGCAGATCAATCTTGTCCTCATGGCAGCGGTTGCCCTCGACTGTTTGACCGTGAAGCCCCGCTGGCCGCGCGGAGTGCTCATCGGCATCGCGGCGGTGACAAAACTGACTCCTGCGGCATTCATCCTGTACTTCCTGATCCGCAAGGAGTGGAAGGCCGCGGGCACGGCGGCGGCGACCGCCGCGGCAGTGGTGGGGTCCGGATTCCTGCTGTTCCCCAAGGAATCGCGCCAGTATTGGTTCCACGCCGTCAGCGATACCAATCGCATCGGCTCGCCCGATTATGTGGGCAACCAGTCCATCAAGGGCACGGTCTTCCGGCTCGGCCTGACCCATTCTGCCGCCACCGCGGTATGGCTCGGCCTCGGCCTGGCCGTCGTCTGCGCGGGAGTGGTGCTGATGCATCACCTCTTCACCGTCGAGAAGGCGGCCGCCGGGGTCGCCGAACCCACGACCCCCGTCACCGTGCTCTCGGTCACCGCGCTGTTGGTGAATGCCGCAGTGCTGCTGCTGATCTCACCGGTGTCCTGGACCCACCACTGGGTATGGGTCGCCCCCGCCCTGGTCACGGCGGCGGCATGGACGACCAGCAACCCGCGCTACGCCGTCATCGCCGGGTTCGCCACCCTGTTCATGATCGGCCCGGGACTGGTACCCAACGGGAAACACCGCGAACTCAATTGGGCCTGGTGGCAACATCTTCCGGGCGACGCCTACATCGTCGCCACCGTCGCCCTGCTCGCGGTCGGCCTCTGGCAATTATTCAAACTGCGCTTCCGAATGGTGACGAAAACCCCGCAGTAGCAAGGATTACTGCGGCAGGCATCCTGGCGCCGCAGATCCGAAGCGCTGCGTGACTGTCAGTCTCCGACTACGACTTCCACCCGATCGGTGTAGAAGGCGACGTGGTCGGCGATGGCTGCGACGGACTCGTACGGCGCGCGGTAGGACCACACCGCGTCGGTCAGGTCGCCGTCGGCGAGGACGACGCTGTAGTAGGACGCGTCGCCCTTGTACGGGCAGTACGTCTGGGTGGCGCTGGCCGCGAGCAAAGCCGGGTCGACATCCTCGATCGGGATGTATTGGACCGGAGGGTAATTCGCCTCCCGCAAGGTCAAGGCCCTGGTGGAATCGGCGATGAGGTGCCCGCCGACGCGCGCTGTCACGCGCTGACCCGTCTTCTCGACGGTGATCGGGTGGTCTGGTCCGGGGATCTTGGGTTCCCGTGCGGTCATGGCTTCTCCTGCTCGTAGCGGTGACTGAAACCGGCACTCAGTTCGAACCCGCCGGGCACCTCCCCCATTCCTGGTGGTCGTGCCCAGTGAGTTCGCTGTCCGGTCCCGGTTCCATCAAGCGACGTCGGAGGTTGCGGTGATCCCGCGTGCAGCGTCGGCAACGGCGCGGAAATCCTTCTTCAGGATCGCATCGTGGTTGCTGGCGACTTTCGCGCTGATTTCGATGTTCGGGTTGCGGACAATCACCGCGTCGAGACTGGCGCGAATGAGTTCCTGCTCATCACCTTTACTTCCGAAGGACGTCCCCGAAGCGACCACGTACCGCGTCGGGACGGTGATCTTGTCCAGCACGGGGCCCAGATTGCTCTTGCGGGCCACCTTGCCCAGTTCGATATTGCAGTCCGCCATCTGCCCGGCGTTCAAACGCGGGGTCAGGCCCGTCGGACGCAGCAGCGGCGCGAACCAGCCGATCCGCTTGAACAGCTTCCGGATCTGCTGCTCCATGGCGTCGTCAAGCCAGTCGTGCGGCTGGGCGCCATCGACCAGCACCGCACCTATGGCACGGTCCGGATTGCGGCTGGTCCAGTGCGCCGCGACGAACGCCCCATAGGACCAGCCCACCACCAGCACCCGGTCCACACCCCTGGCCGCAAGCACCGCATCGACGTCGCGAACACAAGCTTCGAACGAGTAGTCGGCCGACTCCTTCGATTTCTTGCCACGGGCCCGCTCGTCGAAGGTGATGTGCCGGAAGCCGGGGCCGAGGTCCTCGACGACCCTATTCCAGTACCCCTGAGTGGCGAACTGGCCGTTGAGGTAGATCACGGGGATGCCGGAACCGCCGGTGTCGGTGACGGCCAGGGCCGTGTCCTCGACCGTGACCATGCCGGTCCAGATCGAGTCGGTCGAGTTGTTCGCTGTGTTTTGCATAGGACTACTGTCGCCAACCCGGCTGATACCGACCTGATCTCAACCTGACGCGCCCACTGACACGGCTGAGGGCGAATCGTGTTCAGCCGTTGGGGAGATCCAGTTCGGTGAGCAGCTGCTGGACGCGGGCGGCGATATCGTCGCGGACCAGGCGCATGCGTTCGATGCCGTCGATGCCACGTTCGGAGGGTTCGTCGGTGTCCCAGTTGATGATTCGCACGCCGCCGACAGGTTCGATGTGCGCCTCACGACCGAGCGTGACGATGAGATCGACCGAACGCAGCAGCTGCGGGTCTATGGGCTTGGGTGATTCTTCGCGGATGTCCACCCCGGCTTCCAGCAACGACTGCACCGAGAGGGCATTGAGACTCCCGCCGGGAGCTGTTCCCGCGGAATGGACTTCGACGCGTCCGTGTGCGGCGGCGCGCATCAGTCCCGCGGCCATCTGCGACTTTCCGCCGTTTTTGACACAGACGAACAGTACGGAAGGTGTGGTAGTCACCGCTGCGGTGTCCTTTCCTCGATAGCGGTAGTGGTGCGGAATCGGCTGCGCAGGGCCAGCGAGACATAGACCAGGCCGACCAGAACCGGAACCTCGATCAGCGGCCCGACGACCCCGGCGAGGGCTTGACCGGAAGTCGCTCCGTAAGTGGCGATCGCGACGGCAATGGCGAGCTCGAAGTTGTTGCCCGCAGCGGTAAATGCCAGCGTGGTGGTGCGCGCATAACCCAGGCCCATGAGCGCACCGAGGAGATAGCCGCCGCCCCACATGATCGCGAAGTACGCCAGCAGCGGCACCGCGATCCGCACCACATCCAACGGGTGGGAGGTGATCTGATTACCCTGCAGGGCAAATAGAATGACGATCGTGAACAGCAGCCCGTACAGCGCCCACGGTCCGATGCGTGGCAGGAACTTCGCCTCGTACCAGTCGCGGCCCTTCGCGCGTTCACCGAAGCGGCGGGTCAGAAAGCCTGCCAGCAAAGGGATTCCGAGGAAGATCAGCACCGATTTCGCGATCTGCCACGGCGAGGTGGTGATGGCGGTCTGCTCGAGGCCGAGCCACCCGGGCAGCACCGAGAGGTAGAACCAGCCGAGTACGGCGAACATGATCACCTGGAACACCGAATTCAGTGCCACGAGCACCGCGGCGGCCTCGCGGTCGCCGCAGGCCAGGTCGTTCCAGATGATGACCATCGCGATGCAGCGCGCGAGGCCGACGATAATGAGCCCGGTGCGGTACTCGGGCAGGTCCGGCAGGAAGATCCAGGCCAGCGCGAACATCAGGGCCGGCCCGAGAACCCAGTTCAGCAGCAGCGAACCCAGCAGCAGGCGCCGATCACCGGTGACGGAGTCGAGGCGGTCGTAGCGCACCTTCGCCAGCACCGGGTACATCATGATCAGCAGCCCGATCGCGATCGGCAATGAGATCCCGTCGATCTCGACAGCGCTGAGCGCATCTCCCAGGCCGGGGATCAGACGTCCGAGTAGCAGTCCGGCGGCCATGGCGACACCGATCCACACCGGCAGGAACCGGTCCAGAGTCGATAGTTTGCCGACGACGCCGTGCTCGGCGGCGGTTGCTTCCACGCTCACGCGTTCACTCCTGCGATGGTGTCGCCTTTCGCGAGAAGTACATCCGAGAGTTGTTGCAGTGCAATGGGAACTACCCGGTAGTAGACCCAGGAGCCGCGCCGCTCACTGCTGAGCAGCCCGGCCTCGCGCAGCACCTTGAGGTGATGGGAGATGGTGGGCTGACCCACGTCGAACCCCTCCGACAGATCGCACACGCAGGCTTCGCCACCGGTGTGGCTGGCCACCACCGACAGCAGGCGCAACCGCACCGGATCGGACAGGGCCTTGAACGCGACCGCCAGCTCCCCGGCCGCTTCCGCGGTCAAGGGGCGGCGCACGACGGATGTGACCTCGCAGGCGGGTGAGGTCACATCCGTGAGCGGCAATTCTCGATTCGACACCAGTCGATATTGATGGATATCGAATCAGTAGGCAAACGAACATCAGACGAACGGACTCGGCCGCCGGGTGTTCGACCCGGTTATCGCGGTTTGATTGCCTTGACGATCGCCGAATGCATGCCCTCGGCCACCTCATGGGTTGCGGTGATCTCGATGCCGGTGAACCCGGCCTCCGCGAGCCCGGCACGGTATTCGGCGGAGGTCAGCGCCCCGGCGATACAACCGATATGACTCCCACGCTCCAGACGATCCTGTGGCGTCAGATGATCCTCGGCCACAACGTCGGTGACTCCGAACCTGCCGCCGGGCCGTAAGACGCGGAAGGTCTGCGCGAACACCGCCGGTTTGTCGGCCGACAGGTTGATCACGCAATTGGAGATCACCACGTCCACCGAGCCCGCCGGCAGCGGGATGTCCTCGATGGCGCCTTTGAGGAACTCGACGTTGGTGGCACCGGCCTCGCGTGTATTGGCTTGCGCGAGAGCGAGCATCTCATCGGTCATATCGAGGCCGTACGCCTTGCCTGTCGGGCCGACTCGGCGGGCGGACAGCAGCACGTCCAGGCCCGCGCCCGAACCCAGGTCCAGCACGACGTCACCGATCGACAGATCCGCGACGGCGAGGGGATTGCCGCACCCCAGGCTCGCCGCGACTGCATCAGCGGGAATCTGTTCCTGCTCGGCCGCGGAATAGAAGTCCCGACCGAACCCGGCCTCATCGAAATGCACCGCACCGCTGCCGCAGTCGGCCGGGCCGCAACCTCCGTCGTCCGAGATCTGGGCCGTCTCGACGAATTGTGTTGCCGCCGAGGCATATCTCGCGCGCACCGCTGCTCGCATCCGGTCGCGATCAGCATTCATGACGCTCTCCTGCAATCCTGGGCTGCGCGGGTCAGTCGCAGCAGTTGGCTCCGGAGGCCACGGCATCCGCCCTGGCGGTACTGCCGCAGCAGGCGTCGTCGGCAGCGGCTTCCTGAGCGGTGCCGCAGCACGGGCCCTGACCACTCTTCTGCGTGGCATCGGCAAGCGCGACTTCTGTTGTCACACCGAAGGTCTCGCTGTCGGCCAGGACGGTGTAGACCTCCCAGCGTTCGGCGTCCGGGGCGGTGACCCACACCTTGTCCTGGGTGGCGAAGCAACACGTGGTGGCGATCTGCTCCTCGGTGAACAGGCCCGCGTCCGAGAGTCGGGCGATCTCGCCGTGCACCTGGCCGGAGGTCTCGACCTCGACGCCGAGGTGGTTGATGCTGCCGCCCTGGCCGGGGTTCTCGAGCAGCACCAGCTTCAGCGGCGGTTCGGTGACGGCGAAGTTGGCGTATCCCGGCTTGCGCTTGGCCGGTTCGGTCTTGAACAGGGTCGAATAGAACGCCACTGCCTGATCGAGGTCGTCGACATTGAGGGCGAGCTGGATGCGAGACATGAGAACCTCCACTTGTGAGACATATGTCGAAGAACTTGCAGACTCAGTCTCGGTCACGACTTCGACATATGTCAAGAAGGTTAGTACAGTCGATCTCATGCCCAAGACGTTGCCCGTCATCGACATGTCCGCCCCGGTCTGCTGCTCACCCGTCGCGGCCGGACCCATCGACGACGCCGCCGCACTCGAAGTGGCCTTGCGACTCAAGGCGATCGCCGACCCGGTCCGGGTCAAGCTGATGTCCCTGCTGCTCACCCACCCGCTCGGCGAGGAAAACACGGGCGCACTGGCCGCGACAGTCGGACTGGCCGAGTCGACGCTCAGCCATCATCTGGGCCAATTGAAGAAAGCCGGACTGATCGAGTCCGAGCGGCGCGGCATGAACATTTATCACCGCGCCCGGCGGGACGCACTGTCGGCACTGTGCCTGGTCCTGGACCCCAACTGCTGTACCTGAATCACGCTACGGCCGGCGAGTTCCGGTGACTGTCAGCTGGTTTCGATGATGGTCGTAATGCTGCCCCGGGTACCGATAGACATCCGCGAGGGTCATGTACTCGTGAAAGTACGGGTCCCACCGATTCGGGTAGTGCATACCGCGAGCGAAGTCCGCATCGGTTTCCTGCCGCAAAGACCGCTGCATCGATGCGATCACCCGATCGAGTTTGGGTCCCATCCTGCGCCGGTTGTAGACCTTCGCGGCAACCCTGGAGCCGTAGAAGTTGATGACGTCGAACGGCCGCGTGGCGGCGTTCAGCAGCCCGGCGTACGCGCGACTCGGCCCAGCGGGCAGTCGCCCGAACAGGCGCACGAGAACGAGAAGGTTCTGGGCGATCATGTATCCGAACACCATGTGGAACAACAGTTCCTCGTTCGTCCACCGCGTACCGTCCGACCGAGCGGCCCACTCATCGTCACCAGTGGTGGCCAGTAGCTGATGAAAGTCTCGCCGTGCCCGTTCCAGGTCCGCGTTCAATGCTTCCCGGTCGATCTGTGGCTGTGACATCTTCCGCACCTCGATCCGGCATGCAGGACCCTGAACCGAGGCCTGATTGCCTGCATCGATCATCGCGCGACCGCGCCGATAGTCAAAGGGTCCCTGGTCTGAACTAACTGGATACCGACGCGGCCGGAAGTTCATCGGGTACTGCTTCGCCTGTACCTGACCATGCTCTCAGGCGGCGCTGGTGGGCACGCCACCCGGCCAAACGATATCGACGGGAAGATCCTTGTCCCTGGCGAGTTTTACGACCGTGCCGGTGCCGCGCTGCTCGCTGGGCTGACTGTCCCGTGCTTGCGATGTCGGCGCGCACTTGATAGGGCTCGGTCGGGATGGCTGACAGGTGGGGCACCAGAACAGGTTTCGGTCTTCCATGACCGAGTGCAGGACCCGCCGGCGATAACCAGAAGTGAGTCGGTGTCAGTCCAGTCGGCCGTAGATCAGGCGGAGGATTGCCTCGGCGAGGTCGTCGATGCCCCGAGTCACTTCGTTCCGGGGCGCCGCGGACAACTGCGAGAGCCGGCCATCGCGCATCAGCGCGACGAGAGTCGCGAGGGTTGCCGAGTCGATCCCCTCCGGTGCGAGCCCGGCCGCGCGGTCGCGGTCGATCTTGGCGGCCAGGGCGCTGGTGAATCGGGTCTGGATGGCATCGATGAATTCCGTCAGCGGCGGATAGCTGCTGTCGTAACCCTCCAGTGAGCAGACCAGGATCGTGCTGTTGTCATGCCAGATCTCGGCTGCCCCGGTGAGCTGGGCGTGCAGCAGATCCCGCTGTGGGCCGGTGGAGGGCAGCCAGACGTGGGTTTGGACGAAGCTGTCGCTCACGTCTTCCATCAGGCGCGCGAGGACTGCCTGCTTGGACGGGAAGTAGAAGTAGAAGCTGGTGCGCGAGATGTCGGTGGCGTTGGTGATGTCGTCGACGGTCAGCTTGGCCATCGGCTTCTTGGTCAGCAGGCGGCGGGTCGCGTCCAGGATCTGGGCCTCGCGCTGATCACCTTTGGACATGGTGCCGCGGCGCCGGATTCCGTCGGCCGTGCCTCGGGCCTGGTTCACCTTGGGTCCGCCCTGCTGCGCCATGACCTCACCATAGAGCGATTTCCATTCCTGTAGTGGACGTGGCGTCTATCATAATCGACACTATGTCGATTCCGGCGTAGGGTCCTGCGAATGACCTCCCCGCTCGAGCTTCGGCGTTCCTCATCGCCGACCGCGATCGTGCTGACCATGGCCAGCACCGTGTTCCTTCTGGCACTGGTCCAGACACTGCCCGTGCCCGCACTGCCGCAGATCGGTCTGCAGCTCGGCGTCTCGGCGACGACCGTCGGATGGGTGACGACCGCGACGATGCTGGCCGCCTCGGCGTTCACGCCGCTGCTCGGCCGCCTGGGCGATGTCTACGGCCACAAGCCGGTTGTGCTGGCGACACTGGTGGTGACACTGGCAGGCAGCGTGCTCGCCGCGTCGGCCCACAGCATCGACTTGCTCATCGTCGGAAGGGCTTTGCAGGGAGCCAGTTTCGGCCTGTTCCCGCTGGCGATCAGCGTGCTGCGCCATGAACTTCCGACCGAGCGCCTGACCGGGGCATTGGCCGTCACCGCCTCGACCCTGGGCGTGGGCAGCGGCGTTGCCCTGGTGGCGACGGGTCTGCTGACGCAGGGCGGCGCGGATTACCGTCGCATCTTCTGGCTGTGTGTCGTACTGACGGTGCTGGTGCTGGCGTTGGCGTTCCGCACCCTGCCGCGCCGGGCGGGCCAGGGAGGCCGCGTCGATTACGTGGGCGCAGCCGTCCTGGGCATCGGCCTGGTCTGCCTACTGCTGCCGATCTCCCAAGGACACGTATGGGGTTGGGGCAGCGCACGAGTGATCGGGCTGTTCGTGGCCGCGGCGGTCGTGCTGGCAGGATTCCTGCTACTGCAGTCGAAGCTGCGCGAGCCGCTGGTGGCGACGTCGCTGCTGGCGCACCGCCCGGTCGCGATGACCAACCTGGCCAGCTTCTGCGTCGGATTCGCGATGTTCAGCGTGTTCCTGGGCGCGACCTACTTCGTGGCGACGCCGCGAGCACTGGCGGGGTTCGGCTTCGATGCCTCGGTGCTTCGTACCAGCGTGGCCTTCATGCTGCCGGGTGCGGTGGCCTCGGTGCTGATGGGTCCGATCGCGGGGCGCCTGGTCGGGCGGATCGGCGCTCGCTATGTGCTGCTGCTCGCCAGCGTCATCGGCCTGTGCGCCCTGACAGCCCTGGCGCTGCTCCATACGACGAGCGTGGAAGTTGTTGTCGCACTGGTCATCGCGAATGCCGCGATCGCGATCGCCTACTCCGCCATGCCCGCACTGCTCGTCGCCAGTGTGGCACCGCACGAGACCGGAATCGCCAACTCGATCAACTCGATCATGCGCACGGTGGGCGGCGCCATCGGCAGCGCGCTGGTCGTCACGATCCTCACCAGCGACACCCTGGGCCACACCCTTCCCAACGGTGCGGTCGTGGCACTGCCGGCCGAAGGCGCCTACCGCATCGCATTCCTCACCGGTGCGGCCTTCTTCGCACTGGCCGCACTACTGGCCGGATTCGGCCTGGGCCACACCGGCAGGCGCCTGACCCAGCAGGAAGTCGAAGAGGACACCGCCTTGGCGAGCGCCGGTGAATTCGCCACGGCGTCGACCAGCCTCTGACCAGAAGCCCGCTGTGTAGCAGTGCCACAAGGCATTCGGGGTGTCAGTTCTCCGGACAGTGCGGACTAACGACTCGAACCGCTGGTCGCCGCACCGAGCAGCCCGGCCAGGACACTCCGCGCCAGCCCGCTCGGCAGGCCATCGCTCGAGCCGGCCGCGAAGCCACCGGCGGAGCCGGTCAGGTATCCACGCCCCGGCCCGCTGGTCGAGCCGGTGGCGGTGCCGGGCAGATCATTGCCCAGCTCGCCGAGGGCGCAGCTGGCGAGTCCACCTCCGGAACCGCTGGCCAGCCCGGAGACAATCCCGGTGACCAGTCCACTGGCGGAACCGCTCTGGGGCCCGGCGGAAGATCCGGCGAGGTAGCCGGTCGCCAAACCGGTGACCGAGCCGGTGGCCGCCGATCTGGCCCACCCGCTGAGAAAACTCTGCGCGCAGGCCTCGCCAGGCGGCAGGGCCGCAACGGTAGTGGTGTCAGCCGGGGGCGCGCTCGCGTCGTCCACTGAAAGCGGCTCGGCCGCAGCGGATCCAGCACCAATGGCAAGTGCGATGCCGATGAAACCGGTGATCAGAAGGTTGTTTCGCATGGAATAGCTGCTCTCGTGTGGGGATGTTCCACCTCGGTGATCACCAACGAGCGCATCGTTGTGCACGCAGCACCTCGACCGGCACCGCAAAACCTCTCGCACCAGCGGGAACTCGAGCCACCAGAGATCACCTGGGCATGTGACCAATTTAGGTAGACAGGCACGCCACCGTCTATCGAAAAAAACCCGCAGATTAAATCCCTACCGGAACCGCGGATCAAGCCACCCGGAGACGGAAGCTAGCGTCGTGCGGAACCGATTGGACTGCAACATGATCGACGAATGCGCCCATTGCCCTGGCGCAAGACCAGCGTCCGACGCCCTCGGGCACGCGGCGCCATCGCCTCCAGCGGGGGCGAGCTCGTCCAACCGGGACCGGAATTCACCTCGGCCGACAGCTGGGGCACCAGAAGAGATTTCGGCCTTCCATAACCGTGTTGCCGCGGAGGCGGCAGGGGTCGCCGGCGCGGCAGTAGACGCAGGTGCGGCCGGCGGCGCAGGAGGGGGCGCCGTGATCATGTTCGGGTCGGACCACGACCATGACACCCACCTTCATCAGGTCGACGAGGTCGGACCAGATCGCTTGCTACTCTTCATAAGTGAGCTGAACACTGGGACGGTCGGGCGAAATACCTTGGCGGAAAAGGATTTCCGCGCGGTGGGCGTTGCCGACGCCGGTTAGCATTGAATCAGTTCACCCCATCTGACCTGCAATAACAGTGCAACAGACTTTTCAGTGGCCGACTCGATCAGCGCGGTCAGCGGCATGAGCGTGCTGATCGAGTCGG
>NZ_JAODNK010000161.1 GCF_025465275.1 Nocardia sp. | reverse complement strand
ACCCGGCTGACCTCGGCACGATCAGTTCGTTCATCTCCAACGGCCACGGCTCACTGCCGGTATACCTCGGCGCCTGAACCGGGCAGGGTCACCGCCCGATAACGTGAGCACCGCGAACCGGCCGGCGACCCGATCGTGGCAGGACCTGGAAGAGGTCCACCGGCATCAGATCCGGCGCCAGCCAGTGACTTTGGCCGGCCTGACTGGCACCCACTACGCCGGCGGCCAGCAGGCGGGCCTGATATGGATCCAGCTCGGAGTCGTGAGCGACCACCCTCGAGACTGCGGTGACGCAGTCATCGATGGCGCGGCCGACCTGCCATTGCACCGAAGGTTCGCTGGTCACGACGGAGTCGAATACCAGCCGGAATCCTTATGTCTCATGGTCGACGAAGTCGAAATAGGCCTGCACGGCAGCGCGCGCTCGGTCCTGGTTGACGCTGGTGGACTCCAGCGCGCATTCGACAGAGTCCCTCAGTGCGTCCGTATGGTGTTGCAGGACTGCCAAACAGAGGTCAAGCTTTCCCGAAAAGGCCTTGTAAAGAATAGGTTTGGTCCAGCCGGTCCGCTGTGCGATCTCCTGCATGGTGGATGCGTGGAACCCCCGCGACACGAAAACCTCGGTCGCGGCGGCCAATACGCGGTCCCGGCGTGCCGTGCGTCTCGCTCGGACCGGCGACAAGGCCGAATCTCCGGGCGGTATCTCTTGCTCGTGTTCTGATGTCGAGCGGCTGGTCGGACGCGAGCATGATGACTGCTCCGACGTGCATCGGCGTCGTGCGGGTCTCCATATCGAGCAACTGCGCGTCAACGGAACTGAGCTGTTTGGGGCGTCCCGAGTTCGCGGATATCGGAATGACCTTGGGCTGAGCGGCCTCAGGTACTTCGGTGGTGATGAGGTCACCCGGTGTCACCACGTGCACTTGCAGAAAGGGATGGGCGAGATTGTCGACAGTGTTCGTTTCCGAGTCAGTCATTGATTCTCCGCATGTGTGCTGCCGGTGATGCCGGCGCATGGTTGACCGCGCCGTCGTGACCGAACGGAACCGTGTGGGCGTCGAACTACGTTGGCGCGCAATCGATTCGAACTGTCCACGTTGAGGCGTAGCGCTGAACAGCCGGAAGCGCTTGATGTGCTCACGCTCTGGTGAGCAACTGTCGAAGGAACCGTTCACACGGTGCCGGTTCCCGGCCGGCATCGATGCCAGCATTTGATGACGTGACATTGAGGTTACTGCCCGGGCGGGGATCTTGTGCACCGAACGGTGTGGTCGAAATGTTTAGTTCGTCCGCTTGTGAACGTTAACGGACCGGTCAGATTGCTTGTTGCACAATGAAATACGCCGGGAGTCCAATCCAGCACCCCAGCCGCACGCCGGTGCCGTAACCCGGTCCGGGGTCGACCGCATGCCCGGACTCCGCATCCGAAACGCTGCTCGCCCGCCTGCCGGATCGATGTTCCAGTAACGCCAGGGGCGGTGGTCCGAGGCCGCGAGCGCGCTCGCGCTTGTTGGAGAATTGAATATTCGGCGGGCAAATTCCCGGAAGTAATGTTGCCGTCCGCCTACGGCTGACGAGGTGTGTAACCACCCCGCCGCCAGTGTGCGATGCCGGTGGCGGGAGGTTGCTGATAGGGGTGCCCTGGACCCGAGAAGTAGGTATGCCTTACCTTTACGAAGTGAGTTGGGCCGAGGCAGTACCAAACCTTCTGATCTGCTTGCGGGAAGGCCTCGAGGCCGGTCTCGTGGTGACGATCCTGCTGGCAGCCGTGCGCAAGGCGTCGACGGCCGAGCGTCCGTTGTCTGCGACACCGGTCTGGCTCGGGCTACTCGGGGCGGTGTCGGTGGCGGCCAGTTTCGCTGCCGTGCTGACCTATTCGACCAGCGTGATGTCGAGTTCGGCGCAGGAAGCCGTCGGCGGCGTGCTGAGCGTGCTGGCGGTCGCACTGGTCACCTGGATGGTGTTCTGGATGCGCCGCACCGCCTCGACCCTGTCGAAACAGCTGCGCGGTGAGGTGACCCGGGCCGCGGCCATCGGGGTGGGCGCGCTGGCGGTCACCGCGTTCCTGGCGGTCGGGCGTGAGGGCTTGGAGACCACGCTGTTCGTGTGGACCGCGGTCAAGGCCTCCGGCGCCACGCTCGCGCCCCTGGTCGGCGCCACCATCGGCCTGATCGCCGCGATCGTGCTGTGCTGGTTGCTGTACAGCCAGAGTGTGCGGCTCAACCTGGGTGTGTTCTTCAGCCGAACCGCGCTGCTGCTGATCGTGATTGCCGCGGGTGTGCTGGCCTACGGGCTGGGTGAACTGCAGAACGCGGGCCTGATCCCGGGTGCGCAGTGGATCGCCTTCGACCTGAGCGCGCATATCGACGCCAACTCCTGGTGGGCCGCGCTCATCACGGGCATCACCGCCCTGCAGCCGAAGATGACCGTGCTGCAGGTGGTGGCCTGGGCGGTCTACCTAATCGTGGTGCTCACCATGTTCGTTCGCGCGGGCGCCACGGCGCCGCAACCGGCGGCCCCGAAGCCCGAGCCCGCCGACGAGCACGAGCATGCCGGTGACTGGTTCGAGAGGATCGCGGGCAAGCGCCTGGCGGTGGTGGGCGCGGCCCTGGTACTGGTGCCGGCGCTGGCCGCGGGCCTGGCCATCGCACTGCTGCCCTCGGCGAGTGAAGGCTCCGTTCAGGCGGTCTCGATCACCTCGAATTCGTGTGCGCCGGAATGGAGTTCGGCTCGTTCGGGCAGCCAGACCTTCTCGGTCAAGAACGGCAGCGGCAAGGCGGGGGAGATCACCCTGGTCAATGCCGACGGCGCGATCGTCGGTGAGATCGAGACGATCGGCGCGGGCACCACGGCCGATATGACCGCGACCCTGAGCCGCGGCAGTTACACCATCAAGTGCGCGATGTCGGGCCAGGCGGTGACGAGTTCGGCCACGGTGCAGGTCAGCGGTACCGCAGATGCGCCACCGGCGGTGAAACCGGTCAGCCAGGACGACCTCACGCCCGCAAACGACGCCTACCAGGCCGCCGCCGCGCAGGCGCTCGGCCGACTCACCGAAACCCTCGGTGCCCTCCGCAACGACCTGCACGCGAACAATATCGCCGCCGCGCAGGCGGATTGGCTGACCGCCCAGGAGCAATGGGAGCGGGTCGGCGCCTCCTACAACAGTTTCGGTGCGGCGGGCACCGCCGTGGACGGCTTGCCCGGTGGGCTCCCTGACGGGGTGAACGACGTCGGCTTTACCGGCCTGCACCGCCTCGAATACGGCCTGTGGCACGGACAGGGCGCCGCGCAACTGCTGCCGGTCCTGGACAAGCTGGGCGCCGATATCGCCACGGTGCAGCAGAACCTGAGCTCGACCGACCTGGCCGGCGACCCGACCAACCTGCCGATCCGTGGTCACGAGATCCTCGAAGACGCACTGCGCGACCACATTTCGGGCATGGACGATCTGGGTGGCGGCGCCGCCTATCCGCTCACGATGGCCGATATCGACATCACCCGCACCGTGATCAGCGGCCTGGGCCCGCTGCTGGATGAGCGGGCGCCGGATCTGCGCGCGACCATCGCCGCGCGCCTGGACACCCTGCAGCGGACGCTGCTGGCCACCCAGGACGGCGGCAAGTGGCGTCCGCCCGCCCAGATCCCGCATGCCGCACAGCAGTCCGTGAAGGCCGCACTCGGCGGCGCCCTGGAAGTTCTGGCCCGGGTTCCCCGGTTGCTGGAAGTTCCCGCCGCCCACTGATCCTCGACACGTAAGGCTTGCCTCCGATGAACCTCAGCCGACGCAGATTCCTCTCCGGTGCCGCCGCCGGTGCGGCCGGAACGGCCCTGACCGCGGGACTCGTCGCCGAAGGCGCCCGCGTGGACGCCGCGGCCGCGGGCACGGGCACGCCCTCGGCTGCCTCGTCCTACCCGTTCCACGGCGTGCATCAGGCAGGCATCCTCACCCCGGGCCCGGCGGACAAGCAGAACGCCTCCTGCTACGCGTCTTTCGATGTCACCGTGTCGGACAAGGCCGAACTGGCCGAGCTGCTGAAGACGCTCACCGGGCGCGCCCGCTTCCTCACCGCCGACAACACCCCGCCGGACCTCGGCCTGGGTCAGCCGCCGTCGGACAGTGACGTGCTCGGCCCGGATACGCTCGCCGACGGGCTCACCGTGACCACCGGTGTGGGCGCGAGCCTGTTCGATGACCGGTTCGGGCTGGCCAAGCTCAAGCCGGCGCGTCTGACGCCGATGAAGATCTTCCCGGACGACTCGCCGGAGGACGCGTGGATGCACGGCGATGTGATGGTGCAGTTGTGCGCGCATCATCCCGACACCGTCCACCACGCGATCCGTGACATCACCCGCCAGACCCGCGGTGCGCTGCAGCTGCGCTGGAAGATCGAGGGCTACAACTCGCCGCCGCGCCCCTCGGGCACCGGCCGGAACCTGCTGGGCTTCAAGGACGGCACGGCCAATCCGATCGGAAATGACGCCGAAGCGCTGATCTGGACCGACGATCCCGCCGAGCCGACCTGGACCCGCGACGGCACCTATCAGGTGGTGCGGCTGATCCGCATGCTGGTGGAGTTCTGGGACCGGGTCTCGATCAACGAGCAGGAGAACATGTTCGGGCGCCGCCGGGATTCGGGTGCGCCGCTGGACGGCAATCAGGAATTCGACACCCCCGACTACGAGCGGGATCACGACGGCACGGTCATCCCACTGACCTCGCACATCCGCCTGGCCAACCCGCGCACCCCCGATACCGCACGCCAGCAACTGGTTCGGCGTTCCTATAACTACGATCTGGGCATGAGTTCGAACGGCAATATGGCCGCCGGGCACATCTTCACCTGCTTCCAGCAGGATGTGCAGCGTCAGTTCGAGCAGATTCAGACCCGATTGGCCGGCGAGCCGCTAACCGACTACGTGCAACCGTTCGGCGGCGGGTACTTCTTCGTGCTGCCCGGCGTCACCGATGCGAACGACTGGTACGGGCGCACACTGCTGAGCTGAGGTTTCCGTAGCTGGTCCCGACGACGACGGCACATCGGGGAACTTCATCACAGCCGTGGTCGCATAATCGCACCGTGCACGGCCGAGCGGGTACTGGTTCGCGTACGCACGGGTACGCCGCCGGCGTAGGTGACATTGGGCACCGTCTGCGTCGTCGTGGAAGGCACGCGCTGCGCCGCCCACCAGATGCTCGGACTCCGCATCGGAGGGGCTGCCCGCCCAATCCGCCGGGTTGCGGGCCAGGTTGTCGCTTGCGCGCCCGGATTCGACCCGCAAGCCGTGTCGCGGAACGACGTCCCCGAGGTGTGACCCACGTTACGGCCGTGCAAGGCCGGGTAACCGAGGGTGTGCTCGATTGGGTCGATGGGCTGTTGGAGCGGTAAAATCGGGTTTTCTTGTGTGTCGTGACGGCCCACAATCGAGCAGTTATCCGCCAGCACACCATCGCACGAGGAGACACTTGTGATCACCGCGACCGACCTGGAGGTCCGGGCCGGAGTCCGCACCCTGCTGACAGTGCCCGGATCGGCACTGCGGGTGCAAGCCGGTGACCGGATCGGACTGGTCGGCCGCAACGGCGCCGGGAAGACCACCACACTGCGCATCCTCGCCGGTGAGGGCGAGCCGTATGCCGGCAAGATCATCCGATCGGGGGAGGTCGGGTATCTGCCGCAGGACCCGCGCGAGGGCGATCTGGATGTGCTCGGCCGGGACCGGGTGCTCTCGGCCCGCGGCCTGGACAAGATCCTGCGCGATATGGAAAAGCAGCAGGTGCTCATGGCCGAAGTGGTCGATGAGGCCGAGCGGGACAAGGCGATCCGCAAATACGGTCAGCTGGAGGACCGGTTCTCCTCGCTCGGTGGTTATGTCGCCGAGAGCGAGGCGGCACGCATCTGCAGCAACCTCGGCCTGCCCGACCGGGTGATGCAGCAGCAGTTGCGGACGCTGTCCGGTGGTCAGCGCCGCCGCATCGAATTGGCACGCATCCTGTTCGCCGCCTCGGACGGCAGTGGCGGCAAATCCAACACCACACTGCTGCTGGACGAGCCCACCAACCACCTCGACGCCGACTCCATCACCTGGCTGCGCGGCTTCCTGCAGGGCCACGACGGCGGCCTCATCGTCATCTCCCACGATGTGGATCTGCTGGCCGATGTGGTGAACAAGGTCTGGTTCCTCGACGCCGTGCGCGCCGAGGCCGATATGTACAACATGAGCTGGAAGAAGTACCTCGACGCCCGCGCCACCGACGAGCAGCGCCGCCGCCGCGAGCGCGCGAACGCGGAGAAGAAGGCCTCCGCGCTCAAGCAGCAGGCCGCCAAGCTCGGCGCCAAGGCCACCAAAGCCGCTGCGGCACACCAGATGATCAAGCGTGCCGATCGCATGCTTGCGGAGGCCGATGAGGTCCGGGTGAGCGACAAGGTGGCGCGCATCAAGTTCCCGACCCCCGCCACCTGCGGCAAGACGCCGCTGATGGCCGAGAACCTGACCAAGATGTACGGCTCGCTGGAGATCTTCGCGGGCGTCGATCTGGCCATCGACAAGGGCAGCCGGGTCGTGGTGCTGGGCCTCAACGGCGCCGGTAAGACCACGCTGCTGCGCATGCTGGCGGGCGTCGAACAGCCCACCGCCGGTGAATTGGTGCCCGGATACGGTTTGCAGGTCGGCTATTTCGCGCAGGAACACGACACCCTCGACGATCACGCGAGCGTCTGGGAGAACATCCGGCACGCGGCCCCCGATGCGGGAGAGCAGGATCTGCGCGGCCTGCTCGGTGCGTTCATGTTCACCGGTCCGCAGCTGGATCAGCTCGCCGGCACGCTCTCCGGTGGTGAGAAGACCCGTCTCGCACTGGCCGGTCTGGTCTCCTCCGCCGCGAATGTCCTTCTGCTGGATGAGCCTACGAACAACCTCGATCCGATCTCGCGCGAGCAGGTCCTGGACGCGCTGCGCAGTTACGCGGGCGCGGTTGTGCTGGTCACGCACGATTCGGGCGCTGCGGAGGCGCTGAATCCGGAGCGCGTCATCATGCTTCCGGACGGCACCGAGGACCACTGGTCGCAGGATTATCTGGAACTCATTCAGCTGGCGTGATACCGATCACACGATTTCGTTGATCACCGCCCTCCGAGTCTCTAACCTTGAATGAGGCGCCCACGGCGACTCGGAGGAAGTCATGAGTGACAGGCCCGCACAGGGTAAAGCCGTATTGGGAAAAGGCACACGCGTGACGGGAAAGTCGCGAGACCGCCTGCAATCCCAGCTCAAGAAGCAGTACGAGAGCGGATCCAGTATCCGCTCACTGGCCCGGGAGACCGGGCGATCGTACGGCTTCATCCACAACGTGCTGGTGGAGTCGCATGTGCAACTCCGCAGCCGTGGTGGTGCCAACCGCCGCAAGGCAGCAAAGGTCAAAGCAAGTAGTAGCTGATCGTGACATCGGCAAGCGGTCGAGGGGTGAAAACCGTTCGACCGCTTGCGATATCGCGAGCTGATCCGGGGCCGGCGTTCAGCCGTTGACTGTCCCGTCGCCGAGGACCAGCAGATTCGCCAGACTCTCGAAGATCGGCAGCCCGGTCTTGATTTCGAGATAGGCGAACTGACCCTGGGGGTTCACCTCCAGGAACCAGAACTCGCCGTCGAGGCCGACCCGAAGGTCGAGCACGCCGAAAGCCAGTCCCAGCGCGCCCATCAGGGTGGTCAGCGACTTGCTCACCGAGGCGGGCAATCGATCCGCGGTGAAGTCCACCGACGTGTCCAAACGCGAATCGACCCGTCCCACACCGGATTGCGAGTCGATGCGCACCACCCATTCCATCCCGTCCACCCACACGATGCGCAGATCGCATTCGGCGTGGATGTAGTCCTGGAAGATGGTGGGGGAGTTACGGATCGTCTCCAGCCGAGCGAGATCGGCTGCGGTGACTATGCGTGTCTCGGTGAAGGCGCCGCGGCCGGTGCCGGCACGCTTGTAGACCACCGGACCGGGCCGCGAATCGATGAACGAGCGTGCCTCGTCCACATCATTGGTGATGAGCGTTTCCGGCACCGCGAAACCGGCGCGATACGCCGTCTCCAGTTGCACGAGTTTACGATTCGCGGTGCGATCGGCGCCCGGATCATTGACCCACAGTGCGGGTATCGACCAGAGCAGACCCTGCAGGAAGCCATCGCATTCGGCCTGGCGATAGTCGTCGTCGACGCCGCGGGCGCTGCCCGGAACCACACAGGGCTGCGGCCGTCGCCACCATACCGAGGAGGCGTCGTCGAGGCCCAGAATGTGGGAGAGACTGCGGGAGGTGCCGTCGCGGCTGACGCGGAAAGTGCCGTTCTCACGCGGGAAGTCGCGCATATCGAGCCGAATCGGACTGAGCCCGTGATGTTTCCGCAGGGTGGCGGCGAGTGCATCGCCGTGCAGGTCGTCGGCTTCGGTGACGATGAGTACCGAACCCGTTGTACGGGCGGCCATATCGGGGCCTATCAGTCGAGACTGTCGCAGGCCACGCCGTCGTCACTGCCATTGTGCGACCGGGTCTGGCAGCAAGTCATGGTGGCGCCGCCGACACCCGGCGCGGCGGTGAGTTCCAGGCCGCGGGCCCAGGCCTCGGTGAGCTCGCGGAGCTCGTCGTCACCGCGGGTGGGGGAGTAGGCGAGCGGGAGGGTCGGCGGGCGTTCGGTGAGTTCGATGCGCCGGCGCTGCGTGAAATCGGCTGTGGCGCCATTGCGTACCCGCACCAGCACCGGGCGTCCCTCGCAGATTCCTTGCGCTGCCGCAACTTCCCAATCGGTCAGATCGAGAACATCGGTGCGCCGGAACGTCCACGTGCCATCGGTGACGCGCACGGTGATGTCCCGATCGGTGGATGCTACGAGATAGCCAGATAGCGGTGGCGCAGTGGCGTCGATAGGGGGAGACGCGAGGTGATGGAGGGCGCCGGTCATGCTTAACTCCGATCTGCTCGGGATTTGCTGCGGGGCCGAGCTTGATCTGAATCATATCCCGCAAGGCCGCTCGTTCGGTTCGCAACGAAAGATTTCCGCCGCCCTGGCAAACCTTGCCAGGGCGGCGGAAACCGCTCAGCCTGAGAGTTTTTCGCTACCCGCCGCGCGAACTAGAGCCCGAGCAGTTCGGGCGTTTCGGAGATTGCGCGCAATCGCTCGGCCGGATCCGAAACGAGCTTGCGGGCTTTCAGATCGAGAATGCCGCCGACCGCATTCACCTCGGCGGACAGGGTCCCGTCCAGCTTCCGGATCTCCTGATGCATCCGGTAGGTCTTGCCGCCGTTCCACACGAATTCGCAGCTCACCGTGATCTCGTCACTGATGTGCAGCTCGCGCAGGTACTTGATGTTGTTCTCCAGCACCACGGGCCCGATCCCCGACCCCATCAGCTTGTCCTCCTGCACCCCGCACGACCGCAGCAGCTCCCACCGCGCATGTTCCGCGTACTGCAGATAGACAGCCTGGTTCAGGTGGCCGTTGACATCGAGCTCATAGCCGCGAACGGTGACCGGAACGGAGAAAACCATAAAACTTACAACCACAGCATTTTCCGGTCGATTCCGGAAATTCAGTGGTCTGTGGCACATTCCGGCGATTGCCGGGCTACCCGCGGCAATCGCCGGCACGACCGTATTGCCGCAGGTTGGCGCGCGTAATGCTCAGCGGCGGTTGGCGTTGCGTTCGGCCCACCAGTCGGGGCGATCGATGAAGTGGTTGTCGAACTCCTCCTGGGAGTCGAGCAGGTCCTGGAAGGTGGATTCGCCCTTGGCGATGCGGTCGAGAATGCGGAAGTACTCGAAGCGCTGAACACCGGGCATGAGGGCGATCAGGATGCGGGCCGAGCTGTCCGGGGTGGCGCCGAAGGCGTGCGGCATGAGTTTGGGGACGACGATGGAACCGCCCGCGGCGACGGTGACTATGCGGTCGCCGGCCAGCAGCTGCAGTTCGCCCTCGGCGATGTAGAAGAGCTCATCTGATTTGGTGTGGAAGTGCGGGGTGGCGCCGTCGGCGCCCGGCTTCATGGTTACTTCGAGGGTGCTGACCGAACCGCCGGTGTCCGCGGAGTCGAGGAGCAGGCGCATGGTGACGTTGTCATTGCCGAAGGTCTCGGCCTCGTTCGGCTGGCAGATGGCGACCTGGCGGGAAGTGGTGGTCATGACCGGCTCCAGATAGTTCGATGAGTTATAGTTCGCTATCGAACTATATAGGAGCGAATAGAATGTTGTCCATGGGTGAGAAGAAGGTTGACGCGGTGGATGTGATCGAGGCGCAGTGGCACCGGGAGCGGCCGGATCTGGATCTGGAGGCCATGGCCATCATCGGCCGTCTCGGCCGACTTTCACTGGTGGCCGGCCGGCAGATCGAATCCGTCTTCGCCGCACACGGATTGCAGCGCGGGGAGTTCGATGTGGTTGCGGCACTGCGCCGTTCGGGGGAGCCCTACGAGCTCAACCCCTCGGTGATCGCCGATACGCTCATGCTCTCGCGGGCCGGCATGACCGGCCGCCTGGACCGGCTCGAACAGGCGGGACTGGTGCGGCGCACCGCGGACGCCGCGGACCGGCGCGCGGTGCGCGTGGCCCTCACCGACCGCGGCCTGCAGCTCATCGACCTGGTGATCACCGAGCACGTCGAGAACGAAACCCGCATTCTCGCAGTGCTTTCCGCGAAGGACCGCAAGGAGCTCGACCGGATCACCCGGCTGCTGCTCGCGGACCTCGAGGGGGAATAGGAGGCCATGAAGGCGGGAATCGAGCCCGCGACCCCCCACCTGCGGTGCGGGTGCTCTACCGACTGAGCTACTTCATGGCCATGGAAACCCTAGCCGGTACTCAATCCTCGTGTCGCGTCAATTCTTGCGCCGCACAGAGGCTTCCACGAGATCGAGTACCGCGGAGAGGTTGTCGTTGGCGTGGCCGGAGGCTATGCGCGCGATGAGGCCGTCGAGAATCAGATCCAGATATCCGAGCAGCACGGTGGTGGGGACGTCGTCACGCAGCGCGCCCTCGGCCTTGCGGCGTTCCAGTCGGGCCACGGTGGCGGCGGTGAGCTCCTCGGAGCGTTCCTCCCAGTTGGCGCGGAATTCGGGATCGTTGCGCAGGCGGCGCGCGATCTCCAAACGTGTTCCGAGCCAATCGAAGTCCTCGGGGCGCGCCAGCATATCGCGCATCACCTGTACCAGACCCTGGTTGGCGGCCACTTCGGCCATGCGGGCCGCGTCCTCGTGCGCGAGCGCCAGGAACAGCGCGTCCTTATCACGGAAGTGATGGAAGATGGCGCCCCGCGACAGACCCGTGGTTTCTTCCAGGCGACGCACGGTGGCGCCCTCGTAGCCGTACTCGGCGAAGCAACTGCGTGCTCCGTCGAGGATCTGGCTGCGACGAGCGGCGAGGTGGTCGTCACTGACCTTGGGCATGGACTCCTCCGAAACGGGGTGTGCGGGACATCCCCACCGATCATGGACCGGTGCGGACGTCCCGCACTAGCGACGAGCGAAGCGATCCGGCTGGACCGCGTTACCGGCGACGGCGCGAAACCGTTGCCTGCCACCATAACTCGGCCGGGAAACAGCCCTTCCCGGCCGAGCGTTCAGCAGTTCTAGCCGCGAATCATATTGCGCAGCACGTACTGCAGGATGCCACCGTTGCGGTAGTAGTCGGCCTCACCGGGGGTGTCGATGCGGACGACCGCGTCGAACTCCACCTTCGTGCCGTCGGTCTTGGTGGCGGTCACCTTCATGGTCTTCGGAGTCACACCCTCGTTCAGCTTGGTGATGCCCGCGATATCGAAGGTTTCGGTGCCGTCCAGCTTCAGCGACGCGGCGGACTCGCCGACCGGGAACTGCAGCGGCACAACGCCCATACCGATGAGGTTGGAGCGGTGGATGCGCTCGAACGACTCGGTGATGACGGCCTTGACGCCCAGCAGGCTGGTGCCCTTGGCGGCCCAGTCACGAGACGAGCCGGACCCGTATTCTTTGCCGCCCAGCACGACCAGCGGAATGCCCGCGGCCTGGTAGTTCTGCGAGGCGTCGTAGATGAACGCCTGCGGAGCGCCTTCCTGCGTGAAGTCGCGGGTGTAGCCACCCGAGACGTCATCGAGGAGCTGGTTGCGCAGGCGGATGTTCGCGAAGGTGCCGCGAATCATGACCTCGTGGTTACCGCGACGCGAGCCGTAGGAGTTGTAGTCCTTGCGCTCGACGCCGTGGCCCTCGAGGTACTGCGCGGCCGGGGTGCCCGGCTTGATGTTGCCGGCCGGGGAGATGTGGTCGGTGGTGACCGAATCGCCCAGGTAGGCAAGCACTCGCGCGCCGGTGATGTCGGTGACGGGAGCCGGCGTCGACGGCATGCCGTCGAAGTACGGGGGCTTGCGCACGTAGGTGGACTTGGGATCCCACTCGAAGGTCTTGCCCTCCGGGGTGGACAGGCCGCGCCAGCGCTCGTCGCCCTTGAAGACGTCGGCGTAGGACTTGATGAACATGTCCTGGTTGATCGAGCTGGCGATGGTCGCCTCGATCTCCTTCGAGGACGGCCAGATGTCCTTCAGGAACACGTCGTTGCCGGCGGTGTCCTGACCCAGCGGGTCGGTCTCGAAGTCGAAGTCCATGGTGCCCGCGAGCGCGTATGCGATGACCAGCGGCGGGGAGGCCAGGTAGTTCATCTTCACGTCGGGGGAGATACGGCCTTCGAAGTTACGGTTGCCCGAGAGCACCGCGGTGACCGAGAGGTCGTTCTCGTTGATCGCCTTGGACACGGCGTCCGGCAGCGGGCCGGTATTGCCGATGCAGGTGGCACAGCCGTAACCGACCAGGAAGAAGCCCAGCTTCTCCAGGTACGGCCACAGGCCCGCCTTCTCGTAGTAGTCGTTCACGACCTGCGAACCCGGGGCCATGGAGGTCTTCACCCATGGCTTGGAGGTCAGGCCCCTGTCGACGGCATTGCGCGCCAGCAGCGCGGCGCCGAGCATGACCGACGGGTTGGAGGTGTTGGTGCAGGAGGTGATCGAGGCGACCACGACCGCGCCGTGATCGAGCACGAAGTCGCCGTACTCCTCCGAGGAGACCTTGACCGGCTTGCTCGGGCGGCCGACGGCGCCGTTCGCGGCGGACGGCACGAGCACGGCGTCATCGTCGGCGAAGGACAGCACGGCGGGATCGGAAGCCGGGAAGGACTCCTCGATGGCCTCGTCCAGGTGCGTGTGCGGGGTGACGGCCGCGGGGCCGGACTCCGCATCGTTGGTGTAGTTGTGGATGTCCTTGCGGAACGCGGTCTTGGACTCCGACAACAGGATTCGGTCCTGCGGGCGCTTCGGGCCGGCAATGGACGGGACCACGTCGCCGAGGTCCAGCGTGAGGTACTCCGAGTACGCGGACTCGTTGTCGGCGTCGTGCCACATGCCCTGTTCCTTGGCGTACGCCTCGACGAGCGCGAGCTGCTCCTCGGTGCGGCCGGTCAGGCGCAGGTAGTCGATGGTGACCTCGTCGATCGGGAAGATCGCCGCGGTGGAACCGAATTCGGGGCTCATATTGCCCAGGGTCGCGCGGTTCGCCAGCGGTACCTCGGCGACGCCCTTGCCGTAGAACTCGACGAACTTGCCGACCACGCCGTGCTTGCGCAGCATGTCGGTGACGGTGAGCACCACGTCGGTGGCGGTGACGCCCGGCTTGATCTCACCGGTCAGCTTGAAGCCGACAACGCGCGGGATCAGCATGGAGACGGGCTGGCCCAGCATGGCCGCCTCGGCCTCGATGCCGCCGACACCCCAGCCCAGCACGCCCAGGCCGTTGACCATGGTGGTGTGCGAGTCGGTGCCGACACAGGTGTCGGGGTAGGCCTGGCCGTTGCGGACCATGACCGTGCGAGCCAGGTGCTCGATGTTCACCTGGTGCACGATGCCGGTGCCCGGCGGGACGACCTTGAAGTCGTCGAACGCGCCCTGGCCCCAGCGCAGGAACTGGTAGCGCTCACGGTTGCGGGAGTACTCGATATCGACATTGCGCTCGAGCGCGTCGGCCCGGCCGAAGACGTCGATGATGACCGAGTGGTCGATGACCATCTCGGCGGGGGCGAGCGGGTTCACCTTGTTCGGGTCGCCGCCGAGGGTGGCGACGGCCTCGCGCATGGTGGCCAGGTCGACGATGCAGGGCACGCCGGTGAAGTCCTGCATGATCACGCGGGCCGGGGTGAACTGGATCTCGGTGTCGGGCTGGGCATTGGGATCCCAGGCCGCGATCGCGCGGATGTGGTCGGCGGTGATGTTCGCGCCGTCCTCGGTGCGGAGGAGGTTCTCCGCGAGAACCTTGAGGGCGTAGGGCAGCTTTTCGGTGCCGGGCACGGCCGAGAGACGGAAGATCTCGTAAGAGTTCTTTCCGACCTCGAGGGTGCTCTTGGCGCCGAAGGAATCGATACTCGTCACTGTCAGCTCCACTCGTCTGTGAATGGGAGGGCCACCGGCGGGGCTGTGCCGATGGCTCGTCGAGGCGCTGGCCTCGTCCGTGCTTCACCCTAACAGTACGCTTGTCCTGTGAGCGCATCGGGGAGGTCCCCGAGCGGCCCGGGGGAGGTTCTCGCGGTGGCTGCGCGAGCTTCTCGTGTCGGGACGGTGCCAGCTTACGGCGTGCCGTGGTGAGGTGATGTGACAAGCAGTCGCGTACTGTGCGTCCGTGACCGTCTCGCACACCTCGGTTTTCGCGCCTATGAAGGCGGAACTGCCGCCTAACACCGACCTGAACGCCATCTTGGTGGACCTGGACGACAATCATGTCGCCGCACCCACGGGGCGTAGTCAGGACGGCCTGGCCGCCATCGCCGCTGAGGCGCGCGACCATGGCATCGATTTGAACATCGTTGTGGTGCAGGGCAACCCGGGCATGGAGGCGAACCTGCGCGACCTCGCCACCGAGGTCGGTAAGACGGAGCACGGCACCGTGGTGGTGTTCAGTGACGACTGGGTCGGCACCTACAGCGACACCTTCACCCGCGCCCGCCTGGAGTGGGCCGAGGACAAATCGAAGTACCGCGGCTCGGACCACACCGAGGAAGCGGCCCGGACCTTCATGGACCGGCTCGAACAGCCCGAAGCCGTGTCATGGACCCTGATCACCCTGATCGCGGTGCTCGCGCTCATTGCGGTGATCGGCGGGCTGTACACCGTCAAGGTGCGGCGTGCGGCGGGGGAGAAGACCGGCTCCGACCGTCCGCGCACGCCTGTCGCCTGAGTAATTCGTTCATTTCCCGGACCGTATCTCGGCATGCCCGAGATGCGGTCCGGTCTCATTTGCTGCGGCTTCGCTGACATCCGGAAGGTTTTCCTGAAGGTCGGCTGCGGCGTCGTGTGGTATCTCGCCTGGCAAACGGGCTAATGGCTGGCAACGTCTGAATTACCTCCAAGTCATTCCCGCGTGGCTGATTCACCCTGTGTCGGAAGTGTCGTACGGTTTCGCAACGACGCTGTTGGGGATGAAGTGTCAGAAGAGCCTCGAGTTTCCGGTGATCCGGATGGTTCGCATGGGGCTTGTGAGTCGCTCCCCGGGGCCAGAACCGGATCCAGGGAGGTGCGATGCGAAAACCGGCGAAACGTAGAGGGCGCCCGATTCGGGTCGCTACCGAGTTGCTGGTAGCGATCACTGTGGTAGCTCTCGGAATAGCCACCGGCCACGCTGTGCCCCCACCACCCCCCAATCCGAGTGATAGCGATATCGCCCAGGCCGGTGCGGATGTGGACGCTACCGTAGGCCAGGTCGGTGTGCTCATCAATCAGGTGGCCACCGCCGAACAGCAGCTGCAACTGCTCGATGATGCCGTTGCCGCGCGCCGCGAAGCCGTCAACAAGGCCCTGGTCGATCTGCAGGTTGCCCGCGATGCCGCCGATACCGCGGCGCACGCCGTGACCAGCTGCCAGCACGACCTCACCGATGCCGGTGTGCAGGTGGGCGACGCGCACAACGAGTTCGACAAATTTGTCGCCCAGGTTTACATGCGACCCGGATCCGCCTCGCTCATCAGCTATATGGCCGCGCCCACTCCGGAGGTCGCGCTCGCCCGCGCCCAGGTGCTCACCATCGCGTCCAAGAGTCAGCAGCAAGTGGTGGACGGCCTGCGCCGGGCCCAGGTGGATCAGGCCAACAAGACCTCCGCCGCCAAGCAGGCCCAGCAGGCCGCCGATGCGGCCGCGGCCGACGCCGAGGCGAAGAAGGCCGAGGCGCAGACCGCCGTGACGGCCGCGAAAACCGAGTTCGACCAGCAGGCCGCGCGCCGCAATGACCTGCAGCAGCAACATGATTCGGCGCAGCAGCGGCTCGATACGGCCCGCTCGCAGGTAGCCGGACTGCAGGGACAGCGCGATACCTTCCTGGCCTGGGATCAGCAGCGCCGCGCCGAGGAAGCGCAAGCCCGCGCCGCCGCAGTTGCGGCAGCGGCCCGCGTCGCGGCCGACCGCACCTCCAATGACCGTGCCGCGGAAACAGGTTCGGGCCGTCGCCCGCACACGCAACTGAACAGTTCGCCGGCGCCACCCAGGCGCAGCCAGCCCGCGACTCGCCCCACCGGAAGCCGCTCGGATCTGGTGGAAGTCGTGGTCGACCGCGCCATGTCCCAGCTCGGGGTCGAATACGCCTGGGGCGGCGGCGATGAGGACGGCGCGACCCTCGGCATTCGCGACGGCGGCGTCGCCGACTCCTACGGTGACTACAACAAAACAGGTTTCGACTGCTCGGGCCTGATGATCTACGCCTTCGCCGGCATCGGCGTCTCGCTACCACACTACAGCGGCTACCAGTACTCCATGGGTTCCCGTGTGCCGGTGGCAGATCGGCAGCGCGGCGATATGCTCTTCTGGGGTTCCGGCGGTTCCGAACACGTGGCCCTCTACGTCGGCAACGGCAAAATGGTCGAGGCCCCGGAGTCCGGTGAAGTGGTCCGCGTCGCCGCCGTCCGCGAGGGCGGCATCATGCCCTACGCCATCCGCATCATCTCCTGAACTCCCCATCGCCACAACAAAACTGGCCGATGCCTGCGTTGGCGAGGTAAACGTGCACCGGGCTTTCCCCCTTGTCGATTCAATGATAACTTGACATCAGACATGTAAGTTACTGGTCGGTAACATGACTCTTGTTGCTGCTCAGTGCATTTTCGGGACCGGGGGGTCAATACTGTGAGCACTGCGACGATCACACTCGGAATCATCGGCGCCATCATCACTCTGCTCAGCTGGGGGTCGCTCTGCACCGGGCTGACCCGGATGATTCGCATTTTCCGCACGGGCCAGCCCGACCGGTCACGGCTCGGACCGATCCTGCCGCGGGTGAAAACCGTTGTGGTGGAGGTTGTTGCGCACACGCGGATGAACAGGTTCCGGACCGTCGGCTGGGCGCA
>NZ_JAODNK010000137.1 GCF_025465275.1 Nocardia sp. | reverse complement strand
ATCGGTTAGTGATCGGTTAACTTCGGGCTCAATGCATTTCGATCTGCTAATTCGTGGCGGCCTGATATTAGACGGAACTGGTCGACCTGGCTACCGTGCAGACATCGGCGTAGTCGGCGATCGGATGCGGGAGATCGGTGCCTGCGACGGAGCGCACGGGCGGAACGAGATCGACGCATCGGGGCGCTACGTGGTACCCGGATTCATCGATGCTCATCTGCACGGTGATGCGGTCATCAACGAGCAGGGCCCACAGTTGGCGCTACTGCGGCAGGGGGTGACCACCGTTGTCCTGGGTCAGGACGGGCTGTCCTTCGCGCCTGCCACGGCAGCGGCATTGGCCTGGGTGTCAAGGTATTTCGCCGCGGTCAACGGCTACCGGGCCGACCGAACAGGGGAGTCCGCGATCGGCTCCGGCCGGGCGCTGACCGTCGCGGAACTGCTCGACGGTTATCGAGGTACGACGGCAGTGAACACCGTGTACCTGGTGCCGCACGGGACCGTTCGATACAGCGTCATGCGGGGATCGCCGAAGGCGCCCGATCGGGATCAGCTGGCGGCCATGGTCCGGCTCGTCGAGGAGGGCATCGATCAAGGTGCGGCAGGCATTTCGTCAGGTCTGGGTTACCTGCCCGGCCGATTCGCGACAGTGCACGAGCTTGCCGCGCTCTGCGCGCCGGCCGCGCGCCGGGAGCTGCCCTACGTGACCCATATGCGCGGATACGGTCATCAGGCGGATCTGGGCATGGTGGAGGCCTGCGAGATCGGTCGCAAAGCTCGGATAGCGGTGCATGTTTCGCACTACCACGGTCCGAGCGGTCAGCTGGTCGGGCTGATCGATGCCGCCCGCCGCAGCGGTATCGACATCACCTACGACACCTATCCTTACCGGCGTGGATGCAGCATTCTGGCGCGGATGCTGCCGGATTGGTTCGGCGGCGCCGAACTCGACCACGTGCTCGATCGATTGACCGATCGGACTTCGCGCCGCCGGTTCGCCGCGGAAAGCGATCCGGAGCAGTGGCGGACATTGACGCTGTCGCATGTGCCATCCGGGTCGTACCGATGGGCGATAGGGATGCGGATATCCGATGCCGCCGACGCGGCCGGGGTCGATCCGGCTGATCTCTGTGCCGACGTACTTGTCGATACCGCACTTGACGCCGGTGTGGTGATCGATTTTTCCGAAGACGAGGAATCGATTCGGGAATTGTTGCGCCACAATGCGCATATGGGTGGGTCGGACGGTATTTATATCGGTGAGCAACCACATCCGCGTGGCTACGGCACTTTCGCGCGGCTGATCCGCAGACATGTCATCGAACTAGGAGACTGGACCTGGGAAGAGGCTGTGGTGCACCTGTCCGCCCGTCCGGCCGAGCGATTCCAGCTGTGCGATCGTGGCACCATCGCGCCCGGCCAGATGGCTGATTTGATTGTTATCGATCCCGCCGCGATCAGCGATCACGCCACCTATATCAGACCATTCCGTTTGGCCACCGGAATCGATGATGTCATCGTTGCGGGTATTCCTGTTTTATACCGAGGGCATCTCACCGGAAGATTGCCCGGTGTTCCCCTCTACCCGGGATGAGAATGTTGGAGCAGAATAGCTCCCGAGAATGCTAGTGAGCCGCAGTATGGCGATTCGATGGTCGGGTCCGAACCGCTGAGAAGGGTTCGGATCGTCAATGGATCACCGGATACTCACAGCCGGGGAACGCATCGAGCTACGCCGTCGCCGTCTCGGCTTGTCCCGCAGAGTGGTTGCGCAACTGTCCGGCCGGAGCGAGGAGTGGCTCCGTCAGGTGGAGGTCGGTCGCTGCCGCCTCGACAGCATCGAAATGGCCACTCGGCTGGCCGAAGTCCTGCATTTCGAGAGTCCGATGGAGCTGGTCGGCTGGTCGTCCCTGAACCGGCCGACCGCTCACGATGTGGGCCTGGACATGGCGCCGCTGACCCGGGCGGTCATGAATCATCCGTCCGTGCATCCGGAAATCGACCTCGAATCAGGTTCGCCGACAATCGATTCCGTGCAGAAGGTGCTGGACCAGTGCTGGCAGGTATGGCTCGGCTCGGCGCACCGGTATACGGAACTGGCGGCGCAGCTGCCCCAGGTGCTCGTGGCGGCGCGAGCGGTTCGCGCTGCGGCGCAATCCGATTCGGCGGGACCGGTCGAGGAGTCCGGGCGGCTGCTCGTCGACGCCTACCACCTGGCTCGGCTGCTGTTCACCCGTGTCGGCGAGCACAACTTCGCCTGGCTGGTCGCCGATCGGCCCATCGGCATCCTGGCCCGCAATTCCGAGCCACTCGCCATCTCGATCAGTTGCTGGCATATGGCCGGAGTTCTGCTGGCGATGGGCTATCACGCCGAGAGCTTCGATTACGCGGTCGCCGCGTCGAACTGGCTGCGGGTGAACGCCGTGAACGACGATCGCGCGGTCTTCGTCGACGGGGCGCTGCGGCTGGTGGCCGCCGAAGCGGCGGCCGCACAGCTGGATGCCGAGGGCGCGGCGGCACTGCTCGCACAGGCGGGACAGCTCGCGGACGAACTCACACCAGGATCCTCGGACCATCGAGTCCGATTCGGGGCCCGGGAGATCGCGATCACCGGAATGGACATCAACCTGCGACTCGGGCGAGTCGACGACGCCATCCGATTGGCGGCAGAGACCGATGTCCCGGACGATTCCGCCATCGACGTTCGAGTTGGATACTTCCTGACCACGGCCTACGCATACAGCCTGCGCGGAGAGGACTTCGCCGCGGTCTTCGCACTGCGCCAAGTAGAGCGGGCCTGTTCGGAAGACATTCGCTACGACTGGCGCGCACATCGCACCCTGCAGAAACTGGCCCGGCACGATCACCACCTGATCAGGCGCGATCTGGCCAAACTGCTCGCGGTGGCAACTCTCGCTTGAGGCAGTGCCGCTAGGCTGCTCGAGCAGATTCTTTGGCGGGGCATCAGCGGTCGTGCGTGTCGGTGCCTTCCTCGCGGGGATACGAAGCCCATGATGGAAGTCATGACCGGACCCGTTTGCGGACCCTCGGCTCTGATCTCGACACAACCGACCGACCATCAGCAGTTGCTGAGCAAAGCGGCCTCTCATCACCGCGCCGCATGCGCTGCCATCGGCAGAGACATCGACCTCTACTCCGAGCGCGAACTGCAGGTGCTGTTGTTCGACGAGCTCGAGCTGGCCCCCACCTCAGATCTCATGACCGACACCGGCTCCCTCCAGCAGCTGCAAGACCACTACACGCTCCCATTCCTGGAACACCTGCTCGCCTACCGCGAGACCATGGGTGCACTGGGAGATCTCGGATAGCGCAGCAGGCAGGGAGAAGACGCGGGAGGCTTTCCACCACCGAGTCGCCAGGTCGGGACGGCCTGGCACCGCAGTGCAATGGCGCGCCGAGCGATCCTGAGCTGCGGGGTTTCTCGGTGCGCGCGCTGCCGCCGGACCCTCGACTGGCTCGGATCGGAGAGTGGCGATATGCTCGGTGCGATGATCACTCATTCTGAACAAGGATCGGGGGTCTCATTCGCGCACGGTGAGTGCTGATGCTCACATCGATTGCGAATGAGAACGATTCCCGAATTTCCCTCTGGCGGCGCGTGCGCGAGTTCGCTGTGCCACCTTCCATGATCGAAACCGCAACTGTCCGGCGTGGCGTCGGGGACTGGGGCGGGGCATGTGCCGCAGCAGGTTTCGATGTAGACATTGATTTGCGTTCACTGGCGCGTACTCACGGCCGGGAACTCGCCGTCCGTGTGCGGGCTGACCTGCGCCATCTGGCACCGGATCTGCTGCGCTGGCATATGCCCAGGGTTGCTCCCGACGGGTTGCTACGTCCGGGGCTGACGATGACGCTGGCTCGATACCGCACCGAGGAACGCGGAAAGCCTTGCCGTAGAGCAGGTTCGGTGCATCTGGTGGTCCGGACAGTCCCGGCCTGGGCGGACGCCGGTCAGCGGATCAGTCTCGCGCTGTGGGGCGAATCCCTGTCCGGGGCAGGCGTCAGACTGCATCCGCATACTCGCCCCGATCGGCGTTTCCGGCTCGATCTCCACCGTCACCTGTGGGACGCACGCAGCAGTGATGAGCTTCGGATACGTTCCGGGGCAGAGCAATTCGGCGATGGCGTGGTGACGGACCCCGGGTTGGCGGAGTTGGTGCCGCAGGGCTTCGCTGTCGATCGATGGGCGGCCGAGGCGGAGATTCTGCAGCGCAGCGAGGGGCTCCCGCCCGGTCCACTTCTGGTGCGGCTCGGGGCGCGCCGCCGGGTTGTCGTGGAGCGGCCTGCACAAGGGAACGATCCTCCGCTGCTGCGGATCGCGCAGAAATACCCGCGTGGCAAGGCATCCGCCTTGCCGGTCCTACCCGACGCGGCGACCCGGGTACTCCCCGATCTGGAAATGCTCCGTGCCGGTGCGACAACGGCCGATCGGCTGCATCCGATGGTCGCCTCGGCCCTCGTGCCGGGTTATTCGCCGGTCGAAACATCGTGCGGCACAGACCGGGCAGGTCAGCCGCACCTGGTGGAATGCCGGGGAGAGCAGCACCGAATCGGACTGATGAACGGGGTGCTGACCGCTCTGGATCACCACCCGGCCGAGATCCGGCGGGAGGAGCTACTGGTCGCGTTGACCGGCGCTCCGCTGCCCTGCCTGCAGGCGATCGACCAAGCGCATCGTCACCCGGATTGTCTTGTCGGTGTTCGAGAACGGTTGAGCCACGGCGATATTGCCGGTGCGCTGGCTGTGGTCGAAGGCCTGCTCGGCCCCGGTGCGCAGCTCCGCGATGGGGCGCTGCGAGACGAACTGGAGGCGGCCGCGCAACGGCGGATCACCTACGGCCTGTTTCGATCCGGGCTGTCCTGCGGCCCCGACGGCGGTGGAAGCCCTCGTCCACCGCGGCGCGCGCATCCGCGCTACGCAACCTCACGCTGACCTCGCGACGCTCGCTTGGTCACGCAATTCTACTGAACCCCAAGGTGATTCAAACATGCCGTCACACATTCCGTGCACTTCCATATCCGATCGAGTGCGCACCCCGCAACTCGATATCGCCGGAGAACTGCTGACTCTGCTGGGCGCGGTGACTACCGAGCCGCGCGCGGACATTCAACTGGAAGCCCTGACGCTGGCCGTGGCCGCCGATCTGCCGGTGCTCCTGTGGGGCGAACCGGGAATCGGTAAGACCGCGGCCCTGACCCAACTCTCCGAGTCTCTGGAACTCCCGCTGACCACAGTGATCGCGAGTGTGCACGAGCCGTCGGACTTTTCGGGCCTGCCCATCCTCGGAGACGACCCCGCGACACAGGGTGTCCCGATGGCACCGCCGGACTGGGCCGTACGCCTCGTGCGGGCCGGTCGAGGGCTGCTGTTCCTGGACGAACTGTCGACCGCGCCGCCGGCGGTGCAAGCCGCCCTGCTCCGCCTCGTCCTGGAACGGCGAATCGGCACGCTCCGACTACCCGCCGGTGTCCGCATCGTGGCCGCCGCCAACCCGCGCTCCTCGGCGGCTGACGGCTGGGAGTTGAGTCCGCCGCTGGCCAATCGTTTTGTGCATCTGCAGTGGACTCACGACCATGATGTGGTCGTCCGTGGCCTCGGCGGGACCTGGCCCCGCGCGATGCTGCCCGCGCTCGATCCCGAAAAGCTCTCGGAGGCAGTGGCTTTCGCCCGACGCGCGGTGTGCGGGCTGCTCGCGGCCCGCCCCAAACTCGTACATCAGCTGCCCAATAGCGAAACACGCCGGGGCGGCGCCTGGCCCTCACCGCGCAGCTGGGAGATGACACTGCGGCTGCTCGCCTTCGCCGTTGCGGCAGGCTCGAGCCGGGATGTGTTGTCGCTGCTGGTTCGCGGCGCTGTCGGCGACGGCTGCGGCTTCGAACTACTGACCTACATCGAC
Source organism: Nocardia sp. (assembly GCF_025465275.1). Taxonomy (GTDB): domain Bacteria; phylum Actinomycetota; class Actinomycetes; order Mycobacteriales; family Mycobacteriaceae; genus Nocardia. Next base: position 126,160 of record NZ_JAODNK010000137.1, on the reverse strand, counting down.
CGGATGGATCTCCCCGATCCGGAGGTGCTGCTCGCCGATCCGGCCGCCGCGGAACTGCCCGAACGCGGCGATCTACGCCAGGCGGTGCTCGACGGCGTGGTGGCTGCGGTCCGCAAACGCCCGGAGAAGTCCCGCTGGGACGCGGCCTGGACGCTGCTGGTGAAGGCCGTGGAAACCGGAGCGCCGGACCTGGTCGTCGTCCCGGCGACCACCCTCGCCACGCTGCGCCGGAACGACTGGGACGTACCGGCTTCCATCGAACAACTCGCGGGAATGGTGTCGGTATCCCAGGGAGCAGATCGCGCTGCCGCCCGGGTCGCCGCGAAGGCGGGCCGATGACGGCGGACACCGCACGTCTGGATCTCGACAAGCTATTTGCTGCCCGCCTGCTGGCGGTGCGTGCCCGGCCGTACCTGTCGACCGCCCTGTTCGCGCTGCACATCGTCGAGTCACCCCGGGCGCCGACAATGGCGGTCGATCGGTACTGGCGGTGCTACGTCTCGCCTACTTTCGTGGACTACACACCGGTGGAGGAACTGGCCTCGGTACTGGTGCACGAGGTGTCGCACCTGCTGCGTGACCATCACGGGCGCAGCGACCGATTCGCACGGCGCCACAACCTTTTCGGCCCGGCGGAACGACTGCGGATGAATATCGCCGCCGACGCCGAGATCAATGACGACGCGTTCGGTGACGGGTTGGTTCAACCCGAGGGTGCGGTCATGCCGGCGACTCTGGGATTGTCCGATGGTGAGCTCATGGAGGACTACCTGCATCAGTTCCGTCTCGGGCGGCTGACGCAGGACATGGCGTGGCTCGACTGCGGCAGTGGCGCCGATGGATTGGACCGCGAGTGGGAACTCGGGCCGGACGGTGCGGACGGGCTCAGCGAACAGGAACGCGAGGGGGTCCGATTCCGCGTGGCGCAGGGCATCATCGGCAGCCCGGGCAACACACCCGAGGGGTGGCGGCGCTGGGCGGAGGAGGCGATGCACCCGCCGCAACCATGGCGAGATCTGCTGGGAGCGGCCATCCGGGCAGCAGCCTCCGCCTCCGGCGCCGGTGCGGACTACACCTACGGCCGGCCTGCCCGGCGGTCGGCCGGGGTGCCCGGCGTCGTCTTGCCGAGCCTGCGCCGCACACCACCGCGGGTCACCGTGGTCATCGACACCTCGGGATCGGTCAGCGACGCCGAATTGGGCAGCGCGCTACTCGAAACGGCAGCTGTCACTCGGGCTGTGGGCGGCCGCCGGGACCTGGTCACCGTATTGTCGTGCGACGCTGCGGCACGGATCGCGGATCCACTGTGCCGTGCGGAGGGGATACCGCTGATGGGCGGCGGGGGCACAGACCTGCGGACAGGGTTCGCCAAAGCGCTACGCGCACAACCACGTCCGGACGTAGTCGTGGTGCTGACGGACGGTCAGACCCCATGGCCGAGCACACGGCCGCCGTGCCGGACAGTGGTGGGTTTGTTCCGCAGGGAGCGCACCCGGCGGGAAGATGATCCGAATTTCGTTCCGGACGGGCCTCCGGATTGGGCGCGGGTCGTCGAAATCGGGTGACAACCGGGTAAATCCGTAACTGGACGCGTGACCGAGCTCACGAGTAAACATTTCTCGAGATTGGTTCGGCTTTCTCCAGCAAACTCTTGGTACTTGACATGGCAATTTACGGATTCTTGACGTATCCCCATGTCAGCAGGAGGAGGCCGATCTTTACGGTCTAGTCCCAGCTGTTCACGAAAACTTGGTTGGGCAGGCTTAGCGTGCGAATTGCGCCTGATTCAGCGCTGATTCGACGCCTCTGATCGACTTTTATGTTTTCGTACAGACGGAGTCCTGCATGCGTGTCCTGCTTAATGATTCTCTCGTCCAGCAAACTAGATTCGATGCGGCGCAGGAGATATCGCCCGCGGGTATTCCCCGGCTCTCCGCGGCAATGCTCGGCCGACTTCCCGCAGCGGTGGCACGGCCCGGTTTCGCCCCGCGCAGCCTGACGGCCGGGATCCTGCATCTCGGCTGTGGATCCTTCCACCGTGCCCATCAGGCACTGGCGACTCAACATGCCATCGACGCCACGTCGGATCGCCGCTGGGGGATCGCCTCGGTGGCCATGGCGCGCCCGACCGTGGTCGAGGCGTTGCGTGCCCAGGACAACCTCTACGCCACGCTGTTGCACGACGATGGGCATGCGCGGGTCGAGGTGGTCGGCACGATCGTCGAAGCCGTGCACGCGCCGTCCGATCGCATCGGCGTCCCGCAGCGCATCGCCGACCCGGGGATCAAGATCATCACATTGACCGTCACCGCGAGCGGCTACTGCATCTCGCCGGTCACCGGCCGGCTCGACACCGACTGCGAGCGGGTCCGTCACGACCTGCGTCATCCGCAGCGACCCATCACACCGATCGGCATGCTCGCTCACGGGCTCGCTGCGGTACGCCGCCGAGGGGGCACGCCGCCGGTTGTGCTCAGCTGCGACAACCTGTGCGGGAACGGCAGCAAGTTGCGCACCGCCGTGATCGACTTCGCGGCGCTGCGCGACGCGGGCCTCGCCGACTGGATCGCACGCAACGTGCAGTTCCCGAACAGCGTTGTCGACCGCATTGTGCAACCCACCACCCCGGCCGACCCCGCGGTGGCCCGAAACTGGTTGGGCGGCTTCGAGGATCGGGTGCCGGTCTCGGCCGAACCGTTCATGACCTGGACCATCGAGGACTTCGACGGTGAACGTCCGCGCTGGGAACTCGCGGGCGCTCGTTTCGTCGCCGATGTCACCGACTACGAGCGTGCCAAGCTGCGCCTGCTCAACGGCACCCACATGCTGCTGGCCTACCTCGGTGCGCTGGCCGGATATCGAACCGTCGCCGAGGCGGCCGCCGATCCCGCACTCGGTGCGCTCGCCCGGCAATTCATGCTGCGCGAACAGGGGCCGACACTAGCGCTGCCGCCCGCCGAGCTGCGCCGGACCGTGGACGAGCTGATGGTTCGCTTCCGCAACCCTGCGATCTGCCACGACATGACCAGAGTGGGCCGCAATGGCTCGGACAAGATGATGCCCAGAGTGGTTGCGGCCCTGTGCGATAACGTCGACGCGGGCAGACCGACGCCGGGAGCGGCGCTGCTGATCGCCGCGTGGATTCGCTGGTTCGCCGTCGGTCATAGTGCGGACGCGGTCATGGAGCTGATCGACCCGCGCGAGAACTCGTTGACAGCACTGGTCGACATCGCGGATCCGCACCGGAGTACCCGAGGGTTCTTGCAGCGCACCGATATCTTCGGCACGCTGCCGGAACTGGACCGGTTGCAACAGCAGATCGGCGATGCGCTGGCCGAGCTGACCCGCGACGGCGTCGATGTCGTGGTGCGGCGCAGACTCACGCCGGAATTCGAAGGGAGCAAAGCATGACAGCGGTGCGAGCGGTCGTCTTCGATATGGACGGGCTCCTGATCGATTCGGAACGACTGGCCATGGAGTCGCTGATCAGTGCGGGCGCCGAACTCGGCTACGACATGCCGATGGAATTCTGCCGCTCCATGATCGGCGTACCGGCGGACCGGTGCCGGGAACTGGCTGCGAACGCCTACGGTCCGGGCTTCCCACTCGCGGAGTACTTCGAGCTGCACGAGGTGCACCTGCGTCAGCTCGTCGACGCCGGGCAGTTGACGACCAAGCCGGGTGCCACGGCTCTATTGGATGAACTGGAGCGCCAGGGCATTCCGAAGGCCATCGCCACCTCGTCCTCCCGTGCCAGAGCTGACCACCACCTCGAACTGGCCGGGCTCACCGACCGCTTCGATGCCGTGATCACCAGACAGGACGTCGTCAACGGGAAGCCCGATCCCGAGCCGTATCTGAAGGCAGTCGCGACACTCGGGTACGAGTTGGACGACACGCTGGCGCTGGAGGACTCCACCAACGGCCTGCGCGCCGCCCATGCCGCAGGCCTGCGCTGCATCCTCGTCCCCGATCTGGTGCGGCCCACCGACGAATCCCGGCGTCTGGCCCACCGGCTGTACCCGGACCTGCACCATGTTGTCGACTACGTCGTGGCAGCCAACTCGTAGAGCCGCGCGCCCGCCGGGCGTGTCCGGCGTGTCCGACGAGCTCGGCGGTGAGTCGCGCGCCGCCCCGGATCTGGTTGTGCGGGTGGTGATCCGGCCACACCGCGCGTCGCCATCAGCGATCGGCTCTGGGTTGTCCGATCCTCCGATCGGCTCGCTGCGGCGAACGGTGAAATCGGGAGTCAGTAGCATTCACCGGACGTCTTCACATACCCGAAGGGAACGCTGTTCATGGCACGCAAGGTCGTTGTGAGTCTCGTTGATGATTTCGATGGAAAGTCCGAGGCGGAGGAGACCGTGTTATTCGCGCTCGACGGCGCCGAATACGAGATCGATCTGTCGGGCCCGAACGCCGGCCGACTGCGGAGTGAGCTCGAGCAGTGGACTGCTAACGCTCGCAAGGTGGGACGGGCGCCGCGGGGCAAGAGCGGCACGGCTCGCCCGGCCGTCGATCGTGAGCAGAGTGCGGCTATCCGCGAGTGGGCCCGCAAGAACGGTCATGAGGTCTCGAGCCGGGGAAGGATCCAGGCGGGCATCGTTTCGGCGTATCACGACGCGAGCAAGTAAGCAGAAGCGTGGCATCCCCTATGGTTTAGGTTCTCCAGGGTGCTCCTCGTCGGCTGTGACGAGGAGTTCCTCGAGGATCGACAAGGAGTGCCACCGTGGGCATGCCCGACAGGTCGAAGGATCGGCAGGATGCCACCGCACTGAGCGGGTTGCGGGTGGTCGAGTTCGGCCACTATCTGGCGGGTCCGCTGGCCGGTGTCTTTCTGGCTGATCAGGGTGCCGATGTGATCGTGGTGCAGCCGCCCGGCGGTAGTGGTACGGATCCGGCCACATCGGCAATTCTGCAGCGCGGCAAGAGCGTTCGGGTCATCGACCTCCGCGATGTCGATGCGGCCGCGCGCGTGCGGGTGCTTGTCGAGGCCGCCGATGTGGTGATCGAGAACTTCAGGCCGGGCGTGATGGACCGCCTCGGATTCGGATATGCGCAGGTGGTGGCGACGAACCCCGGCGTGATCTATCTGTCCCTGCCGGGGTTCTCCCGCCATGACGAGCGTAGCTCGATGCCGGGCTGGGAGGGTGCCATCTCGGCGGCATGTGGTTTCTACAGCGATCTGTCGCTGCCGGCCTTTCGCCGACTGCCCGCACAGGAATGGGAACAGCGGCTCACCGAATCGGGCGTGCCCGCCGCGATGCAGCGCACCACCGCCGAATGGGTCGAACACGCACTCGCTCTCGGGAACGGAATCGTGCGGCGGGCCGGCGACCACGTCGAACCGGGGCCGCAGGTGGATGTGACAGCAGCCGGTCTCACCGATCCCGAAACCGCAACGGGCACTTGGCCTCATGCGCGCACCTTCGATCCGATCGCTACCGGCGCACGGCCCGCGACCGGTTGGCTGGACGGCATCACGGTGCTCGATTTGTCGAACGTGATCGCCGGCCCGTCCTGCGCCAGGACCCTCGCCGAACTCGGTGCCGACGTCGTCCAGATCGTGCCGACTGTGCCGAAGATGGGGCCGCGCCAGACCCTGCATTTCGGCCTCGAGGTGAATCCGGGTAAGCGAAGCATCGCCGTCGACTTGGCTACCGAAGGCGGTCAGGGGGTGCTGCGCGATCTGATCGCGCGCGCGGATGTGCTGGCCCACAACTGTTTACCGCATCAGGCAAGGCGGCTCGGGTTCGATCCGGACAGCGCCCATCGGGTCGACCGTCGAGTGATCACGGTGGCCATGACGGCCCACGGTGGCCCGGATCAGGCAGCGTCCGACCTGCTGCCCGGCTACGACCCGACCCTGCAGGCGGCCACCGGCATCATGACCCGCTACGGCGGGGAACGTACCCCGGCACTGCATGGATTGGCTTCCTGCATCGACTATTTCACCGGATACTCGGGCGCGTTCGCGGCGATCCTCGGGCTGGTCGCGCGCAGCCGAAGCGGGTACGACATCAGTGCGCGAACCTCGCTGGCCCGCATGGCGACCTGGATTCAACTGCCGTTCCTGAACGGTGACGGGACCGAACCCAGCGGGCTCGACGCGAGCGGCACCGATCCGGCCGATCAGATCTACAAAGCACGTGACGGGTGGTTATTTCTGAGCGCGGGTGATCGCAGCACCCGAACGCCGGGCGTAGGTGTGCCCGCCGATCTACCCGCACGCATCGCTCGATACACCGTGGCCGAGGCGGTTCGCTATGCGCTGGAACAGGATTGGGCCGCGCATCCGATCGTGACCGGCCGCATGATGCGGCGAGCAGCGCCGGCCGCACGAAACCCCGCACCCGCGAAACCGGAAGCCGCACCCGAATCGAGTGAAGGCCCCTCGGGGCGAGTGGAATTCGTCGACCATCCGAGCGGATTGCGCTACTGGGTTCCCGTCGCCAGCTGGGTCCGCAGCGACTTCACACCCCGTCGATCGCTGAGCCCCGCGCCGTTCCCGGGCCAGCACACCGCTGAGATCCTCGCGGAACTGGGACGTACACCGCAGGACATCGCACAACTGCACAGCGCCGCGATCGTCGCCGACCGCTGGGCAACGGGCGGGCTCTACCTGCCGAGGTGAGCAGATTGTGTCGCCCGACCGCATCAACGGCCGGCGACGACAGGTACCGTCGCACGAAAAGGAGAGAAATCATGATCGCAGTCATTGCCGAGGTAACCGTCAAGGCCGGTGCGGGTGCGGAGTTCGAATCCGTCGTCGCCGACCTCATCGAACAGATCCGGGCCAATGAGCCCGGGAACCTGACCTACCAGCTGGTGCGCTCACGAACCGATGCCGAGAACTACCGGTTCTTCGAACTGTATTCCGACGACGCGGCTGTCGAAGCCCACGGCCGCTCCGATCATTTCCGCGCCGCCGGCAAGCTGATGGCCCCCCTGCTCGCGGGCGCCCCGAAGATCGAGTACTTCACCGCAGTCTGAACCCCCACCTTTGTGCAGTGGGACGAGCGACGAAATGTGCTGTCCGACTGCCTGACGTCGAAACGCCCGGCCACCGACCCGAAGTGGGTTGTGGACGGGCGAATTCGATTGCGGCGGTTCACACTTGGGCGGGGACCTCCTCGACGGTGCGGGCGGGGCGGCGGAAGGTGACCGCGGCTGCGACGGCCGCTATGACGCCGATGAGGGCGGCCGTGCGGAAGGCTGCCTGGAAGCCGTCGGTGAGAGCTACTGTGTCACCGAGCGTTTCGGTGCCTGCCGCGGCTGCGATGGCGGTGACGACGGCCAGGCCGAGGGCCGAGCCGATCTGGTAGCTGGTGTTCACGATGCCGGAGGCCAGGCCGCCCTCCTGCGGTGGTGCGGCCGAGATGGCGGTCTGTAGTGACGGCACGAAGGCCAGCGACATACCCAGGGCGGCGACCAGCGAGCCGGGCAGCACGTCGATCCAGAAGTTGCCGTCGGGGCGAATGAACGACAGCCACACCAGTCCGGCGGCCAGCAGCAACAGCCCGGTAACGATCATGGTCCGAGCCCCGAAGCGTACGAACAGCTTCGGCGACAGCGCGACCATGCCCACCATGATGAGCGCGGTCATCGGCAGCAGCGCCGCGCCCGACGGGAAGGCGGAGTAGCCGAGCACCTGCTGCAGGTAGAGGTTGAGGAAGAACCACATCGGCACCCACGCCGCGCCCAGCAGCACCTGTGCCAGATTGGCTGCGCCCAGGTTCGGGGACCGGAAGACCGACAGCGGCATCAGCGGCTCTCGGCGGCGCACCTGCAGGGCGATGAAGGCGGCCAGCAGGACGGCGGCGATGGCGAGCACGCCCCAGGTGGAGCCCGAGAGCCAGCCGCTCTCCGGCGCGCGGACCACGGCGAAGACCGCGGCACCGAGGCCGAGGGTGGCAGTGACCGCGCCGAGCAGGTCGACCGAGCCGTGCGGGGCGAGCGCGCCGCTCGGCAGCAGCAGGGGTGCGGCGACCAGCGCCAGCAGGGCGAGCGGGATATTGATATAGAAAACCCAAGGCCACGAGGCGTATTCGGTGATCACACCGCCGAGGAATACGCCGGCTGTGCCGCCTGCGGGTGCCGCCGCGCCGTAGACGGCGAACGCCTTGGTCAGCTCTCGGGGATTCGACCCGAACAGCATCATGAGCAGGGTCAATGCCGACGGTGCGATGAGCGCCGCGCCCGCGCCCTGGACGCCGCGGCCGATCAGTTCGACGGTCGCGGAGGAGGCGAGGCCCGCGACCAGCGATCCGGCGCCGAGGATCGCCCAGCCTGCCTGGAAGATGCGCCGCGCGCCGAGGATGTCGGAGAGTTTGCCACCGAGCAGCAGCAGGCCGCCGAAGACCACCACGTAGGCATTGAAGACCCAGGACAGGTTCTCCTGGGAGAAGCCCAGGGAGTCCTGCATTTTCGGCAGGGCGACCCCGATGATCGAGGTGTCCATGATGACCATGAACTGGGCCAGGGCAATGAGGGCGAGGGCGATCCAGCGCCGCGAGGACGGTGGTGCCGGGGTGTGGGCGGACATGACTCACTCCTTGGACGTGCGGACCACTGTGCGTGTGCCGCAGGGAAACTGAACTCGTCCATATATACCCATAGGGGGTATGTCGGTGGAACCTATCCCTCCGTGATTCATTTCATACCCCATGGAGGTATCGAATCGTCGCACTATCCCGTATCCGAGGAGCCCGCAGGCGCATCGATTGCTGAAGCGAAGCTTGTTCGCTGAGCAGCACAGATCCTGGCACCGGCTCTCGGGCAGCGATATGGTGAGGGCCCGATAGATTCTGGTAAAGATGAACGATCCCGAGCCGTCCGAAACGCAGCGCGACCTAGTGGCCTCGCCGCTGGTCGCTGAGCTGGAGGCAGCGGGGTTCGAGGATGTCGAAGAGATCGGGCGGGGCGGTTTCGGAGTCGTGTACCGCTGTCGCCAGCCTGCTCTGGATCGAACGGTAGCGGTCAAGGTGCTGACCGCCGATCTCGAGGCCGAGAACCGCGACCGTTTCCTTCGGGAACAGCGTGCGATGGGACGACTGACCGGTCACCCCAATGTGGTCAATGCGCTGGAGGTCGGAAGTACCAGCGGCGGCCGCCCGTTCATAGTCATGCAGTACTGCGCGCAGGGCTCGCTCGACGCGAGAATTCGGCGCACCGGAGCGCTGCCCCTGGAAGACCTCCTCCACCTGGGTATTCATCTGGCCGGCGCGCTCGAAACCCTCCATCGGCTCGGCGTTCTGCATCGCGATATCAAGCCCGCCAATATCCTTCGCACCGATTACGGAGAGCCCGCGCTCACCGATTTCGGGATCGCCCACTTCTCGGGGGGCTTCCAGACCGAGACCGGGGTCGTGACCGGGTCTCCGGCCTTCACCGCACCCGAAGTTCTCACCGGAGGCACCCCGAGCGCCGCGTCGGACATCTACAGCCTGGGTGCCACGCTCTTCTGCGCGCTCACCGGCCATGCCGCATTCGAGCGCCATTCCGGGGAGCAGGTGGTGGCGCAATTCGTGCGGATCACCACCGAGCCGGTACCGGATCTCCGCGGGGCGGGTATCCCCGACGATGTGTCCGCGGTGATCGAGCGGGCGATGTCTGCTCATCCGGAAGACCGGCAGCGAAGCGCCGCGGCGCTCGGGGATGAACTCCGTGATATTCAGGGGCGCAATGGGTTTCGAGTCGATGAGATGGCATTGCGGATCGAGGACGACGCGCCTCGGTCCGATGCCGGACCGATCACCCGGGCGGTGCGCCAGGGTGGGGCGATCCGGAACCTGCCACTGGAGTTGACCAGTCTCGTAGGCCGCGACCGCGAAGTCGCATCCGCGAAACACCTGCTGTCGACCGCTCGGCTGGTCACCTTGGCGGGTATCGGGGGAGTCGGTAAGACCCGGTTGGCTGTCCGCCTCGCCACGGCGGCCGAGGGCGACTTCGCGGACGGGTTGTGGTTTGTCGAATTGGGCGAACTGGTCGACGAAGCGCTCGTATCCGGTGTGGTGGTCGCCGCGCTGGGTTTGCGAGAGGCGGTGCAGTCACCCGAGGACACACTGCTCGATTTCCTGGGATCGCGTCGAGGGCTGCTGATCCTCGACAATTGCGAGCAGGTGATCGACGGTGCGGCGAAGCTGTGCGAGACGCTGCTGAAAGGCTGTGCGCGGCTGCAGATCCTGGTCACCAGCCGCGAACCGCTGGGCATCGACGGGGAGGCCGTGTTGCGAGTGCCGCCGCTGACCATTCCCGAATCCGGCCGCGAGCCGTCGCGGCAGGCGGCCGCGCGCTATGCGGCGGTTACCTTGTTCGCCGAGCGGGCGCGGGCGGCAGTACCGACATTCGAACTCACCGAGGACAATTGGACGGTTGTGGTCCAGATCTGCCGGCGGTTGGACGGGGTGCCGTTGGCGATCGAACTGGCTGCCGCGCGCCTGCGGGCCATGTCGCCCGAACAGCTTCTGGGTCGTCTCGCCGATTCCCTGGGGGTGCTGACTCGCGGCGCCCGTGGGTCATCCACTCGGCAGCAGGCGCTGCGGCGGTGCATCGAGTGGAGTTACCAGCTGTGCACCTCGCAGGAGCAGCTGATGTGGTCGCGGTTGTCGGTGTTCGCCGGTGGCATCGATCTCGATGCCGCAGAACAGGTTTGCGATGTGGCGATGGCCTCCGATGACGTCCTCGACATCCTGACCGCGCTGGTCGACAAATCGATCCTGTTGTGCGAGCCCGAGGGATCGACGGTGCGATACCGCATGCTCGAGATCCTGCGCGACTACGGACGCGAGCAGGCGCAGCACAATGGCGAATATCTGGAGCTCCGGCGCAGGCATCGGGACTGGTTCCTGCGGTTGGCATTACAGGCGCAGGACGAGTGGGTCGGTGCGCGGCAGCTGGATTGGATCGCGCGACTCGAGCGCGAGCAGTCGAATCTGCGAGATGCCATGGAGTTCTGCGTTTCCGATGACCCGGTGCCCGGACTTCGAATCGCGTCCGCGCTGTATCTGTTCTGGAGTTCGCGCGGCCTGTACGGCGAAGGCCGACACTGGTTCGATCGGCTGCTCAATGGCGACAGGGGCCACCCCCGCGCCGAGCACGTGATGGCGCTTTACGCCGACAGCGCGCTCGCCGATATGCAGGGGGATTTCGAGGTCGCCGCAGGGTTGGTCCAGGAAGGACAGGCGCTGGCAGCGGTATTGACGGACCCGGCCGTCGATGTGATCGCGACCTACGCCGAAGGCTTTCACGCCTACAGCAGCGGGCAGATCCCGCGCGCCCGCACTCTGCTGACGGAGGTCGTGCCGGAATTCGGCCGCCAGCACCGAATCGCTCCACTGGTCGAGGCACTGATCATCCTGGGCCTGTGCCACGCAATGTCCGGATCCACCGAGCAGGCGAGCGACTGCTACGTGCAGGTCCTGGAGATCACCGAGTCCCGGGGCGAATCGGTAGGCCGGTCCTACGCGCAGTGGGCACTGGGGGTGCTGAAGTGGCAGACCGGTGAATCAGACCGAGCCACAGCACTTTTGGAAGAAGCGCTCACACGACTGGCCCAGCTGGTCGACGATCCGGTCGGCACCGCGATGTGCCTGGAAGCCCTGGCCTGGATCGCCTGCGACACCGACCCGGAACGCGCCGCGGTGCTCATGGGGGCCGCCGCAGCCCGGGGCGCCGCGGCAAGCGGCTGGCCGATCTCCTCACCGAACCTACTCACCAGCCACGCCGAATGCGTCCGGTCTGCCAAGTCGGCACTCGGGGCAGCAGGATTCGCAGCCGCGAGCCAGACCGGTGAAGCCATGCCGGCCGCAGCCGCCGTGGCCTACGCACTCGGCAAGTGACGGTGCCGAAGTCGTTGCGGGCCGGTATTTCCGCGGCATTTTCCCGTTCCGGCGGCCCACCTGACGGAACGACGCGCTAGCGGCCGACGTCTGCTTCGGCGAACCTGAACCGCTGTCCGGCCGAGGTGTGATCGCCGGGGTTCACGGTTTCAGGAGGTTCGTATGACCGATCTAGCATTTTGCTCCGCCGGTGAGCTCGCGGCTGCCGTCGCGACAAAGGAGGTGTCGAGCGTTGAGCTTCTCGACTATTACCTGACCCGAGTGGACCAGTTCGGTCCGCAGGTGAACGCGATCATCGCGCGGGATGAGGAGACCGCGAAAGCCGCGGCGCGGGAGGCTGATCGCAAGACCTCCGGGGGCGAGTCACTCGGCCCTCTGCACGGTGTCCCCGTGACCATCAAGGACAGTCTCGAAGTCGCCGGCATGCGGACCACCGGTGGTTCCGAACGCTGGGGGCACCATGTTTCGACTACTGATGCCGAGGCCGTCGCGCGGCTTAAGAACGCGGGCGCGATCGTATTCGGCAAGTCCAATCTGCCTGCCGATGCCCGGGACTGGCAGACCTACAACGAGATATACGGGACTACGAACAATCCGTGGGACCTCACGCGCGGACCCGGCGGTTCGTCGGGTGGGTCCGCGGCAGCGCTCGCCGCGGGGTTGACCGGGCTGGAGCTCGGCGGCGATACGGCGGGTTCGATTCGGGTGCCCGCCCATTTCTGTGGCATTTACGGGCTGCGCCCATCGTTCGGCATTGTGCCCAGACAAGGGAGCGTCTCAGGACATGCTCCCGGGTCGCTGGCAGAGTTCGATATGGCGGTGCTCGGCCCGCTCGGCAGGCACGCCGACGACCTGGACCTGGGCCTCGACCTCCTTGCCGGGCCGGATCGCGACAATGCACCGGCGTGGCGACTGAATCTGCCCCGGTCGAGGGCAGGCAATCTGCGCGAGTTCCGCGTCGCAGCATGGATCGACGACCCGTTTTGCCCCGTCGACCGTGAGTTGGTCGCGGTTATGGAGGCGACGCTGGCGGCGGTCAGATCCGAGGGCACCATGGTGGTCGAGCGCGGGGGGCCGATCGGACTCGAGGAAACGATGGCCCTCTATCAGCCGTTGTTGATGGCGCAAAGCGGACTGGTCGAGCCGGAGGAGTCGTACACCGGACTCGTGGAACTCGCAGCGGCCGAAGGGATATCAGGCGGGTTCGGGTCGGACCTGACGGTCCGTTTTCGCGCCTGGCATGCGCTCGACGAACGTCGCCAACACTCACGCCGCCGCTGGAACGAGTTCTTCCGTGACATCGACGTACTCGTCTGCCCGGTCAGCCCGACGGCCGCCTTCCCTCACGACCAACGTCCTGATCCCGGCTGGTCGGTCCGGACACTGCGGGTCGATGGCAGCGACCGGCCGTACCGCGAGATGCTCACCTGGATGGCACCGTCAGCGCTCAATCATCTCCCGGCGGCGGTGGCTCCGATCGGAACCACACGCGACGGGCTTCCGATCGGCATCCAGGTGATCGCACCCTATTTGCATGACCGCACCGCAGTCCGCTTTGTGCAGTGCCTAGCGGAGGTAGTCGGCGGATTTCGGCGCCCGCCCGGGTTCTGAGTTACTTTTGCGGTGATTCAAGCATCTACATAGACCGTTTGCGCCTCGGTGTAGTCATCGAGGCCCTCGGGCCCGAATTCGCGGCCGATCCCACTGGCTTTGAATCCGCCGAAGGGGCTGCCGAAGTCGATGGTGAAGGTGTTCACGCCGAATATGCCGGTTCGCATGTGGTTGGCGACGGCCATTCCGGCTGTGCGGTCGTTCGTCCAGACCGAACCGCTGAGCGCGTATGAGGAATCTTGTGCGATCCGCACGGCATCGTCGATGTCCTCGTATTCGATCACGCACGTCACCGGTCCGAAGATCTCCTCCTGCGCGATCCGCATACTGTTGTCGACATCGACGAAAAGTGTTGGGCGGACAAACCATCCGTGTGTCAGGCCCTCGGGCATACCCGGTCCGCCGACAAGCGTCGTCGCTCCTTCGGTGGTGCCCAGTTCGATGTAGCCGGTGACGCGCTGCTGGTGCGTGCGGGTGACCATCGGTCCGATATCAACGTTCGAGTCTCCGGGGTCGCCGACATCGAGTGATTCGACCATGTCGGCAAGTGCGTTGATATAGGCGTTCTTTCGTGCGCGTGGCACGAGAATCCGGGTCTGGCTCACGCACCCCTGTCCGCTGTTCGCGAAGGATGCGAATTTCATCGCGGACGCTACAGCCACCGGATCGGCGTCGTCGAGAACGATTGCCGCGGACTTCCCGCCGAGCTCGACGGTGCAGCGGCGGATGTCCCGCCCGCACACCGCCGCGATCTGCCTGCCCGCGACGGTCGAACCGGTGAAGGCGATCTTGTCCACGTCCGGATGTGCCACCAGATGTTCGGATGCGGTCCTGTCGGCCGGCACGACATTGACCACACCTGCGGGTAATCCGGCCTGATCGACGAGTTCAGCCAGCAGCAGCGCATCGATCGGACATTCGGGTGCGGGCTTCACGACAACAGTGCAACCGGCGGCGAGAGCGGGTGCGAGCTTGGCCATCACCAGCATCTGCGGGAAGTTGAACGGCGCGATGGCACCGACAACACCGACCGGGAGTTTTCGCACGATCGCAGGGCCGCTCTCGGCGGTAGCGCGCGTCTGTTCCCATTCGTACTGTTCGGCAAACGCGATCGTGGACCTCAGGCAATACAGTCCGGCGGGTGCTTGACGAGTCCGGGACAGAGTAATCGGCGCGCCCATCTCGGCACTGATGATCTGGGCGAAGTCCTCCAGCCGAGCTTCGTACATATCGGCCAGCCGCGTCAGATACGAAAGCCGTTCCCGGGGAGCCATGCGCGGCCACGGTCCGGTGTCGAAGGCGCGCCGGGCCGCGGCGACGGCAGCGTCGATATCGCCGGGTGTTCCGTTCGGGACCGTCGCGATCACGTTTTCATTGTGCGGGGAGACGATCTCTATCGTGGCGTCTCCGGTCGAGGAGATCCACTGTCCGTCGATGAAGATCGTGTCGTAACTGCGCATGCTTACCTCGTTGTTCTGTGGGACAGAATTATTTGTACGAAGAACTGGCGGGCGGCGGCGGACGTAGAACGGCACGGTATATCGAGTGAAAATGGCGCTCACATAATGCGTTCCGTAATCCGGAACACTTACTGAAAGGTGCCATCAGATTTCCGGATGGCAGACAGCAGATCTAGCTATTGGACTTATGGATCGAAGGGCAGCAGAGTGAATTGAGAACCGAAAACCCAACGGAGGAAAGGGGATAGGGGCACGGCGCCGATCGGGCACCGAGACCTTCAATTCACTATGACTGTGTTTCGCGATCTACGGCACTACATCGATAATCTCACCGACAAGCTCGGAGCAGATGAGGTGCGTGTTGTCGACGGCGCGCATTGGGACCTCGAAATCGGCGGCATCACAGAACTTCTCGCCGAGGCGGAGGGGCCGGCGCTGTTGTTCGACAATATCCCCGGCTACCCGCCGGGCTATCGGGTCTTCACCAACTTCATGGGTACTGCGGAGCGATGTGCGGTCGCGCTCGGATTGCCGGCAGATACGTCCAAGATGGAAATCATTCGTGCGTGGAAGGATATGAGTAAGAAGATCGACCCGATCCCGCCGGTGGTGGTGACCTCCGGGTCGGTCCTCGAAAACATTATGGAGGGCGACGATGTCGATCTGACAGCCTTCCCGACACCGCGCTGGCACGACGGCGACGGTGGCCGCTATATCGGGACCGCGTGCATGGTCATCACTCGCGATCCCGACTCGGGGTGGGTCAATATCGGGACGTACCGGGGATGCGTGCAGGGCAAGGACCGGCTGTCACTGTGGATGCTGGGCAACCGCCATGCGCGTGCGATCGCGAAGAAGTACTGGGATCGTGGCGAGGCCTGCCCGATCGCGGTGGTCGTCGGTTCGGATCCGATCCTGTCCACCGTGGCCGCAATCGCTGCGCCCGAAGGGGTTTCGGAGTACGACGTGGCCGGTGGACTGCGCGGCCAGGCGGTCGAGGTGCTGTACGCCCCGGGTACGGATCTGCCGATTCCCGCGCATGCCGAAATCGTCATCCAGGGTGAGATGCCTCCGGTCACGGAGGAATCGGTGCTCGAGGGTCCCTTCGGTGAGTGGACGGGCTATTTCACGCATGCCGGGCAGGAGACGGTGGTGCGGGTGAACCGGATCATGCACCGGGACAATCCGATCATTCTCGGTGCGCCGCCGATGATTCCGACGGTTCCCGCCGGTGACCAAGCGGTGCCGCTGTATTCGGCGTCGGTCACCTGGGATCACCTGGAAGCCTCGGGCGTGCAGAACATTCGCGGCGTGTGGGCCTACGCGCGTCAGCTGATGATGGTGATCTCCGTCGAGCAGACCGGGGCGGGCGATGCGATGCACGCGTTGCTGGCGGCTGCCGGACGCAAGCGAACCGGCGGCATGGAACGCTATTTTGTCGTCGTCGACGAGGATATCGACATCACCGATATCAATCACGTGCTGTGGGCGATATTCACCCGGGTCGATCCGTCCGAGTCGATGCACATCCTGCGCACCCCGACCACCGCGATCGACCCGCGGCTGTCGCCTGCCAAGCGTGAGGCCGGGGATATGTCGATGGGGATCGTGCTCATCGATGCCTGTAAACCGTTCGCCTGGAAGGACTCCTACCCGCGCGCGAACCGTTTCGACGAACCGTACCGGGCCGAAATCCGCGAGAAGTGGAAGGCAACGCTGCCGCTGTAGCACGGACAGACACCGAGTCGAACGGAAAGGCCTTGCGGGAGCAGGCCTTTCCGTCCCCAGCCGTCCAGGAGGGACAGCGATGACCGAATCGGCACAACGCATTATCGTCGGCATCACCGGCGCCAGCGGGGCACCGTTCGCCGTGCGCCTGCTGCAGATGCTGCGCGAAATACCCGAGATCGAAACGCATCTCGTGATGAGCGCCTGGGCGCGGACGAATATCGAGGTGGAGACCCCGTACAGCGTGCGCGAGGTCGCGGACCTGGGCGACGTCTCCTACAAGCTGGGGGAGCAGGGGGCGGCCATATCGTCGGGATCGTTCCGCACCGCCGGAATGATCGTGGTGCCGTGCAGTATGCGAACCCTCGCGGCAATCCGGCACGGACATGCGGATAATCTCATCTGCCGCGCCGCCGATGTTGTGCTCAAGGAGCGCCGCCGTCTGGTCGTGGTGCCACGCGAGATGCCGCTCAATGAGATTCACCTCGAGAACATGCTCGCGCTGAGCCGGATGGGAGCACGGATCGTGCCGCCCATGCCGGCGTTCTACAACCGCCCGGAGACCATCGACGACATCGTCGACCATATCGCGGTCCGCATCCTCGATCAGTTCGATCTCGATGCGCCGCAGGCGAAGCGGTGGCGTGGACTCGATGTGGCGCGGCACGAGCGGGCCGCGGCCAACGGGGCGACGGCCGAATACGCGGACAGCTGAGCGGCGATCATGCCGCATGTCGATTCGATGCGAGCGCCGCGGTATGTGTGACAAAGGCTCGGGCAGCACGACTGGCCGAGCCTTCGCGCCAGATGATGCCGAGCCGCCCCAGCGGCAGTTCCGGCACCGGCACCCCGATCACCCGATCATTGTGCGCCAGCGCCGATTGCGGGACCAGTGCGACACCGAGGCCCTTCTCCACCATGCGGACGAGAATGTCGGGACTACCCGCCTCGAAGGCGATGTGTGCGCGGACTCCGGCGTGGGCGAGGGTCTGGTCCAGTTGGCAGCGCAGGCCCGAACCCTCCGGCAGTGCGATCAACGGTCGTTCGCTCAGGAAATTCAACGGGAGTTCGGGGTGGCGAGCAAAGGGATCGCCGGGAAGGAAGACGGCAACAACTCGCTCACTGTGCAATTCACGGGTTTGCAGGCCGGCGACCGTTCCGTCGGTGAGGCTGGTGAACGCGACATCGAGGGCTCCGTCGGAGAGCCGTCGCACGAGTGCCGCCGCCGTGTCTTCGGTCAGGGAGATATCGACTCCGGGATGCTTACGGTGGAACGAGGCGAGGACCTCCGGCAAGTCGATGCTGTGTGGCGAGAACGCGCTGACACTGCCGACTGCCACATGGCCGCGCAGCAATCCGGTGAGGGCATCGATCGATTCCCGCCCTGCGGCGAGCGCGTCCATGGCCGCGCGGGCATGCGGTAGGAGTGCGGCGCCGGCGGCCGTGAGTTTCACCGCTCGGGGTCCGCGTTCGAAAAGTGGTTGTCCCAGTTCGCGTTCCAGCGCCTTGATATGTGCACTGACTCCGGATTGGGCAACATGCACGCGCTGGGCGGCACCGGTGAAGGTGCCTGCCTCAGCGACGGCAATGAAGTGGTGAAGTTGGCGCAGGTCCATTGTCGGGTTACGAGGTCAGTTCGCCGCCGAGAGGAACCAATCCGCGGCTCTGCAATCCTCCGTCGGAGTGGATGACGCAGCCGGTGACCGACTTCGTCCGTTCCTTCGACGCCAGGTACACGTATGCCCAGACATGATCCGCAGGTTCGGAAGCCACCTGCAGCGGGTTGGTCTGGCGGATGAGGCCGGGTAGGTCGGGCATATCGGCCAGACGCTGCTCCCCGGAATCCATCGCCTCCACACCGCGCAGCTGGGTGACGGTGCCGCCGGGGGCGACCGCATTGACCCGGATGTGCGGGGCCAGTTCGAAGGACAGCTGGGACAGCAGTCCGCGGACCGCGAACTTGGAACCGGTGTACAGCGGTCCGCCTCCACCGGGCAGGTAACCGGCATTGGAAATGGTCAGCACCACATTGCCCTGTGTTTTGGACAGCTCGGGCAAGGCAGCCTTCACCGCCAGCAGCGAGCCCTTCACATTGATGTCGAACATCTCGGTGAATGCCGCGTCGATCCGGTCGTCATCGAGGTTTTCCAGCGCAACGAAGTAGTCGAAAATGCCTGCGACAGTGACCAATACGTCGAGCTTGCCGAAACGATCGACGGTATCCGCGACAGCCCGTTTGTGGTCGGCAAGGCTGCGGACATCACCGCTGGTGGCCCAGACCTTTCCTCCGGGTAGTGCGCGCAGTTCGGCGACCGCTTCCGACGAGCGGTCGAGCACCCCGACCTGTGCGCCTTCCGCCACGAAGCGTTCCACCACGGCACGCCCGATCCCGGTGCCGCCACCGGTGATCAGTACGACCTTTCCTGTCAACCAGCCGTCACTCATATCTCTCTCTTTCCATCATGTCTCGCCCGGTCCGGTGGGGCCGAAAAAGCAAGCGTTACAACGTCGTCGGGCCGATCGAATTCTCGAGCATGCGGGTGAATACCTCGGCGGACTGCCACGTCAGGGCCTCCAGCACGACCGGGTCGAGCAGAATATTGGTGCCCCGCCGCCGCGAGGTGATCTCGAGTCGTTCGCCGTTGCCGGTCGCGACCAGCCGCAGGAAGACCTCGGCGAACTCGTTGCTGATACGTAGCGGGCTCACAGAAATATTCCGAGGTTGGCGGTGGGCAGCGTGGTGTGTGCCAAATGCACTGTCCGCGCGGCGATTTTCCAGCCGTCGGCGGTATCGTGCAGTACGTCGAGCCGTTCACCGACGATCAGGTCGGATCCGATGCCGTCACCCTGTCCTCGGAAGCACATGAAATTGCTTCGCACGTCATACTTTTCCGGGGCGTCGAGTGCGTCGACTCGAATATTCGTCACCAGCCGCTGAGTTCGTGAGGGCGGGTCTTCGGCGTAGGCATGTTCGGTATGGAGCCGGGAGACACGCATTTTCATCGATGCGTACGTATCTTTCATATGGAATCCGACGGGGGAGAATTCCAGGTGCCTCGCCTCCGGGCCCCGCGTGATTCGAATGGGCATCAGATACACCAAATCCTCGGACAGGCATTCCAGCCAGCAGCCGAACTCACGATGGTCCAGATACTCCGCTTCGCGGTAGAGAAAATTCGCACACTCGGCGGCGATATCGCGCGGGATTCCGGTGGCCGAGGTCGTCGCGTGCGTCACTGCTGGTTCTCCTGTCCTGCGCCGTTGTTCGCGGTGGATATCTCGCGCAGCCAGCGCCGATAAAAGGCGCGCTGCGGCGCTTCACCGAGTGCGGAGGTGGTGGCCCGGCCGGGGAACTGCCAGCCGGAGTCCTCGTCGTAGTCGCTCATACCGTCGAGACCGAGTTGGAAGTTCAGGCGCATGCCGCTCTTTCGCGCGAAGACGGATTTGCCCGCGACTGGAGCGCCGGCCCATGCCACGGGGTCGTCCTGCTCGAGAATTCCGGCCGGGCCGTGCATGCTGAGCCCGGCGACGTAGGCGTCCTCGTTGAATCCCTCCGGTGCGCTGTCCCAGCCCAGCGTCCAATTCCAGTTCTCCAGGGTGTCCGGCCCTACGGGCTGTAGCAGGCGCAGGTAGGTGAACACCATCGGCGGAGCATCCGGATGCGGTGCCGCGGGGACCCGAATCAAGCCGAGATTGGGGAAGATGAGGAACGTGGTCGCCGAATGGTTTTCGACGAATAGTCGCTGTTCCGGGGTGAGGTGGCCGGTCTGGAACGTCTCGGCGACTTCCGGCGGAAAGCCGGAACGATGCCACGGGGGCGGGAAGAATCCGTCATTGATGATCATGCCGTGGCCCTCGTCGAAGTACACGTGCCGAGACACCCCCTGCGGCCCCGCGCCGCCGGCTTCGATATTGGGGAACATGCCGACCTCCTCTGCCGAACGGTGCAGGGAGGGAACGTGATAGGCGTCGGCCATCACATTGTCGGCGGCGGACTTCCAGTTCGCGGGCACGCGCCAGCGGTGCGGTTCACCGATTGCCCGCATGCCCTGGTCATTGAGCCCCAGCAGCACGTCCAGGTACCAGCGCATATCGCCGAGATACTCGTCGAGCGTGGGGGCGTCCGGATCGAGCGAGGCGAAGACCAGGCCGTGTACCGAATCCACATGGGGCGCCGCCCGCAGGCCCCAGGCCGCGGCGTCCAGCTTCTTGTAGGCCTTCTTGCGATAGGGCGCTCCGCTCCAGTCGCCGTTGTTCTTGAAGACCCAGGAGTGATACGGGCAGCGGAAATGCGAGCTATTGCCCTTTTCGACCCGGCACACCGGACTGCCGCGATGCGTGCATTTATTGAACAGCACGCGGATCTCGCCGTCCTCGTCCCGCACGACGATGAACTGATCCTCGCCGATGTAGCGCAGCACATAGTCGCCGGGCATCGGAATCTCCGACTCGTGTGCGACGAAACACCAGCAGCGCGCGAAGATACGTTCGAGCTCATGTGCGTAGAGTTCTGGATCGTTGAATATTCGAGGTGCAACAATTCCCTGTTCCAGCTCTCGGTCCACGGTCTTGAAGAATTCCGCGGTGGCAGCTGAAGTCTCGGTCGATCTGCCGGAATCGGGTTGGCTGAGTTGGTCGAACACCTGACAGCTCCTCGTGATGCGCCATGGGGATTTCTCGGTAAGGTACGACCGGCGAGCCGACGTGCCAATGGACCCGGTCCGGCTGCTGGAACGTCGCCGGACGCCGCGATTTCGAGGTACATACCGGTCTGTTTCGCTATTGTGAAGGATTCAGCAACCCCACCGAGGTGATGTCATGACCGATGCCCCGGCATCCCCGATCGCGCCGGGCCTTCCTGCGGAGATGACCAGCCTCGTCGGACGCGGCACGGAGTCCACCGAGGTTCGCCGATTGCTTGCCAATTCGAGATTGGTCACCTTGACCGGCACCGGTGGCGTCGGCAAGACCCGATTGGCCCTGCACGTCGCGCGCAAGGCCAGGCGCGGTTTCTCCGACGGCGCGATACTGGTCGAATTGGCCGAAGTCGCCGATCCGGCTCTGGTGGCATTGACCGTTGCGCAGGTGGTGGGCGCGACCGCGCATCAGCCGGATGTGGTTGCCACGCTGATCGATTACCTCCGCGGCCGCGAAATGCTGCTGGTGCTCGACAATTGCGAACATCTGCTCGACGAGAGCGCGGTCCTGGTCCGAAATCTCTTGTCCGCGTGCGCCGATCTGCGAATCCTGGTCACCAGCCGGGAGCCGCTGCGCGTCGGTGGTGAGCATGTCTTCGAAGTGGAACCGCTCTCAGTCTCGCAGGTGCGGCCGCAGGCGTCGTACTTCGGAGACGCACGCCCGGACGCGGTCACGCTGTTCGCCGAGCGAGCAGCGGCCGCCGCGCCCGGCTTCCGGATTACGCCGGACAATGCCGAGGCGGTCGAGGAGCTGTGCCGCCGGCTCGACGGGTTGCCGCTGGCGATCGAGCTCGCTGCCGGGCGGATGCGGGCACTGTCGCCGCGCGACCTGCTGGATCGGCTGGACAAGCACAACCAATTGCTCAGTATCGGCGACCGTTCCGCGGCTCCGCGTCACCAGTCGCTGTGGGCGACACTGGACTGGAGCTATGACCTGTGCTCGGACCGCGAACGTCTGCTGTGGGAGCGGCTGGCGGTTTTCACCGGGACCGTGCACCTGCAGGCAGCCGAATGTATCTGCAGCGGTGCGGATCTGCCCCGGGAGGCCGTCGTCGACGGCATCTCGGCGCTGGTGGACAAGTCGATTCTGGCTCAGCACTCGGCCGGGACCCGGCCGACCTACCGCATGCTCGAGACGGTTCGCGAATACGGATTGCGCAAGCTGCGCGGTCACCCCGGCGAGGCCGCGATCATCGGCCGCTATCGCACGTACTACCAGCGTCTTTCACGGGAGTTCGAGCAGAACTGGTTCGGCCCGGGGCAGGAGGAGATGGTCGATCGGATGCGCGGGGAGCATGCGAACCTGCGCGCAGTCCTCGACTCCCTGCTGTCGGATCCCGACGGCGGCGGCCGAGCCGCTCTCGGAATGGCGTCGTCTCTGTTCTGGTACTGGCTGGGATGCGGTCAGCAGCGCGAGGGCCGGCACTGGCTGGATCGTTCGCTGGCGCGTGACAGCCTCCCCAGCTCCGAGCGCGCCGCCGCGCTGTGGTCGAACGGCTATCTGGCCGTGGCGGAGGGCAAAGCCGTTGTGGCCCTTGATCTACTGCGCAGCAGTCAGACCCTGGCGCGCGACCTCGGCGATACCGTGAACCTCGCGCACGCGACGCATTTCCGCGGGGTGGCCGAACACAATCTCGGCAACACAACCTTGGGAATGGCGCTGATCGAGGAAGGATCGGCGATGGAGGCGGCAGGCGGCCCGAGCCTGCTGCACATCCTCGCGCTGGAACAGCTCGGCTGGGCATACTGCCGCAGACAGGAACCCGACCGGGCACTCGAAGTGCTCGAGCAGTGCCGGAGTGCGCTCACAGCACAGGGTGAGCGCTGGTTGCTGTCGTGGATTCGTACGTTCCTGGGCCTGGCCCACTGGATGCGCGGGGATTTCACTGAGGCGGGGGAGCAGCTGCGGGAAGCATTGGCGGGCAAGCGCCCCTTCCACGATGCGCTGGGAATCGCGGTGGTACTGGAGATTCTTGCCTGGGTCGCCGCAGCGGAGGGTGATCCGCACCGGTCGGCGCGACTGATGGGCGCGGTGCGACAGGTATGGGAACCACTGGGCGACTATCCGGGTGGATTCGAGCTACGGAACTGGAGTGAACGAACCGAAGCCGAGATGCGAAAGGCGCTGGGCGACCAGGCATTCGACCAGGCCTTCGGCGACGGCGGACGGATGGGCACCGAGGCCGCGATCGGCTACGCATTGGGGGAGACGCCGCCGGCCGAGGAACAGGCCTCGGCCGACGACGCGCTCATCGCGACCCTCACGACGCGCGAGGCGCAGGTCGCGCGCATGTTGGTGGAGGGGATGACGAATCGGCAGATCGCCCAGAGCCTGGTGGTAGCGCTGCGGACCGTCGAGACGCATATCGAGCACATCTTCACCAAGCTCGGTGTGAACTCACGAACCCAGGTGGCGGTACTGCTCACGGTCAAGCGCGGCTGAGTTCGCGAGCACACCGGTGGCCGCGCGCGCACGAATCGGGGTGGCGGCGTCGACTTCGGCGACCAGTAGGCCCGGTTCCGTGTCGAGCCGGCCCTGGACGCGGCCGAAGGGATCGACAACGAGGGATCGGCCTATCCCGGTCGGCGCGTTCGGATTCACCGGCACCCCGGTGCTTCCCGGGTCTGCCTGGTCACAGCCGAGCACCCATGATCCGGAGTCCAGTGCTCGGGCACGCACCAGCAGGTCCCACTGCTGTGCTTTGCCTTCGCCCGCGCCCCAGGAGGTGGGGAGCAGGATCGCGCTTGCTCCCTTGTCGGCCAAACGTTGGAACAGCGCGGGAAATCGAACGTCGTAGCAGGTCGTGACGCCGAGCACGAGGCCGTCCACGGTAACGGTGACGCAGTCGGTCCCCGGAGCCACGGTCGCGGATTCGCGATAGCCGAAGGCGTCGTAGAGATGGATCTTGTTGTAGCCCAGGTGATAGCCGAGTCCGGTGAGCAGCACCGTGTTCCGGACCCGCGCACCCGCCGGGGTGAACATGCCCGCGACGATCAGCACATTGTGCTCCGCGGCCAGTTGTGCCACCGCGCGCGCCCACGGGCCGTCGAGCGGTTGGGCCACCTCGGCCAGCGAGATGCCGAAGTGCGCCATTGTGGCTTCGGGGAAGAGGACAACCCGTGCACCGGAATCGGCGGCGCGCCGCACCCAGCGTTCCATGATCGACAGGTTGTGGGCCGGATCGGCGGTGGAAGTGATCTGGCACAGTGCGATTCGCACTCCCGTGGCTGTCACGGCCGGCTGTCCTGTCCGGCGCGAGGGATCCAGCCCGGCCGACTCAGCAGGTATCGCACCATGCGCGGCGGAATGGTCAGCGTGGTCTCGATATCGTCGGCGTCGGCCGGGAGTTGAGTCCGAATCTGGTGGTGTGCACCGGCTTTCATCTTGTCGACCCACTCGGGGTCGATGAGCGCCGCGCGACCCACCGCCAGCAGGTCGGCACCGGACCGGAGTGCGTCGTGGGCGTCGCAGAGCGTTCTGATGCCGCCGCTGGCGACTACAGCGCTACGCCCGGCGACGGCCGTGGCGATCGCCTCGATCGGATTGCGTGTTTCCACGCGCGCCCGGGTTTTCGTCCAGTCCCGATCTTCCGGTTGCGGCGAGTTGGTGCGGAAGTTGTCCATCGAGATGTGCACGTAGTCGACCCCGGCGGCGGCGAGCCGGTCGGCCAGGAGCGCCGAATCGTCGAGGGTGTAACCGCCGGGCTCGGATTCGAAAGGGGTAATGCGGAATCCGACGGTGACCGCATCACCGACTGCGTCGCGCACCGATTCGGCCACCGCGAGTGGGAAGCGGGTTCGCTCCTCCGGACCGCCACCCCATCGATCCGTGCGCTGGTTAGCGCGGGGGGAGAAGAACTGATGGATCAGGTAGTGATTCGCGCCGTGAATCTCGATCCCGTCGAACCCGGCTCGCACCCCGAGCTCGGCCGCGCGACCGAAGGCCGCGAACAGCTCGCCGATCTGTCGGCCGGTCAACTCCCTGGGTACAGCGGCGTTCGGTCGTGCGGACGGGATGGGCGATGGCCCGCGGATTCCTTGGGGCCCTACCAGATCCGGGAGGGCAATTCGACCGCCGTCGTAGATCTGCAGCAGGCCGAGACCGCCGCCGCCGCGCATCGCGCCGGCCACGGCGCTCAGGCTGTCCAGGTGTGTGTCGTCGCATGCGCCGATGCCCTGCCACGACCGGCCCTCGGGATGCACGTAGGCGCAAGAGGTGATCGCGGCGCCGAATTCGCCCGCGCCGCGCCGGGCCAGGTAGCTCAGTTCGGCTTCGGTGACCGAACCATCGGGATCGGAGGCATTGGTAGTCATGGGTGCGAGCATGAATCGATTGCTCAGTGTCGCACCGGAGTTGAGTCGTAGGGGTGCCCAGGGATCGGCAATGTCGTGCACAGCGGCTCCTGCGGAGTTCGAAGACATCGGTCGTGTCGAATCCGGTCAGTCGACCGGAGGCGGCGTCAGCCGGACCGAGTAGGACAGTGAAATCGATTCCCCCGTACGGGGATCAGCGAGTTCGACGCTCCATCCGGCGCCGAACTGGTCGATCTCCCCGCGCATGGGGATCGTTCCGGACATCAGCACGGTGCCGGGGTTCAGCAGATTGCGCGTACGCAGCTCTTCTGCCCAGTACATCGGGGTGAGCAGCTCGGCGAGTGTGCCCTGCTGGATTACCCGAGGTCCGGCATCGGTCGTGACGCTCGCGGTCAGGGTGATGTCGTCGATGTGGTCGGCGACATCGGCCAGCCGCCAGGCCTTGCGGGCCAGCACATCCGGGGCGGCCTGCTTGCTCCATGCGACGCCGTGCTGTTCCAATTGCCGGTCGGTGTGATCGCAGGCCGCGGTCAGCAGCAGGTCCCCGGGGCCGTCTCCGGCGACCACCAGGGCCCATTCGGCCTCACCGGAGGTGCGTCCGTGCTGCACCGGCACCTCGTCGACCTGCATCGCCAGGTAGGGAGCTATCGGATAGATGCAGGGCACCCGGCTGGGTGCGGGCACACCCAACTCGGCCAGTTCGGCCACGTGCGCAGCCACATCGGCCTGGCTCCGGCCGGCGTATCCGGCATTGAGCAGGGTGTCGACCGTAACCGTGACCTGCTCGTGGTCGGGCAGATCGAAGGTCAGGCGGGTCATCGGGTTGTCCTCACTGTCTGCGTGGCGTGCCACGGATTTCTGGAGAGTGCTTGTGCCGCAGGGGAGTTCGATGTCAGCGACCCAGGTGCCGCTGCCAGCTAGCTTCCTGGGCGAGTTTCGCGATCCCGGCGGCCGCGACACGGATCGCCGCGGTGGCATTCGCAGGTTGAAAGCGCCGTACCGGACCGGAAATCGATACCGCGGCGACGATGGATCCGGACCAGCTGTGTATCGGCGCGGCGATACAGGTCAGTCCGGGCCGGGTCTCCTGGCGGTCGTAGGCGATTCCGGTGCGGCGGATCGCGGCCAGCTCATGAGCCAGCTGAGCCGGAGACGCAATGCTCGACGAGGTGGCGGGCCGCAGATTGTCCGCGGCTCGCGCGATGACGCCGGCGGTGCTGAACGCGAGCAGTGCCTTGCCGACCGCGGTATTGGCGGCGGGCAGCCGGGCGCCGACCCGCGCGGGCGAATTGACGCAGCTGTGGCCGTGGATCTTCTCCACGTACAGCACGTCGTCCCCGGCCAGGACACAGAGATTCACTGTCTCATGGGTCATTTCGTACAGATCGAGCAGATGCGGCAGCGCCACCCGGCGTAGATCCTGGGTGGCCGGCTGGGCGGCGAGCGCGGCCAGTTCGTTCAATCGGCCACCGGGCGAGTACTCGGTGCCGTGTTTGGTGACCATTTCCCATTCGACGAGGACCGACAGCAGCCGATGTGCGGTCGACTTCGGCAATTGCGCCCGGCGGGCGATCTCGGAGACCCCCATGGTCAGGTGCTGTGGCGTGAAGCTGCTCAGCAGCGCGAGTGCCTTGGCCACCGAGGTCGACGAGTCGCGCTCGGGATGGTCTCGGCCGGTGATCAATTGGATGCTGGCGCCACCGTGGGTGGTGCTCGTGGCCCGTGCCGATACGGCGGTGTGTGGAATCGTCATGGTTGCCTCTCGGTCGCCAGGGCCGACTGCGGTCGGCGGGCTGGGCTTTCACGAAGTCGCGACGCATCGGTCGCATCCAGGCCGGGGACCGGGGGGCTGTCCCGGAGAGTGGGCTTGTTACACGCGGTAGGCGTGGTATCCGACCTGTTCTTCGACGCTATGCCGACCGTGGCAGCCGTCACATCGTGGCAACCCCCGAGAGGCTACCTATTCACGATTCGGTGAACATCGGGCAACGTCGCGGTGTTGCCGTCGGGGGTGTTCAGCACCGCACATCGATGGATCCCAGATGGGTGAAATGCGCGGCGATCGTCGTACCTCGCGGGGCGGCGACGGCGTCGGTCATCCCGCCGGTCATCACAATCCAGCCGGCTTCGATCGCATGTCCGCGCTTGGCCAGGGAGTTGGCGGCCATGGCCAGCGCCTCCGCGGGATGACCCTGTACCGACGCGCCGACGCCGGTCGCGGTGAGTTGCCCGTCCACCTCCAGCAGGCAGGCTTCCAGCGGCAGATTCAGCGTCGCCGGGTCCGCGCCGACCGGCCCGGTCAAGTAGTAGGCCGCCGAGGCATTGTCGGCAATGACATCCGGCAGTGTGAATTTGAAGTCGGTGTAGCGGCTGTCGATGACCTCGAGACTCGCGTACACCCGATCAACGGCGGCCAGGGCCGTCGCGGCGGTAATGCCGGGGCCGGCGAGTCGCCGTCCCATGACGAAGGTGATCTCGGGCTCGATCCGAGGGTGAATCAGCAGATCCTGGGGGAGCGCGGCGCCGTTCGGCAGCGTCATCGCGTCGGTGAGCCAGGCCGTCAGTGGCGCCGACACTCCCATCTGCCGCTGCTTGGCGGGTGAGGTGAGCCCGAGCTTCACACCGACAATGGTTTCGCCGCGCTCGATGCGCTGACTGAGCGCCTCGTCTTGAATGCGGTACGCCAAGTCGATGTCCAACTCGGGATAGTCGTCGGTCAGTGGGCCGCGCGTGGTCCGCTCCTCTTCTGCCCGCAAGAGTTGTCCGGCAATGGAATCGACCGCTCGCAGCGGCTCCGTGGTCCACCCCGGACCGCCCAGTTCTGCCTGCATGGCTTGCTCCTCACGCTGTTGTACCTGGATTTCCTTCACCCTGACCGGAGCAGAGCAGCGTGAGAATCTCTGTGGTCCGTCCCACGGAACGTCCCGCACTCCGCCGCCGACCTGCGCGCACGTTTGCCGTCCTGTGGAACGCCGTGGTTGATCGGCGCAGCCCCGGCCGCGAATCTGCTGTCCCGACAACAGTTGTGGAGCGGAAGGAAATTCACCCATGGCCACATTGGCGGTCGACGGCGTCGAGATCTACTACGAGGAGCACGGGCGGGGCGAGCCGGTGCTGCTGGTGCACGGCGCCGCGGCATCCGGACGATGGTTCGGCGACCTGGTTCCGCGGCTGGCCGAGAGCTATCGGGTCATCGTGCCCGACCTGCGCGGGCTGGGCCGCAGCCGGCGGGTGGCGCCGCTGACCCGGCCACAGGTGTGGGTGCAGGATCAATGGCGGTTGCTGGACGCGCTCGGGCTCGATCGGGTCCACCTCGCCGGGGTCTCACTCGGCTCCCGGATCGCGGGACGCATGGTGCTCGAGAATGCCGCTCGCGTAAGGACATTGACGGTCGACGCACCGATCATCGGCCTGAGCATGAGCGGAAATGCCTCGCTCAATACGGTTTTCACCGCCGTCGATCCGGACAGCGCACAGGGCCGCGAGTGGCGGTCGCTGCACGGCGAGGACTGGCGCGCGGCCGTGGACTTCTACGCCAAGACCCGCAGCGGCGCCGACTTCCAGGAATTCTTCACGCTGCGAAAACATCTCGCCGACCTCACCGTGCCCACCCTGGTGTGCCGCGGCGATCTCGATGACGCCATCCATCCGGTGGACGATGCGTTCATCTGGCACAAGCAGGCGCCGGACACGCAGTTGTACATCGCGCCGGGTCTGACGCAGTCGTCCGTCATGCTGGAGCGCGCCGAGCAGTTCGTTGCCGAGTTCGCGGCATTCCAGGCGCGCTGCGCGCGGGCATCCGCGGCGTGAACCGGGTACTGGTCACCGGCTTCGGGGCGTACGCCGAAGAGGCCGACAATCCGAGCGGAATGATCGCCCGCCGGCTGGACGGACAGCGAATCGACGGATTCGAGGTGTTCGGCAGCGTGCTTCCGGTCGATACCGAGGAAGTGCGGGAGGCGCTGGCCGAGGCCATCGAATCTGCGCAGCCGACCATTGTCATCGTCACCGGTGTGGCACCCGGTCGCACGGCTCCCGCACTGGAGCGTGTCGCAATCAATATGCGCGACTTCCCGATTCCCGATATCGCCGGTCGCACGCCCATCGATGAGCCCGTTGTTCCGGGGGCGCCCGCGGCCTACCTGAGCACCCTGCCCATCAAGGCGATTGTCGATGGCTGGCGCCATGCGGGCATACCCGGATACGTCTCCCACACCGCGGGGACCTACCTGTGCAACCAGACGTTCTATCTCGCCCGGCATCTGTTGCGCGAGTCATCGGCCCGCACCGGGATGGTGCACATCCCCGTGACACCGATGCGCGCAGTCGAGGTGGGCGCACCGCCCGTTCCTTCGATGTCCCTGGATCAACTCGAAGTCGCAGTGCGACTGGCTATTTCGATCACCGCACAGCACGCAGGCGCAGACCTACGCATCGGCGGCGGCGCGATCAGTTGATTCGCGTCCCGCCCGGAGGAGTACTCGAATGATGGAACTGTCGGAACAATCGAGCAGTCGAACCGTTGAGGTCGAAGGAAGCACGGTCCACTTCCACGATGTCGGCTCGGGCCCGCCGCTGGTCATTCAGCAGGCGTTCGGGCCGCTACCCGGCACCACGGCCTGGCTCACCTATCACCGGATTCTCGCGGACCTGGCGGTCGATCATCGCTGTATCTTGTTGGACTACCCCAACTTCGGGCGCAGCTCCGCCCGCGAATTCCACGAGCCCGTGCACGACCTGTATGTGCGGAACACGCTTGCGGTCCTGGACGAACTCGGGCTCGGCGCGGTGACCGTGCTCGGGGTGTCCACCGGTGGGACGGTCGCGCTCGATTTGGCGATGACGGCTCCCGAACGCGTTTCACGGCTCATCGTCGGCGGCTGCAGCGCCTCCACCGGCGGCGACCCGTATCTGCTCGCCCCCGCTCCCACGGAGGTCGGGCGGCTGTTCGGCGAATGTCAGTCCGGCCCAGCCGATCTCGACCGCATTGCGCGGTTGCTTCGGGCCATCGTGTACGACGCGAAACTGATCGGCGACGACCTTGTCGAGCAACTGTATGCGTGGCGAATACGCGAGCCCGAGCATGCCGAAGCCTGGTCGCGCTCCACGATCGTCGCGCGGAGCAATCTGCAGGCGCTCTCCCGGATTACGGTGCCGACGCTGGTTGTCCATGGGCGATCCGACCGCATGGTGCCCCTGGAAGGGGCGCTGATGCTGCTGGGCTACCTGCCGACCGCGGACCTCGTGGTGCTCAACAACTGCGGGCATTGGCCGCCGTTCGAACGACCCCGCGAGTTCGTGGCCGCGGTCCGGGCATTCCTTGGGAACACCTCGTTCGCGGTGCCCTGACGTGCCTGTCCCTTTGTTCCGGCAGACGGATCGGGGGCGTTGTCGCCCTCCGGCCCCATGACCCAAGCTGCACACCCGAGTCGAAACCGGCACCGGTTCCGACCGAATCATCCAGGAAGGCAACACGCGATCATGACTGAAGTTGTCGGGCTCGGCTACCTGGGCCTCAACGCAACGGACCTGGACGCCTGGCGTTCGTACGGTACCGGCGTCCTCGGCCTGCAGGACGTTTCCGCGGCGGAGCAGTCCGACGATCAGACCGTCCTGCTGCGCGCCGACGAACGCGGCTGGCGGTTCGCCATCCACCGGGCAGACGTGGGCGGGGCAGCCTACGTCGGCTGGGAGGTCGCCAACAAACAGGCGCTGGACGCACTCGGCCGGCGGCTCGCAGCCGCGGGAGTAGCGATTGTCGAGGATTCCGAATGCGCCGCGGCGCGTCAGGTCGAAGGGCTGCTGCGCTGCACCGACGCGGACGGGCACCGTCTCGAATTCTTCTATGGCGCACGCATTCCCAAGCGCCCGTTCGTCTCTCCCCGTGGAATCCGTTTTGTCACCGGCGATCTCGGCCTCGGCCACGTGTTCTTCTTTGTGACCGACCTGGCCGCGGCCAAGAAGTTCTATCTGGACATGCTCGGGTTCCGGCTCAGCGACACCATCGAATTCCACGGGCGCAAGGTGCATTTCCTGCACGTCAATGCCCGGCACCACAGCTTGGCCTTCGTGGAGAACAACACCTTCGCACCGGCGCTCGGGCATTTCATGCTAGAGGTGACCGATATCGACGATGTCGGGCGAACCCTCGACGAGGTTGATGCCCGGGGCGTGCCGCTCACCGAGACCCTGGGCCGCCACACCAACGATCTGGCCATCTCGTTCTTCATGAAGAACCCCTCCGGATCCGAAGTCGAATACGGCTACGACGGACGGCTCGTCGACGACGCCACCTGGCGGGTGTCGAGCTATGACGAGACCAGCCTGTGGGGCCATCACCGTGGTTGAGGCGCGGCGTCCGTACGAGTGCGAGAGGCATCCCGACATGATCGAGGGATCGAAATGACCGAAACCTACATCGTGGTGGGTGCCAGCCTGGCCGGAGCGCGCGCGGTCGAGACACTCCGTACCGAGGGGTTCGATGGTCGCATTGTGCTGGTCGGCGCCGAGGAACACCTGCCCTACGACCGCCCACCGCTGTCGAAAGAAGTGGTGCTGGGCCACAAACAGCCCGGCGATACGCTCATCCATCCCGCAGAGTTCTACTCCGACAACAGTATCGAACTGCTACTGGGCCGCCGTGCGACTCGCATCGACACCCATTTCCGCCGGGTGGAGCTAGCGGGTGGAACGGCGCTGCACGCCGACAAGGTGCTGCTGTGTACCGGCACTTCGCCTCGGCGGCCCGACATTCCGGGGCTCGACCTCGACGGCGTGCACTTCTTGCGGACCGTCGAGGACTCGGTCGCCATCCGGGACCGACTCGGTCGCGGTGGTTCGGTCGTCATCGTCGGCGGCGGACTGATCGGAATGGAGCTCGCCGCAGCGGCCGTGGCCGCAGGAAATGACGTAACGGTGCTCGAGCGTGACACCGGTCTGCTGCGCCGCGTACTCGGCGCGCGAATCGGAGATCGCCTATCGCGCTGGCACTCTGGTCGCGGAGTGCGGGTGCGGACCAATGCCGAGGTGGCTCGTATCGAAGGTGACGTCCGCGTCCGCCGGGTACACACCACCGACGGGTTCGTCGCCGATGCCGATCTGGTGGTGATCGGCATCGGTGTCGTGCCGGCGGTCGACGTGGTCCGTGACAGCGGCTTCGAGCTCGGCAATGGCATTGTGGTGGACGAATTCTGCGAAACGTCGGTTCCCGGCGTGTATGCCGCCGGCGATGTCGCCAATCATCCCGATCAGCTTGCCGGAGAACGGATCCGGCTGGAGCACTGGCAGAACGCACAGAATCAGGGGATCGCCGCGGCTCGCACGATGGTGGGCCGCCGCGAACCGTATCGCGAGGTGCCGTGGTTCTGGTCCGATCAGGGCGAGACCAATATCCAGGGTGCGGGCCATCCCCGCAGCACCGACGAACTCGTGTGGCGCGGGGATCCGGAATCGATGGATTTCACTGTATTCCATTTGCGCCGAGGCGTTCTCGTCGGAGTGGTAGGGGTCAACCGGCGCCGCGATGTCCGGATGGCAATGAATCTCATCGATAGACAAGTACGCCCGGAACCGGCACTGCTGGCCGATCCCACGGTCGACATCCGCCAACTCGGCGACGGCCCGGCGACGGCCCGCAGCCCGCGGGGTTGAACAGGAGGAAAGAAATGACAACGGCGGAGAAGTCGGAGAACCTGGTCCGGGTATGTGCGGTCGAGGAACTGTCCCCGGGCAATGTGACTCGCGTGAACACGCAGCCGCCCATCGCGGTGTACAACATCGACGGCGAATTCTATGCGACCGCGGACTGGTGCTCGCACGATAAGTCGTCGCTGGCCGATGAGGGATTCATCGAAGACGGCCAGATCGAATGTGGATGGCATTTCGCCAAATTCTGCATCAAGACCGGTGCGGTCACTGCACCCCCGGCCGCCGCACCGCTCAGCAAATACCAGGTTCAGGTGGTCGACGGCGCCGTATACGTGGTGGTCGAGAGCTGAACCCCGCGTTCCGAGGCTCAGAACGGACGCGTCGACCACAGCTCCGCGTGCTGGTTAGCTTGCCGCACAGACGATATCGAATTACTGAAGGGAGATAATCATGGCTATCGACGCCGATTATCTGCGTTCGCTGGTGGACTGGAAGAAGGGCAATATCGGGCCCGAGATCTTCGTCAGCGACGAGATCTACAAGCTGGAGCAGGAACGAATTTTCGGGCGCTCCTGGTTGTTCCTGGCGCACGACAGCATGATTCCGAATCCACACGACTTCTACGCCACCTATATGGGCGGGGACCCGGTGCTCGTGGTCCGCCAGCCCGACGGCAGCGTCAAGGCCTTCCTGAACGTGTGCCGCCATCGCGGTATGCGGGTGTGCCGCGCCGAGGAGGGCAATGCCCGCTCGTTCATGTGCACCTATCACGGCTGGACCTACGACAGCGCCGGCAAGCTGGCCGGCGTCCCCAACCTCGAAGATGCCTACTTCAACAAGCTTTCGCTCGAGGACAACGGCCTGATCCAGGTCGCGCAGGTCGACAGCTACAAGGGTCTGATCTTCGGCAATTTCGATACCGCGGCGCCCGGGCTGCACGAATACCTGGGTGATCTGAAGTTCTATATCGACGGCTGGGTCGACCACGCCGCCGGAGGTATCGAAGTGCTGCCCGGCGCGATCAAATGGACCATCAATGCGAACTGGAAGCTGGCGGCCGAGCAATTCGCCGGCGATACCTATCACGCCACCACCACGCACCTGTCGTCGCTGCTGGCCTTCGGCCCCGGGTTCGACGCCAAAGATGGTGCGCACGTTGCCCTGCGCGAGGGACACGGGGAGAGCTTCCTGTTCGAGCGGCACACCCGCTTCGCCGACGATCCGCTCGGGCAGTACAACGAAAAGAAGCGCCAGATCGCTCGCGAACGAGTCGGCGACCGCGCCGATATGGTTGCCAATTTCAACGCGTTCCCGAATTTCGCGGGTTTGCCCGGCTCGGCCAATCTGCGGGTGTGGCATCCCAAGGGGCCCAATAAGTTCGAGATCTGGTCCTTCACCGTCGTGGAGAAGGACGCCCCGCTGGAAGCCAAACGGGCCCAGCAGATTTCGGCCTCGTTCACCGAAGGCGCCGCGGGTGTCGTGGAGACCGACGACGGTGAGAACTGGGGCATGATCAGCGGCATTCTCGAACAGGGTCATCAGGCACGGAAGACGGCCTGGAATTACGAGATGGGTCTGGACACCGGCCGGGACCATCCGGATTACCCCGGTGAGTACTACGACTCGTTCTTCGGCGAAGCCGGTCAGCGCGGCTTCTACCGGCGGTGGCTGGAGTTCATGACCACCGAAGCGTGGCCGGCCATTCCGCCGGAGGAGGGTGGCGGCGCCGTCTCGGAGTCAGTCACCGCCGGTGGCGCCGCGGGTGGTGCGCGATGAGTGTGGACGAGATCGCCGCCCCTGCTGCGGCGAGCGAGCTGGAACGGGTGCTACTCCAGCATCGTGTCGAACAGTTCCTCTACGGCGAGGCGCAGCTGCTGGACCACTGGCACTGGGGCTCCTGGCTGGAGCTGTTCGCCGAGGACATCCTGTACTGGATGCCGGTGCGCAAGAACCGGCTTCGCCGCCAGCGTGATCAGGACGAAGTGCCACAGGGCATCGAAGTGGCGCACTTCTACGACAACCTCGAGTCACTGCGGATGCGCGTCAATCAGATGCATTCCGGAACCCACTGGGCAGAGGATCCGCCGTCGCGGTGCCGTCATCTGGTAACGAATGTGATCGTCACCCCGCGCGGTGAAAGTGGCTCCGCCACAGCGGATTCGGCAGAGTACGACGTCTCGTCGAACTTCCTGCTCTACCGCAACCGTCTCGAGTCCGAAACCGATATCTGGGCAGGCGAACGACGGGATCTGCTGCGCACCACGCCTACCGGTTTCGAGATCGCCAAGCGCACCATCCTGCTGGATCAGAACGTCGTGCAGTCGAAGAACCTGAGCGTGCTGTTCTAGCCACTCGCGGCCGTTCCCGGCCGGAAGGAGATGAATTGTCATGGTAGTAACCGACATCGATGGTTCCACCGACGTGGAACTGCACGAGACGCTCGTCGAGCGCGCACGGGCCCTGCTACCGCAGATCCGGGAGCGGGCGGCCATTACCGAAGCCTTGCGAGCGGTGCCGAGCGATTCGATCAAGGAGATCATCGCAGCGGGCCTCGGTGGGCGAATCCTCGCACCTCGCAAGTACGGTGGCGACGAACTGTCCCTCGACACCATGTACGAGGTGTCGCGGGAACTCGGCCGCGCGTGCGCTTCGACGGCATGGTGCGCGGCGCTGCTCCCGCACGACGCCCACATGGTCGGCTTCTTCCCGCAGGAGGCGCAGGAGGCAGTCTGGGCCGAGGGTCCGGATACCACCGTCGCCGCCTCGCTCGCTCCCGCGGCGACGGTGCAGAAGGTCGACGGCGGCTATCAGCTGACCGGCCGGCACGGGTTCGCGAGCGGCGTCGATCACGCCTCCTGGGTGATTGTCAGCGGCCTGATCAAGGATGGCGGACGACCGGCGAATCACCACTTCCTGGTCAAGCCGGGTGATTACACCATCGACGACGACTGGTACGCCGCCGGCATGCGCGGGACCGGCAGCAAGACGATCGTCATCGAGGACATTTTCGTCCCCGACGGCTTCGTGCTTCCGGCAGCGGCATTGGTTGCCGGGGACGGCCCCGGCAGTGAGGTGAATCAAGGGCCGCTCTATCGGCAGCCACTCGCACTGCACGCCGGGCTCACCTTCCTCGGCCCGATGATGGGTACGGCGCTGGACGCCTACGACCACTTCGTCGATTGGGCGCGCGGGCGCGCACAGACCGCGAACTCCGAGATCGTCCAGGAAGCGGTCGCGAAGACGGCGGCCGATCTCGCGTCGGCGCAGCTGACGATTCGGCGAATCCTCTTGGCAGCACGAACATCCGGGCGTCTCGAGGTGGCCGATCGTGCCGAGATCCTGCGCGACTACAACCGTGTGGCCGAGCTGCTGGTGGAATCGGTCGATCGGCTGTTCGCCCTCAGCGGCACTTCCGGTTTCAAGGAATCCAGCCCGATGCAGCAGAAGTGGCGCGATATCCACATGATGGCCAGTCACGTCTCGTTCACCCGCGCCAACTTCCAGCACTACGGCCGGATCGCGCTCGGTCTCGAACGCGACCCGAAGCTCGTCGTCTTCTGAAGAAAGAAGCAGATCCATGGCCGCTGTCAGTCAACTCAGTTATGTCGTCGGGACATCCGGTGATCTCCCGGGATGGAAGAAGTACGCGACGGACGTGCTGGGGCTGGAGGTGTCGCGCGACAGCGACGACAACCTGCTCTATGTCCGTGCCGATGACCGGCACCACCGCATCGGCGTCCGAGCCGGCCACGACGACGATGTCGCCTACGTGGGATGGGATGTGGCATCGAAAGCGGCGCTGCAGTCTGCCGCGGCCCAGCTCGACGCGGCCGGAATCGTGGTGACCGCGGGTACGCCCGAAGAGGCCGCCGATCGCCGGGTGATGGAGTTCGTCCATTTCACCTGTCCGTACTCGGGTGTTCGGATGGAGCTGGTGCTCGGGCACGAGAAGATGTTCATGCCGCGATTCCGGCCTTCCCGAGATCTCGCCGGATTCAATATGGACACAGGGATGGGGCACGTTGTGCTCTACGCCGAGGACATCCTCGGTGCGGCCGACTTCTATTCTCGGGTACTGGGTTTCGGAGTCAGCGACTTCGCCCATATCCCGAAGGTCGGGCCGTTCGCGGTCTTCCTGCACTGCAATGAGCGCCATCACTCGCTGGCATTCATGCATATCCCGGGGGCGCCACGACGAATTCAGCACGTCATGTTCGAAACCGTCAGCATCGATGATGTCGGCCACAGCTACGACCTGTGCCTGGACCGTGGCATCACCTCGACCTCGACCGGACGCCATCAGAACGATCACGTCTTCTCCTTCTACTTCCAGAACCCGTCCGGCTGGCACTTCGAGTACGGCTGGGGCCCCCGAGTGGTGGACCCGGAGACGTGGACCGCCGAAAACTACTCTCTGGGTTCAGGGTTCGCGTGGGGCCACGACGGTTTGATGAAGATGGTGTGAGCAATGCAGCCATTCATCGTCGGTCTCGGCGGAACCGTGCGGGCGGAGTCATCGACCGAATCGGCATTGCGGATCGCCCTGGACGCGGCGCGGGACAATGGCGCCCGGACCGAGCTCTTCGGCGGCAGCGCGCTCGCACGGCTGCCGATGTACGACCCGGACGGCCCGAAAGTCGAAGAGGCACAACGATTGGTCGAAGCGCTCCGGCTCGCGGACGGGGTGATCATCGCCTCGCCGGGGTACCACGGTTCGGTATCGGGTTTGGTCAAGAACGCACTTGATTACGTCGAAGACCTCCGCGAGGATGACAATCCGTACCTTTCGGGCCGCACCGTCGGCTGTGTCACCACGGCTTACGGTTGGCAGGCCGCGGTCACTACCCTGCAGACCCTGCGCAGCATCGTTCACGCCCTGCGGGGCTGGCCGACACCGCTGGGTGCGGCGATCAATTCGGCGTCGACGCGAATCGCGTACGGACAGCAGCCGGATGAGCAGGTCGCCTTTCAATTGCGCACCGTTGGCCGTGAAGTTTGCGCTGCGCGGAAGACTGCGGACGGCCTTGTGGTCGTGGCAGCGGAGTAGTCATTGTCCCGGCAGCTCAATGGAAATCGCCCCGGTACCCGACAGTGTCGAGTACCGGGGCGATTCGTTTCGGCGGGAGCTGTCCGGACTCAAGCGTCTTCGAAGATGGCGAAATGCTTTCCGGCGGTGAGCCCGCCATCGACGGCCAGTACCGCACCGGTGATATAGCTTGCCTCGTCCGAGGCGAGGAAAACGGCGGGCCGGGCAATTTCCTCCGGCGCGGCAAAGCGCTTCATCGGGCACAGGTCGTCGATCATGGAATCGTGGCCGGGCACCCGATCGAGGTAGTCCCGGATCCGTGGGGTCATAGTGCTGCCCGGGCAGATCGCATTGACCCGAATTCCGTCCGCGGCATAGTCCATTGCCATGTTCTTGGTCAGCAGCAGTACTCCGCCCTTGGCGGCACTGTATGCGGAACAACGGTTCTCGGCGAGCAGGCCGGCGGTCGAGGAGATATTGACGATGCTGCCACCGCCGGCGCGGCGCAGTTCCGGAATCACGGCTTTGGAGCAGCGATATACGGAGGTCAGGTTGATATCGATCATTCGGTACCAGTCGCTGTCGGCCATTTCGTCGACCCGTTTGGGCATGCTCGCGCCCGCGACATTGAACAGCGCATCGACTCGGCCGTAGCTGTCGAGTGCCGTCGTCACGGCGCGCGGCATCGCCTCGGGATCGGTGACATCGACGGTGGCCCACACGGATTCGCGGCCGGAGGTGCGGATTCCGTGGGCGGTCGCCCGGGCCGATTCGGCGTCCAGATCCGCGGCGACCACGGTGCCGCCCCGTGCGGCCCATTCGATCGCGATCGCTCGTCCGATGCCCGCGCCCGCGGCGGTGACAATTGCGATTCGCCCGGAGAGCGGCAATGCGGGAATAGAAGAAAGCATGTCAACTCGGCCTTTCCATCATGTGGCACAATAGTTTTCGGGGGAGAGGGCTTGACCCGGAAAGAATCGAATCATAGTATTTGAAGCATCGGCAGCAGAATGTTCTGCGCGCCGGAATCATTCGGACGGATTCTCTACGGCCGCATAAGTCGACCGGCGCCCGTCAGCAAATAGATGCGGAGGCCACTCGCATGGTGCATGCCACCGAAATGGATATCTCGACCGATTATGAGCAGGTCCGCGCGTCTATCGCTGCCCGGTTCACCAACCCGCTCGATCTGCCCAAGGAAATATTCTCCGATCCCCTGGTGTATCGAGAGGAATTGGAACGTATCTTCTACGGCCCGTACTGGCATCCGGTCGCGCATCGCGCCGAACTGGGTGCGGCGAACAGCTTCAAGACGACCTGGCTCGGTGAGGTTCCGATCCTCGTCAGCCGCGGCGCCGACGACCGGATCCGTGCGTTCGTCAATACCTGCACACACCGTGGGACGCTGCTCGAACAACGTGCGGTCGGCGTCGCGGCGGAGTTCCAATGTCCGTACCATCGCTGGCTTTTCAACAGCAATGGCGAGTTCTGCGGTGCGCCGGGTGAGCGGGAATTCCGGGCCGATTTCGAGCGGAAGGACTATGCGCTCC
The DNA here is from genome assembly GCF_025465275.1 of Nocardia sp. Taxonomy (GTDB): domain Bacteria; phylum Actinomycetota; class Actinomycetes; order Mycobacteriales; family Mycobacteriaceae; genus Nocardia. The sequence continues at coordinate 86,287 of NZ_JAODNK010000137.1, read as the reverse complement.
CCGAACTACGGGTATCGGAGATCGCCGGGCTGATCTTCGTCACGCGTCACCCGGACAGTCCGCTGCTCGAGGCGTTCCTCGGTGAGTGTGCCGATCCGGTCCGTGACTGCCTGCTCGATGACGGCGACCTCACCCTGCTCGGGTACCAGAAGGTTGTCTACAAGACGAACTGGAAGACCTATTTCGACAACGATTTCTACCATGCGCCGCTGCTGCACACGGGATTTCGGATTCTCGGCTGGCAGGGCGGCAAGGGTGATGTGCGGATCACTCAGCCCACCGGGCACTTCTCGGTCGGCTACCAGAGCACGCCGTATGTCGACAATGGGTATCTGGCCGATCCGAGCGTTGTGCAATTCCGTGGAACCGATGACCGGGCAAGGGTAGTGGCGCTGCGGCCGGTCACCGTGATGACCAAGCATGTGGACACCATCAATGTGCGCTTCGCCCGTCCGCGCGGCGTAGACCGCACGGAGGTCAGCTACGCGTTCTTCGGACACACAAGCGACTCCGATGAATACCGCGAGCATCGAGTCCGGCAAGCCTCGAATCTGCTGGGCCCCAGTGGTTTCATCACGATCGAGGATGCCGCCGTGTTCAACCGTCAGCAGTTGACCGCCGACGACGGAACACTCGCGCGGTTCGTCAAGGGCGTCGACGGACGACCAGAGGATGCCACCCAGAACGACGAAATCGGCAATACCGTCGGCTGGGCCAACTATCGGAAGGTGATGGGTTTTGATCACTGAGACTGCCACCGACATGCACGCGATCGACGACCTGCTCGGCCGCTACGCGCAGGTTCTCGACGATCAGGACTGGGAACAGTGGCCCACCCTTTTCGCCGAGGAATGCTCATACACCGTGCACACTCTCGACAATCTGCAGCGCGGGCTGCCGCTGGCCTACATGTACGACGACAATCGCGCCCGGGTACTGGACCGCATCAAATTCATCACCGAGGTCTGGGCGGGAACCGTCGAGCCCTACCGCACTCGGCATGTCACGCAACGTACCCGGGCAGTGCTGACGGCCGCCGGCAACTGGAATATCCGCTCGAACTTTCAGGTCAGCTACTCCGAGAACGACGCATTGTCTGGGCTCCTGGCGACCGGATACTACGAGGACGTCGTGGAAGTCTTCGACGGCGGAGCGCGATTCGTCAGTCGCGCAGTACGTCTGGACAGCATGCCGGCCCGCTACCTCGTGTATCCGCTGTAGCGGGCCGGCACGGTTCGGTCTGTATCAGACTCGGCCGGGCAGTCGCGTCGTGATCTCCTGAGCCAGCCACTCATTGCCGTCGGGATCGTTGAAGGAGACGAACGATCCGTAGCTCGTACGCTCCGGGTCCGGCGGCCCGTGCCGCCCTGGGGAACGGCGCGCCGTGGAAGACCTCAGTGGGATCGACGCCACGGCGGACGAGTTCGCCACGGGCCGTGTCGATATCGGAGACGATCAGCCCGCCCTGGACCGAGCCGGGCGCGGTCGTGGTGATTCCCGTGCCGAAGGTGATCGAGCAGGCGGAGCCGGGGGGTGTGAACTGGATCAGGCGAACGCCTTCCGCCGGTGCCACGTCATCATCGAGCCGCCAACCCAAGCTCTGGTAGAACTGCTTGGAACGCTCGGCGTCGGATACGGGGATGATGTTGACCTCGAGGTGCATGTCGACCATGTCGATCTCCTGGTGTGATTCGTGGACCGGGTTGAATACCCAGTCGCCTGTCGAAGAGCTGCGGTATGTGGCTAACGGGGACGTCAATTCAGCTGCGATACCTGGTAAGTGGTTATGTACCAGCGGGATTCGACCTGGCCGACGGTGATGCCGAGGTTTACTTCCAGGGCTGCGCGGTCGGTGAAGGAGAATGCGACGGCGAGATAGGCGTAGATCAGGTTGTCGGCTTGGCGGCGGGATTCCAGGATTCGGTAGTCGGCTTTCATGCCGTCAGGCTGGGATTCGTAGTAGGCGGCGATACCGGGGCGGCCGACTGTGTAGGGGTGAAGACCTTGGAAGACGGCGTCTTCGGTGAAGGTGGTCGCGACTCGGTCCGGGTCATGATTGTCGACGGCGGATTTCCACTCGTCGAGAACGGTGCGCAGAATCGAGTTGGTATCGGACGCCACGGACATGGCACACCTCCTGAATTTGATTGGCGGGTAAATGAAGTCGGGTCAGTGTCCGGCGCTCATGCCGCCGTCGACATGGAGGATTTCGCCGGTGACGAAGGGGGCGTTCTCCAGGTAGACGACGGCATCGGTGATGTCACGGATGTCGCCCATGTGGCCCATCGGATGGAGTGCGTCGAGGAATGTGTGCGTCGATTCGTCATGCATGGGGGTCTTGATCGTGCCGGGGGACACGGCATTGACGCGGATGCCCCGGGCGGCGTACTCGATGGCCAGGGATTTGGTGGCCGATTGCAGGCCGCCCTTGGTCAGTGACGCCAATACCGAAGGGACGCTGGAGCTTGCGTTGTCGACGAGGCTGGTGGTGACGTTCACGATGTGCCCGCCGCCCCGGGGCAGCATGGACTCGATCGCCCGCTGGGTGAGGTGGAAGAACCCGGCCAGGTTCACATCCGTCACTTCGGTGAAGTCGGTGGAGGTGTAGTCGGTGAATGCCTTGGCGACAAAGATGCCCGCATTGTTGACGAGGGTGTCGACCCGGCCGAACCGCTCCAGGGCGGCGCCGATGACGCGGTCGGCCGTGGCGGCTTCAGAGATATCACCACGGACAGTGAGCAGATCCGGCTCATCGGAAGGGCTGATCGAGCGCGATGTCGCGACGACTGCGTAGCCGAGCTTGCGGTAGGCCTCGACGAGACCTTCGCCGATGCCCTGTGAAGCGCCGGTGACAATGGCGACCTTCCGGTCGTAGGAGTTCATCGCGAACCTTTCTTTCGGACGCGTGGGTGGTGATGAACTCATGGTGTGGCCGCGGGCGGTGCCGAGGCCACGACCGGCTTCCTACCTTCTGGTAGGTGCAGCCTCTCAGGGGGTGCGACGGTGCGGGTCGTCGCCGGGTAGCCAGGCATCGGGCCCGTGAATGCCGAGATCCCCGACGCTGTCGCAGAGCGCGTCGACCACCGCCAGCACCGCGGCCCGTTCCTCGTCCGCTCGGTGAACCAGTGACCACGTCCAGTACACCGCGGGCGAGAGGATCTCGCGTCGAACCAGATCCGCCGGAATGGGTGCGGCCATATCCTTCGGCGATCGCACCACGGGCTGCCCGCTGCGCCGGACGTGATCGAAGAACGCGGGCCCGGTGATGCCGCCGTCGCTGATCCGCACCGATCGCGCGCCGGTGTCGCGGGCCAGCTGCTCGGCATAGACGTTCCAGGACGACCAGGAGGTGGTGTCGTCATCGAGCAGCACGATGGTTTCCGCCGCCGGCACGGCGGCGGTCTGGTGGCCGGACGTGACGGCGTGCAGCCGATCGACTCCGATCAGTCGAGCGCGTAAACCCAACGCCGCCAGGTCTTGTGACCGCACCCAGCACACCGCGAGATCCAGGCTGCCGTCCGAGACCCGCGCTGCCTGGGTGTGTGACGGCGCCACCCAGGCGTCGAGGTGGATGCGCGCGACCGCGGTGGTACGCACGGTCAGATCCGGCGGCAGCCAGCTGACGTATCCCAGTCGTACCTTCTCGGCTCCGGACAACCGCCGTGCATTCAGCTGCAGGTCGTCGGCGCGAGTCAGCAGGGCATGCACATCGGGTAGCAGGGATGCGCCGGCCGGTGTGAGCGTCACCGACCGCCGGTCGCGGTCGAACAGCCGCACCCCCAGATCTCGCTCCAGCGCCTTGATCTGCTGGGACAGCGACGGACCCGCGATCAGCAGTCGTGCGGCGGCCCGGCCGAAGTTCAGCTCCTCGGCGACCGCGACGAAGTACCTCAGCTGGCGTAATTCCATCTCTCGACAGTACGTCGGTCGGAGTCTGCGCCTAACACCACGGAGGAAGCCGGTCGTGGCGTGACCACCGGCCACGGGCGCACGATAAATGCACCCACCGGTGAATGGAGACGCGTCATGCAAGAGTTTCTGGTCGAGATCGCCACCACCGTGCCTGCGGGCACGGCGGCAGCCGAGGCTGATCGTCGGCGTGCGGCCGAGGCCGCCCACGCCCGCGAGCTCGCCGCCACCGGGCATCTCGTGCGACTGTGGCGGCCGGTCGGCGAACTGCGCAGCATCGGCGTCTGGCGCGCCGCGGACCGGGCCGAGCTGGACGAGCAGGTGCTCGGACCGCTCCCGCTTCGGCCTTGGATGACGGTGAAAGTCACTGCGCTCGAACCACATCCGAACGATCCCGGGCCAACCGGTGACTCCGGGTCGGCCGGGTTCCGCAGCGTTGACGAGTGGCGGGGCGAATCATGACCGGGCAACTGTCGACTGCCCCCGCGTCGCGGACCGTAGCCCGAGAATCCCCGTGGGGCTTCGTCATTCAGGCCGCCGCCGCATTGGCCGCGGGCATGGGTGTGGGCCGGTTCGTCTACAGCCCGATCCTCCCACTCATGCATGCACAGGCCGGATTGTCCGCCGGCAACGGTGCGCACTTGGCCACCGTCAACTACGCCGGATATCTCGTCGGCGCTCTGCTGGGCATCGCCTTCCCCCGGCTGGCGCGCTCGCCGGTCGCGCTGCGCATCGCGTTCATCGCGCTCGTCGCGAGCCTTGCCGCCATGGCCTGCACCGAAAGCACGCCGATCTGGATGACGCTGCGCTTCGTGGCCGGTGTGGCAAGCGCCCTGATCTTTGTCGTCACTGTCAACTGCCTGCACAGCCGCCTGAGCGGTCACCCAGGCCATCTGTCGGGCTGGGCCTTCGGCGGCATCGGCGCGGGCATCGCGCTGTCCGGAGTACTGGTCCTCGCGCTGCGTGTGGTCGCGGACTGGCGTGCCGCGTGGCTCGCCTCGGCCGTGCTCGCGATGATTCTCGCAGCGGCCGCCTGGCGCCTGCGCCCGGACTCCGCCCCTTCCGCTGAGTCGAATCCGACTGCACCCCAGCAATTTACGGCGCATTCTCGTCGCCTATTCGCGGCATTGTTCACCTCCTACACCTTGGAGGGCGTCGGATACATCATCGCCGGTACCTTCCTGGTCGCCGCCATCGAGCAGAGCTCCCCGGGCGGCCTCGGCAGCAGCGCCTGGGTCCTGGTCGGCGTTGCCGCCGTCCCCTCGACGGCCCTGTGGACATGGCTGGTCCGCCGCTACTCCCGCGCGGTCCTGCTGATGGCCGCGCTCCTGCTGCAATCCCTGGGCATCGCGCTGCCTGCCCTATCCAGCAGTCCCGCAGCCGCACTGGTCGCCGCGGCCCTGTTCGGCGGCACCTTCGCGGGCATCAGCGTGCTCGCCCTCGCCGCAGGCGCCACCCTCCGATTGCCCCACGCGGTCGCGGTATTGACCAGTGGCTACTCCGTCGGTCAGATAGCCGGCCCACTCTTGGCGGCCCCGCTCCTACATGACGGCTACCGCCCCGCCCTCCTCCTGGCGTCCGCGATAGTCCTCGCCGCAGCCTTCGCCGTTCTCCCACTTCGGGCGTCGCGATATCGGCCGATCACTGCTCCGGAAAGGGTCTGAGGCGGCATCGGGTCTTGCCGATGGGAAGGCTGCTGTGCTGCATCTGCCAGCTCTCGATGGTCATGGCGTATCGGCGGCCTCGGATTCGAAGCAGAGTTTCGGGTACGGCCGGGCGTGAGTAGGCCACGTCCTGTGCCTCCCATTTGCGCCGGAAGTCGGCGAACTCCCACAGGCGCCGGTGTGACTCCTGCGCCCACTGTGTGTGGCCGTAGCGGCCCATGATCCCGCGATGCCATGCGACGCCCAGATCCACCTGTTCGTCCCAGTTGATGAAGATTTCTTTCGATTCGTCGGTGAATGCCCATTCGAGATGGAACATGCCCGGCCGATGTGTGGGGTAGGTGTCGAGGTACGCACGGTTGGCTGCGATCAACTGGCGTTGCGGGGTCACGAAAGCTACGAGATCTGTTGTGGCCTCATCCATCTCGGTGAACATCATCGGAGTCAGCGCGGCGCGGAATTCCTCGAGCGGCGGCATGGTCAGCGCGAGGTCCATGCCTGCGAGGTAGGGGTAGGGCGCGCCGTGCCCGGCAAGATCGCACACGTAGCGCCACTCGTCTTCGCTGACGTGGTAGGCCTCCGCCAATTGCCACAGGATCCCGACGGCGACCTGTCCGACTTCGTCCCGCTCGACTTTGGTCAGGTAACTGGCCGTGATGTGTGCCTCGCCGGCGGTCCGTTCCCGGCTCAGCTTTCGTGTCGGTGGCAGGAGCCCGGCTTCGTGCCGCCGCCCCTCCTCGCGCTGACGCAAAGCGGCGAGATACCGCCCCAGAGTGGTGGTTTCGACCTCAACATACACTGGCATTGTATACAGCACGGTGGCCTGTCTCGTTCCGGGCAGGAGTCGCGAGGCACTGATACCGTCCACCGACATGGTGTACGACAGTGCTTGTCCAGCTGCGGGATTGACGACCGAACCGTTCGACCTGACCGAAGGTCTCTTCGGGGATCGGCACGGTTCGTATGACGAGCTGCGTGGTCGTGGCCCCGTACACCTGGTCAGATTCCCTGATCTCAGCACCGGATGGTTGATCACGGACTACGAGGTGGCCAAAGCCGCCTTCCTCGATCCGGCCATCAGCAAGGTGATCGGATCGCCCGGGGCCCGTGCCGCGGTTACGGCCAACGGTGGTGGCCAGCATTTGCCGAACGGCATGTTCAAGAACATGCTGGTGTTCTACGATCCCCCGGAGCACACCCGGCTTCGCACCCTGGTCAATCGGGCGTTCAACGGTCGTGCGATTCGAGGTCTCGCGCCACGCATCACCGAGGTCGCCGATGAACTCCTCGCCGGGCTCGCGGCTGACGATAATGGCGTAGTAGATCTATTGGAGAGCTACGCCACCCCTTTGCCGATGACAGTGATTTGTGAATTGCTCGGCGTACCCGCCGAGGATCGTGACAACTTCCGAGCCTGGTCGGCCATCGTGGTCGCGAGCGAGTACCCCAATGATGCTCGAATGGCCGCTGTGCAGGAGTTCGTCGCGTATATCGATCAGCTCATCCGGGTAAAGACGAATTCACCTGGATCGGACCTGCTCTCCGAACTCATCGCGGCAAGCGAAGATGATGACCGGCTCAGCCATCGAGAACTGATCAGCATGGTATTCGTGCTGCTGGTCGCGGGGTTCGAGACGGCAGTCAACCTGATCGGAAACTCTGTGGCGCAGCTACTGGGTGACGAAAGTTCGCGTCTGCTGCTGCGGAGTGATCCGGGTCGTATCCCGGATTTCCTCGAGGAAATGCTTCGGTACGAAGCGCCCGCGACGGAAGCTACATTCCGATACACCACGGCGCCGGTGACATTGGGCGGTATCGAGATACCAGCCGAACAGCTCATTATTATTTCGATGGCTGCCGCAGGCCGGGATCCGCAGCGATTCTCCGATCCGCACCGCTTCGACATCGATCGACCCGATAATCAGCACATTGCCTTCGGCCACGGTATTCACCGGTGCGTAGGTGCACCGCTCGCCCGCATGGAAGGCGACATCGCGCTAACCCGTCTGCTCCGCAAGTTCCCGGACCTGAAGCTTGCTCCCGGGTTCGAACCGGAATGGCACAAGAGTCTTATCGTTCGAGGACTGACCAGCATCCCCGTTCTGATCTGATTCACCTCTAGAGCTGTCCTGCCGCGAAGGGGGCGACAGGGCAGCGAGGATCCCGCCGGACCCGTCGACGAAGGGTGTCCGGCCCGGCGGGATCTTCGCGACCGCCGCCGGCGGTTCAACTGACGGCTACGGTGCGGCCGCAATGGCGGGCGGTGGGTTGCCGAGGAGCCGCTCGCGCTGGGCGCGGACCTGCCCTCGGAGGGCTTCGGCTATGGCGGCTACTTCGGGGCGGCGCAGGGTTTCCGCGCGGGTCACCAGCCAGTAGGTGAGGCGGATGGCGACCTGGTCGGGGAGGACCCGGGTCAGGTCGGGGTGCAGGTCGGCCATGAAGCAGGGCAGCAGGCCGAGGCCCGCTGCGGCGCGGGTTGCCTCTACGTGCACGAAAACGTTTGTGGAGGAGATGGATTCGCGCATGGTGGGGGCGAAGACGGTGGGGTCCAGGTCCAGATCGTCGACCTGGAGCATGGAGTCGATGAAATAGACGAGGGGGTGGTCGGTGAGGTCTTCGATGGAGGCGGGGGCACCGTGGGTCGAGAGGTAGCCGGTGGAGGCGTAGAGGGCGAGGATGTAGTCGCCCAGGGGGAGGGCTTCGGCTCGCCGGACCTGAGGTTTGCCGACCACCACCTCTATGTCGAGGCTGGAGCGCTGGAGGGAAGCGCGGCGGGTGCCGGTGATGATTTCCACGGCGACTCTGGGGTGCCGGCGTTGGACTTCGGTGATAGCCGGGGCGGCCAGGTAGGCGCTGAAGCCGTCGGTGGCGGACATTCGGACGACACCCTCGAGGACTCGGGCGCCGGCCTGATCGGAAGTCAGTGAGCGGACTGCGGATTCGATGGTTTCGGCGGCGGTGAGGGCCTCCCGGCCCAGGTCGGTCAGCTCCCAGCTGCCGGCGCTCCGGGTGAGGACGCGGCCGCCGAGGGCGTGCTCCAGGGCGGCGATGCGGCGGGAGATGGTGGTGTGGTTGAGGCCCAGTTCTTCGGCGGCGGAGACATAGCGGCCGGTGCGGCCTACCGACAGGAGGACGAGCAGGTCGTCGGGGTTGAGGCGGTGGGTGGCGGGGGTCACACTCATTTGTGCATATTTGCAGATATGTGTTGCAGAACTGGACATTGTGGGCAGTTTGATGTGCATCAATACTCTGAGTCGATGGTATTTGTGGGCCACATCACAGCTAAGGGTGGCGCGGCCCGATCGTGAAGGAGTAGCACGATGAGCGTCCGGGTTTCAGCGTCGCACACAGAGCCGCCGCCTCGGGGCGCAGCATTGGCGGGACTACGGCGGGTGGTGGCCGCATCGATGGCGGGCACCGTCGTCGAGTGGTACGAGTTCTTCCTCTACGGCACGGCGGCGACGCTGGTGTTCAACCATGTGTTCTTCGCCAAGGGGACCAGTGATCTGGATGCGATTCTCGCCGCGTTCGTGACCTATGCGGTGGGATTCGCGGCGCGGCCGATCGGCGGAGTTGTCTTCGGGCACTTCGGGGATAAGTACGGGCGTAAGAAGTTGCTCCAGCTGAGTCTGGTGCTGGTGGGCGCGACCACCTTCCTGATGGGCTGTCTGCCGACCTTCGGGCAGGTGGGGTATCTGGCCCCGGCGCTGCTTGTCACCCTGCGGTTCCTGCAAGGGTTCGCGATCGGCGGTGAATGGGGTGGTGCGGTGCTGCTGGTCGCAGAGCACAGCCCCAGTAGGAGCCGCGGCTTCTGGGCGTCCTGGCCGCAGGCGGCGGTGCCGCTGGGTAACGCGCTTGCGACCGTGGTGCTGCTGGTGCTGACGTCGACGCTGTCGGATGCCGCATTCCTGTCGTGGGGCTGGCGGGTGGCCTTCTGGTTGTCGGCGGTGGTGGTGCTGATCGGCTACTACGTGCGAACCAAGATCACCGATGCACCCATCTTCCTGGCGGCTCAGCGAGTGGCCGAGCAGGAGAAGTCGGACTCGTACAGCGTGGTGGAGGTGCTCAAGCGTTATCCACGTGGGGTTTTCACCGCCATGGGGCTGCGGTTCGGGGAGAACGTCCTCTACTACCTGGTGGTGACCTTCAGCATCACGTACCTCAAGGTGCACGTCGGAACAGATACCAAGGTGATCCTGTGGTGGCTATTGGTCGCGCACGCAGTGCATTTCGCGGTGATCCCCCTCGCCGGCCGGCTCAGTGACCGGTTCGGCCGCCGCCCGGTGTACCTGGTCGGCGCGCTCGCGGCGAGCACCTGGGGTTTCTTCGCCTTCCCCATGATGGACAGCAAGCACAATCTGGTGATCCTGTCGGCGATCATTATCGGGCTGGTCTTCCACGCCTTCATGTACGCCGGACAGCCCGCGCTCATGTCCGAGATGTTCCCCACCCGGATGCGGTATTCCGGTGTGTCCCTTGGGTATCAGGTGACCTCCATCGTCGCCGGATCGCTCGCGCCGATCATCGCGGTGCGGCTGCTGAACACCTATCACTCGTCGGTGCCGATCGCCTGGTACCTCGCCGGCGCGGCCGCCATCACGGTTGTCGCGGTGTTCTTCGCCCGCGAGACCAAGGGCGCGGATCTGACCGATATCGACCTCGCTGATGCGGCAAGCCGCGCCGCGCGAGCCGATCGAAAGGTGACCGTATGACCGACGACCTGGCCGGGCGGACGGCGCTCGTCACCGGCGGTGCGAGTGGAATCGGCGCCGCCTGCGCGATCGAACTGGCGGCGCGCGGAGCGCGCGTCACCGTCGCGGATATCGACGGACCGGGGGCCGCGCGGCTGGCCGCGAAGATCGGCGGAAATGCTTGGGAGGTAGACCTTCTCGACGTCACCGCGCTGGAAGACCTTCGTCTCGAAGTCGACATCCTGGTGAACAATGCCGGGGTTCAGAGCATCAGTCCCATCGTCGACTTCCCACCGGAGCGCTTCCGGACTTTGCTGGCGCTCATGGTGGAAGCACCGTTCCTGCTCCTGCGCGCGGCGCTGCCGCACATGTACGAGCAGGGGCACGGGCGGATCATCAATATCTCCTCGGTGCACGGAATCCGGGCCTCCGCCTACAAATCCGCGTATGTCACCGCCAAGCACGCACTGGAGGGCCTCTCCAAGGTCGCCGCGCTGGAGGGCGGCCCGCACGGGGTCACCAGCAACTGCGTCAGCCCCGGCTATGTGCGAACTCCGCTGGTGGACAAGCAGATTGCCGATCAGGCGCTTGCGCATGGCATCGACGAGCAAGAGGTGGTGGAGCGGATCATGCTGACCGAGAACGTGATCAAACGACTCGTGGAGCCCGAGGAGGTGGCCGCTCTGGCGGGCTGGCTCGCCTCGGATGCGGCGCGCATGGTGACCGGAGCGTCCTACCTCATGGACGGCGGGTGGAGCGCGCGATGATGCTGTCCGAGCACTCGGCCGCACCGCAGTGGGTACCGAATGCGGAAGACATTGCCGCTGCGAGGATTACCGACTTCACGCGGTTCATTGCCGAGCGATACGGGATTGCGGCCGACGACTACCTGGCGCTGTGGCAGTGGTCCACCGATGACGTGCCCGGCTTCTGGCGAGCGGTGTGGGAGTACTTCGACCTCGGCGCCATGCCGGACGAGGTGCTGGCCGACTCCGCCATGCCCGGTGCCCGCTGGTTCCCCGGAACCTCGCTGAACTATGTCGACCAGGTGGTGCGGCAGGCCCGTGCCGATCGTCCCGCCATCCTCGCCATCGCTGAGAATGCATCGATACGTGAGGTGTCCTGGGGTGAAATGCTCTCCCGCGCCGCGATATTGGCACGTTCACTACGGGTACTGGGCGTCCGCCCCGGCGATCGGGTGGTCGGCTATCTGCCCAATATCCCGGAGGCGGTGATCGCTTTCCTGGCGACGGCCGGTATCGGAGCCATCTGGAGTGCCTGCGGCCAGGACTACCCGGCGCAGGCGGCGCTGGATCGGCTCGGCCAACTGGAGCCGACCGTGCTGGTCACCGCCGATGGCTACCGCTACGGCGGCAAAGTCCACGACAGACGCGCCGAGATCACCGCCCTGCGTGCGGGTTTGCCGAGCCTGCGAGCGACGGTGGTGGTTTCCGGACAGGGCGGCACCGTGCCCGGCGCTCTCGATTGGGACGATGTCACCGACGATCCGGGCCGGACCACGGCGGTAATCGACACCACTGCGGTCGACTTCGATCACCCGCTGTGGATCCTGTTCTCCTCCGGCACCACGGGCACACCCAAGGGCATAGTGCACGGCCACGGCGGTGTACTGCTGGAACACCTGAAAGCCATTGCCCTGCAGTGCGATATCGGTCCCGAGGACACCTTCTTCTGGTACACCAGCCCCAGCTGGATGATGTGGAACTTCCAGGTCGGCGGACTGCTGGCCGGCGCCACCATTGTCTGTTACGACGGTAGTCCGGCTTACCCGGCTCCGGATGCCCTGTGGGCCTTGGCCGCCCGCACCGGGTCCACGGTGCTGGGCACCAGCCCGGGCTATGTCCTGGCCTGCGAGAAGGCAGAGGTGTTGCCGTCCCGCACACACGACCTGAGCCGCTTGCGCTCGATAGGCATCACGGGTTCGGCCCTTCCGGCCTCTTCGTCGCTCTGGCTGCGTGATCGGGTGGGAAATATCCCGGTCTCGTCCATCAGCGGCGGCACCGATGTGGTGTCGGCGTTCATGGGCGGTGTGCCTACCGTTCCGGTCTGGCCCGGTGAGCTCTCGGCGCCCTATCTCGGCGTGGCATTGGAGGCGTGGGACGACATCGGCCGACCGGTACTCGGCGAGGTGGGGGAGTTGGTCATTACCAAGCCCATGCCCTCCATGCCGGTCAAGTTCTGGAACGATGCCGACGGCTCCCGCTACCGCGACGCCTATTTCGACATGTTCCCCGGCATCTGGCGGCACGGCGACTGGATCACCCGCACCGGCCGCGGCAGCGTCACGGTCCACGGCCGCTCGGATCCCACCCTGAATCGCAATGGAATCCGTATGGGCAGCGCCGAGATCTATCAGGCGGTCGAGGCGCTGCCGGAGGTCGCTGAGGCCCTGGTCTTGGGCATCGAGCTCACCACGGGGGACTACTGGATGCCGCTGTTCGTCGTGCCGGCCGCGGGCCTCGCGCTGACCGACGACCTGAAACAGCGGATCGCCCAGACCATCCGGACCCAGGTCTCCCCGCGCCATGTCCCCGACGACATCATCGGAGCCCCGGGCATTCCCCACACCAGGACCGGCAAAAAGCTGGAGGTCCCTCTCAAACGCCTACTGCAGGGCGCAGACCCGGCTCACGTCATCGACACCACCGCCATCGACGACCCGGACCTGCTGCCGTGGTATCTGACCCACCGCCGCTGACCTGGTGGCAATTGGGTGCTGTTCCCGATGCTGGCGGCAGTGGCGATCCGAAATGCCGGTCCGATCGATGTACTGTCCGCACGGAATCGGCAGACCAGTCGGCCATACAGTGATCATTGAGCGAAGGTTGAGTTCGGACGCCACGATATTTGCGCCATGAGTGTAACGGCGCTCACGGATCGGCCGACCTGACTCGGGTGGGCAAGCATGGCAGCGGCGCCTGACCGGCGGGCGCTGCACGCAGGGAGATCGCAAGTGATGAATGACGCGTCCGGTACGGGCCGGTCGGCGGCGGAAGTTCGCGAGCGGCCCGTTCGTACTCGGCGGCCGAGGGTGACCACCCTGCCTCGGCTCTTGGCGGCGGTGGTGGAGAACGATCCCGACGCGATAGCGGTGGCGCTGCGCGGAGCGGTGCTGCGCTATCGCGAACTTGATGGTGTGTCGTCGCGAATGGCGCGATTGCTGATCCAGCGCAATGTCGGGCCGGGAGATCTCGTCGCGGTAGCTGCCGCACCGTCGATCCAGTCGGTGACGGCGATGTGGGCTGTGGCGAAGACCGGCGCGGGCTTCATCGACGCGGCGGAGCAGTTGCCGGACGGGGCGGAGCCGGTGATCGGTCTCGTCGCCGGTACCTCAGGGCACCGGAATGGTCCGGGCGCGTGGTTGCGGTTCGACGCCCCGGGGTTCACGCACGAGCTCGCCCGGTTCTCCGCCGAGCCGGTGACATCCGAGGATCGGTTGCGTTCGATAGTGGCCGAGGACACCGCGTTTGTGTGCGGCTCGACAGTAGTGACGCAAGCGGAGGTGGCCGGGCTGGGCGCGCAGCAGGCCGGGCGACAGTGGCCGGAATCGATCGCCGAGTTCCTGGGCACGGTGTTTCCGCGCTCCGCGCATCAAGATCCGGACACAACGCTGGCCGCGGCATTCGATCGCATGGTGGTGGCGCATCCGGAGGCGATCGCGGTTCGATTCGGCGCGCAAACGCTGACCTACCGCGAATTGGATGTCCGGTCGAACCGGCTGGCGCGCAGGCTGATCGCCATCGGCACTCGCCCCGAGACCCTGGTCGCCGTGGCGCTGCCCCGATCGCTGGACCTGGTGGTCGCATTGCTTGCGACGGTGAAGGCGGGCGGCGGCTATCTGCCGGTGGACCCGGATTATCCGCCGGAGCGAATCGCCTACCTGCTCGCTGACGCCGAACCGGTGTGTGTGGTGACGAGTCCGGGAACGATCCCGGCCATCGCGGCGCCCTCGGTCGAGGTGGGAGCGGGTGATCTCGCCGATCTGGACGGCGCGCCCGTCACCGACGCGGACCGGGCGGCACCCTTGCGGCCGGACAACCTGGCGTATGTCATCTACACGTCCGGTTCGACGGGCCGCCCCAAAGGTGTGCAGATTCCGCACCGCAATGTGATGACATTGCTGGCGAATACGCAGTCCCAGTTCGGGTTCGACCATCGCGACGTGTGGACGATGTTCCATTCCTACGCGTTCGACTTCTCGGTGTGGGAGCTGTGGGGTCCGCTGCTGCACGGCGGCACGGTGATTGTGGTCGACCACGAGACGTCGCGATCACCCGAGCAGTTCCTGGAGTTGCTGCGTACCGAGCGGGTCACCGTCCTGAGCCAGACTCCGTCGGCGTTCTATCAGCTGGCAGAGGCCGATCGCCGGGCGTCAGAGGCCCAGGGCCTCGCACCATTGTCGTTGCGGTACATCATATTCGGAGGTGAGACGCTCGACTTCTCCCGCTTGGACGATTGGCGCGCCCGGCACGGCGATGCTGCCGCGCAACTGGTGAACATGTACGGCATCACCGAAACGACCGTCCACGCGACCCATCATCGGATAGCCGGGACCGACCGGAGTGTCATCGGATCCGCTATCCCCGGTGTGCGGGTCCGGGTATTGGACGATCGGTTGAATCCGGTTCCGGTGGGGGTTCCAGGCGAAATCTATATCGCAGGTGAGCAATTGGCCCGCGGCTATCTCGCGCGGCCCGGACTGACGGCCGCACGTTTTGTGGCAGATCCGTTCGGCGCCAATGGCACACGCCTCTACCGGTCCGGCGACCTGGCCGAGTGGGACACCGGCGGCAACCTCCTCTACCTGGGACGCGCCGACGATCAGGTGAAGGTGCGTGGATTCCGCATCGAGCTCGGCGAGATCGAAACCGCCCTGCTCGCCCTGGAATCGGTGCACCATGCTGCCGTCATCGTCCGCGAGGACACACCGGAAGATCAGCGAATCGTCGCGTATCTGGTGGGGCAGCCGGAGGTGGCGGCGCTGCGCGCCGAGATGGTGCGGAGCCTGCCCGGCCATATGGTTCCATCGGCCTTCGTCGTCCTCGATGCGATACCGCTGACCGCACACGGCAAGCTGGATCGCCGGGCGCTACCGGCGCCGGTGGCCGAGACCGCCGCCTTCCGCGCACCGGAGCATCCCGTGCAGCAGGCGGTCGCCGACGCGTTCGCGCAGGTGCTCCGCGTGGAACGAATCGGCTTGGACGACAACTTCTTCGCGCTCGGCGGCAACTCACTGCTGGCGACGAGGGTCGCATCCCTGCTGAGCGCGGCATTGGACACCCGGATACCGGGACGGATGATGTTCGAGACGCCGACGGTGGTCGAGCTCGCGGCCGCCGCGATGGGCCGAATCGGCACCGATGGTCACCGGGCGCTGGTGGCCGGGCCGCGGCCGGACTCGATCCCGCTGTCGATGGCACAGCAGCGGATGTGGTTCGTCAATCAATTCGATACGGATTCGGCGGCCCACAATATCCCCCTCGCGGTGCGGCTGACCGGCGATCTGAATGTGCCTGCGCTGCAACGAGCCATCGGCGATCTGATCGCACGGCACGAGACCCTGCGCACGATGTACCCGCACCGCGACGGTGTCGCACGCCAGTCGATACTGCCCGCCGCGCGGGCGCTACCGGATCTCACGCCGCACCGGGTCGAGGAGGATGCGCTGCTACCGCGTATCGCCGAGATCGTATCCGCCGGATTCGATGTCACGACCGAAGTTCCCTTGCGGGTCAGGCTATTACGGATCGCCGCAGACGGGGCTGTCGAGCACGTGCTGGTGTTCGTCGCACATCACATCTGCTGCGACGGCTGGTCGATGGGGCCGCTGACCCGAGATGTCATGCAGGCGTATGCGAGTCGGTCGGCGGGCGCCGAGCCGGGCTGGTCGCCGCTACCGGTGCAGTACGCCGACTTCAGTATCCGGCAGCGCGAAGTGCTGGGTTCTGATGCGGATCCGGGCAGCCTCATGACGCGGTACGCCGACTATTGGCGTACCGCACTGGCCGGCCTGCCGGACGAGCTCAACCTCCCCGCCGATCGCACTCGTCCGGCTGTCTCGTCGTTCCGCGGTGGGCAGGTGCGATTCTCGATCACGGGCGCGGTGCACCGCCGATTGTCCGGGATTGCCCTCGAGCAGAACGCGACGCTGTTCATGGTCATGCACACCGCGTTCGCGGTACTGCTGGCCCGCATGTCCGGCACCGACGACATCATTGTCGGCACCCCGGCGGCGGTCCGCGATGATCCGGCCCTCGACGGCCTGATCGGCATGCTGGTCAATACGGTGGTCCTGCGCACCGAGGTACGGCGCGAGCTGACCTTCACCGAACTGCTGGCCCGCATCCGGGATACCGATCTGCAGGCGTTCGCACATGCCGATATTCCGTTCGAACGGCTGGTGGAATTGCTCAACCCGGAGCGTTCGCCGGCGCGGCATCCGCTGTACCAGGTGTCGCTATCGATGCAGAATCTTCCGGAAGTCAGCTTCGAGCTACCCGGATTACGCGTCGGCGCAGTCGATTGCTCGACCGGCACCGAGCAGGTCGATCTATCGCTGACCCTCCGTGACTCCGGCGGCGACGGCCTCGGCGGTATGGATGCGGTATTCACCTTCGCCCGGGATCTGTTCGATGAGGCGACGGTGTGCGGATTCGCCGATCGATTCACTCGGCTGCTCGAGGCGATCACCGGCGCGCCGGACACTCCTGTCGGAGATCTCCGACTGCTCGACGCGGCCGAATACGAACTGCTGACCCAGGTTCACGGAGGGCGATCGACGGTCGACGGATTGTTTCCCGATCTACTGACCCGGGGCGTGCGGTTCGGCCCGGAGCGGATCGCGGTGCGGTACCAGGATCGATCGATCACCTATCGGGAGCTCGACGAGTACTCCTCCCGCCTGGCCCGACTCCTGATCGACTCCGGCGTAGGTCCGGAAGGCTTTGTGGTACTGGCCATTCCGAGGTCCTACGAGATGGTCGTCGCAGTGCTGGCGGTGGCGAAGGCGGGCGGCGCGTGTGTGCCGGTGGACCCCGCCTATCCGCCGGATCGTGTGCGGCACATGGTCACCGATGCCACGCCCGTTCTCGGGCTCACCGCCGCCGGACATCTCGCGGGGCTGCCCCACGAGGTGGAGTGGCTCGTACTCGATGATCCCGCGACGGATCGACTGTGCGCGGCGCGGTCCGCGGCGCCGGTGACCGATGCCGACCGGCTCGCACCGCTGGACGTCAGGCATCCGGCATACGTGATCTACACCTCGGGGTCTACGGGTATCCCCAAGGGCGTCACCGTCACTCACGCCGGACTCGGCGGTCTGACTACCTATACGACCGGCATGTACGGGATCGAGCCGCACGACCGGGTGCTGCACACCTGCTCTCCGAGCTTCGACCAGTCGATCGAGGAATGGGTGTGCGCCTTCTACAGCGGCGCCACGCTGGTGATCGCGGCCCCCGGCGTGCTGGGCGGTCACGAGCTGGCCCAGGTGCTGCGGGCCGAACGGGTGACGCACGCGCTCATCACTCCGGGACTGCTCGGCAGCGTCGATCCCGCCGGAATGGACGACCTGGAGCTGGTTTCGGTCGGCGGCGATGTCACGACACCGGAGTTGGTGGCCGCGTGGCAGCCGGGTCGCCGCTTCTTCAACGGTTACGGCCCGACCGAAATGACGATCGGTGCGTGCTACACGATAGTGACTGCGGGACAGCGCATTACGATAGGCAATCCGGTGCCGGGCCGGTCGGCGGTGGTGCTGGACTCCCGGCTGGGACCGGTACCGCCGGGTGTGGCGGGCGAACTGTATCTGTCCGGTGACGCGATGGCGCGCGGCTACCACGATCGG
Organism: Nocardia sp.; assembly: GCF_025465275.1. GTDB lineage: Bacteria > Actinomycetota > Actinomycetes > Mycobacteriales > Mycobacteriaceae > Nocardia. Next base: position 68,156 of record NZ_JAODNK010000137.1, on the reverse strand, counting down.
GCGGGTCTGACCTCGGAGCGTTTTGTCGCCCACCCGTGGGGCGAACCCGGAGCGCGAATGTACCGAACCGGCGATCTGGTGCGCTGGGTGGCCGGGCATGACACGCGATGGGAGCTGGAATTCCTCGGGCGCACGGACTTTCAGGTGAAGATCCGGGGCTTCCGTATCGAGCTGGGCGAGATCGACGCGGTGCTCGGCGGATATGACGGTATCGACTTTTCGATCACCATCGGTCGTGAAACAGCTACCGGCACAACTGTTCTGGTGTCGTATGTGCGAGCGGTAGCGGGGTGCGCGCTCGATCGGGATCAGCTCGTCGAGTACGCCGCACGCAGCCTGCCCCGGCATATGGTGCCCACCGCGGTTGTGGTGCTCGACGAGATTCCACTGACTCCGGCCGGCAAGGTGGATCGAAAGGCGTTGCCGGAGCCGGTATTCGAGACCGCGACATTCCGTGCGCCAGCCACGCCGACCGAGCGGATCGTGGCGGAGGTATTCGCCGAGGTGCTCGGCATCGACCGGGCCGGCGCGGACGACGATTTCTTCGCGCTGGGCGGCACCTCGCTGCTGATCTTCACCCTGCAGCACGCGCTGGCGGCCCGGCTCGACAGCGAGCTGCCGGTGGCGGCGCTCTTCAGCGCCTCCACCGTGCGCGGCCTCGCGGCCCGCGTGACCGGGAGCGCCACGCCCGTCGGCGGCCCGGCTCTGCTCGCCGCCGATGCCGTACTCGCACCGGAGATCAATGGTGCGGGCTGTGCCCCGATGCGCACCGGGCCGGTGCGGGACGTGCTGCTCACCGGCGCCACCGGGTTCGTGGGCGCCTATCTGCTGCGCGAGATCCTGGACCGCACGGACGCTCTCGTATGGTGCCTGGTCCGCGCCGGCTCTGCCCGCGAGGGGCGGGACCGGATCCGCGCCGCACTGCATTCCTACCAGCTGTGGGACGACACGCTGGAAGCTCGAATCGTGCCTGTGCCAGGCGATCTCGCCGCACCGGCGTTCGGGCTGACAGACACCGACCATGCCCGGCTCGCCGACCGGATCGACGCGATCTATCACAACGGCGCCCGGGTCAATCATCTCGAACCGTATTCCCGGTTGCGCGCCGCCAATGTCGAGGGCACGCGGGAAGTACTGCGGCTGGCGACGACTCGGCAGCTCAAGCCCGTGCATTTCGTCTCCAGCGCCAATACCGTGATCTCCACGGCGGGCGGCCAGGACCTCATCCGCGAAGCCACCCGAATCGGCGCGGACGAGCTACCGGAGCAGGGCTACATTTCGAGCAAATGGGTTGCGGAGCAACTGATCCTGCAGGCGGGTGAGCGTGGCGTGCCTGTGCGTGTCTACCGCCCCGGTCTGATCTCCGGCGATCTCCGGACCGGTATCAACAATGCCGACGACTCGTTCTGGAACATGATCCGGGCCGCGGCGATCCTCGGGGCCGCTCCCGATATCGGTGCGGCGGCGATCGATTTGGTACCGGTGACCTATGTGGCACGCGCGATAGTGGCGATCTCGCTCGGCTCCGCGACCGACATCGAATATCACCTGATCAATGAGAAGCCGGTCGCGGTGCGTGACATCTTCGAATGTCTCGGCCGGCACGGACTTTCGGTCAAGACCGAGACGCTCGACACGATCCAGCTCCGGTTCGCCGAAGAAACCCGGACCCGCACCCTGGCCGGCGACGATTCCCTGGTGCGTGCCGCGCTGGTCAGCGGCAATTTCGGCGGTGGCACAACCGAGATCGTGCTGGATGACGCCAACGCCCGAAAGGCGCTCGCAGGGAGCGGAATCTGGTGTCCGGCGGTCGATGCGAGCGTGCTCGACACCTATATCGCCGCGTTCGTGCAGTCGGGATTCCTTCCGGTTAGCTGAGCGCCGCCTCGGACGATCACGTCAGCTGCCCGCGTTGCCCGCTTGCCATTGCGCCCACGGAACCTCCCAGTCGCCGTAGGTGTCCCACACCGGAAGTGTCGGGCCGCCGGAGTTGGTGATCTCCACGACGTCGCCGACCCCGAAGTGGTCGTAGAACCACTGGGCGTTGTCGGGGGCGAGGTTGACACAGCCGTGCGAGACATTGCTACTGCCTTGCTGACCGACCGACCAGGGGGCGGAGTGGACGAATTCGCCGTCGTTGGAGATCCGTTCGTCCAGTGCCACGGTCTCCTTGTAGTAGCCGGACTGGCCTGCGCAGACGCCGTAGGTGCAGGAGTCCATCACGATCGAGGGCTGTTTGCCGGAGATGACGTGCGGGCCCTCGTGTGAGGGGAAGCCGGGGGAGCCGAGGCTCATCGCCATCTGGTTGACCTGCTTGCCATTGTCGAAGATGGTCAGCTGTTCGGTGCTTCCGTCGGCCTTGGCGACCCAGGCGTCGTGGACGGTGTAATCGGCGCTGTTGTTCTCCGCACCGAGGACACCGTCGCCCAGGTCGACCCCGAGCACGTCGGCCTCGATATGAATCTTGGTGCCGGGCAGCCAGTAATTGGGTCCGCGGTAGTGCGCGTCCTTGTCATCGACCCAATACCAGGCGCCCGGTTGATCGGGCGTGACGGTCACCTTCAGATGTTTCTGCACCTCGGCCTTATTGGAGACCGCCTGGGTGAACTGGAACACCATCGGCTGGCCGACGCCGATGCCGGTATCACTGACCGTGTCGGGCGCCGGGACGACATTGGCGTAGGCCGTCTTGGCGGGATTGATGGTGGTGACCGTCGCCGTACTGTCGGCCGTCACGTCCACGCTGTTGGCTGCCTTGACCGCCACGTGGTAACTCGCGCCGTACCCGAGCGGGTCCTTCGACGTCCAGCTGCGGCGGTCTGCCGCGAGATCGCCACCGACGGTCTTGCCATCGGCCGCGTTGGTGACGGTCACGCTGATCAGCAGACCGTCGGCGGCATTCACCACAATCGGCGCGGATGGGTTCACCGGGCCGTGGTCGGCCGCGGGGACATCCACCTTCGCCGGGGCCGTAATGGCAGCTCCCTGCGGTGTCGGTTTGTCCGCGCTGGAGCTGCACCCGCCGACGAGTATGGCGACGACCGCCGACGCAATCGACATCACTACCAGTGATCTTCGCCCGCGCGTGTCCCTCGTCGTCTCCGCCCTCATCGTCTCCCCTTACCTACCGCCGAAATTCGCGAACGATCCTCAACCGGCAGATGCCGACCTCAATTACGGTAGGCCACAGTCTGTCCGGCCACCACCGGAGGTCCGGACCCGGCCGCCCTCACGGCCCCCCGAATGGCCCTCCCCAGGGCTCGCCGGAGTAGCCGAGCCGGCAGGAAAGTTCTCGGGCGGCATCGCGGACGGCGGGTCCGATGGTGTCCGCAGCCTACATCCCACGGTCGCCGGTTTGCGCGACCCATCCGAGGCTCTCGAGCTGACGGAAGATTCGGCTCACCGCGGAGCGGTCGATTCCGGCGTCAGAATGCCCAGGGGCCGACGCCACCGACCTTGTCGATGCGGATGCGGGTCAGGAATCCGGGTGGTGCACCCTCGGCTACGAAATCCACGCCGGGGGCCAGGGTCTCGGCGAGCTCTTTGAGAAATTCGGGCGCGCCCCCTTCGACGATCCGCGCGGTCCCATTGATGGAGAGCCACAGCGAAATTGGATGGCCGGGCCCGCCGGGTGACACGATGGTGAGGGCAACCCGCGGATCGTTGCGGACGTTGCGCACCTTCTTGTTTCCGTTTTTGGAGATGTGCCCGACCACGAGTTCGTCTCCGTCCGGCGTCGACTGCACTGCGACCCAGACCAGACTCACGTGGGGGCTGCCGTCGGGGTTCAGCGTGACCAGGGTGGCATCGGCGCCCTTTCCGATGAGACTACGAGCGGATTCGTTGAGCTCCATGGTTTCCCTTCAGTGGCGGAGAGATGACCCACGACCCAAGCATCGCGCGTCGGATCGGGCGAGCCGCAGGTGGAGGTTATTGTTGGCTTTCGCTCACGTCTGCGAGCGGATTCTCCACTGCCTGACGACCTTGCCCGGATCCGATCGGAGGCCGCTGTGGATGCGTCGCGCGACTGGAGCGACGAGCTGGTCGCTTCGGCGCAGTGGCTGCTCATCACGGTCGTGATCGCGGCGGTTGTGTTCCTGGTGGTTGCGGCGCTACTGCTGCGGATCACCCAGTGGGGCAGGCATTTCCGCGCTGTCACGGGTGCGTATTTCACCGGCCGGGAGGCGTTGCGCACGCTGCCGTTCGCCGGTGTGCTGTTGTTGAGTGCGGTGTTGTCGGTCCGGGTGAAGGTGTTGTTGTCCTATCAGGGCAACGATATGTTTTCGGCGCTGCAGAACTCGGCCGCGGCGATCGGAAGCGGCGATGGTGCTGCGCTGGATAGTGCGGAACACGCGTTCTGGCATTCGCTGATCGTGTTCGGTGTGCTTGCGGTGATCGAGGTGGTGCGTACCCAGCTGGACTTCTATCTCGGTCAGATCTTCGAGATCGGCTGGCGTGATTGGTTGACCGAGCGCATGACCGGGGCGTGGATCGATGATCAGGCCTACTATCGGGGCCGATTCATCGACGCGCCGATCGATAACCCTGATCAGCGTATCCAGCAGGATGTCGGCGACATGATCGCCGGTGCGCGGTCGTTATCGCTGGGGGCGGTCACCGCGGTGGTATCGGTTGTGTCCTTCACCCGGATTCTGTGGGATCTGTCGCCGCCACTGGATATAGCCGGCGTCGAAATCCCCAGGGCGATGGTATTTCTGGTCTTCGCCTACGTGCTGGTCGCGACGACGGTCGCGTTCTGGGTCGGCCGTCCACTGATTCAGCTCGGCTTCGACTATCAGGCCGCGGCGGCGAACTTCCGCTATGCCCTGGTCCGGTTGCGTGACAATGCCGAGCGGGTCGCGTTCTACCGCGGCGAGGCCACCGAAAGGCATGGATTGCGTGGGCTATTCGCGGAAGTCCTGCGAATCTATCGCCGTCTGGTCGTATTCACCACACGGTTCATCGGCTGGAATCAGGCGGCTACCGAAGCAGCCGTGGTACTTCCGTGGTTGCTGCAGGCGCCGCAGTTCTTCGCCGGCACGCTGACTCTCGGTGATGTTCAGCAAACAGGTGCGGCATTTGGGCAGATCCAGAGCTCGCTGTCATTCTTCCGCAATAGCTACAGCAGTTTCGCTGCGTTCCGCGCGACGCTGCTCCGACTCGAGGGCCTGCTCGAGGCGAACGAGAGATCCCGCGAACTGCCCAAGATCGGAGTGCGCGCACTGGACCGTTCGGTGGAACTGAACGCGGTCACCGTCTATCGGCCCGACGGCGCGATTCTGGTCGAGGATCTGAATCTTCGACTGCGTGCCGGGGACGCGGTGGTCGTCACGGGGCTTTCCGGGACCGGTAAGACGACTCTGTTGCGCGCGCTCGCCGAAATGTGGCCCTACACAAGCGGTGTCGTCGGCAGACCGGAGTTCACCGGCACATTGTTCATCTCGCAACTGCCGTACCTGCCGCTGGGCGATCTGCGCGCGGCCCTCGCGTATCCCGCCGCACCCGACAGCGAGACAGATGAAGTGTTGTCTGCCGCGCTGATCAAGGTGCAGCTCGGTCATCTGGCGGCTCAGTTGGACGAGGAAGCCGACTGGGCGAGCATCTTGTCGACGGGGGAGCAGCAGCGCTTGGCGTTCGCGCGAATCATCCTGATCCGGCCGGCGGCGGCGTTCCTGGACGAGGCGACCTCGGCGGTCGACGAAGGGCTGGAATTCGCGCTCTACACCCTGATCCGCGCCGAATTGCCGGACCTCATCCTGATCAGCACCGCGCACCGCCGCACAGTCGACCGACACCACACCGCCCGGCTCGAGCTCGCGCGCGGTGGCGGATGGTCGTACCTGCCGAAAGGTAAATTCTGATGATGACACTGAATGGTCAAGCGTTGCTTGCCGCTCCAGTCTCAGATGGATGGTTCGAGCGGATTATCGTCCTGCCGGGAAAACTCCCCTTGGCGATCCTGCTATTGATGTTCGTGGGTACGTTCATATTCATTCGATTCAGTGTGCGGATGATTCGGGCCGGTGTTTCGTGGTGGCCGGGCAATATCACCCCGGGTGGAATGCACATCCACCACATGGTGTTCGGTGTGGTGTTCATGATCGCGGCCGGATTCGGCGTCTTCAGTCCGATCGGCGACCACACGCCCTGGCCGGAGATCTTCGCGGGACTGTTCGGCGTCGGCACCGCGCTGGTTCTCGATGAATTCGCGCTGATCCTGGATCTGAAAGATGTGTACTGGTCCGAGCAGGGGCGGGTGTCGGTGGACGCCGTCGTCATCGGCGTGGCGGTATGCGCGCTGATGCTGCTCGGGGCAACGCCGTTGGGGATCACCGACAACTTCCGCGGCTGGCAGTTCGTCGCCGGACTTGTTCTCTTCCACGGCACCTTCGCAGTGGTGACAATGGCAAAGGGCAAGGTCTGGACCGGCTTGTTCGCACTGTTCATACCGATGCTGGGTGTGGTGGGTGCGGTGCGTTTGGCGCAGCCGCAATCACCTTGGGCCCGTTCGCGATACCCGGCCGGATCGGTGAAAGCGGTCAAGGCGGAGCGGCGCGAAAGGGAAGTGCGCTGGTTCGATCGCTTGCGCAACGATCTCTACAACGCCGTCGCGGGACGGCCCAGCCAATAGCGTCAACCTCTGCGAATGGAAATCGGCCGAAGATTCAGATCAGCGCTTCCAGATACCGCTGGCGATGAACTCGTCCCAAACCTCGCCGGGGAACCACAGTTCCGGGCCGTGGCCATGGTCCTTGGTGTCGCGAACTCCCACCACCCCGTCGCCGAGGTAGACCTCCACGCATTGCTGTCCGGTCTCGGAACGTCTTGACTTGAACCACTTGTGGATTGGCGGTCTGCTCACGCCGCGTACTCCTTCGCAATCTTCAATAGGACGTCTGCCGTGTCGTCTTCATCCAACGCTACCGCTTCCAATGCCGCGACTCCTTCGCGATAGCCTTGCACTACATCGGCTCTCCCGTGGTAGAGCCCGCCGATAGCGCCTTCGATGTAGACCACCGGCGACTCCGTCACGTTGGTGCTCAGGCGCGGGAACTGGAGCAATGTGAACGATTGAATGGTCAGCCCGCGATGCCCTTTCGCGCCGAAGGGAATGACCCTGATGCTGATGTTGTCCTTCCGACCCATCTCGGCCAGCCACCGTAACTGTGCGGCCATGACCTCCGGTTCGCCCGGCTGGTGCCGCAGCACCGCCTCCGACATCAGGAAGTTCAATCGGAAGCCGGGGTCGTTGAGTCTGCTCTGCCGCCGCAGGGCGAGTTCGACACGACGCTCGACATCGACCGCGGACAACCCCGGACCGCCATCGATGCGAACGACCGCGCGACGGTAGTCCGGTGTTTGGAGCAGGCCGTGCACGAGCACGAGTTGGTGGGTGGTGACTTGGTTCGCGGCGCTTTCCAGCCGCAGGTAGCGCGGGAAATGTGAGAACACCTGGTCGGTGTAGGGCTGCCAGAAGCCGCGCGAATCACCCTGCTGCTGAGCGACTTTCTCCTCGCTGCGGACTTCACGCCAGAGCCGCAGCGCCTCCTCGCGGGTCTCCGATATTGCCGCGTAGAAATCCAGCAGCCGCTCCAGTTCGACCGTGCTCACCTTCGTCGGTAGGCCGTTCTCCAGGCGCATGATCGTCTGCCTGGAGGTCTCGATGCGTAGCCCGGCGGCGAGTGGCGTCTTCTGGCCCGTCACGCGAATCTCGCGGATGTAGGACCCGAAAGCTATGCGAGAGGCGGCCAATCCAGCCATTTCTTCAGCCTCGCTATCTGGGAAATGTCCACTGCGGCTATGTCGACGATCGCCGTGTCCATGGCAGAAGTGTGCACCGTGGACACCTCATCATATTTCGTGGTCAGTCCACCGTGTACACGTTTCGGGAGTCATTTCGGGTGTCTACTGAGAAATGAAACCAGGCGACGACAGCGCGCAGCCGCCGCAAGGTAATCGGAACCAAGATCAGCTATGAGCATTGGAGGGATGCCGTAATGCCTTGGGACACATGGGCGCTGTTATCGATACTCGGACTCTGCCTCGCCGTCATCGGGTGGGCTGTGTGGGGTTTCTACCGTGACGCTCACCCCGGTGGTGATGTCCGCTCTGTTCTACTCCCGCTCCTCGGGACCGGTGGATACCTCGCAGTCTCGGCCGGCGGAGGAGCGGGACGATGGCACCGAGGCCAGCATCGAGCGGCGTAGGTGAAGATCCTGCGCAGGCCAATCGGCTCCGCCTCGAAGCTGCTGGCTGCCAACCCAATTCGTGCATCACCCGCAAGCAACTCCTGAAGATCGCCCGGAACCAGCCCACTCGACGCCCCCTCCCCCCGGCGTTCATGCCCGAGCACCTGTATTCCGCCCTCCTGCAACTGAAACGGCGCCCACCAGGAACTGGCGGCGGCAAGCAGCGAGAAGGTCCCGCCACCAGTTCCTGCCCGACGATATTTCACATCGCTGATCGTCCGGAACTGTGCGCTTCGCGCTCTTCGGATCGGTCATGAGGTTCTCCGGAAGGCCAACGGGACGAGATCACTTCGGAAAACCCGGCTGCCGGCAGTGCATGCTCTTGTCGACTATGTGTCGTCACTGGGCACCCCGCCATGCAGCTGACAAGCGGCGGATGGTCGATGCCCGGCAGGTGATGACCTGCGACGGGTTGCGTCCAATGATGTGTTGTAGCAGCAATATTCGATGGTGAGTGTCGTTAGGATCGCGGCATGGAGAGTCGCGATGTCGATCGAACGTCTGGTGAGACTGTTCGGCGTTCGGTTGTTTTGGGTGGGGGCGGCGTCCTCGGTTCGGCGTGGATGGCAGGTTTGGCCGCTGAACTGCGGCGTGGTGGCATCGATTTGGGTGCGGCCGATTCGATAGTCGGCACGTCCGCGGGCGCTGTCGTCGCGGCCGCGCTGGTAACGGGGCGGGATCCGGAGTCGTTCGCCGACGATCTCTATCCACCTGGTAGCACTCAATCACCGTCGGTGGTGAAGCCCGCGCTGCTCGCGGTCGCTTTCGCAGCGCTGTTGGATCGGACGCTGGATCGTGATGTGGCGCCGCGCAAAGTGGGTGACCTGGCGATGTCCGAGGACCCGGCGCTGCCGGCGCATATCGCGCCGATGGAGTGGCTGGTCGGGGGCAATTACTGGCCGGATAATCGGCTGCGGATAGTCGTTGTGGACGCCGCCAGTGGTCAGCGGCAGGTCTGGGACAGCAGTAGCGGTGTGCCGCTGGCGACCGCCGTCGCCGCGAGTCGTTCGTTTCCGGGAGCCTTTCCGCCCGTCGTTGTCGCAGACCGCTACTACATTGATGGCGGGTTCTGGTCGCCCACCAACGCGGACCTCGCAGCGGACTCGGACGTCGTTCTGGTCGTTGAGCCGATGGCGAACCGCTTCCCTCCCGAACAGGTTCAGGCCGAACTCGCGACCACGGTGACCGATACCGTTGTGCGATTCGGCCCCGACTCGGCCACGATCGACGTATTCAACGCGTTCATGTCCAATCCGGACGTACTCGCGAGCTGGCCGTTAGCGTTCCGAGCGGGCATTCGCCAAGCAAACGGCTTGGCGCAGCAGTTGATCGACGCGGGCTGGTCCTCGCCGAAGCATTGATGCGCGTCGGGCCGCAACGATCCGCTTCGCAGTTCGGGTGCTGAGCAGGGTCGCGCAAAGTGCGTTTGATCCTGCTGCCCTTCTTGTCAGATCTCCTTGTCGCTGTCTCGGAGCAGGGTATTCAGGATCGGGCCGATTGCGCTGGCGCCCTTGGGATTCATCATTCCCGTGTGCCATTCGTCGATCGGGATCTCGTGGATGGCTCCGGTGATGTGCCCGCGCCAGGTTTCTGCTATCTGGTCTCGATATGACTCGCGGTCGGCGATGAACAGTACGGCGTCGCCTTCGAAATGTGCCGGTGTATGCGAGACCGGTGTCATGAAACATTCGGTTACTCGTTCGACCTGTTGCGCGGTCAGGATGCCTTCGCTGCTGAGTCGTTCCGCGAGTAGTGGGAGCAGCTCTGCTGGATGGTCGATCTGTTGATCGTCGGTCATGCCGAGGAAATCACCCCATCCGCGGAGGAATTCGGTCAATGCGCGGGCGGCCTGGTCGTCATCGGGTTCGGGTGTCTGCGGGAGATTCTCGGCGATACCCGCATCGACGAGGGCGAGCAGTCCGACGGGGTGACCCATTTGCTGCAGTCGGGCTGCCATGGCGTGGGCGATCTTTCCACCCAGCGACCAACCGAGGAGGTGATAGGTGGTGTCGGGGAAGGACTTCAGGATCTCCTCGACGTAACGCTCGGCGTACGCATCCACCGACTCGAGCCGGGGACCGTCTTCGACGATATAGGGATCCTGGAGGCCGTAGACGGGGCGGTCCGGGTCCAGGTGGCCCGCCAGTGCGCCGTACACCCATGCGAGACCACCACCCGGATGGACGCAGAACAACGGTGCTTTGTGGCCCGTCGAGCGCAGCGGCGACAGCACTCCGAGGGATACGCCCATCTCGGACTGCGGTTTCGCCAGGTTCCGCGCGAGTGATGCCGGTGTCGAATCGGAGAAGAGCAGCCGGTAGGGAACGGTTGTCTCGGTGCGTGCACGCAGCTGGGACACCAGCTGCATGGCGACCACCGAGGTTCCGCCCAAGGTGAAGAAGTCGTCGTCGACCCCTACCCGCTCTACCCCCAGCACCTCCGAGAACACCGCGACCACGATTTCCTCGAGCGGTGTCGAGGGCGCCCGATATGTCGCGACCATCCACTCCGGCGCAGGCAGTGCGCGCCGATCGACCTTCCCATTCACGGTTAGCGGCAACGCATCCAGCACGGTGACGGTGTCGGGGACCATGAACGACGGCAACCGCTGCGCCACCGCCTGCCGGATCGCCGCCGAATCGAGGCTGCGCCATGGAGCAGCGGTGACGTAGGCGGCCAATCGTGCGCCGCCGACATCGGAACCGGAGGTGTGAACGATGGCGACCGCATGTTGTACCTCGTCCAAACCTGCCAGCGCAGCTTCGATTTCGCCGAGTTCGAGCCGTTGGCCTCGAATCTTGACCTGGAAATCGGCGCGGCCCACGAACATCAATACCGCATCGCCGTCGCCGCTGGACATCCACCGCACCAGGTCTCCGGTGCGATACATCCGCGACCCCGGCGATCCGAAGGGATCGGCCACGAACGACGCGGCGGAGAACCCTGCCCGGTCGATATATCCGCGCGCCACACTCGGACCGGCCACGTACAACTCTCCGATTGTGCCGGGCGGCACCGGCCGCAATGACGAATCCAGCACCACCAGACGAACTTCCGGAATCGGAGCACCCAGCGACACCGGATCACCGCCATCCAGGAACGTGCCGGCAATCCACATCGTGCACTCGCTCGGCCCGTACACATTGTGCAGCCTGCGGACACCGGCGGTGTCCGTGCCCGACCAGCGCCGCACCAACTCCGGCGTACATGCCTCGCCACCGCTCAGTACCACCCGCAGGTCATCGAGCCCGGCGGGATCGACCGAGAGGGCGACCGCCGGCGCCATGAAAGCGTGCGTAATGCGCTCGCCGCGCATCAACTCCGCGAGCGGTTCTCCGGCGAAGACATCGTCCGGGGCGACAACCAATGCCGCACCGGCCGGTACGGCCAACAGCAGCTCCAGCATTGCCGCGTCGAAAGTGCGTGCGGCACCGGCCAATACGCGGGAGTCGGGGGTCAGCCGGCAGCGTGAATACTGGATAGCGGCGACGGCGGCCAATCCCGCATGAGTGACGGCCACGCCCTTGGGCGCACCGGTCGATCCCGAGGTGTAGACGACATAGGCGGTATTGACCGACCGTACCGCCCCGCGCCGGTCGATATCGCCGACCGGAGCGGCGCTGTACGGGGAAAGGTCGAGCCGGTGCAGGTCGAGCACCCGAATTCCGGCACTGCCGCACTCGGCCAGGTCTGCACCAGCGGTATCCGATCCGGTTGCCCGCGAGGTGATTTCGCCGTTGGTGAGCACGACGGCGGCAGCGCAATCGGCGAGGATGAACCGGTTGCGCTCGGCCGGCTGGCCGGGATCGATGGACAGGAATGCGGCGCCGGTCTTGGCGACGGCCCACACCGCGCGCACCCACTCCGCGGATCGCGGAATCGCCACCGCAACAACCGATTCCGGTCCGGCGCCCGACTCGATCAGTATCCGTGCGCACTGATTCGACCACTCATCCAGCTCCCGATACGTCCACTCGCATCTGGAATCGACGACCGCGAGCCGATCCGCGTGCTCGACGGCGACTCGACCCAGCATCTCGGTCAGCGTGACCCGCTCCGGTCCGGCGCCGCCATCACCCCACTGCGACAGCGACAGTCGCTCAGTGGAATCGAGCACATCGATGTCACGCAATCCCACTGCGGGATCGGCGACCACCGCACCGATGATTCGCTGCAACCGCCGTGTCAGCGCGGCAATCGTCGACCGATCGAAAAGATCGAGGGCGAAGCTCATCCCGACCATCAGGCCGCCGTCGGTGTCAGGGGTATCGGAAACGGTGACGGTGAGATCGAATCGTTCGACCCCGGTTCCGAGATCCATTGGTGTGCACCGAATCCCTGGCAACAGGGCGTCTGTCGGATCGAGGTCGAGGTTCTGGAAAGTCAGCATCACCTGGAACAGCGGGTGATACGCCTGGGTTCGTGGCGGATCGACCACTTCCACCACCCGCTCGAACGGAATATCGGCGTGGGCGAACGCCTCCAGATCGATACGCCGGCATTCATCGAGCAGATCGCTGAACGAAGCGGCCTCATCGACCTGGGTACGCAACACCAATGTGTTGACGAACATGCCGACCAGACCGTCCAATGCCGCGGCGCCCCGCCCCGCGATCGGAGTGCCCACCGCGATATCGCTACTGCCCGACACCCGCGACAGCGCTACCGCCAATGCCGCGTGCATCACCATGAGAACGGTCGCGTGGTGTGTGCGCGCGACTCGGTGCAGCCCGGCCGCCGTATCCGCGTCCACCGCAAACGAATACGTGTCACCGCGGTGTGAGGCCACCGCGGGCCGTGTCCGGTCGGCGGGCAACTCCAGCCGATCCGGCAAGCCCGCCAACTGCCCGGTCCAATACCCGACCTGACGCGCCGACACGCTGTCCGGATCGGACTCCGCCCCCAGCACCTCACGCTGCCACAGCGTGTAGTCCGCGTACTGCACCGGCAACGGCCCGGCCCACTCCGGATCTTTCCCCGCCATGCGCGCCGTATAGGCCAGCGACAAATCCTGCGCCAACGGTGCCAAGGACCAGCCATCGGCCGCGATGTGATGCATGACCAGCACGAGTACGTACCCATCGGAACCGCTGTCCAGCAAGGTAACCCGCAATGGCGGCGCACTCGGCAGATCGAACCCGCGCCGCACCAGCGGCAGCACCACCTGCTCGATGTCGGCCGTATCGACAGTCCGTACCTCGACGGTCGTGGTGGCCTCGGCTACCGGCACGATTCGCTGGTACGGATTCCCGTCCCGGTCCGGGAACACCGTGCGCAGGGTTTCGTGGCGCGCCACCACATCACCGAGGGCAGCGGTCATCGCCTCGATATCCAACTCGCCGGTCAACCGCAGCACGAGTGGAATGTTGTAGGCGGGTGAGTCCGGTTCGAGCCGGTTGATGAACCACATTCGCCACTGCGCGAACGACAGCGGCGGGTATTCGGGTCGCTCGCGAACCACCAGCCTCGACCACACCGGGTCTTCGACGCCGGTCGAGCGCTCGGTGAGTATCCGCGCCAGCTGGGCCGCGGTCGGCGCGTCGAACACCTCCCGCACGCCCAGATCGGCGCCGGCCGCCGTGGCCACCTGTGACGCCACCCGTGTCGCCGACAACGAATGCCCGCCGAGCGCGAAGAAGTCGTCGTCGACCCCCACCCGCTCTACTCCCAGCACCTCCGAGAACACCGAGACCACGATTTCCTCGAGCGGCGTCGAGGCGGCCCGATACATCACAGCAACCCAGTCCGGGGCGGGCAATGCGCGCCGATCCACCTTGCCGCTCGAGGTCAGCGGCAGTTCCTCGAGCACGGTGACGGTGTCGGGGACCATGAACGACGGCAGTCGTTGCGCGATTGCCTGCCGGACCGTGATCGGGTCGGGCAGGTGACCGGGTGCCGCGGTGATGTAGGCGGCCAATCGCACTGTCTCGCTCGGCTCATGGTCACCGCCTGCGGTGTGCGTGATGACTACCGCGTCCCGTACCTCGTCCAGGTAGGCCAATGCGGTTTCTATTTCGCCGAGTTCGAGGCGCTGGGCACGGATCTTGATCTGACGATCGGCGCGGCCGGCGAACATCAAAGTACGACGCTCGCCAATTGGCATCCACCGCACCAGATCTCCCGTGCGATACATCTTCGACCCGGCCGGCCCGAAGGGATCGGCGACAAACGATGCGGCCGTCAATGCCGCCCGATCGAGATATCCGCGCGCCACACCGGGACCGGCGGTATACAACTCCCCGACCACGCCCGCCGGTACCGGACGCAGCCATGCATCCAGCACCGCCAACCGGACTCCTGGAATCGGCCCACCCAGCGACACCGGTTCGTCCACATTCAATTCGGCCGCAGTGACCCAGATCGTGGACTCGCTCGGCCCGTACAGGTTGTACAACCTGCGCACACCGGCGGCGTCGGTACCGGACCATTGCCGCACCAGCGCTGTCGGACACGCTTCACCGGCCACCATCATTACGCGCAGACTGTTCAGCCGCCCGGCATCCATCGTGGCCGCCACAGCCGGAGTCAAACAAGCATGGGTGACCCCCTCGGCATGGATCAACTCCGCCAGCGGCGCACCGGCGAAAACGTCAGCGGCAGCGACAACGAGCGCCGCACCGACCGAAACCACCGACAACAACTCGAACACAGCCGCATCGAAAGTGCGTGCGGCAACAACCAATACGCGGGAATCGGCGCTGAGCTCGAACTGCCGGCACTGCGCACTCGTGACAGCGGCCAACCCGGCGTTGGTGACGGCGACACCCTTCGGCGTACCGGTCGTGCCCGAGGTGTACACGACGTAGGCGGTATTGCTCGACCGCACGGCACCGCGTCGATCGCCATCGGTCACCGGCGTGTCGCTGTACCCGAGTAGGTCGAGCCGGTCCGGATCGATGACCGGAATTCCGGCACCGTTCCACTCTCCAGCATCGGCGAGCACGACCTTTGCGGCGACGTCGGTGAGGACGAAGCGGTTCCGCTCCGGCAGGTGCGCCGGATCGACGGACACGAAGGCGGCACCGGTCTTCGCGACCGCCCAGACCGCCCGCACCCAGGCCGCTGAGCGCGGGAGCGCGAGCGCCACCACCGTTTCCGGACCGGCACCCTGGTCGATCAGCATCCGCGCGCATCGATTCGACCAGCGATCCAGTTCCCGATAGGTCAGGCGATGCGTCGCATCGACGACCGCGAGCTGGTCCGGGAACTGCGCGGCCACCAGGGAAAGCATCTCGTTCAGCGTGATCGGCGTCGGTCCGGCGCCGCCATCACCCCACTCCCGCAACGACTTCCGCTCACGCGAATCGAGCACATCCAGCTCACGCAATCCGGCCGCGGGATCGGTCACCACGGAGAGCAGGATTCGCTCCAGCCGGTGAGCCATCTCAGTGACCGTCGACCGATCGAACAATTCCGTGGCATAACCGATGGTGACCGGGATATCGCCATTCGAGTCCGGAAGGTCGGCGACGGTAATGGACAGATCGAATCGTTCGACGGTGGCACCGAGGTGTATCGGCGTGACCCGAATCCCCGGCAGCTGCGCGGAGGCCGGATCCAGGTCGAGATTCTGGAATGCCAGCATCACCTGGAACAGCGGATGGTGTGCCTGGGTCCGGGGCAGATCGATGGCCTCCACCACTCGCTCGAACGGAATGTCCGCATTGGCAAAGGCATCGAGATCCACCCGTCGAACCTGGCCGAGCAGATCCGTGAACGATCCGGCCTCGTCGATCCGCGTCCGCAGCACCAGCGTGTTGACGAACATGCCGACCAATTCGTCCAATGCCGCCGCACCGCGGCCCGCGATCGGCGTTCCGACAGCGATATCCGTGGTTCCGGACAACCGCGACAGCAACAGTGCCACTGCCGAGTGGACGACCATGAATACCGTCGTTCCACTGGCATTCGCCAGTTCGCCTATCCTGTCGAACAATCCGGCAGCCAGCACGAACGAATAGCCGGCTCCGGCCTGCGAGGCGACCGTCGGTCGCGGTCGATCGGCAGGCAACTCCAATCGATCCGGTGTCCCCGCCAAATGCGTTGTCCAATAGGCGAGCTGACGCATCAACGTCGACTCGGGGTCGGACTCCGCACCCAGCACCGCGCGCTGCCACAGCGTGTAGTCCGCGTACTGCACCGGCAACGGAGCCCATTCCGGGGACCGTCCCGACCGCCGCGCCGCGTAGGCGGTCGACAAGTCCCGCGCGAGCGGCGCGATCGACCACCCGTCGGCGGCAATGTGATGAATCACCATGATCAATACGTGCTCACCGGAACCGCTGTCCAGCAACGTAACCCGCAATGGAAGCTCGGTCGACAGGTCGAACCCGTGCCGAGTCGACTCGGCGACGGCAGCGTCGAGCTGTGCCGGATCCACCGACCGCACCTCGACGATGACCGCAGCCCGGTCGGCGGGTAGCACCTGCTGGAACGGCGTCCCTGCCTCATCGGGGAATACCGTGCGCAGGCTCTCGTGCCGCGCGACCACATCGCCGATCGCCGCTATCAGGGCATCGGTGTCTAACTCGCCGGTCAATCGCAATACCAGCGGAATGGTGTATGCCGCTGACGCCCCATGGAATTGGTTGATGAACCACATGCGCAGCTGCGCGAACGACAACGGCACCCGCTCGGGTCGCTCCCGGACCACCAGCGCCGACTCCGCCGAACCACCGGCGCCGACGTCCAGCACCCGCGCCAATCGCGCGGGAGTCGGCGCCTCGAACACATCCCGCACCCCGACACGAACACCCGCTACGGCGGACAGCCGCGACGTCGCTCGCATCGCCGATAGCGAATGCCCGCCCAGCGCGAAGAAATCGTCGTCCGCGCCGACCCGGTCGACCCCGAGCAGTTCGGCGAACACGTCCGCGACCATCTGCTCGGTCGGCGTCGACGGCTCGCGGTAGTCCCGCGTGAGTTGTTCCGGTTCCGGTAAGGCCGCGCGATCCACTTTGCCGCTCACCGTGAGCGGCAGTTCGGGCAGGACCGAGCACGCATCGGGCACCATGTGCGCCGGCAGTCGATGCCGAGCGGCGGCCAGCACCTGCTGCGGGTCGACATCGGCACCGACGAGATAGCCGATGAGCCGCTGGGATGTCGCGTGCTGCACCACGACGGCTTGCCGCACCCCCTCCTGCGCGGCGAGCACCGCTTCGATTTCACCCAGCTCGACCCGCTGTCCGCGAACTTTCACCTGGAAGTCGTTGCGTCCCAGGAACTCCAGGTTGCCCTGTGCGTTCCAGCACACGAGATCGCCGGTCCGATACAGGCGGGAACCGCTGCGGCCGAACGGATTCGGGATGAAGGACGCGGCCGTCAGCGCCGGCCGGTTCGAGTAACCTCGCGCCTGCTGGATGCCGCCGAGATACAGCTCACCACGCACGCCGACCGGCACCGGTCGCAGCAATGCGTCCAGGACGACCGCCTCGATGCCGCGGATCGGCCCGCCGAGGGTCACCGGCTCATCGGGATCCATCGGCTCACCGATGAGGGTGACGATGACCGTCTCGGTCGGTCCGTACGCGATGTACAGTTCCCGGCCCGGCGCCCAGGCCGCCACCAGTTCGGCGGGCACCCGCTCGCCACCGGTGACGAGCACCCGCAGTGACTCCAGCCCGGCGGGCGACATGGTCGCCAGCACGCTCGTCGTCACAAAGGCGTGTGACACCCGTTGCTGCCGAATGATTTCCGTGAGGGATGCACCACCGAATATGTCCGGCGGAGATACCACGAGCGCGGCCCCGTTCGGATGCGCCATCAGCAGTTCCATCATCACCGCATCGAAACCTGGCGCCGATACGGCCAATACCCGGGACCCGGCGTCCAAGCCGTAACGCGCACGCTGCTCGGCGGTGAAGTTCGACAAGCCGTCATGGCTGACCACAACGCCCTTCGGGGTGCCTGTCGACCCGGAGGTATAGACCACGTAGGCGGTGTGTCCAGGGTGCAGCGGGCGAACCCGGACGGCGTCGGTCACCGCGGTCGCGGAGAACTCCGCGAGGCGCGCCGGCAGGTCCGGTCCATCGAGCATCAACCGGTCGATGGTGCCCGGCACCGTGGTCACCGTGTCCGCCACCGACAAGGCGAGGCGCACATCGGAATCGGCGATCATCACAGCGACCCGATCCAGCGGATGGCGCGGGTCGATCGGCACGAAGGCCGCACCGGCCTTGGTCACCGCCCACAATCCGGCGAGGAACTCGATACCCCGGGGCATGGCCAGTGCGACCGCATCGCCCGGCCCGATACCGCGTCCGATCAGCAACCGCGCCAACCGGTTGGAGTAACTGTCCAGCTCACCGAAGCTCAGCGTCACCGCACCCGACACCACCGCGGGTGCGGCCGGGTTGATGGCAGCTCCCGCGACGAGCAGGTCCGCCAGCGGTCGTGGCGGCTCCGCCGGGAGGCCCCGCACCGGCGCCAGCCGAGCCCGCTCGGCTGCGGACAACATGTCGGTCGACTCCACCGTGACCGACGAATCGATGGTCATCGCATCCAGTACGCGGGTGAGCCGGTCGGCACAGGCCTGAACCCACTCATGAGCGAATACCCCGGGCTGGTACTGCAACTGGGCCCGGAACGGTTCCCCCTTGACGACAATCAATGCGAGGGGATAGTGCGCGGAATCGTTCGACCGCAGATCCTCGACGGCCATGCCATCGAGCGCCGCGGCCTGTGCCGCGAGCGCGGCCTTGTCGACGGGATAGGACTCGAACACCAGCACTGTGTCGAACATGGACGAAACATCCAGTGCGGCATGGATATCGGTCAGGCCGATGTGATGATGACTCAGCAGTTCCGACTGCTGTGCCTGCACCCGGTTCAGCACCGCTGAGATCGGCTCGCCAGGGGAGTGGCGGACCCGCACCGGGATGGTGTTGATGAACAGGCCGACCGCGGACTCGATACCGGGCAGCTCCGCGGGCCGCCCAGAGACCGTCGCACCGAACACGACATCGTCGCGCCCGGCCAGATACCCCACGACAAGTGCCCACGCCACCTGGAACACGGTGTTCGCCGTGACCCCGGCGGACGACGCCGCAGCGATCAACCGGTCGGTGAACCCGTTGTCGAAATCCACTGCGACAGAGCTCATTCGCGCTGCCGATTCCGCAGCTGCGGCGTGTGGAGCCAATAGCGTCGCCTCGGCGCCGTCGAGCGCGGCCTGCCACACCCGCAGCGAGGCGTCCGAATCCTGCCGGCCGAGCCAGTCGAGGTAGGAGCGGTACGAACCCGCCGACTCCGCGACCGCGGCGCTGTTCGGTGCCGCGTACACCGCCAGCAACGTCCGCAGCAGCGAAGGCATCGACCAGCCGTCGAACAGCACGTGGTGGTACGACAGCAGCAGTGTGAACCGATCCTCGGCCGCCGCGACCAGTGTGAAACGCATCAGCGGCGCCGTTTCGATATCGAACGACTCGGCCTTGTCCCTGTCGATCACCTGTGCCAGTGCGGATTCCGTATCCACCACGGTGCGCAGGTCGATTTCGCGCCACGGCATGACCACATCGTCGGCGACGATCTGCACGCCTTCGCCGTCGGCATTGGCACCGAACGCCACCCGCAGATTCGGATACCGCTGCAACAGAGATCCGGCCGCGTGGCGCAGTCGTTCGGCGTCCACAACGCCGGACAGCGTGATCGCGAGCTGTACCGCGTACACGTCCACCCTCGACTCGGCCAGTCGGGCGTGGAACAGCAGACCGGTCTGCAAGGGCGACAACGGCCATACGTCGATCAGGCTCGGGTAGCGCGTCTCCCAGGTCGTGATATCGGATTGTGTTGCCCGCACCAACGGGAAGTCGGAGGGCGTATGCCCACCGGAGTGCGGGTGGCGCTGCCGGGCGACGACGGCGTGCAGTGCGTCGACCCACAGCTGGGCCAGCTCACCGACCTCCGCCTCGTCGAGCACGCCTTCGGGGTAGCCGAAGGTGGCCGACAAGCGTCCGTCGGTGACAACGGCCGTGATATCGACGACGGCCGTCGCCAGGACGTGCAGGTCCTCATCGGCTATCGGAGCACCGAGTGCGTCGGTGACGGCGAACTCGGATGTGGTTGTCCCGCCGGATGATCGGTTCGGCGACAGTTGGCCGAGGTAGTTGAAGGCGACCTGCGCGGGCAGCCCGGCAGGCAGTGCCCGCGCCGTCTCGGGGTTGAGGTCGCGCAGCAGTCCATAGCCGATGCCGTGGTCCGGGATCGCGCGCAAATGTTCCTTCGTGCGCTTGATCGCGGTCTCGATCGCCGAGCCACCGGTGTAGGCATCATCGAGATCGATTCCCGCCATATCGATCCGAACCGGATATACCGTCGTGAACCAGCCGACCGTCGCGGTCAGGTCCGCACCTTCGAGTACCTGTTCTTCTCGCCCGTGCCCCTCCAGCCGCAACAGTGTCGAGGACTCCCGCACTCCTCGCCCGGCTCGCCATCGCCGCACTGCCATGGCCAGCGCGGCCACCAGTGCGTCCTGGACATCACCGTGGAACGCCGCGGGCACCCGAGTCAGCAAGGCCTCGGTGATCTCCGGCGACACCTGCACGCGCCGGAGGCGTATCCCTCCTGCGGCATCGCGAACGGGGTCCACGGCACGTGACCCGAGCAACGGGTCCGGCCCGTCGACGATCTGTTGCCACAGCGGCAGTTCCGCCATCCGCCGCGGCGACCGCGCCTCCTCGACCAGGCCGTGGGCCCAGCGCCGCATCGACGTCCCCACCGGTGGCATGGACACCACACCACCGGCGCGGTACTGCTGCCACGCCGACATCAGGTCGGGAAGCATGATGCGCCACGAAACGCCGTCCACCACAAGGTGATGCGCGATGACGATCAGCTGCCCGGCCTGCGCCGCGTCGGTGGGAGCACACCAGAGCACCTGCAAGACAACGCCGTTGGCCGGATCCAGCCGATTCAGCGCCGCATCGACCTCCGCCGTCACGAGCTGGTGGCGGCGCTCCGGGTCGATATCCGGGGCGATCACGACCGGATGCACCAGCGACTCGACGTCGACCGTTCCGCTCGGCCGCGTCTCAAGCTGCCAGTCCCGGCCATCGTGCCACAGCCGAGCCCGCAGCATGTCGTGCCGGTCGATCACCGCTGTCATGATCGCCAGTACTCCGGCACGATCCAATCCGACCGGCGCTGTGAGCACCAGGGTCTGATTCAACCGCCGGAACTCGCCCTGCCCCACCATCCACCGGACGATCGGTGTCAGCGGCAGCTCACCGATGCCTCCGCCGGGCAACTCCGCGAGAACCGTTGCGGGCTCGACCGATTCGGCCAGACACGCCAGCGCGGCAACCGTTCGTGCCTCGAACACCTGCCGCGGCGTGAACACCACACCGCGATCCTTCGCCCGAGCTACCAACTGGATCGACACGATGCTGTCTCCGCCCAGGGCGAAGAAGTCGTCGTCGGCTCCCACCTGATCGACTCCGAGGACCTGCGCGAATACCGCGGCCACGACTTCTTCGGTGGCGGTGGCGGGTGCCCGGTACGTCGCGGTCACCCATTGCGGTTCCGGCAGCGCTCGCCGGTCCACTTTCCCGCTCGCGGTCAGCGGCAGTTCGTCCAGGACAGTGACGATGTCGGGGACCATGTACGACGGCAGTCGCCGCGCCGCAGCCTGCCGGACGGCGATCGGGTCAGGGCGATGGCCTGGTGCCGGGGTGATGTAAGCGGCCAGCCGCGCGGTGTCGCCGGTCGCACCGTTGGTGACGTGAATGACGACGGCACGCCGGACTTCGTCGAGTTCGGTGAGTACGGTTTCGATTTCGCCGAGTTCCAGGCGCTGGCCGCGAATCTTGATCTGTTGATCGGCACGGCCGACGACCGCCAGTACCCCGCCCTCGGGGCCATCCGGCAGCCATCGCACCAGATCGCCGGTGCGGTACATGCGGGATCCGGCAGGCCCGAACGGATCGGCCACGAACGCCGCCGATGTCATCCCGGCGCGGTTGAGGTATCCGCGTGCGACGCCGGGACCGGCTACGTACAGCTCGCCGACCACACCCGGTGGCACCGGATTCAGCCAGGCATCCACCACCACCGCACGGATACCGGGAATCGGGCTGCCTACCGATACCGGTGCTCCGGCAGCCAGTTCCGCGCCGGCCACCCAGACCGTGGCCTCGCTGGGTCCGTACATATTGTGCACGCTCCGGACACCGGCGGCGTCGGTTCCCGACCATCGCGCCACCAGCGCGGGAGGGCATGCTTCGGCGCCGGTCGACAGGACTCGAAGGTCGTCGAGCCCGTCGGGCTCGATCGACAGCGCGACCATCGGCGACAGGAAGGCGTGGGTGATGCGTTGCGCGCGCAGCAATTCAGCCAACGGCGGCCCGGCGACAATCTCGCCGGGAGCGATGATCAGCGCGGCGCCGGCGGGTACAGCGAGCAGCAGTTCGAGGATCGCCGCATCGAAAGTGCGTGAGGCAACGGCCAATACCCGCGATTCGGTATTCGTCCGCTGGTCTCGGTGCTGAGCGGTGGCGATTGCGGAGAGCCCGGCATGGGTGACCGCTACCCCCTTCGGCGTACCGGTCGACCCCGAGGTGTAGACGACGTACGCGGTATTGTCCGGCCGCAGGGAGCCGAGTCGGTCACCGTCCCCGATCGGGGCAGCATTCCATGCGGACAGGTCGAACCCGTCCAGATCGAACCCGGCAATCCCGGGTACTTCCCATTCCCCGCTTGTCGCTCGAGCACCTGCGCCGGCGGTGAGCAGTACGGTGGCCGCACAATCGGCGAGGATGCCGCGATTGCGCTCCCGCGGCTGTGCCGGATCGAGGGAGACGAATGCGGCCCCGGTCTTCGCGACCGCCCACACCGCTCGCACCCAGGCCGCCGAACGAGGAATGGCAATCGCCACTACGGTTTCCGGGCCGACCTTGTTTTCGCTCAGCGCCCGCGCACACCGATTCGACCATTCGTCGAGATCCCGATACGTCCACTCGTGCCCCGCGTCCACGAGCGCGGGCCGCGCCGGGAATTCCACTGCGGCGTGCGCGAGTATCTCGGCCAGCACGACCGGCTCCGGCCCGGCACCGCCATCGCTCCACTGGCGCAACAGCATTCGCTCGCCCGATGCGAGCAGATCCAGGCCACGCAGGCCGATCGCCGGATCGGCCACCACGGCACGCACGGTGCGCCGCAGGCGGTCCGCGAATGCGGCGATCGTCGGCCGATCGAACAGGTCGAGCGCGAAGCCGATGGTGATCGGTACACCACCATCGACCTCAGCGGTTGCGCTGTCCGGGATGTCGGCGACGGAAATGGTGAGATCGAATCGTTCGACCCCGATATCGAGACTCTGCAGTGGTTCGACGTCGAGCCCGGGCAGCTGTGCCAGCGCCGGGTCCAGGTCGAGGTTCTGGAAAGCGAGCATCACCTGGAACAACGGATGATGCGCCTGGCTGCGGGGTGGGTCGATGGCCTCGACGACTCGTTCGAACGGAATGTCGGCGTGCGCGAACGCGGCCAGGTCCACCTGACGGCACTGGTCGAGCAGGTCGGTGAACGAACCGGCCTCGTCGACCCGGGTACGCAATACCAGCGTGTTGACGAACATGCCGACCAACTCGTCCAGCGCCGCCGCGCCGCGACCCGCGATCGGAGTACCCACCGCGACATCGGCGCTGCCCGACAATCGCGACAACAACAACGCCAATGCGGCGTGCACCACCATGAACACCGTCACCCGGTGGGTGCGCGCCACCGCGCTCAACCCGGCCACCGTGGCGGCATCCAGGGTGAACGAATAGGTACCGCCACGCTGCGACGCCACCATCGGCCGCGGCCGATCGGCAGGCAACTCCAGCCGATCCGGCAACCCCGCCAAATGCCCTGTCCAGTAAGCGAGCTGACCCGCGAGGACGCTCTGCGGATCTGACTCCGCACCGAGCACCTCGCGTTGCCACAAGGTGTAATCGGCGTACTGCACCGGCAACGGCACCCACTGTGGCGCCCGCCCCGCCCGGCGCGCGGTGTAGGCCAGCGCCAGATCACGGACCAACGGCGCTATCGACAGCCCGTCGGCGACAATATGGTGGAGCACCACGACCAGCAGATGGTCATCGGATCCACTGCGCAGCACCGTGACTCGCCACGGCGGCCGGGCGGACACATCGAAACCCTGACGCACGATATTCGTCACCCGGTGGGTGAGCTCGATCGAATCGACAGCCTCCGTCGCGACCTCCACGCCATCGACAGGCAAGATCCGCTGGCACGGTATCCCGTTCTCGTCGGGAAATACCGTGCGCAAACTCTCGTGCCGGGCCACGACATCACCGATCGCGGCGGTCAATGCCGCCGAATCCAGTTGTCCGCGCAAACGGAGCACCATGGCGATGTTGTACGCGGGGGAGTCCGGCTCGAATCGGTTGATGAACCACATTCGAGACTGCGCGTACGACAGCGGTATTCGTGCCGGCCGGTCCTGTGGTGCCAACACCACGCTCGGCTGTTCCGCGGTCTGAATGGACCGCGCCGCCAGTACTCCGGCCAATCGGGTAGCAGTGGGTGCGTCGAACACGTCGCGCACTTCGACGGTGATACCCGTAGCCGTCGCCACGCGGGACGCCACCCGCGTCGCCGACAGTGAATGCCCGCCCAGCGCGAAGAAATCATCATCGGCGCCGACCCGGTCGGCCCCGAGTACTTCCGCGAATACCGAGACGACGATCTCTTCCAGCGGTGTCGACGGAGCCCGATAGGTCGAGGTGATCAGCTGCGGGGCAGGCAGGGCGCGACGGTCCACCTTGCCATTGGGCATCAGCGGCAGCTCGTCGAGTATGACGATGGCCGCCGGTATCATGAACTCCGGCAATCGATCTGCCGCGAATTGCCGGAGCTCGGCCACCAGATCGCCGAGACCGGGATCGTTCACATAGGCGCCCAGCGAATCCAGTGGCCCCGCGCTCCGATAGATGTCGTCGAACACCGTGGTCTCGTCCGCACCCCGGACGAGGACCGCGTCCATCCGGCCGGGCGTCGGTGACCAGGTGACTGCGACCGAGAAGCCCAATTCCGTGCCGAGCGCCCGAATCTCGTGCGGCAGCACCGTCGCGGTGGTGTCGCCCAGGTCGAGATCGGCAACGCGCACGTGCTCGCCCGCAGTGTCGACCATTCGAGTGGCGGCAACGTCCAGAATCGTTCCGGCCTGCGGTATTCCGATGATTCGCAGACTTTCGGGCTGCTCGGCGACGAGCCGAGCGTGCAGTCCTCGCAGATCACCGAATTCGGCCCAATCACGGTGCGGCAGTTCGGCAAGCGACCGAACCTGCGCCGGGGCTTTGCGCAGTACCACGTCGTAGCGGTATCGCGTCAACTCGTTGTCGACCGGCGCGTACTTCAATTCGATATCCACCGCGGCCACGGCGGCGACTTTGTCCCGCAATGCGAGGAAGAATTCGGGGGCGACCAGCAATTCCTGTTCGGCCGTCAGTGCGCGCCGCGCGCGCTCCCGCACCGCCGCTACCGTGTCCTCGTCCCCGCCGCCGGCCAGCTGTGTGCCGGTGGCGAATTCCCGCAGCAGTGTCAGGTTGCGGATATCGCCGAGGAAGAACGCGCCACCGGGCGCCAGCAGCCCCATGACCTTGTCGATGACGTCGATCAGGTAGGCGGCGTTCGGGAAGTACTGTGCGACCGAGTTCAGCACCACCACATCGAATCGGTCCGGCGGCAAGCCCGAGACATCGTCGGCGGACTGCACGCGCAAAAGCACTCGGTCCGCCCAGTCCACCGCCGATTCGAGCAGCCGCGATCGGAGATTCCCGATAGTCGCTTCCGAGAAATCGGTGCACCAGTACTCGGCGCACTGCGGTGCCAGCCGCGACATGACCAATCCCGATCCGACACCGATTTCCAGCACCCGTGCCGGCCGCAGACCGAGAACCCGGTCCACGACCGCGTCCCGCCATTCCCGCATGTGCCCCAGGGGAATCGGCTCTCCGGAGTAGCTACTGTTCCAGCCCCCGAAATCGGCATCCAAGGCCATCGGCTCGGCGAATTCGCGGCCGTTGCCGAGGTAGCTTTCCTTGCCGGCGTACAGGTTGTCGTAGACCTCTCGCCAATGACCGACCAGCTCGGCCGCGCGGTCGCTGTCGTCGCCGACCGTCGTTTCACGATCGCGAACAATGTAGGCGACCAGTTGCTTGTCGACCACAGCGTCGGCGGGGGCGGATGTCAGAGCGCGGGCGACGACCACCGCGCGCGATACCGCCGGATGCGATACCAATGCCGCCTCGACCTCGCCGGGCTCGATCCGATACCCGCGCACCTTGACCTGGTCGTCGGCCCGGCCCGCGAATTCGAGCACCCCGGTGCCTTCGTTCGAACCTTTCAGCCACCGCACCACATCTCCGGTCCGGTACATCCGCTCGGCGGCGCCGAACGGGCACGCCACGAACCGCTGCGCGGTCAATCCGAGCCGCCCCGCATAGCCTCGCGCCAATTGTGTTCCGGCGACATATAGTTCGCCCGCCACGCCCACTGGTACCGGCCGCAAACGCGAATCCAGGATGAATACCCGCACATTCGCCACCGGAGTACCGATCGGTACTCGCGCATCGGTAGCCCAGGGCCTTGACGCGAGGATCTCATGGGTCGTCACGCATACGGTGTTCTCGGTCGGCCCATAGGCATTGGCGATATCGACACCGGGCCAGCGATCCCGGAATCGCGCTACCGCAGCCGAACTCAAGGCGTCGCCGCCGGTGACAACCTGGCGCACCGGATCGGTATCGAGCTCGGGTCCTGCGGTCGCGAGCAGCTCGAAGAGCGCGGTTGCCACGAATATCGTCGTGACGCGATGACGGGATACCGTGCGCATCAGGACGGAAAGATCGAGCCGATCGGGCGGTGCGATGACGATTGTCGATCCTGCCAGCAGCGCGGGCCACAGCTCGTACGCCGACGCGTCGAACGCCATCGAGGAATGCAACAGCACTCGTTCGCCCGGCCCACCGGGCCAACCGTGCACTGCCATGTTCACGACGCCGTGGTGTTCGACCACAACACCTTTCGGGCGGCCCGTCGAACCGGACGTGTAGATCACATACGCCGCATCGCTCGGCGACAACGACGGCAAATCACTTCCGGACGACTCACCCTCGAGATCCGCAACATCCAGGCACAACGACGCGCGTCCATCCAGAGGCAAACCCGCCGCGGTAGAAACCGTCGTCAACACCAGTGCCGGATCAGCATCACCGAGAATGAACTCGATACGGTCACTCGGGTATTCGGGATCGATCGGCAAATACGCACCACCGGCCACCACAACCGCCAACACGGCAGTCACCAGATCCGCCGAGCGTGGCATCGCCACAGCCACCACCGAACCACGGCGAACACCCCGGCCGATCAACACCCGCGCCAAAACATCCACCCGCGCAGCCAATTCGCGATAGGTGCTGTCGCCGTCCGCGTGCGCGACAGCAACTGCCTCCGGCGTGGCCGCTACCTGTCGAGCGAACAGGTGCGCGAGCGAGGTCGCGTCCGGCACCGGCGCCGCCGTGCTGTTCCAGATTCGCAGCAACCGGTCGCGTTCCTCGGGCGCGAGAATATCCATCCGTCCGATGGGGATTCCCGGGTCCGTGGTGACGGTGTCCAGCAGTCGCAGATAACGTGTGGCGAGGTCGTCCACGGTGGCCCGATCGAACAGATCGGTGGCGTATTCGATCCGGCCCGCCAGCGTGGGGGCAGCGGCGTTGTCGGCCGGATTCACTCGTTCGACCACATCGACGTGCAGGTCGAATTTGGCGGTACCGGTGGTGATCGCCGGAACGATGTCGACTTCCAACTCCGGGAGCCGCAGATCTGGCAACAGGTTGTTCTGCAGCGCAAACGACACCTGAAACAGCGAGTGATACGCCGGAGAACGCGTCGGTTGCAGCAATTCGACCAGCCGCTCGAACGGAGCGTCCTGGTTCTCGTAGGCGGTCAAGGCCTTTCGGCGGACCTGATCGAGCACCTGCTCGAAACGGGGGTTACCGGACAGATCCACCCGCAATACCCAGGTATTGACGAAGAAGCCGATCAAATCGTGCGTCGCCTCTTGGGTGCGCCCGGCGACCGGACCACCGATGCAGATATCCTCGCCGGCGCCGACCTGCGACAACAACACGGCCAGCGTCGACTGCAACAGCATCGACACCGTCACCTGGCGATCGTGGGCGAGTCGATACAGTCGCTCGCACAGTGCGGGCTCGAAGGCGAACTCGATCACCTCGCCGCGATTACTGGCAATCGGCGGACGCGGACGGTCCAACGGCAGCGTTATCGGCTGCGGGGCATCCACCAATTCGTTTTCCCAATAACGGAATTGGGTTGCCAGCACACTGTCCGGGTCGGACTCCGCGCCCAATGTCTCACGCTGCCAGAGCGTGAAGTCCGCATACTGCACCGGCAATGGCGCCCACTGCGGCGATTGTCCCTGCTGACGCGCGGTGTACGCAGCCGTGAGGTCCTGCACGAACGGCGCTATCGACCAACCGTCCGCGGCGATATGGTGCAATACCAGCACCGCTATGTGGTCGTTGAAACCGGTGTGCAACAACGTCACTCGCAACGGCAGCTCTGTCGAGACATCGAATCCCCGGCGCACGAGAACCGCCACGGTCTGTTCGAGCTCACCGGGATCGACCGTGCTCGTCTCGATCGTTGTCGCGGCCAGGCCGACCGGCAGGATCCGCTGGTACGGCACCCCGTCCTCATCCGGGAACACGGTGCGCAGGCTCTCGTGTCGCGCCACCACATCCGTCAATGCCGCGGACAACGCCTCCTGATCCAACGGCCCGCGCAAGTGCAGCACCATCGGAATGTTGTAGGCCGGTGAGTCCATTTCGAAGCGGTTGATGAACCACAGTCGCGACTGGGCGAACGACAGCGGCATGCGCTCCGGCCGCTCTCGGACCGTCAACCCCGGTCGTGCCGGATCGAGGTCTGCTCCTCGTTCGGCAAGTGTGTGCGCCAGCCGTGCGGGAGTGGGGGACTCGAACACCTCCCGCACACCCACCTCGGTACCCAGCACCGCGGTCATTCGCGATGCCACCCGCATCGCCGACAACGAATGCCCGCCGAGTGCGAAGAAGTCGTCGTCGACGCCGACTCGAGCCATACCGAGCACCTCGGCGAAGACGGTGACGGCGATCTCCTCGGCCGGCGTCGACGCGGTGCGAGAGTCCGCAACGGCGAAGGTCGGCGCGGGCAGCGCGCGTCGATCCACCTTGCCATTGGGTGTCAACGGCAGCTTGCCGAGTATGACGATGGCCGACGGCACCATGTACTCCGGCAGCCGATCCGCGACGAAGCGTCGAATCTCGCCGGTGAGAACGGCCTCGTCCGGCACCTCGTCCGAACGATCGAGCACGACGTACCCGATCAGCCGCTTGTCCGCTACGCTCACGGAATCCGCAGTCGCGGAATCGATCTCGCGAGCGATCACCACCGACTGTGAGACCAGCGGGTGTGTGGTCAAGACGGTTTCGACCTCACCGGGTTCGATCCGGTACCCGCGCACCTTGACCTGTTCATCGGCGCGAGTGACGAATTCCAGGACACCGTTGCCTTCGTTCGAACGTTTCAGCCAGCGCACCACGTCACCGGTGCGGTACATGCGCTCACCGGCTCCGAACGGACAGGCCGAGAACCGCTCTGCGGTCAAGCCCGATCGATCCCGATACCCACGTGCCAATTGCACTCCGGCCACATATAATTCGCCCGCCACGCCTGCCGGCACCGGCCGCAATCGCGAATCCAGCACGAAGACACGCATATTCCCCACGGGGGTGCCGATCGGCACGCTGCCCGCATTGCTCCACTCCGGCGAATCGGGGATCTCATAGGCCGATACGCACACCGTATTCTCGGTCGGCCCATAGGCATTGGCCACGCCGATTCCCGGCCACCTGTCGCGGAAGCGGGCGACCGCGACCGACCTCAGCGCATCACCGGCGGTGACCACTCGGCGGACCGAATCGAGTGTCAGTTCCGGGCCTGAGTTCGCCAGTATCTCGAACAGCGGGGTCGTCACATACAGCGCCGTCACGGCATGCCGAGATATGGTCCGGCTCAGCTCCGCGATATCCGATCGGCCGGGCGGTGCGATGCCGATCGTCGAACCCGCCAGCAGCGCGGGCCACAGTTCGTACGCCGAGGCGTCGAACGCCATCGACGAATGCAGCAGCACCCGCTCGCCCGGTCCGCCGGGCCACCCGTACATCGCCATGTTCACCACACCGCGGTGTTCGACCACAACACCTTTCGGGTGTCCCGTCGAACCCGATGTGTAAATCACGTACGCCGCATCGCTGGGCGACAAGCACGGCAAATCCTGACTGGACGACTCACTCTCGAGATCGACAACATCCAGGCACAACGAGGCCCGCTCACCCAGAGGCAAGCCTGCCGCGGTGGAAACCGTCGTCAATACGAGCAGCGGATCAGCGTCGGCCAGAATGAATTCGATACGACTGCTGGGGTATTCGGGATCGATCGGCAGATACGCACCACCGGCCGTCACCACCGCCAATACCGCGGTGACCAGATCCATCGACCGTGGCATTGCCACAGCGACCACTGAACCCCGGCCGACACCCTGGCCCACCAGCACTCGCGCCAAAACATCGACCCGCACAGCCAATTCCGCGTAGGTCAGTTCGGCGTCACCGAACCGCAGTGCGACCGCGGCCGGTGTCGAATCGACGCGTTCGAGGAACGCTGCCGTGATCGTGGCCTCCGGGTCTGTGCTCGGGAACCGCGAGTTCCATTGCGTCAGAAGTTGTTCGCGTTCCACATCGGCCAAGAGGCCGATATCGGCGATCGCAGTCGACGGGTCGGCGCTCACCGCGCGCAGGACACGGAGGTAGCGGTCGGCGATGCCGGTCACCGTGGTTCGGTCGAACAGATCGGTGGCGTATTCGATCCGGCCGGCCAGCACCGCAGGAGTTTCCGTGGTGCCCAGGGTCTCGATCAGATCGAAATGCAGATCGTTCTTGGCGCTTCCGGTGGAGAAAGCCAGGAATTCGGCAACCAGATCGGGCAGTTCCAGTGCGGGCAGGCCACCGTTCTGCACTTCGAGCGACACCTGGAACAGCGGGTGGTAAGCCGTCGATCTGGCCGGATTGATCAGTTCCACCAGCCGCTCGAATGGAGCGTCCTGATTCTCATAGGCGGTCAAGGCTTTACCGCGCACCTGGTCGAGCACCTGCTCGAAAGGCGGGTTACCGGACAGATCCACCCGCAATACCCAAGTATTGACGAAGAAGCCGACCAACTCCCGCAGTGCCTCATCGGTGCGCCCCGCAACCGGACCGCCGATCGAGACGTCCGTTCCGGCTCCCAGCCGCGACAGCAGCACCACCAGCGCCGCCTGCACCACCATCGACACACTGACCCGGTGCTCCCGGGCGAGCCGATACAGCGCCTCGCGCAGCGGTGCGTCGATGGTGAATTCCAGGACGTCACCGCGATTGCTCACCATCGGTGGGCGCGGCCGGTCGGCCGGCAGCGATATCGGTTGCGGTGCGTCGGCCAATTCCCCTTCCCAGTAACGACATTGAGCCGCGAACGCACTCTCGGCATCGGACTCAGAGCCCAGCAGTTCACGCTGCCACAAGGCGTAATCCGGGTACTGCACCGGCAGCGTGCCCCAGCCCGGCTCCCGGCCTGCCGAATATGCGGCGTATGCCGTCGACAGGTCTCGCAGCAACGGCGCCATCGACACACCGTCCGCGGCGATGTGATGCACTACCAACACCAGCACGTGCTCGAACCGACTGCACCGCAGGACCGTAGCCCGCAGCGGCATATCCACCAGCAGGTCGAATCCGCGCCGGACCCGCTCCGCCACCGCATCGTGCAACCGCGCCGGGTCGACATCGGTCACCTCCAGCACCGGAGCGGCGGCCGTGCTTGTCACAACCTCCTGACGTGGCACCCCGTCCAGCTCCGGATAGCGTGTGCGCAGCACCTCATGGCGCGCGACCACCGAGCCGAGGGCCGCGGTCAAAGCCTCGGTATCCAGCGATCCGGCCAGACGGAATACCAGCGGAATATTGTAGGTCGGTGATTCGGGCTCGAACCGGTTGATGAACCACATTCGTAATTGCGCGAACGACAACGGTATTCGTGCGGGCCGCTCCCGAACGACCAGCTGCGATCGGACCCGCCCCGGATCGATCTCGCGTTCGGCGAGCACCCGAGCCAGTCCGGCGGCAGTGGGGGCGTCGAATATGTCACGTACGCCGACCTCGCGGCCTGACACCTCGGCCAGTTGTGCGGCCACCCGCGTCGCCGAAATCGAATGCCCGCCACGGGCGAAGAAATCGTCGTCGACACCGACGCGCTCTATATGGAGTACCTCGGCGAACGCGGCGGCGACAATCTCTTCGAACGGGGACGATGCGGCACGGTAAGTCGCCACCGGTCGCTGGGGCGCCGGCAATGCGCGCCGATCCACCTTCCCGGTCGCGGTCATCGGCAATTCGTCGAGAACCGTAATGGTTTCGGGGACCATGTACGACGGCAGCCGTCGCGCGACCGCCTGCCGGACGGTACGCGCATCGATGGCGTGACCCGGTGTCGCGGTGAGATAGGCCGCCACCCATGCCGTGTCGGCGTCGTCAGCATTTCCGCCGATGGTGGTGACGATGGCGTGCTGAACCTCGTCCAGGCCGGTCAGCGCGGCTTCGATCTCGCCGAGTTCGAGGCGCTGGCCACGAATCTTGATCTGGGAATCGGCGCGGCCGACGAAAGTCAGCATCGCGCCGTCGGCCCCACGGGGCTCCCAGCGCACCACGTCTCCGGTGCGGTACATGCGCGCACCTGCCGGACCGTCCGGATCGGCCACGAACGATGCCGCGCCCAATCCGGCCCGGCCGAGGTATCCGCGTGCCACACCGGGACCGGCCACATACAACTCGCCCGACACACCGATGGGCGCCGGTCGCAGCCACTTATCCAGCACCGACAGCCGGACTCCCGGTATCGGAGTACCCAGCGACACAGTGTCGCCCGGGCGCAAGGCTGCGCTGGTGACCCAGATCGTGGCCTCGCTCGGCCCGTACAGGTTGTACAGCATGCGAACACCGGCCGCGTCGCTACCCGACCATTGCTGCACCAGCGCAGGCGGACACGCTTCGCCGGCAACCATGAGCACGTGCACATCGTCGAGTTGCCGCGTATCGAGTGTGGCGGCGACAGCTGGAGTCAAACACGCATGCGTCACACCCTGGGCACACATCAACTCCGCCAGCGGTGCACCGGCGAAAACATCACCGGGAGCGACGATCAGCGCCGCCCCGACCGGTATTGCCGACAACAGCTCGAAGACAGCCGCATCGAAAGTGCGTGCAGCAACAGCCAATACACGAGAGTTGCTGTCGAGTTGATACTGCCGCGCCAGGGTATCCGAGACACCGGAAAGCCCGGCATGGGTGACGGCAACGCCTTTCGGTGTGCCCGTCGATCCCGACGTGTACACGATGTACGCGGTATTGCCGATCCGTACCGCACCGCGGCGATCCGCGTCGGTGATCGGGGCAGCGCTGTCCTCGCGCGGTTCGAGCCGGTCGATATCGACCACTCGAACCCCTGGCCCATCCAACCCGTTTGCATCCGTGGTGGTTTCACTGCTGATCAGCAGGATGGTCGCGGGACAATCGGCGAGTATGAACCGATTCCGTTCGACCGGTTGGGCGAGATCCACCGTCACGAACGCGGCACCGGTCTTGGCGACCGCCCATACCGCGCACACCCACGCCGCCGAGCGTGGCACCGCCACCGCCACCGTGGTTTCCGGGCCGGCGCCGCAGTCGATCAACGTGCGCGCACACCGATTCGACCACTCATCGAGCTCCCGGTAGGTCCAGGTGTGCCCGGCGTCGTGGACCGCGAGCCGATCCGCGTGCGCCGCCGCTGCCCGAGACAGCATGTCGGGCAACGTGATTTGTGCGGGCCCCGGACCACCGGTACCCGACTCCTGTAACAGCCGATGCTCGTCGGGCTCGAGCAGTTCCACGGAGCGCACCCGAATCCCGGAATCCGTGAGCACGCAGTGCAGGAAGCTGTCGAGGAACTGTGCGAAACGCCGGTGGTGGTAGGCCACCTGGTCGGGGGTGTACACGCTCGGGTTGGCGAAGAAATCGACCCGGGTACTCTCGCCACCGACGGCCGGATAGACGTTCACCGAAATATCGGGAACCAATCCCGGGGTCAATACCTGCAACCGGCCGGTGATTCCGCCGAGGACGATCTTCGTATCGAGAATCATCAGGTCGACCATCGGCCCGGCGGCCTGCGGAAGATGGCGGGCAGCAGCCGATTCCGAGTCTTCGAGCATGTCTTCGTGCCGGTACCGTTGCCCGCGAAGAACATCCATCAGCGTGCGCTGCGTCTGCTCGAGGAGCGACCCGACGGTGAGGCCGGGGGTGACGGTGATGCGGAACGGCACAATATTGGCGGTCATCCCGCCGGAGCGACTCATCGCCGCCGTGACCCGCGCGGACACCGGCAAGCTCAGCACCACATCGTCGGAGCCGGTCATGCGTGCCAGATATAGACCGAACGCGGCGAGGACGAAGACTGCCGGTCCGGCCGATCGTGTCGCGACGGCCGTACGGAGCGCGTTGTCGGTGTGGGTGGACAGCAGAGCACTCACCGAGAGGGGGTGCTCTTCGGCGAGCGCGACCCGATCGGTCAGCGTCACCGGCTGGGGGAGCTCTGCCACATACTTCGACCAGAACACGTGATCGTCGTGGAAGCGGTGCGAGGTCCGATACTGCTCGTCCGCGGCGACGATGTCGCCCAGCGATCGAATCGCTTGTCGCCCAGGCTCCTTGCCCTCCACCGCGGCGGTGTAGAGCTGTGCGCTGCGCGTGAGGATATTCAGTGCGGCGATGCCGTCCATCACAATGTGATGGGCACGCAGGTACCAGAACCACCGCCGCTCGGCGACACGCACCAGCGCGCCCAGCACCACCGGGCCGTGCGGCAGGTCGATGGGTGCGCGGTAGTCGCTGCGCATCCAGTCCAGCGCCGCGGCAACAGGATCGGGCGCTGACGTGTAATCCAGGCGCTGCACCGCGCCATTGGCAGTGTCGTCCACCACCTGCCTCGGCTGTCCGTCCACCTCGACGATGCGCACGCGGCTGACTTCGAATTCGTCGAGCGCCTGCCCGAACGACGCGATCAGCTGCGTGGTGTCGAGGTCACCGGCGAGCTCCAGGTACAACGCGTTCGATACCGGTGTGGCGCCGGCCAACTGCTGCAGCAATTGAATCGCACGCTGTGCCGCGGTCAGCGGATATGTTGCTGGATGACCGTCACGGGCATGCAGTGGTGATCGGTGGTCGTGCATCCCGCCTCCTGAAGATCCGAAGCTCACAGAGAGCGTGTTTGTTTCGCGAGGGTGGCCAGCGATTCGAGACCGGTGAGCACGGTCGGCGCGGCCACTCCGAAGTCGATGAGGCAGGCGATCTCGTCGGCGCCCGCTCGCTGCAGGCTTTCGACCATGGGCAGCGCCGAATCCGGGGTGCCGAACAGTCCGCTGGTTCGGTAGTAGCGTTCGAAGGCGAAGTCCAGCACCTTGTTTCGCGACCTGTCGTCCAGGTCCTCGAGGGCCTCCGCGCCACGGCGCCACAGATCGACGGAATCCGCGAGGTAGCTCTTGAACGGTCCCTGCACCGTCTGCCGGACGGCGGTGTCGTCGTCCCCGACGAAGGTGTGCAGCATGACCGTGACTTTTCCGGCGTCGGCGTCGTGGCCGTGCTGGGCTCGCGCCTTGCGATAGGCGGTGATCTTCTCCGCCAGTTCGTCCACGCTCTGAAAGAGCAAGGCGGTCAGCACATTCGTGCCCAGCTCACCCGCCATCTCGAAGCGCTCCACACCTCCGCTGCAGGTGACCCAGGTGGCGAGGTCCGGCTGGATCGGGGTGGGGAAGATGCACACCGACCGCGATTCACCGACTCCGTTCGGCAGCGAGATCGACTCACCACGCCACAGCTGCTGAACACTCCGCATACCGGATCGCGTGACGTCGACCCGCGCGCGGTAATTGTCCGGCGCCAGCACGAAATCGTCGGGGTTCCAGCCCGTGGCGAACGCGATATCGACCCGGCCGTCCGACAGATTGTCGACCACCGACCAGTCCTCGGCGACCCGCACCGGGTTGTGCAGCGGCAGCACCACACTGCCCGCCCTGATCCGCACCCGCTCCGTGATCGCCGCCAGCGCCGCCCCCAGGACGGCGGGATTCGGGTACAGTCCGCCGAACTTGTGAAAATGGCGTTCCGGCAACCAGATCGAGCGGAAGCCGTGCGCGTCGGCGAAGCGAGCGCTGTCGAACAGCAGCTGGTAGCGATGCGCACCGTGTTGCTGCGCATCGCTGGCAAAGAAGAACAGGCTGAATTCGATGCCGGCGCCGGCCTGGCGAGACTGCGGGCTCGAGCCGGTCACCGCGTCGGCGACCTGGACCCCGGCGCCGGGGTCACGGTGTTTGGCGACTTCCTCGACCAAATCGGTGATGCATATGCCGCCGTAGATGTCCTCGGCGGAAATCTCGATGTCGAATCGGTCCTCGAGGATCGTCAACAGCTCGGCGGCTTTGATCGAGTCGAGGCCCAGTGCGGTGAGCGGCGTCCGAGGGTCGACGGAATCCAGTCCCAGGCGCTGCTTCGCCCAGTCCAGGAAGAACACCGTGGTCTCGGCGTCGCTCTGCGGCTCACTCATATGGCCCTCGATTCGATCTCGTCGGCGTACAAATGGCGCAGGTACGATCGGCGGATCTTGCCACTGGTCGTTTTCAGCACCTTGCCCTTGCCGACGAATATCACTCGATACAGCGATACGCCGTGGTCACGACTGACTGCCGATTTGATCGACTCCTCCAGGGCGGTGACACTGTCGGCCGCGATTTCATCATCGATCTCTTGAATGACGATCAGACGTTCTTCGCCGTGTATTTCGATCGACACTGCGGCACAGCCACCACGGTGCAGGCTCGGATGACTGGATTCGATACTCCACTCGATATCCTGCGGGAACAGGTTTCGCCCGTTGATGATCATGACTTCTTTGAGACGCCCGCAGACAAAGAGATGACCGTCGACCATGAATCCGAGATCGCCGGTGCGCAGATAGGGTGTTCCGCCCTCATCCGCGATCTCTGCCGAGAATGTTCGCTCGCTCTCCTCGGGCTTGTTCCAGTAGCCCGACGTGACACTCTCTCCGGACAGCCAGATTTCGCCGACCCGCCCAGGATCCGATCGTTGCAGTGTCCTGGGATCGACCATCGCCGCGGCCCCCGCCCGGACCGGACCGTAGTCGACCAGTTCTCGACCATTCGGCTTTTCCATGACGAAGCCCTTTTCGAGTTCCTCGTTCGCGAACGAGCATGTGCGCAGGCCTGAGCCGGCAGGTCCACCACTCACATACAAAGTAGCCTCGGCGAGTCCGTAGCCGGGAATGAAACTTTCCGGGCGAAATCCGCTCCCGGCGAATTTATCGGCAAATGCTCTCAGAATGGTCGGATTGACCGGTTCGGCTCCGACGAAGGCGATATCCCAGTGCGACAGATCCAGCTGCTCGGCCTCCGTGCGGGACACTCGCTCGGCGCAAATTCCATATGCCAGATTCGGCCCACCCGCAGTGGTATTCGTGTTCTCTGATATCTCCTGCAACCAGCTGAGAGGATTACGCAAGAACGTCAGCGGCGACATGAGCGTCACGGGGTACCCGACGAAGAGCGGCGAAAGAATTCCCAGGATCAAACCCATGTCATGAGATGGCGGCAGCCAATGGACGGCCGAGCTACTCCCGGTGTACCCGAGGCTGCGCTGCAGACACTCGAGGTTGTGCATGAGGTTGCGGTGGCGCACCACAACACCCTTCGGGTATCCGGTGGAACCCGAGGTGTACTGCAGGTGCGCTATGTCGTTTTCCGAGGGGAGAGGTCTGTCGAGCAGCTGCAGGGAACTACCGCCTTGGGTGGCCGCGCTGTCGAGGATCTTCTCGTCGGGCCAGCCGAGCAGGTCGCGTGCCACCGACGCGGCCGACTGCGGCGCAATGACGGCAACAGCACCACTATCCCGCGTGATCGCCGCGACGGTATCGGAATGTCGTTGTGAGGTAGGCACATACAGTGGCACGGCGACGCGCCGGATCAGCAGACAGGCGAAGAATGCATGAATCATGTCGAGTCCCGGTGGACAGAGCAACAGGATTCGATCACCCGGCGCACTGATTTCCTGCAACCGAGTCGCCAAGCCGACCGCATTGTTCAGAAGGAGTGCATAGTCCTCGACTTCGCGGTGACCGCGACCGTCGACAAACGTGTAGCCGATTCGCCCGGGTTGTTCGGCGGCGCGACTCACAAGGATGTCCGCCAGAGTCGACGGATGCCCTGATATTTGTTCATAACTCATCGACCTTCGACCTCCCGAGTCAGCAGCTTTAGCTACACTGGATTAACGATATTCAGGCGATACGCGTTACGCGCGGCCTGCAGAAAGTCACCGCGGCAGCGGTGCGGATACGCTCCGTGCGCAGGACATCCCCCGCGTAGATCCGATCGACCGAGCGGCGCTCGAAGTCCCTCCCGTGGTGGGCCTCGGCGACCAGAACTTCGGCGATACATTGAGCATCCCCATCACCAAGCAATTGCTTCTGTACTAGTCAGTTGCGCATCCGGCAATTGGCCACTTGACCACATCTGCCGGACCCGACCACTGCGCCGAGCCGGTCGGCACGTGAATGCCACCACCTCTGACGTCGAAAGGTATTACAACACTGCGGATTACACGCACCTCGCGCACGTGTGTGTGACCGTGCTCCTTTCCTGGTGGGGCGCAACGGCAGTGGTCTAGTGCTCCTCCTATTCGTCGCCGCCGGTGTCGCGGATGGGTCGAGATTATTGTCGAATCCGCGAAGCCGCGGTGGGCGGCTGCTGAAGGCGGTCGGAGGTTCATGACCGGCTTCAGCTTTGCCACGGGCGCTCGTGTGAACGAGAACCCGAGCAGTGTCCGACCGATCATTGTCGTCAGAGCGCACCCGGTGAAGATTTGTGCTGCCCACCAGGGCTTTACGGATGTGTGACCCGAGTCTTCGATGATCGGAAAACGCGAATTGAAGTCGAACCTCCGCGGCCCATATTTTGCATGGGCTCGTCAAAGGAGGTTCAAGTGTTCAGTTCCAATTCCAGACGTCACCCGCGTCGCCGTGGTCTGCGCGCGATACTGGTCGCGGCAATCACGGTCATGTTGTCGATCAGCCTGTCCGGGCAAGCAGGAGCGGTGACGCCGGCCCAGTTCGTCGCTGCCAATGAATCAAGCCACAGCAAGCAGATGGAATGGTGGTACGTAACAGGGCATCTCAAAGGTACCGGTCCGGACGGGAAGGAAGGCGGGGATCAGCCCCGGCCCGCTGTACTACTACTTCAGTGACAAGGACGGTGTGGTCCGCTGTGTCCTCGATCGGTTCCTCGTGCTGCTGGGCGACGCCCTCTCGAATACGACCGCCCGCCTCGAACGGGCCGATCGAGAAGTTTCCTGAAGGCTGCCGAGACCATGCTCAGCGTGCTCGAAGCGAACCGCCGACTACTCGAGGTGGTGGTCGTCGAGGCGCCACTGCTGGTCCGGCCCGAGTCCACGCGGGCCATCGAGCAACGTCTGCGGGACCACATGCGCACGGCCTTCCTCCTGCTCGGTACCCCGCTTCGCGGGCCGAGCTGGAGGCGGGATACTGGCTGGCAACCCAGCTGTGCCTGGCTATTCCGGTCCGCTATGTGCTCAGCCGAGAACCCATCTCACGTGCGGCACTTCTCGACGGGCTGGCCGATCAGATCGGCGCCCTGGCCGGTCTCGACACCGCTGACGTGTTTCGGTGACCGCGGTGTGCACGCCCCGTCACGCGCCGAGATTCTGTTGCGGAGGGTATGTCCCGCCGGCCAGTAACGCCGCCACCACTGCCATGAACTGGAGATCGCCTTCGACATGGTTGCGCGCCGGAACAGTCGGAGGTGACAGCGTTTCGACGTCCGGTGGCAGGTCGGCCGGGGCTCAGCCGGTGATGATCGGTACGAGGTACTTTCGTGCGAAGGCGTCGAGTTCCTCGGTCGAGTGGAGCGGGATGGCTCCGTCGGGTTGCAGCATGAGTGAGTGTGCGAATCGGCAGACGATTTCGGCGCGGATGAACAGGTCGGGGGAGTTCGGGAGGAGACCGTTCTCGACTGCTTGCCGGAGCGCGGCGGTTGTTGCCGCGGCCGACATGGCGAAGATGGGTCCGCCGTCGGTGGTGAGCTGGGGCAGGACCCGTTCGGGTTCCAGGGTAAGCATCCGATTGACCAGCGGATGGGTGCGCCAGCGGGTGGTGACGGTGACGAGGATG
This sequence comes from Nocardia sp., assembly GCF_025465275.1. Taxonomy (GTDB): domain Bacteria; phylum Actinomycetota; class Actinomycetes; order Mycobacteriales; family Mycobacteriaceae; genus Nocardia. The sequence goes on along the minus strand of NZ_JAODNK010000137.1, from coordinate 27,522 downwards.
TCGGCGACGAGGTCGTCGAGGTTGTTGTGCCGTTCGGGGATCGCGGCGAGCTCGGCGAGTACATGTGCGACTTCGCGGGTCGTGACGGCCTGTACGACGTCGTCGCGGGAGCCGACACGGCGGTAGACGGTGACGCGGTCGACGCCGGCCTGGCGGGCGATGTCCTCGATGGTCGTCTTCTTGATGCCGACCTGTTCGAACTGGACCAACGCAGCGTCGAGGATGCGCGATTCGAGAGAATCGGCTGTTCCGAGCATGTTTTTCGCGGTCGTCGACGTGGTGGTCACACCTCGACGTTAGCAGAGAGCGCGCGCTCTGCAACATTTCGTCCACTTTTGTTGCTAGCAACATTGCAATGTTATTTGTTGCGCTGTACGGTCGAATTTATGGCTGACAAGGCTGGTGCGACGAGGCACCACTACGGCGACGAAGCGCATGCGATCAATGCTCGCGACGTCCATTTCGACTTCGAGTCGGTGCCGATGCACTACATCCCCGGCGAGGTGCTGGCCACCCACATCGTCAATGTGATGCACCTGGTGCTTCCCGAGGGCGAGCGGGCCATGGCCAATTGCCTGGCCGAGGCGTTGCCCTTGATCGAGGACGAGCGGCTGCGCGAGGAAGTCGCGGGCTTCATCGGCCAGGAGTCGATGCACGCCAGCAGCCACGAGGGTGCGCGCCGGCATTTGCAGTCGATCGGGCTGGATGTCGAGTCGTACGTGGCCAAGGTGACCTGGCTGGTGGATCGGGTCCTGGGTGATCATGGCCTGACCGGTCGCGCGAAGGAAGAGTGGCTCAAGGAGCGCCTCGGCTTGTTCGCCGGCATGGAGCACTACACCGCCGTGCTCGGGGAGTGGCTGCTGCAGGCCGACATCCTCGAGGAAAAGGGTATGCATCCGACGATGCTGGATCTGGTGCGCTGGCACGGCGCCGAAGAGGTCGAGCACCGCAGCGTGGTCTACGACGCCTATATGTATGTCGACGGCAGTTATGCACGTAAGGCCCGCACCGCGCTGCTCGCCAGTGCCGCGCTGCTGCCCTTGTTCATCGTGTCGACGGCCCATCTGTATCGCAAGGATCCCGAACCGGATAAGGGCAGGTTCTGGCCGCTGCAGTTCGTGAATGCGACTGTGCGCGGAGTCATCCCGAATGCTTCGGTGTTCTTCACCGAGATCCCGCGCTATCTGCGCCCGGGCTTTCATCCCTCACATCTGGGACCGATGGACGCGGCGGTGCGGTATCTGGCGCAGTCGCCCGCAGCTCGCGCGGCCGGACACTGATGGGAACCGCTGTGGTGGAGGACGGCATGGCGGCGCAGGAATTCGTGCCACCAGTGAGCCTGCGGGTACTCGGTGCGGTGATGGATGCCTACAGGCAGGTGTTCGCCGAGAGGAAGTCCGCGCAGTTGTTGTCGCGATCGAATCCGTTGCGGCGCACGGGATTCGACTTGGATCTCGTCGTCGAGTCGGTCCGTGCGGAGGCTGAGGATGTAGTGAGCCTGAGCCTCGTCGCCCGCGACGGGCAGCGGCTGCCGGCGTGGACGCCGGGATCGCATCTGGATGTTTTCCTGCCCTCCGGCCGTCAGCGGCAGTACTCGCTGTGTGGTGATCCGGCGGACCGGATGCGGTACCGGATAGCCGTCCGGCAGATCCACGCCGGCGGTGGCGGATCGCGCGAGGTCCACGAGGCCCTGCGCGCAGGCGATCCGCTCCGAATTCGCGGGCCGCGCAACGCATTCACCTTTATCCACGCGCCCTCATATCTCTTCGTTGCGGGCGGTATCGGGATCACGCCCATCTTGCCGATGGTGAAAGCCGCAGATGCGGCCGGAGCTCGTTGGAAGATGGTTTATCTCGGCCGGTCGCGCGAAACTATGCCGTTCCTGGACGAATTACGCGAGTGCGCCGGGGGCGAGCTCGAGATCCGTCCGGACGACGAATTCGGTGTGCCGCAGGTCGCGGATTTGATCGGCCGTGCGGAACCCGGTGCGGCCGTGTATGTATGCGGTCCGCCGCCGGTTCTCGGGGCGGCGCAGCGGACGATGTTCGTGGTCAACCCGACGGGATCGCTACACACCGAACGCTTTTCGGCGCTGCCGGTTGTCGACGGGAAAGAGTTCGACCTCCGGCTGGCCCGTACCGGGACGACAATCCGGGTCGGCGCGGACGAGCCCGCTCTCGCGGCGATTCGACGTGAGATTCCCGGCGTCGTCTATTCCTGCCAGCAGGGCTTCTGCGGTACCTGCAAGGTCGCGGTGCTCGCCGGAGGGGTCGATCACCGCGACCGGACCCTGCTCGAGTCCGAGCGTGAGGACTACATGCTCACCTGCGTATCCCGCGCGGCCGGCGAGTCGCTCGTGCTCGACCTCTGACCGAAAACCAAGGAAGGACAATGTCGTCCATGGCACCTAGCTACGGCCACATTTTCGGCGGATCGGCCCCGATCCTCCACGGGGAGGACAAGTAATGACCGTACCGACCGACGTTCGCGTGGCGGACACGGAAGCGACCTTCGAGGTTCGCGATCCCGCGACGGGCGACCTGCACCGTGTTCTCACGCCGGCACGGCAGGCAGATCGCCGACCGGATCCGCGCGGGCGGCACCTCGATCAATGCCTTTGTCGCGCACGCGACCATCCCGACACTGCCGCTCGGGGGCGTCGGCGGCTCCGGTTTCGGCCGGGTGCACGGACCCGACGGACTCCGCGAATTCACCTACGCCAAAGCGACTACGGAGCAACGCTTTCCATCTCCGCTGGCGCTCACCACATTCAAGCGCAGCGCCACCGTCGACGCGGTTGTCGACACGTTGGTCTCGGTGCTGCACGGAAGGATCCAATAGCCATGGCCGGACAGACCGAGCACAAACACATCGTCATCGTCGGCTCCGGATTCGCCGGTATCGGGCTCGCGATCAAGTTGCGCGAGGCGGGGTTCGAGGATCTGGTGATCCTGGAACGCGCCGACGACCTGGGCGGCACCTGGCAGGCGAACACCTATCCGGGCTGCGCGTGCGATGTTCCGTCGCATCTCTACAGCTATTCGTTCGCGCCGAACCCGAACTGGTCGCGTACCTACGGCAAGCAGCAGGAGATCCTCGAATACCTTCGCTCGGTGGCGACCGAGCACGATGTGGCTCGCCAGATCCGTTACGGCGCAGAGGTAGTGAACGCGACCTGGGACGAGCGGAAGTCGATCTGGCGGATCGAGACCGCGGGCGGCACCCTCACCGCGGACTTCCTGCTCTCCGCGACCGGCATCTTCAACGCCGCCAAGTATCCGTCGCTGCCGGGCCTGGAGACCTTCGAGGGCAAGGCATTTCATTCGCTGCACTGGGATCACGAGCACGACCTGACGGGGGAGCGGGTCGCGGTGATCGGCACCGGCGCTTCGGCGGTGCAGATCGTGCCCGAGATCCAGCCGAAGGTCGGTAACCTCACCCTGTTCCAGCGGTCGGCGCCCTGGATCGTGCCGCGAATGGATCGCACGACTTCCGTGCTGGAGCGATCCCTATTGCGTCGGGTCCCGCTGGTAGGCAAGGCAATTCGTGGCAGCTACTACACACTGATCGAGGGATTCGGTCTCATCGGATTCGTCGACAACCGGTTCCGGCACCCGTACGAGTTGCTGGGCAAGATGCAGTTGCGCCGTCAGGTCCGCGATCCGGAGCTGCGTAAGAAGCTGACGCCCGACTACATGATCGGTTGCAAGCGGGCTATCTTCTCCGACGCCTATCTTCCCGCCCTCGATCAGGACAATGTCGAGGTCGTCACGGCCGGGATCGCGGAGGTGCGGCCGCATTCCATCGTGACCCGCGACGGCGTCGAGCATCCGGTCGACACCATCATCTACGGAACGGGTTTCGAATCGGTCCCGGGCGCATTCGAGCGATTCGTCGGCTGTGACGGCCGCACGGCGGCCGAGGTGTATTCGAAACGGCCGCAAAGCTATCTGGGTGCCGCGCTCGCGGGCTTCCCGAACTTCTTCTGCACCCTGGGGCCGTTCGGTGCGGCGGGAAACCAGTCGGCGATCTTTATGATCGAGTCGCAGATCACCTACATTGTGGACGCACTCGAGACGATGCGGTCCCGTGGCGCGCAGCGCGTCGAGGTGCGGCCCGAGGTGCAGGAGGCGTTCCTCGACGAGATGGAGCAGCGCAGCCGCTCGACGGTGTGGCTCACCGGCGGGTGCCAGAGCTATTACACGACCGCAGACGGCCACAATGCGGGCCTGTATCCGAACTGGAGTTTCGAATACCGCCGCCGCACCAGCCAATTCGATATCGACTCGTACGAGGTGAACGCCTGATGGGCATCGGAGCACTCAATCCGCTCGGCTGGATCGCCGGGCGATCCTTCGATGTGCGCGGCAAGGCGGTGCTGATCACCGGGGCCGGGCAGGGCATCGGTGCGGAGCTGGCGAAGATCCTGTACGCGCGCGGCGCGTCGGTCGCATTGGCCGATATCGACGAGCAGGCCGCATGTGCCGCGGCCGATGCGCTCGGCAAACGCGCCATGGCGATCGGCGCCGATGTCGCCGATCGCGAAGCGATGGCGCGGGCGACCGCGCGAGTGGTGGAGCAGTTCGGCCGGCTCGATGTCGTCGTCGCGAATGCGGGGATTGTGCCGAAGCCTGCGACATTGCGTGTCATCGAGGGACGCGATTTCGATCGGGTGATCGGTGTCAATCTCACCGGTGTCTTCAATACCGTGCACCCCGCGCTCGACCATGTGGTCGCGGCGAAAGGCCATGTGGTCGTGGTGTCTTCGGCTGCTGCGTTCGCGCCCGGTGTGGGTGGTTCGCCGTACATGATCAGCAAGGCGGCGGTCGAGCAACTCGGACGCGCATTGCGGGTCGAGTTGGCCGCACACGGGGCGAGCGCTGGTGTCGCCTACTTCGGCGTCGTGGAAACGGCGATGACCCACGACACTCTCGACAATGACGAACTGGGCCGGCGACTGGGCGACATGCTGCCCTGGCCGCTCAGTGTGCGGATCACCGCGCACGAGGCGGCCGCGACGATCGCCGACGGCATTGCTCGCCGGGCGCCCCGCACCATCGCACCGATCGGCTGGGAGCCCTATTCCCTACTGCGCGGGCTGGTGAATGTCGCGCTGGACAGCCGGCTGGCCCGAGATTCCCGCATCCACGAGCTGGTCCACCTGGTCGAGGATCGCGCCCGCGCGATCGAGCGGCGTGACGCCAGGGAACTGCCGTGACCACCGATCGAGGTTCGGTGCGTGCCAGGGTGTTTCGCCAGGTGGCGGAGTACACGGTGCGCCCCGTCACCAGTATGGCGCCGGGCAATCGGTACGGCCTGTGGGCCGCGCGGCAAGTCATTGCCCAGGCCACGCCCGCGCTGGTTCCCGAATCGCGCACGGCGTACCGCGCCGCGGCCCGATTCATCACCGCGAATCTCGACGCCGCCTCCGCCGTCGCGGTCTGAAGCATCGTGAACACTCGAAAGGCTGTCCTATCCTGACCACTCCTCGCTTCGAGACGCTGTGCGCAGCGTTCCAGCACATCGCCGCCGTCGATCCCGATGCCGTGGCGTTGCGTACTCCCGGCGGCACGCAAACACTGACTTGGCGGCAATATTCGGAGCAGGTACGCGAGGTCGCGGCCGGGCTGGCCGCGCTGGGTGTGCGTCCCGGCGACACCGTCGCGTTGATGATGGCGAACCGAATCGACTTCTACCCCTTGGAAGTCGGCGCTCAGCACATCGGCGCTACCTCGTTCTCGGTGTACAACACCTCCTCCGCCGAACAGCTCGCGTACATACTCGGCAATGCCGGTGCGCGCGTGGTGATATGCGAACCCGGGTATGTCGAGCGGATCATTGCGAGTGGCGTCGAACTCGACCACATCGTGTGTGTCGACGACGCACCGGCGGGAACCCTGTCGGTGGCCGAGCTGATCGCAGGCGGCGCAGCCGATTTCGACTTCGACACGACCTGGCGGGCGGTGCGGCCCGAAGACACCGCGACCTTGATCTACACCTCCGGTACCACCGGCAATCCGAAGGGTGTGGAGACCACCCACGCGAACCTGCTGTTCGAGGCGTACACGGTCGCCGGAGTGCTGGACTTCCGATTCGGTGACCGCATCACCTCGTTCATGCCCTCGGCGCACATCGCCGATCGACTGACCGCGTTGTATATGCAAGAGGTTTTCGGCACCCAGGTGACCGTCGTCGCGGATCCGAGACAGATCGGCCCCGCCCTGGCCGATGTCCGCCCGACCATCTGGGGCGCGGTGCCTCGGGTATGGGAAAAGCTCAAGGCGGCAATCGAATTCGTCGTCGCCAGCGAACCCGACGAGAGCCGCCGGCAGGGGATGCAGTGGGCGCTGTCGGTCGCCGCCGCGCGCAGCGGATATCAGCTTGCCGGCCAGCCGGTGCCGGCCGAGGTCGCTGCCGACTGGGCCAAGGCCGATGAGCTGGTGCTGTCGAAGCTGCGCGCGAAACTCGGCTTCGACCAACTGCGGTGGGCCATGTCGGGCGCCGCGCCGATCCCGCCGGAAACCCTGGGATTCTTTGCCGGACTGGGTATTCCGATCGCCGAGATCTGGGGCATGTCCGAGCTCACCTGCATCTGCAGCGTCAGCCATCCGGCCGACGCGAAACTCGGCACCGTCGGAAAGCTGCTGCCGGGCATGGAGGCACGCCTTGCTGCCGACGGTGAGTTGCTGGTGCGCGGTCCGCTGGTGATGAAAGGCTACCGCGACGAGCCTGCGAAGACCGCGGAGGCGGTCGATGCCGACGGTTGGCTGCACACCGGCGATGTCGTGACGATCGCAGACGAGGGCTTCCTGCGTGTCGTGGATCGCAAGAAGGAACTGATCATCAACGCCTCCGGCAAGAACATGTCGCCGACCAATATCGAGAACACCATCAAGGCGGCGACCCCACTCATCGGTGTGATGGCGGCGATCGGCGACGGCCGAGCGTACAACACGGCACTGGTCGTGCTCGATGCCGAGAGCGCGGGTCCCTATGCGGCACAGCGCAATCTGAGCGATGCGTCGGCAGCGGCGTTGTCCATCGACCCGGTCACCGTCAAACAGATCGCCACCGGAATCGCCGCGGGCAATGCCAAGCTCTCCGCCGTCGAGCAGGTGAAACGGTTCCGCATTCTGCCCACCTTCTGGGAAGCCGGGGGCGACGAAGTGACATTGACGATGAAGCTTTCGGCACCGTGAACGACGATGTGCGCTGGCTGACCCCCCGGGAACAAGACGCGTGGCAGGCGTTCACCGAGATGCATCGACGCTTCGACCGGGCCATAGAACACCGCCTCAACCTCGACTCCGGACTCTCGATGGCGGATTACGACGTCGCTTTCGTTCCCGTGTGGTCGGTGAGCCTCGCTTCGAGTGCCGACGAAGGACAACGCCTGCGTCGAAGCGGTTGACGTTTCTACGACCGGGTAGGCCCTGAATGACTGTGGTCACGAGCCACTCTCGACAAGCGCGCAGACCGAGACCAGTTCGCCACGTTCGGAGTTTGTCGGTCCGGGCAATCCGACCGGATCGAAAACCAGGCGATCGTGATGGAATACGCGGTGGTGGGGGCGCGGTTGTCGCCGACAGGTGTGTACGCTCCGGAATTCGGCAGCGCTGATTCACAAGCCGTGAAGGAGGTCCGGATGCCTGCGAAGTCCGAGGAATTCGGGATGACCGATCGGTGTGGTGCGGCGTGAACGCCGCCTTCGAGTTGTTCGGGGAGCATGTGCTCTGGACCGACGCGATCGGGAACGTGCTGTCGCTGGCGGTGGTGTGGCTGGCCATACGCAAGACGGTGTGGACCTGGCCCGTGCAATTGGCGGGTGCGCTGTTGCTGTTGTCGGCATCCCTGCACGCGCACGTGCCCGGCAATGTGCTCAAGCAGTTGCTGTTCCTCGTGCTGGCCTGTTACGGCTGGCTGGCGTGGACCCGCGGGACCCGGGACCATCGGGAGTTGCTGGTGCGGCCGGGTTCCCGCCGGGAGCGGCTGACCCTGCTGGGACTGCTCGTGGCCGGAACGGTACTGGTGGCGGAACTGTTCGCGCATCTTTCGTGGTTGCACATCGCGTGGTCGCCGTGGGCCAATGCGTATGTCTTCGTCGGCAGCGCCATTGCGACCTTCGCGCAGAGCCGGGCGCTGGTGGACTTCTGGATCATCTGGATGCTGGTCGACCTGGTCGGTGTGCCGCTGGCGCTGAAATCCGGGCTGTACGCCTCGGGCGCCGTTTACGGAGTCTTCTTTCTGCTGGTGTTGCTCGGTTTCATCCGCTGGCGCCGCGAATACCGCGCTCGCCGAGACGGTTTCGTGGTCGCCGGGAACACTGCCATCCCACATAACCAAGGCGGTTTATAAGCAAGGCCAGGGCGGCGCCAGCGGTATACATCGTATTGTCCTGAATGATTCTGACGTACACAGTGATTAGAACGGCGGAACTCCAGCAGCCGTTCTGCGTGTCCTCTTCGCGCTTTTTTTCACAGCGCATACGATAGCGGCGATGTAGCGATAATGCTCGGCTCCAGCCATCCGACCGTTAGCGCAAGGGGACCGAATGAGGCATTCCGTCGTGTGGCTGGGAGTGATCGCGACAGCCGTCACTCTGATCAGCCTGCCCACCGGGATCGCGAGCGCGGACTCGGGGTCGGCCGGATCGTCGTCAGGATCGGCAGGATCGTCGTCGGGCTCGGCATCCGGGTCGTCCGATTGGGCCGACCAATTCCCGTCCGGACCGCTACCCGCTCCTCGCGGTCCTGCCACCGCGATCGTCGTGCTGGGCTACGGTCTGCTGCCTGACGGCGCGATGCGGCCGGAACTCGTCGAGCGGCTACAAGCCGGATGCGTCCAAGCACTGCTGGCACCTTCCTCACCTGTCATCCTCACGGGCGGCAATGCGCGCAACGGTGTCACCGAAGCGCAGGCGATGGGGGATTGGTTTGTCTTGCATGGCATTTCGGCAAATCGAATCCATCTGGAGCAGGACGCTCAATCAACCGTGGACAACGCCGACAATTCGGCAGCGATCATTCGCGAGATCGGCGCACGAGACGCTGTCGTCGTGACTTCGGCCGACCACATTGCCCGTGCTGTCAGGACGTTCATCGAGGCGGGGGTAGACGTGGTCGGTACCGTGACCCCCGAGCAAGTACCCCGGTTCGAGTGGCTTTACCAGGCGATGACCCACCGATAGATCCGCCGACCGATGTGAGCTTCAATCGCGATGTGGCGGAAGCAAGCGAAGGGCTAGACGGGGGCACAGGTCGACGGCATCACGGGCGGCGGCGGTCTGTGCCGGTGCCAGGCGGGGCCGGCGGCGGCCGTCGCGCGCGATCGGGTAGCCCCAGTCATCGCGGGACAGAGTTTCGGGGAGCAGGTCGCTGCACAAGCCGCGCCCCGCACAGCGGGTCCAGTCGATGTGCAGTTCCGAGTCGCGGTGACCGGAGTCGGGGTGGTTCATCGGGGCACCAGGATTCTCGTTGCGGCATAGGCGATTCGGCAGGTGCCGTGCTGATGCGCGCGGACGTCGTCGGCGAAGACCGCGAGGGTGGAGCGGACGAAACGTGCGGTGCCGTCGGGATGGTGGCATGCGCCGCGGCCGTCGACGAGGCCCGCGAGCCGGGCGATCTCGTGAACATCGGTGGGCCGCCCTGCCGCCAGGTCGGCGAGAGTTGTTGCCAAGGCCGGCAATCCGAACCGGCACGGCCCGCACTGACCCGCGCTCTGGTCGGCCAGGTAGGACGTGATCTCGGCGGCGACGCGCAACCCGCATTCGGTGGTGGGCAGCACTCGGATGATGCCCGCTCCCGGCGAAGCGTGCAGCGGACGCAGTGCGGCGGCCGATAGCGTGGTACCCCGGAGTGCTCCGGCGGGAATCCACGCGCCGTGGTATCCGCCGATCAGCACCGCGCGCACGGTGATCGGATCGGTGTACCCGGCGTAGGCGATCAGGTCCAGTAGTGGCATGCCCAGCGGTACTTCGAGGACGCCGGCGCCGGACAGGGTGACGAGCATGCTGCCGGGTTCGTCGGCGGTGCCGATCTCACGAAACCAGCGGGCGCCGTACCGGGCGATCAGCGCAATGTGCGCGAGCGTCTCGATATTGTGGACCAGGGTCGGGCGACCGCGCAGTCCGGCCCGCGAGGTACTCACCATGTGATCGCTGGGCAGGGCCGCCCGCCCGGCGATCCGATTGATCACCGCGGTCTTCTCGCCGTCGAGGAAATGTCCTGCGGCAGTGGTGAGTTCGACGCGATGCCGGTCGTACCCGGCTGCCCGGCGTTCGGCGAGTGCGCGGCGCACCGAGACGAGCGCCGGCTCCGGGGCGTACAGATGGCATTCGCGGGCCCCGACCGCGTCCGCGGCGGCCGCCAGACCGTCGAGCACCAGATGCGGTGCGCGGGTGAGCAAGACGGCGTCCTTGCTGCTCTCGGGTTCGCCCTCGGCGCCATTGGCGATGACGATCGGGCGGGAGCCGGCGGCGACCGCGGCCAGCTTGCGCGCGGTCGGGAATGCCGCGCCGCCGCGACCCCGCAATCCGGCGGCGGCCACGGTGTCGATGAGTGTGGCGGCCTGACCGGCCGGGAGCGGTCCGTAGGCGGCGAGGTGGGCATTCAGATCGGGGCTCGCCGCGACCAGCAGGCGGCGTACGCCGCGTGGTGGGGCAGCGGTGCGGGCGCTGTTCATCGGAAGCTCCGTTCGGGTATGCGGTGGTACACATCGAATTCGCGGCCGAGACGCCAGATCACCGCGGCGATGACGGTGAGCAGACAGGCGGCGGCGATCAACAGCATCCACGGCCGGCCGGCGTCGGTGCCGGTGCCGAGCGCATGTGCGAACGCGATCGGCCATAGCGCATAGGCTGCGTAGTGCACCATTCGGAAGACATTGGGGCCCAATCGATGTCGTAGAAGTGCGGTGACCGTGATCGCGACGAGCAGATCCACCGCGACGGTGCCCAGCCCCAGCCAGATCGCCCGGCGCTGCCCAGCGAAGGGCACCAGGACATCCAGCAGGCGCAGTTGTGCGTACGGGTCGATCAGCAGGCTCGACACATGGATGACAACGAGCACGGCCGCGGTCAGCGCCGCGCCGCGATGGAATTCGGCGAGCCCGGCACGCGGCAGCAGCACGGCTCGACCCGAGCGCGCGGCGACGCCCAGCGCCACCGACACGGTGAGCAGGATGAGCGCGATGATTCCGGTACCGCGTCCGAATGCCCACAGCGCCTGGTCTATCCCGGTCTGCCCCATCAGATACTCCGATCTTCCGGTTCAGTGGGCCACGCGCCGAGAGTGACGACTCGCCCTGTTCGGTCCACCAGCCGCGCGGGCAGTCCGGATCGGCGCAGGCCGCCCAGTGCATCGCGTCCGCGAACAATGCTCGCGGTGCTGGCCGCATTGGCGGTCAGGCAGGTTTCGGCGGCGACCGTCACAGTGCGCCAGCAGGTTTCGGCTGCCACACCGGTGCGCGGGTCCACGATGTGGTGCACCGGGAGGCCGCCGCGCCACCACCGCCGGCGCAGTGTGCTGGAGGTGGCCAGGGCCGCCCCGGCCGGCAGTCGCACCTGGCAGGCCGGTTCGCCCGCGTCGTCCTGAACCAGGATCTGCCACCCGCTCGCCGGCGCGGGTCCCGCGGTGGCGATGTCGCCGCCCAGGCCGACCAGCACTCCGCAGCCGAGCTGCTCGGTGACCAGACGCGCACACCGGTCCGCCGCAACCGCTTTGGCGGTAGCGCCCAGATCGAGCTGTACACCGGCGGGCATTGTGACTATTCGCTCGTTGAGCGTCACCTGTGTCCAGTCGGCTCGGCGAGTGATGGTCAGCGGCACCGGCGCACCGGTGTCGGAGCCGGCGATGAGTTCCCAATCGCGGTCGTAGCCGAGCTCCACCAGCGCCGCGCCGACCGTCGGGTCCACGTCCCCAGCGGTCTGCGCCGCGACTGTCAGTGCGGCACGCAGGTATTCGGCGCACAGCTCGCTGACCGGGAACCGGCCGCCGCCGTGGGCGGCGAGCTGTGAGATCTCCGAGTCGGCACGAAACCGGCTGCAGGCAAGGTCTACGGCAATCAGATGCTCGCACACCAGCTTTCGCGCGGCGGGCAGCGAATCCGGGTCTGTCACCACCAACCGTGCTGTGGTTCCCCACACCGACCAGTCGGCGAAAGTAGCTTCGCCGGTGCGGAGTTCGCCCGTTCGGGTTGTCATCACGATCCGTGCGACCGCGCGTGCGACGACCCGGACCCGCTGCTGACCTGTGGTGCGGTACCGGAGTCGGGTGCGTTGCTCGAATCGGACGGCGCGGTGGAACCGGTGTCCGAGGTCGCAGGTGCGGCGGAACTGTGCGTGCTGCTGTAGGCGAGCACGGAGACGCCGAGCGTGCCCGCGATGCTGATCGCGGCCAATGCCAGCGTCGCGGTGCGGCCGGATCGCCGGTGCGGATGTAGTTGGGCCATGTCTACCTGTTCCTCGATGCTCGGACGAGTTGTCTGCGGTGGCCGATGGCTTCAGCATCCGCGATGGTTCTTGGAGCGCTCTGAGAATTCGGCTGCGAGGTAGCTGCGGGTCGCCCGATTCGGGCCGGGAGTGGCAGGCTGGTTCCCATGACGACCTCGGAGACCACCGCGCCGCGGGTGCTGCTGGTCGAGGACGATCGCCAGTTGGCCGAGATGCTCTCGGCGCTGCTGATCGAGGAGGGCTATCAGGTCACGATCGCCCCCGACGGTCAGCGCGGACTGCATGCGGCGTTGACCCTCGAATTCGAGGTCTTGATCATCGACCGGGGGATACCGGTGCTGGAGGGCTTGGACCTGTTGCGGGCCTTGCGTGGGCGCGCCGTCAATACACCGGCGCTGGTGCTCACCGCACGTGGCACATTGGCCGATCGGGTCGAGGGTCTGGACGCCGGCGCCGAGGACTATCTGGTGAAGCCGTTCGAGATTCCCGAGCTGCTGGCCCGGGTGCGGGCGCTGCATCGCCGGCATCTGACCGCCGTGGCCGCGCTGCCGGTCGGCGCACGGCTACTGGTGCCGGCGTCTCGGACCGTGGTCGATCCGGGCGGACGTACAGACGAGGTGGCGCTGTCCGAGCGTGAATGCGCGTTGCTGACGGTGCTGGCCCGGTCGCCGCGGCAGGTGTTCACGCGTCAGCAGTTGCTGGAGTTGGTGTTCGATCGGGCCGACACAGGCGGCACCGTCGACACGTATGTGCATTACCTGCGGCGCAAACTCGGCCGCACTGCGGTCGATACCGTGCGCGGCGTCGGATATCGGCTGGGCACCCGATGAGGACAGGCCGCCGCCTGCCCGTCGCACTATCGCCCGAGGCCGTGATGCTGCGGCGCACCACGCGCATGGCGGCGGTGCAGACAACGCTCGCGCTGGGCGCGGTGCTGCTGCTCGTCGGTGTCGTCTTCTACGTGGTCGACTCGCACATCCAGTCCCGTCAGATCGATGCACAGTTGTCCGAGGTGGCCGCGCAGGTCGACGATGTGGACGACCCTCCACCAGGGATGTCGCTCGCCATCGCACGACCGGACGGTTCGATTCTCCTCAGCGCACACGCGCCAGCCCCGATGACGGCCTTGGTGACCGGCTCCACCGGCTATCACGACCTGCGTGCGAAGGACGTGGACTATCGAGCGCTGGTGGTGGTCCAACGCCACAATCGCAGGGTTGCTGTGCTGGCGGATCTGACACCGTGGCAGCGCAGCCGGGACCGGTTGCTCGAGGCGCTGCTGATCGCGGAGGTTGCCGGCCTGGTATCGGCGGGCGCCGTGTCGGTGCTGCTCTCCCGGCGCGCGATCCGGCCGTTGGTCGCCGCGTTGGAACTACAACGGCGTTTCGTCGCCGATGCGTCGCACGAATTACGCGCGCCGCTGACTGTGTTGCACACGCGAGCACAACTGCTCGCCCGCCGAGCGGAACGCGAGGATCTCGACGCCGTGGTCGCCGACCAGTTGCACGGCTTGGTCGCCGATACCCGTGCGCTCTCCGATATCGTCGACGATCTGCTGACTGTCGCTGCCGCCGAGCGTGAGCCGGCCCGGACCGAACGGGTCGACCTGGCCGAGCTGTGCCGGGAAGTTCGGGAAAGTGTTGTCGCGCACGCGAACTCCCGTGATATCGCGGTCGAGGTCGTCATCTCGTCGGAGCCCGCGCTCGTCGTCGGAGTCCGGCCTGCGCTGCGTCGGGCGCTCTTTGCCCTGACCGACAATGCGCTCAATCACGAAAGTCCTGGCGGCACAGTCACCTTGGGTGTAGCCCGTTCCGATGCCAACATCGAGGTCACGGTTTCCGACACCGGCGCGGGACTCGATCCGCGCCGTGCCGAGCGGTTGTTCCGCCGTTTCGCACACGGTGACGGGCACAGTGCCGGAGCCCGGCCGTACGGCATCGGTCTCGCGCTGGTCCGGGAGGTCGTCGAGGCCCATCACGGCAGCATCATCGTGGATGGCGAGCCTGGTCACGGGGCCGCATTCACTCTGCGCCTGCCCGCTGCCGATCCCGAGCACTGAATTGCAGCCACCCTTCCAAGAAACCTCTACGAATCATGTTGTTCGGGGGTGACGCCGTCGCTCGTTGGGATTCCAGACCGGTGAGGTCGCGTATCCCGCTGTCGTGGGATCTGACTGGTTTCAGGGCTTGTTGCGCGACAGTGTGAATCGTGGTTATAACCAGTACATGACAGTTGACGCCACGCTCATCGCCCGCGGGTTGCTGCTCGATATGGATAGCACCCTCGTGAACTCCGACGCTGTCGTGGAGCGCCTATGGCGGTCCTGGGCCACCGCGCACAACTTGCTCGCCGACGACGTGCTGGCGGTGGCGCACGGGCGTCAGGGCTGGGCGACCATGGCCGAACTCCTCCCGGAACGTCCCGTGGAGCTGAACCTCGCCGACAATGCCCGCATGCTCGCGGAGGAAATCACCAGTGTGGAGGGTGTGGTGCCGGTCGCGGGTGCGCCATCGTTCATGGCGGCCATCGCGCACCTCCCGCACGCCTTGGTGACCTCCGCCAACAGCGCACTCACCGATTCCCGCATGGGCGCGGCCGGTCTGCCCATACCCGCGATCCGCGTCACCTCCGAATCGGTCACCTTCAGCAAGCCCGACCCGGAGGGCTTTCTGAAGGCCGCCGCCGAGCTCGGTCTTTCGCCCGAAGACTGCCTGGTTTTCGAGGACTCGGAGGCCGGTATAGCCGCCGGAAAGGCAGCCCGTATGCGTGTCATCGGTGTCGGTCAGCGCGCGGCCGCCCTCGCCCCGACCGCTCACGTGCGCGACCTGACTCAGATCCGCGTCGAGGCGCTGGCCGACGGCGTAATAGCAGTGCACGTGAGGTACTGAGCGCCAGGACTCGCGAGAAACGGCCGCCACGCGGCGGGCCTCGGCCCGCGCCGGCGACGCCAGAATTCTGTGTGGCCCTACACATTCCGATCAGCGACGGGTGGGCATGTCCGAACCGTCGGTTGCGGAAACTCGCAATCCGCTGAGGGGAGTCGAGATTGTCCGGCTAGCGGTAATGACGGGCTGTCGGGAGTGCGAGAAGGTTGTGGTGAGAATGGAATCCGTTGACGGAGACGTCTTGTCACAACGAACTCGAGAGCCGAGGAGGCCGGGATGGATATCGCGGTGTTGGGCATGGGAAAGATGGGGCGGGCGCTGACCGGGCGTCTGCTGGACGGCGGGCACCAGGTGCGGGTGTGGAACCGGACGAAGGGCCGGGCTGGAGAACTCGTGGCTGCGGGCGCCGTGGAGGCGCAAAGCATTGCCGCCGCTGTGGACGGTGTGGATGTGGTCGTCACCATGTTGGCGGACGACACCGCGGTCCGGGCGGTGGCATTGGGGGAGTTGCGTCCGATGATGGGCTCCGAGACCGCTTATGTCGACTGCTCGACGGTGTCGCCTGCGCTCACCGGTGAGCTGAGCGAGAGCTTTGCGGATCGGTTCGTCGCCATGCCGGTCCTGGGTAGTCCTGCCGCCGTGAGTGCTGGGCAGGCGGCGTTGCTCGTTGGTGGTGCACCAGACCGGATCGAGCAGCTCGGTCCGATGATCGATGCGCTGTCCGCGACTGTCCGGCAGTACGACACGGCGCCGCTGGCGCTCACCGCCAAACTGACGAACAATCTGTTGTTGCTGTCGGGAGTGGTCGCGTTGGCCGAGGCGTTCGCCGTCGGCCGATCGGGGGGACTCGGGGACGATCAATTGCGGGATCTGCTCGGCGCCAGCCCGGTGGTGGCACCCGGATTGCGGAACCGCTTCGAGGGTGTGCTGACCAGCTCGCCGGACGGGTGGTGGACGACGGTTCTCGGGGCGAAAGATGCTGGGTTGGCGATCGAAACAGCACGCGCCGTCGGCGTCGAACTGCCGTCGGCGGAAGTGATCCGGCAACTCTACGAGGCGGCGGCATCCCGTCGCGCGGAGGCGGACATCGCGTTCGTCGCCGACCTGTACGGCCGGAAGACGCCCTAGCGCTGGGGCGCCGATGGACACCAGTTTGTGCGACAAGGGAAGTCGGTCGAATACGGCCGCAGTATCCGATGACGAAGCGGGGTGAAGTCGCTGCGGTGAAACCGTTGTCCTGGGCCTTCGGTCGGCTCGTTAACAATCAACCCCTATGGATTCGGTCAATTGGTAACATAGATGAAATCGCGATTTCGTTCACTGAGAGGTCCACGCCGTTGTGAGCCACTGCCGGCGCCGTTGCCGGGTAGCGAGGACGTCGAGTGCCCTCACCTCGGGAGAGACGAATCGGGAATGCATCTCTTTCTCTGACTCAATGGTCCCCGGGGTCGACCGTGGCGGCCGTCTCATTTTCCGACACCGACGAGACTGATCGGTCTGTAAGCAATCGCTATGTGCGGAAGCGGTGATGAATCGGCTCAGACGTCGATGCCGAATTCTTTGATCTTGCGGTAGATCGTGGCGCGCGAGAGACCGAGGGCTGTTGCCGCCGATTTCTTGTTGCCGTGATGCTCTTCGAGACTGCGCACGATGGCATCTCGTTCCAGGGCTTCGATCTGTGTGAGTGTGTGCCGGCTCAGAGCGCGGCACACCGCCGGAAGTTGCTCGACCCCGATGACGCCGGAACGCTGCCGGTGCACCACCTGCTGCAGAATCTGCCGGAGCTGGGCGACATTTCCCGGCCAATTGTATTTGCTGAGTTGGCGCATTGCGGCCGGTGACAGGGTCAGCTCCGCACCGCGGCCGAGTTGACGCAGCAGCAGGGGTACCAGATCGTGCAGGTCCTCGATGCGGTGGCGCAGTGCGGGCACCGGCACCGTATGGCTGAAGTGCGGCAGAACCAGTGCGTCGACATCGGTGCTGTGGTCGGCGCTGCCGATGGTCGCTCCGATCCATCCCGTGTGCTCGCGCCCTTGGATCAGGTCGGCGATGGTCCGCTGGTACGGCTCGGCAATGAGATCGATGTCGCGGAGGATGACGCTGAAGCGTTCTTGTTCGAGTTCTTGTTCGAGAGACTGTAATTCGGTGCTGTTGTTTGCCAGTTCGGGCGCTGAGAATACGCGGGTGGGGCCGGGAATGTATTCGGAGGCGGCCGCTTTGAGGACGGCGGCCCGACCACTTCCGGGCTCCCCGGAAACGGTGACCCATTGTTGTTCGCGTGTGCAACGGGCGATGTGCTGGCAACTGATACGCCATGACGCGCTGCGACCGGTAATACCGGGAAGGGTGCTGGATCTTTCGATCGCCGAGACTGTGGACGGTGCGGGGATATCGAGGAAATGTACATGGAACATGGCCATTTTGCTTCGAGCTCCGAACCCGAAGTCATCCACCGACGACAGGCGGGCCGTTTGCCCACTGGGCAGGACGACGATGTGCCGATTCGCAGCAGCCTCGTAACTCAGGTCGACGGCGTGTGCGAGCAGCGCGGCTTGATCTTGGGCGTCCAGCGCCAGCCGTAGTCGCCGGTTGAGCAGAACGACGTCATCCCCGAGAGCCAGCACTCCCGATTGCGGTGACCGGCGGCAGGCCTTCAGATAGGCGTTCAATAATGCGATCTGTTCGGCACTGGACTGTGCGAGAAGACGGCCTTCGATCTGAGCCGTGGCGGACTTGGCCAAGGTGATCAGCAATGGCCCCCCGTCCTCTACCCAGCCGGTGAGGTCGAGCGCACCGACCAGGGCGCCGCTCACCGGGTGCGTGATCGGGACACCCGCACAGGCGAGGCCGCCCAGGCAATCGGCATAGTGTTCCGCACCCCTGACGAGGGTGGGCTGGCGGGTTTCGAGAGCAGTGCCTATGCCGTTGGTGCCGACGAATTCTTCCGAATAGCTGTAGCCGGGCGCGAGATTGACCTGGTCGAGCGTTCGGTTGAGCCGGTGGCTCGACGCGATCCTGGTCAGCACGACTCCGTCGGCCGAGGTGAGGATGACACTGACAGGCTCGTCCGCCAGCCCTTCGGCCAGTTGTTGTAATACCGGGGCGGCGGCCGTCACGAGCGGAGAGTCCGGATCCGGCTCGCGCACAAACGGGAGTTCGAGCTGATCCGGGCGGATCTTGAGCATTTTCGACCGCTGCCACGAATACGCGATGGGCTCTCGGACGGAGTTCTCGACATCGTGATCGACGAGGAACCGTTCACGTGCTTTCTGCATGTCCCTGGCAGCCATGGTTACGCCCTGCTCTTCTATCGAATACATGGACCAGGGTACGTCGTCTCAATCTGAGATCCGTCTCAATTCGAGACACTTCATAGGCACGTGCATAGGCACAATGGCTCCTTTTCAGTAGATGTTCGAGGGACGGATCATGCCTTCGGCGAGGTCGCCGAATCCGGGGGCGATAATGGCACCGGGGTTGCCGATGACTTCCTCCACCACCGCGGTCTCGGTTGTAATGAGCAGTGCCGCAATCGAAGCCGCGCTTTCGAACGCGGCGCGTGTCACCTTGAACGGGTCGATCACGCCGTCGTCGAACATATCGCCGTATGCGCCGGTGAGTGCGTTGAACCCGTGGCCGAGCGGCAGACCGGCGACCACCTCGACGACCTCGTCGCCGTCGAACCCGGCGTTGATCGCGATCCAGCGCAGCGGTTCGGCGAGGGCGCGACGTACGACATCGCAGCCGATTGCCTCGTCACCGGTGAGGTCGAGGTCCGTCAGCACTCGATGTGACTGGGCGAGGGCGGTGCCGCCGCCTGCGACAACGCCCGCCTCCAGTGCGGCGCGAGTCGCGGCGAGGGCATCCTCGACTCGCAGCATGCGTTCCTTGAGTTCCACGCTCGTGGCGCCGCCGACCCGGATGACGGCAACGCGACCGGTGAGCCGGGCGATACGCAGTTCGAGGCTGTCGCGGTCGGCGTCGATCTTCGAACGCTCGAATTGTCCTTCGAGTTGTGCGATGCGGGCGTCGAGCAGGCGCTGGTCGCCGTGGCCGCCGATGATGGTCGTCTCGTTCTCGGTCACGGTGATGCGGTCGCACGAACCGAGATGTGCCGCAGTCACTTCGGACAGTTCGAGGCCGGTGTCCTTCGCGATAACGTGTCCGCCCAGCGCTGTCGCCAGGTCCTCGAGTTCCGCTACCCGGCGGTGTCCGAAGCCGGGCGCGCGAACGACCACCGAGGGCATCGTCTTGTGCATATTGCCGCCGACCAGCAGTTGCAGCGCCGGTCCGTCGACGTCTTCGGCCAGGACGACCAGCGGCCGGTCGGCCCGTTTGGCAGCCTCGATGCTGGGCATGATGTCCTGTACCTGGTTGATCTTCTTGTTGGTCAGCAGAATCAGCGGGTTGATGTGCACCGCTTCCATCCGCTCCGGATCGGTGATCATGTACCCGGAGGTGTAGCCGTGGTCGAACTCGATGCCGTCGACGATATTGACCGACAGCCCTAGGGATTCGCTCTCCTCGGTGGTGACGATGCCCGACTTGCCGACGTAGTCGACGGCCTGTGCGACAGCCTGTCCGATCGTTTCGTCGTCGCTCGCGGCGAGTGTCGCGATTCGCTGCAGATCGCCCTGGCCATCGACTTCGGAGACCTGATCGCGGAGTGAATCGACGACGGTGGACACGGCGCGCTCGATGCCGCGGCGCACCCGCATCGGATTGGCGCCGGCCTCGACGGCCCGCAGTCCCTCGCGGACCATGGCCTGGGCGAGCACCGTGGCGGTGGTGGTGCCGTCACCAACCACGCCATTGGTCTTCATCGCCACTTCCTTGACCAGTTGCGCTCCCATATTGGCGAAGGGCTCGCGCAGCTGGATTTCGCGGGCGATGGTGACGCCGTCATTGGTGATAGTTGGTGGGCCGGTGAGCTTTTCGAGCACCGCATTGCGTCCCTTGGGACCCAGCGTCACCTTGACCGCGTCAGCGAGGGCGTTCACGCCCTGCTCGAGCCGGGATCGTGCGTCCTTGTTGTAGCGCAGCTCTTTTGCCATGGCTGATGCTTCCTTTCGTGCTTTCTGCGGAGAATTGGGTCTAGGGGACGAGAATCGCCCGGCCGCGCACCCGCCCGGCATCGAGATCGTCCAGTGCCTGCTGGAAGTTCTCGAGCCGATATTCGGTCGTGTGCAGCGTGACTCTGCCCTGGGCGGCAAGGGTCATGAGCTCCTGCAGGTCGTTGTAGGAGCCGACGAGATTTCCGATGAAATTGATTTCCGTGGAGATCACGTCGATGGTCGGGATATCGATGTTCTCGCCGTACCCGACGACGTAATAGTTTCCGGCCCGCCGCAGCATTGCGATTCCTTCCCGGGTCGCGCCGCCCTCGCCGACGAAGTCGACTACCGCCTCGGCGCCGTGCCCGCCGGTCAGCTCCAGCACCTGCTGGATGTGCGTACCGTCGGCGACGATGCCGAGATCAGCGCCGATCTGTACCGCGAGATCGACTGCGGCCGGATTGCGATCGAGCACGACCACGGTGACTCCGGAGATCGCTTTGAGCACTTGGATGCCGATGTGCCCGAGCCCGCCGGCGCCGATCACCACGCACACATCGCCGGGCCGAGTTGTCTCGGCCACCTTGGCGACCGCGTGGTACGCCGTCAGGCCCGCGTCCGCGAGAGCGGCGACGTCCGCCGGCTCGAGCGAGTCGTCGATCCGGACCACGCTGCGGGCGGTGGTGCGCAGGTACTCGGCATAGCCGCCGTTGACGTCGATACCGGGGAATTCGCTGTTCTCACAATGGACATCGTCGCCGAAGCGGCAGGCGCGGCAGAGTCCACAGGTGATCAGCGGATGCAGGATCACCTTGTCGCCGACCGCGACGTTCGTGACGGCGTCACCGACGGCGTGGACCCATCCGGCATTCTCGTGGCCGATCGTGTACGGCAGTGCGACACCGCTTTTCGCTGCCCACTGCCCCTCGAGAATGTGCAGATCGGTGCGGCACACGCCGGCACCGCCGATGCGCACGATCACATCGAGCGGTCCGGCGATGGTGGGTTCGGGGATATCGGTGAGCTGCAGCTTGGTGTGGTAGCCCACAACCTGCACGGCCTTCATCGGTGGCTCCTGATTGTTCTGAGATCGGTGATTCGCGGTGTGGCGCCGTCGGATTCGCTGTCGGCGTAGCGGGTGGCGAGCAGACCGCGACAGAAGTGGGCGTTGCCTTCCATCGAGATGCGCACAGACTTGGCGAAGCGCAGCCGAATCGGCACCGATTCGGGTGGTATTCGCTGCCCTTGGTCGTCGACGAACACCTGGCTGGCCGGGCAGGTGCTCAGCCCTACGCTCATCCGGCGGCGCAGCAGCGCGGCTTTGTCCCTGCCCGGAGCCAGGTCGCTCAGCGTGAGCTTGTAGATCTCGTTCGCGCCCAGGCCGGTTCGCTTCAGATACGCCGCGACGCAGCGTTCCATCGCCGCCGCGTGCGCCTTCGCTCGAAATATGCCGCGCAGTTCGTCCAGGCTCTGCTCCGCCTCGGCGCCGAACGTTCCGACATATCCCGCATCGGCGGCCAGACCCGCATTGATCTTGTCGCTGTCGTGGTGGTCGTCCAGCAGGACCCGTATCGCACCGGCTCCGTCCACCAGGCGAAGGGCATCCAGAGCATCGGAAGCCATCAGGTAGGCGAAATTGGGCGAGCAGAATGCGGTGGGCAGACGCAGGTGGACGGTGACTCCGTCGTCGTCGAGGAGCACCGATCGCACGAAGCCCAGTTCGGTGATCGCCTCGTCCAACTCGGGGTCCATGACCGTCGAAAGGGCTTCGAGCACTTCCTCTTCCGTGCAGAGCGCGATGGTGGTCATGACGACACGGTCTCCCGGGCCGCGGCTGCGACGTCCTGCCCGGCCAGTCGCAGGTCTGCGGGGACCTCGATGTCGTAGAGGGCCGCCGTATTGAGTCCGAGGATCTTCTTCTTCTGCTCGACGGTGATCGGGTTGTAGTCGGTGAGCATGTCCTCGGGGATCTGGAAATCGACGAACTTCTCGATCAGCCACTTCGGTGTCCAGAGCGCGTAGTCGCTGCCGAACAGGATCTTGTCCTCGCCGATCCAGTAGAGGAGTTCACCGATGATCTGCGCGAAATACCGTGGCCGCGTATGGATGAACGGCAAGGCCACGGCCAGTCCGCCGTACACGTTCGACTCCTGGGTGGCGATCCAGCAGAAGTCTTCCAGCCGGGGCAGGCCCACATGCTCGACGACAAAACGCAGGTCGAGATAGTCGGTGGCCACCTTGTCGATGTCCGAAACGTCGAACGCATCACGGTCCAACGGTCGGATGGTCGGACCTTTATGGACGTGAATGTTGGTGATGCCCAACGCGATACATTCCTCCAGGTAGCGACGTGACCACTTGTCGTCGAGCTTGTATCCGCGGGAATCGCCGTGCCATTCGGCGGTGTAGAGCTTGACGCCCTGCAGATTCATCTCCTCCGCATCCCTGCGGAGTTGTTCGAGGCCGGCCTGCTCGTAGCGAGGATCGTAGGCATGGTTGTAGGTGAGCTTGCCGGGGTTTCTGCGGACCAGCGCCAGTGCTTCCTCGGTCTGCCCGAATCCGTTGCGGTAGAAGTCACTCAGCAGGGCAGGCTGGAAAATCGCGTGGTCGACGTAACCCTCCACGAAGAGGTCGCGCTCGAGACGGTCGCCGCCGTAATACGTGTAGGTGTCGTAGTCCCACAGGTATTCTTCGGGGCTGAGGTTCTTGTGGTAGTCGTAGAAGCAGTCGATGAACTGCTTTCCGTGCACATTCTTGTGATTCGACGCGCGCCCATCCCAGAGGGCGACATGGCCGTCCACGATGAAGTACTTTTCGCCGTTCTTCTCGTACATGTGGATACTCCCGATATTCGATCTGTTTCAGTGAACGGTGAGGTCGAATCCGATGTACTCGGCGGCGTCCTCGGGGCTGGCGAAAAGCAGTGTCTTCTCGTCGAGATGGACCATGCGCCCGTAGTGCGTGGAGCTGATCTCCTCGAAGGTGGAGCCGTCGAATTCCTCGCCCAGGGCGTCACTGAGTTCGGCGTAGTCGAAGTCGAGCAGGCGCAGGCCGTCGACGCGGATCATCGATGGATACTCCGTCAGCTCCACACCGTCCTTCGCGCCCATCACCTCCGCGACGACGCGTCCGATGGGGGTGTTCATCAGGGTGACGCCGCACATGTTCGAGAACTCCGTGGACGATCCGAATTGCATGCTGCTCACTGGTCCAACTCCTTGGGGATGTCCAGCCCGAGGTCTTCGAGCAGGAAACCGAACTTGTCCTTCGCGGTTTCGAGACTGGTCGCGAAAGTGACTGCCTTATCGGCCGGCTGCGACCAGATCGGCTGCAGCGCGCGGGCCGCATCGAGGCAGCGCGGCACCCAGGTCTGCAACCAGGCGCCCAGCAGTTCCTTGTTCGACTCGGCGTACTCGGGGTCGCGGGTCAGCAATCGGAACAGGTTGCGGGAGTAGGCGAGATCGCGGTCGTAGTCGTGCTCGCCGGTGCCCACGATCGTGGGCGTGATGTAGTCGCCGTTCCCGGCGGCGATCTGCATGACCAGTTCGCTGCGGAACAGCGAACCGACCAGTTGCTCGAAGACGATGTTCGAGGCGAACAGCAGCTCACACCAGTCCGGCACCGCGGTCAGCCGCTCGACCACTTCGCGAGTGGGCTGCCACTCGGGCGCGGACTGCCAGACTTCCTGATGCACCGCGCCGTCGAAGTCGGCATTGGCCTCGGACAGGTCCAGGTTGAACAGCGCCAGGTCCTGCGCGAACCGCATCTTGTGAGCGGCGTTCACCGCCACCGCGGTATTGATCATGTTCGTGGGGCAGGAACGCTGGATAGAGGTGAAGACATGCAGTGCCAGGCCATTTTCCGCATGCATCCACGCACCCAGGTTTCGAGCGATGAACGTGAGCCACGGGGTGTTCCAGGCATCGTAGACGCGCGCTCGCTTGGCGTTCGACAGGCACAGATCGACCTGGTGGACGACCTTGGAGTTATTGCGGTAGATGGTCTGGTCCCACTCCTCGTTCGGGTCGCGAAAGGTGTGCCAGTTCGATGATTTCGCGGCGGTCCACTCCTGCGGGTAGCCACCGGGGCCGTCGCCGAAGCCGTAGAGCCAGCCCTGCGTCAGGTGCCGCTCGGGGTCCGGTTGTACGTCGACCGTCACGTCCTCGTACATCGTCGAGCGCCGTTTGGCCGGCTTGTAGTAGTTGTACGTGCGGCTACGGGAGCTGGGGAATTCCAGCGCTCCGGCCTCGGAGTCGGTGAACTCGATCTTGGGGAAGCTGCGGTGCTTGTTCCCGGTGGTTGGGGTCATCTCGTTTCTCAGTTCTTGTCGAAGGCGGGGCTGGTGAACTTGTCGTAGAAGATCTGGTCCTTCGGGGTGTCGCCGGCCTCGAGCAGTTCGAGGGCGGCGTCGACCATGGGCGGTGGTCCGCACAGGTAGATCTCGGCTTTGTCGATAGCCGGTTCGCGGCGAGCGACGACATCGGTGACATTCCCTTCCTCGACGACGATCGAGCCCGAAACCTGGTGCGGGTCCATCGATTCCGAGAGGCACGCCACGAACGTGAAGTTCGTCAGTTGCGCGCCGAGCTCGAGGATCTCGTCGAGGTAGAACAGGTCCCGCGGGGTGCGGGCTCCGTAATAGAAATGCACCTGCCGGGTATTGCCCGTCTCACTCATATGCCGCAGCAGCGAGAGAATCGGGGCCATCCCCGCGCCGCCGCCGATGAAGACCAACGGCAGGACGTGGCCCTCCTTGAGGGTGAAAGACCCGTACGGACCGGTCAAACCGATCTCGTCGCCCACGGAGATCCCGTCCTCGAGCAACCCGGCGAACTGGCCGCCCGGGTATTTCTTGATGAGGAATTCGAGCTGCTCCGGCGTCGATTGTGTCGTCGCCATGGAGAAGGACCGGTGTTCCTCGGTTCCTGGGATCCGCAGATCGGAGTATTGGCCCGGTTTGAACTCGTACGCCGCTGGTTCGACGGGGCGCAGCCGCAGCGAAACGATGTCCTTGGTCATCGGCTCGATCGCGACCACCTGGGTGCGCACATCCTGCAGGGCGATACCGCTGAGCAGTTCGTCCTCGTCGAAGTTGAGGAGTTCGATGGTGCAGTCGCTGAAAGCATGTGAGCGACAGAGCAATACGAATCCCTCCTCCACCTCGGCGTCATTGCACGCGAAGGTCGAGTAGTTCTCCATCTGGATTTCGCCGTCGAGGACATAGGACTTGCAGGCCGAGCACCGCCCCTCGCGGCAGCCGTGCATGAGGTGAATTCCTTGCCGGAACGCGGCATCGAGGATGCTCTCCTCTTCGCCGACTTCCATCTCGATGTCGACGGGCTCGAAATTGATACGGTGCTGGTCGGCCACGGGGGTGTCTCCTGGGCTCGGGAATCGGTGGTGAGGCGGTGGGTGGCGTCGAGTTCGGCGCCACCCACCGAGCGGGGGGTCAGGCCGGGACGATGCCCGCGCGGTATGCGGCGACGTGCGCCTCGCGTTCGGCGTCGGACATTTGGTTCAAGAGCACGTTCGGGCTCTGGAAGGTGTTGCCCCGCACGTCGTCGAGGGTCCACAGCTTTTTCGGGTTGTCCAGATCCAGGTGCGGCTGGCCCACAAGGGTTTTGCCGTCGTCGCGGATGTATCCGAGATCGGAGACGATGTCCGCGAGGTCTTTACCATGGTGCAGGGTTTCCCATTCGCGGAATCCGGTGAGCCGCCCCATATTCGGGGTCGGGCGGCCCTGGTACTCACTGCGGAAGGCGACGGCGTCGGTCCAGTAGCAGGTTTCCGAGCAGTAGGTCCGCCACTGGTTGTCGACCTTCTCCACGACCATGTCCTCGCGAATGAGGGCCGGCACCATGCAGGTCCAGCACCGGTGCGGGTACTGGTACCCGACCTCCTCGAAGGCGATCGGCTTGTTCCGGCCGGGGTAGGCGAGACGGTTGTACTCCTCCCACCACTTGCCGTACTTCGAGTACCAGCCCGGGTACTTGTGCTCGAACCACTCGAAGTCCTTGTCGGTCATCGCATCGATCCGCCAGTAGTTCACCGGCCAGCCGGTGGCGAAGAACCGCGCGACTTCGTGCACATAGCCTTTGTCGGTGATGCGCTTCCACGCTTCCTCGACCAGATCGTGCGGAATTGTCAGACCGTACTTTTCGAGCGGGATGAGGTAGCTGCGGTAGTAGTCGTCGTAGATCCACCGCCGCCACATCTCGGCGTAGCTCTCCCGGTCCTTGCGGCGGTCCTTGGTGCCGTACTCGATGAAGGTGCCGATCGCGGCGTCGACCACGCAGTGGTTGTTCCACCATGCGTAGCGCAGATCGCGTTCGAGCAGTGGGCGATTGCGTTCGTCGGCGAGTGCCATCAGCAG
Organism: Nocardia sp.; assembly: GCF_025465275.1. GTDB lineage: Bacteria > Actinomycetota > Actinomycetes > Mycobacteriales > Mycobacteriaceae > Nocardia. Next base: position 762 of record NZ_JAODNK010000137.1, on the reverse strand, counting down.
GATGGAGTACCCGTTGGAGATGTGGCGGGACTCATCGGACTGCACCGAGTGGAACACGGTAGGCAGCAGGTAGTCGCCATTGGCGGCGGCCTCATCGGGCATGGCCACGAAAAGCGTGTTGGTGAAAGCGGTTTCGGCTACCACGGTCAGGTAGATATTGGCCGCGGTGATCGCGTCACCGGTGATGAACCCTTCACCGAACTGCCGGCCGATGGTGCCCGCGTAGTTGTTCGCGAACGCCTTCTCCGTCATATCGAACCCGGCTGGGTCGATGTAGTTGTTCATGTACAGCTTTTTGAGGTTCATCTGGATCGTGGAGTGACGAACCTCGTCGATCATCTGTACCGCCAGCCCGTTGTGGATCTCCGGGTTGGGCACGGCGTCGATGGCCATCGGCATCGCGCGTGCGGCCGAGATCTCCGGGAACGGAATGATCGACAGGAACAGCTTCTGCCATTCGAGCCACCGCTGCTGTACCTGACGGAACATATTGCCGCGGATGGCGCCGTCCATCGCGCCGTATACGCGATTGTCCTTCTCCTCCTCCATGGGAAAGTAGGACCGCATGATCTGCTTGAGCGGATCCTTCTTGGGAGCTTTCTCGAAGGTGTAATCGGTACCGAAACGAGTGGCCGGCGTTGCGAAGGTCGGATCCCACGATAGTTCGGTGATCTTCGCATGAGCCTTCGTCAGACTTTGCCTACTCAATTGCGCCTCCTGGATCGAGAGCTAGCCGGGCGCCGGCTCTGGGAACGAGGTCCC